>NZ_CP108427.1:2584285-3230357 GCF_035982055.1 Streptomyces sp. NBC_01288
ACGGTACGGCTCGCCGACGCCGAGGCGGCACGTTCCGTACGGCTCGCTCGGGCCGAGGCCGAGGGTGCGCGCGAGGTCGGTGACGCGCGGGCCCACGCCCAGGCGGCGTGGCTGCGGGTGCACTCCGACGTCGACGTCGCGACCCTGAACGCGCTCACCGGGACCCGGCTCGCGGAGAACCTGCCGAACATCGACAGCGTGACGATCTCGCCGGACGTGCTGACGGGGCTGCTCAGCAGGCTCGGTGCCGGTGGCGGCGAGGTCGGCGCGTGAGCCTCGCGCCGCGGGCCGTCCTCGTCCACCGGACCACGGAGTACGAGGAGTTGGTCGCCCGGCACGGGACGCACGGCCAGGCCGCGTACTTCCTCCGGTCGCGGGGCCGGGACATCGAGGAGGTCGCCGAACGGCACCGCCGGACCCGGCGGGCGCTGGCCGAGGTGTCGTCGGCGATCCCCCTGACCTGGCGTCAGACCCAGGTCGAGCGGGGCGACTTGGACCGGTTCCTGTTCGCTCCGGAGGACGTGGTGCTGGTCGTCGGGCAGGACGGGCTGGTCGCGAACGTCGCCAAGTACCTCGCCGGGCAACCGGTGTTGGGCTTCGACACCGTCCGTCGGCCGCGGCCTCGCTGCTGCCCTCCGCGCACGCGCCGGGCACCGGTGTGGACGAACTGACCATGGTCGAGGCCGTCGCCGACGACACACAGCGGCTGGTCGCGCTCAACGAGATCTATCTGGGAGCCGTCGGTCATCAGACGGCCCGATACCGCCTGGGTCTGGAGGGCGACGGGGGTGTCGTCGAGGCCCAGGCGTCCTCCGGGGTGCTCGTGGGAACGGGCACCGGGGCCACGGGTTGGCTCCGGTCGGTGTGGCAGGAACGGGGCAGTTCCCTGTCCCTGCCACACCCTTCGGAGGACAGGCTGGTGTGGTTCGTACGGGAGGCGTGGCCGTCGCCTGTCACCGGGACGTCGCTGGTGGCGGGTGAGCTGAGCGGATCGGCTGGGCTTCAACTCACCGTTGAGTCGGAGGGGTTGGTTGTGTTCGGGGACGGGATGGAGGGGGATGCGGTGGAGTTGACCTGGGGGCAGGGGGTTCGGGTGGGGGTTTGTGAGGGACGGTTGCGGTTGGTGGGCTAACGGGTGGGTGGGTGGGAAACGGGAGGCTGGGGGCGGAGCCCCCAGGACGACCACCCCCACCCGCACCGTCACAACCGCGGATCCACCGGCTCCGACTCCAACGCCAGCACCCCGAACACCGCCTCGTGCACCCGCCACAACGGCTCGCCCTCGGCCAGCCGGTCCAGCGCCTCAAGACCGAGCGCGTACTCCCGGATCGCCAGGGACCGCTTGTGGTTGAGGAAGCGCCCCCGCAGCCGGGCGAGGTTGTCGGGACGCGTGTACTCCGGACCGTAGATGATCCGCAGGTACTCCCGCCCCCGGCACTTGATACCGGGCTGGACGAGTCGGCCCGCCTCGCTGCGCACGACCGCGCCGACCGGCTTGACGACCATGCCCTCGCCACCCCGCCCGGTCATCTCCAGCCACCAGTCGACACCGGCCTGTACCGACTCGGGGTCACCGGTGTCGACGTACAGCCGACGGGTGGTCTGGAGCAGGCCGGTGCTGTCGTGCTCCACGAGCCGGTCCAGCAGGGCGAGTTGGTCGTCGTGCGGGAGGTCGGCGAGGCTGCGTCCCTGGACCGCGAGGAACTGGAACGGGGCGAGCCGGACACCGTCGAGGCCGGACGTGGTCCAGCAGTAGCGACGGTAGGCGTCGGTGAACGCCGAGGCGTCCGCGGCGCGTTCACGCTGCCGGGACAGCAGCGCGTCCACGTCGACCCCCCGCCCCGCGGCGCCTTCCAGCGCGCCCAGCACACCCGGGAACACCGCACCGGCCGCGGCGCCGACCGCCGCGTACTGACCGCGCAGCAACCCGGACGCCTTCAGCGACCACGGCATCAACTCCGCGTCCAACAGCACCCAGTCGGTGTCCAGTTCCGCCCACAGGCCCGACTCGTCGAGCGCCGTCCGCAGCCGCCCCAGGATCTCCTCGGTCACCGCCGCGTCGTCGAAGAAGGGACGGCCCGTACGCGTGTAAAGGGACCCAGTGGGCCCGCCGTCCACACCGAACCGCTTGGCCGCCGTCTCCGCGTCCCGGCACACCAGCGCCACCGCCCGCGAACCCATGTGCTTCTCCTCGCACACGACCCGCGCGACCCCGTCGTCGGCGTACTGCGCGAACGCCTCGGCCGGGTGCTCCAGATAACCCTCGACGTGCGAGGTCGCCGTCGGGGCCATCGTCGGCGGGAGGTACGGCAGCAGGCGCGGGTCGACCGCGAAGCGGCTCATGACCTCCAGGGCCGCCGCCGCGTTCTCCTCGCGGACCGACACCCGGCCGGCGTGCCGGGTCTCCACCACCCGGCGGCCGTGCACGTCCGCCAGGTCGAGCGGGCGGCCGTCGTGGCCGCCGGGTGCCTCGGTCCGCAGCGGGCGGGTCGGCTCGTACCAGACCTGCTCGGCCGGTACGTCGACCAACTCCCGCTCCGGCCAGCGCAGGGCGGTCAGCTTGCCGCCGAAGACGGCACCCGTGTCCAAGCAGATCGTGTTGTTGAGCCAGCTGGCCTCGGGGACCGGGGTGTGGCCGTAGACGACGGCCGCGCGACCCCGGTAGTCCTCGGCCCACGGGTAGCGCACCGGCAGGCCGAACTCGTCGGTCTCGCCGGTGGTGTCGCCGTAGAGCGCGTGCGAGCGGACCCGGCCCGACGTGCGGCCGTGGTACTTCTCGGGCAGGCCGGCGTGGCAGACCACGAGCCTGCCGCCGTCGAGGACGTAGTGGCTGACGAGTCCGTCGATGAACTGCCGTACCTGGGCGTGGAATTCCTCGTTCTCCCCCTCCATCTGCTCGATCGTCTCGGCCAGGCCGTGGGTGTGCTGGACCTTGCGGCCCTTGAGGTAACGGCCGTACTTGTTCTCGTGGTTGCCCGGTACGCACAGCGCGTCGCCCGAGCCGACCATGGACATCACGCGGCGCAGCACGCCGGGCGAGTCGGGGCCGCGGTCGACGAGGTCGCCGACGAAGACGGCCGTGCGGCCCGCCGGGTGGACGCCGTCGTCGTAGCCCAACTTGCCGAGCAGGGTCTCCAGTTCGGCGGCGCAGCCGTGGATGTCGCCGATGATGTCGAAGGGGCCGGTGAGGTGGGTCAGGTCGTTGTAGCGCTTCTCGGTGACGATCGTGGCGTGGTCGATCTCCTCGACGCCCCGCAGGACGTGCACCTTGCGGAAGCCCTCACGCTCCAAACCCCGCAGGGAGCGCCGGAGTTCGCGGGTGTGGCGGGTGATGACGCGGCGCGGCATGTCGGCGCGGTCGACGCGGGAGGCGTTGCGCTGGGCGCAGACCTCCTCCGGTACGTCGAGCACGATGGCGATGGGCAGCACGTCGAACTGCTTTGCCAGGTCGATCAGTTGGCGTCGGCCGTCCTGCTGGACGTTGGTCGCGTCGACGACCGTGCGGCGGCCTGCGGCGAGGCGCTTGCCGGCGATGTAGTGCAGGACGTCGAAGGCGTCCCGGCTGGCGCTCTGGTCGTTCTCGTCGTCCGCGACCAGGCCCCGGCAGAAGTCCGAGGAGATGATCTCGGTCGGCTTGAAGTGCCGGTGCGCGAAAGTGGACTTGCCCGAGCCGGAGGCGCCGATCAGCACCACGAGGGAGAGGTCGGTGACGGGCAGGGTACGTACCTTCGCGGGGGTCTCGTTCGTCATGCGGCCTTCTCCTCCTTCACGGTGCTCACGCTGAACACGGCCATCTGGGTGGGTGGTCCCACCTCGGGGTCGTCGGGTCCGACCGGTACGAACTCGACGTCGTAGCCGTGCCGTTGGGCGACCTTCCCGGCCCACTCCCCGAACTCGGCGCGCGTCCACTCGAAGCGGTGGTCGCCGTGCCGGACGTGTCCGGCGGGGAGGGTCTCCCAGCGGACGTTGTACTCGACGTTCGGGGTGGTGACGACGACCGTCCGCGGGCGGGCGGCGCCGAACACCGCGTACTCCAGGGCAGGCAGCCGAGGCAGGTCGAGGTGCTCGATGACCTCGCTGAGCACGGCGGCGTCGTAGCCCTTGAGGCGGTTGTCGGTGTAGGCGAGCGAGCTCTGGAAGAGCTGGACGCGCGAGGCCTGCCGCTCCCCCATGCGGTCGAGCTTGAGGCGGCGGCTCGCGATGGTGAGCGCGCGCATCGACACGTCGGTGCCGACGATCTCCGTGAACCGGGTGTCCTTGAGCAGCGCGTGCACCAACTGCCCCTGCCCGCACCCGAGATCGAGCACGCGGCCGGCACCGGACGTCTTGAGTGCCTCGACGATCGCGTCCCGGCGCCGCACGGCGAGCGGTGTCGGCTTCTCCTCGGCCTCGGTCTCCGGCTCGACGGCGTTGTCGATCTCCTCGACCTCGCTGTCGTCGGCCTCGGCGAGCCGCACCAGTTCCAGGCGCTCCATCGCCTCCCGGGTCAGGGACCAACGCCGGGACAGATAGCGGCTGGTGATGAGCTTCTGCTCCGGGTGCGTGGGCAGCCAGCCCTCACCGGCGCGCAGCAGCTTGTCGACCTCGTCGGACGCCACCCAGTAGTGCTTGGCGTCGTCGAGCACCGGCAGCAGGACGTACAGGTGCCGCAGCGCCTCGGCGAGGGTCAGCGTCTCCGCCTCCAGTACGAGGCTGACGTACCGCGAGTCGCCCCACTCGGGGAACTCGGCGTCCAGCGCGACCGGTTCGACGGTGACGGTCCAGCCGAGCGGCGCGAAGAGGCTCCGGACGAGATCGGGACCACCCCTGGCGGGCAGCGCGGGCACCTCGATGCGCAGCGGCAGCGGCTGTTCGGCGCGCTCGGGGCGGGCGTTGCACACGCCCCGCATGGCGCTGGAGAAGACCGCGCTCAGGGCCACGGCGAGCAGCGAAGAGGCCGCGTACGGACGGTCGTTGACGTACTGCGCGAGCGCCGCGTCGGGCGCGCCACCGCGCCCCTTGCCCTTGCCGCGCCGGACCAGCGCCACCGCGTCGACCTCCAGCAACAGCGCTGCCGTGCACCGCACGGAATCCGCCTCGGGGTAGAGGACGTACGCCTTGCCGTAGGACGTGGAGAACGCCTGCGATTTGTCGGGATGCTTGTGCAGCAGGAAACCGAGGTCGGTGGCGGGGCGTTCGGGGGTGCCGGTGGTACTGATCGTCAGGAACACGGTGGGCCTGCCTCGTAACGTCTACTGGGCCTCTGAGCTGGGGAAGCGCGCCACCGCGGAACTCGGGGCGCCCGCCCAACGTACAGCGAACGTCCCTGGCGTACTCAGGCATTTTCCTCGTGTACTCCCCCCGCCGGGCAGCCGTGACGATCAGCGTTTCTTGCGGCGTCGGGGCACGGCTGGTAGGACTGTGGCGCGCCGTCACCGTCACATGTTCGATTCTGCGGGGGTTCATGTGGTCGCCACGGCCTTCACGTCCTCGCCGCGGCGTCGGCCGGATGTTCCGGGCCCAACTCGGCGGCGGGTCCCGGCAGTTGCCCGGCGGGCCGGGCAGCACGGGCTGGTGTTGGCCGCTGTCTCGGTGACCGTGTTGTTGTGTGCGACGGCGTTGGCCGCGCTCGCGGCGCTGGCGGGGAGTTCGGTGCAGGCCGGGGCCGTACGGCGGCTGGCCGGGGATCTCGGTGCACAGGTGAACGTCAACGCGGCCTATCGGGCCGGGGGGATGGCCGTCGCCGACCGGGATGTGCGGGCCGCCGCGGAGCGGGTGTTCGCCGGGGTGCCGCAGCGGACGTATGTGGGGCTGCTCGGTACGTCGCCGGTCTCGGTGACGGGGATCGACGGGGTCGTGGGGCCGCCGCGTGGTCCTGGGGGCAGCGGGTTGCATCCGGTCGCGGTTCAGGACGGGGGCGGGTTCGGGGAGTTGGTGGCCGGGCGGTGGCCCGCCGGTACGGGCGACGCCCCGGCCGGTGCCTTCACCTCGCTGCCGGATGTCCCGGTCGCCACCGGGTCCACCGCGCCGGTCGACACGGCGATTCCCGAGCCCCTGGCCAAACGCCTTGGTATCAGGCCCGGTTCGAGCCTTCGGGTGCAGGACGCCTTCAACCGCCCCATGACGCTGCGGGTCACCGGGGTCTTCCGGGCTACCGGTGCCGTCGGGTTCTGGCCCGCGATGGCCGGCGACCTGACCGAGGGCGAGACCGCCGACCAGGACCTGCTGGTGGTCTCGGCGTCGGCGCTCAACGGCAGCGCCGTCCTCAACGGCCATCTGACGGCCCACTGGAGCGTGCAGCCCGACCTCTCCCGGCTCGACGCGGACAGCCTCGCCGGACTGCACGACCGGCTGCGCGCCTTCTCCGGCAGCCAGAGCGGGGTGTCGGTGTTCGGCGGCCGGCAGCCGTCGTTGGACGACCTGACCGTGGCCTCCGGACTGCCCGGCGCCATCGACGACTTGACGGTCCCGACGGTCGCGGCCCGCTCCTCGCTGTACCTGCCGAGCGTGCTGCTCGCGGTCCTCGCCCTGGCCACCCTGGTCCTGGCCGCCCGCCAACTGACCGAGCGCCGCCGCGACGAACTGGCCCTCCAACAGGCCCGGGGCGCGGGCACGTTGAGGCTGCTGCGCGGCGCGGCAGCCGAGTGGGCGCTCACCGGCGTACCGGCCGCCGTGGCCGCGCCCTTCCTGGCCGGGCTGCTGCACCCCGGCACCCGGGGCGCCGACGCGTGGGCGGCCGTAGGACTGACTCTGCTGGTGCACGCGGCGGCGGTGCTGCTGCCCGTGCTGCCGTCGGCGCGGTCGCGGCCGGCGCGCGGCGCGCGGGCCGCCGCCGCCCAACGGCTGGGCGCCGACCTGGCGTTGCTGGCCGTGGCGACCCTGGGGTACCTGGAGTTGCGGCGGCACCACTCGCTGATCGCCGACGTGGGCACCGGCAGCGCGTCCGCGGACCCGGTGCTGGTCCTGGTGCCGACGCTGGTGGCCGGCGCCGCCGCACTGCTGTTGCTCCGGCTGCTGCCGCTGACGTCGCTGTTGCTGGACGCGTTCGGGCGGCGTAGCAAAGGGCTCGTACTCGCCCTGGCCGGTTGGCAGTTGAGCCGGCGGGCCGCGCGCAACGCGGGACCGGTGGTGCTGATGTGCCTGGCCGTGTCGGTGAGCGCCTTCGCCACCACCGCGCTGGCCTGTCTGGGCGGACTGGCGTCCGAGGAGGCCGCGTTCACCGTCGGCGCGGATGTGCGGATCGACCCGTCGGCGGACGACGGTTACCCCTCCGCCGTGCTGGGCTCCGCCTATCGCGCGCTGCCGGGGGTGACCGGCGTGACACCGGTGACGCGGTCGACGGTGAACCTGCCCGGCGGCGCCACCGAGGACCTGGTCGGCACGATCGGCGGACCCGCGCCCCGCACCCCGTCACCGGTCGTCCCCGGCATACGGCTCCCCGGGCGGCCGACCGCACTCCTGCTGGACGAGCGGCTGAGCAGCGACGGTAGCCGCGTGGCGCCGAGCCTCGAACTCGCCGTCCAGGACGCGTCCGGCCTGGTCAGCGTCGTGTCGGCGCGCCTGCCCAGCGCCGACGGGGCCAGACGCACGGTCGTGGTCCCGCTGGCCGTGGCGCTGAGCGGGGGCCATCCGCGGGCGTATCCGCTGACGGTGACGGCGGTCAGTGTCCTGCCGCAGCCGAATGTCCGTCCCGCGCGGCTGGACCTGGACGTGATGCGGGTCGGTGCGCGCGGCAGTGCGGGCAGTTCGGACACCGCGGACACCTGGGCCTCCCAACTGCCCGGCGGGCAGGCCTGGTTCGACGGTACGGATCACGCCGCCGACTCCACCGAGGGGGCGTGCAAAGGGAAGTTGACCGACACCTACAACCCCGGTACCCCCGGGGTGTGCGCGATTGTGCCGGGCGGCTCGGCCGTGCTCCGGACCACGGTCAGCACGGGCATCCACCCCTCCCAGGCGACCTCGGACGCCTTCGGCGGCCTGGCCGACAGCGACTACGCCACGCAACCCGGCAGCCAGGTACGGCTCGTGGCAGGCCCGGCGGGCGGTCCGGCACCGCTTCCGGTACGCGCCGACGCCTCGACGCTGCGCGCCGCCCGCCTGCATTTGGGCAGCACCACGACACTCGACCTGGGCGGCGGCCGGATCACCGCCAAGATCGTGGGCCGCGTCGACTCACCGCCCGGACTGGGCCGCGGACAGGGCCACTTGATCGCCGACCAGCGCCAACTCGCCGCCGCGCTCACCCTGGCCGGTGCCGATCAGCACGACCCCGCGTTCTGGTGGCTGAACAGCACCGACAGTGCGCGTACGGCCGCTGCCGCCGAGGCACAGCCCGCGCTGGGCAGCGTCACGACCACGGCACGCACCGCCGCGTCCTTGCAGGCCGACCCGTTCCGCGCCGGCCTGCGCCGGGTACTGGAACTGGTCCGCTACCTGGCCCCCGGTTTCGCGGTCATCGCCTTCACCGTCCACGCGGTGGTCTCCACCAGGCAGCGCCGCAAGGAGTTCGCCCTCCTCCGCGCGATCGGCGTCCGCGCCACCAGCCTGTCCGCGCTCCTGGGCGCCGAACAGGTGGGGTTGGCGCTGTTCGCGGTGGTGCCGGGGGCGTTGATGGGGATGGCGCTGGCGTCGGCGGTACTGCCACTGGTCACCGTGGACGACAGCGGAGAGGCCCCGTACCCGCCGCTGCCACAGGTCATTCCCTGGGGCACGGTGGCCCTGACGGCGGTGGCAACCGCGTTGGCCATCAGCGCGGTTGTGCTGGGGCTGGCGCGGTTGTTGGCCCGGGTGGATCTGGTGCGGGTGTTGCGGGCGGGGGAGGACCGTTGAGTCGTAGGCCCGATCGGAGAGCGCGGACGGTGACCCGACCCGCGTGCACACACGGGGAGTTGAGGCGCCCCGTGGAGCCGGGCATCGCCGGAGAGACCGGGCGATGACCCAACTTGCAGCTACAGACGCGGCGTTGACACGACCCACGGGACCGAGCGCGACAGGAATGGGCAGACGGTGACCCGAACCATGGACACGGACGCGGTGGTGGCACGACCCGTGAAGCCGGGCCCGGCGGTAACCCGGCGTCTGATCCGCAAGGAGACCCGCGGGGACCTGCCGATGCTGGTCTGCCTGGCGGTACTTGTCCTGGTGCTGACCGCGCTGTGTGCATGGGCCCCCGCCCTCGCGGGCCGCCAGGAGGACCGGGCGCTGCGGCAACGCGTCGAAGCCGCGCAGGCCCAAGCCCCGCTCATCAGCCTGAGCACCACACCGGAGATCTTCAACACCTCACCGCCCACTCTGGACATGGCCGCCCTGCTCGCCGCCGGCCGCACCCTCACCCACCCGCTCAGCGGCGCCGCCGCGCGGCACCTGTCCTTCACCGGCGGCGGCAGCTACGACTACGACCCGGCGTCCCTGCTCTCGCCCCGCCCGCCGGGCCCGGCGAACACCAGCACCCAACTGACGGCCGGCTACCTGCCGTCCGCGCGGACCCATCTCCGCTACGTCAGCGGTCACGCGCCCGCCGACCACACACCGCCGGCCACCGCACCCCAGATCGGCCTCTCGCAGGCCACCGCGCAGGCGCTGGGCGTCCGGGTCGGCAGCAGGCTGAGCCTGGAGTTCGCCAAGACGCCGGGGGCACAAATCTCAGCCCCACAAGCGGAGTTGGTGGTGAGCGGCGTCTACCGCACCACGACCGCGACCGACGGCTTCTGGACCGGCCGCGAGACCTTGGACCAGCCCTCGCGCTACCCGGCGGAACGCTCCACCGGCACCGTGCTCGCCGTCCGAGGCCTCGTCGGTCGCGACGCCGCCGACCTGCTGGCCGGCGTCGGGGTGGGCGGCCCCCGGGTGACCTGGCAGTTGCGCGCCGACCTGTCCGGGGCCGCGCTCGACCGGGCCCGCGCACTCACCGGCCCCCTGTCCCACTACAGCGCGGACCTGAGCGCCGCCCTGTGCCGGGGCAGTGACTGGGTCACCGGCGACATCAGTTGCCAGGTCGGCGGCCAGTCCACCCAGTCCCTGCTGGTGACCGACTCCCTGACCCCGCTGCTCACCACGTTCACGGCCCAGGACCAACAGGCCCGAGCCCTCGCGACATACGCCGTCGACGCGCTCGCCGCGGTCGCGCTGGCCACCGTCGCCGTAGCGGTACGGCTGCTGCTGCGCCGACGCCGGCCACACCTGCGGTTGCAGCGCGCGCGGGGCGCGTCCACCGCCCGGCTGGTACTGCTGCGCTGCGCCGTGGCCTGGCCGGTGGTGCTGGTAGCCGCGCTGTTCGGCTGGGCGACCGGCCGGGCCCTCGCCCCCACCGGCACATCCGGATCACCGCAACCGTCGCCCGCCGCCCTCGTCACCGCGGTGGTGCTGCTGACGGTGCCCCTGATGACCTGGCCGGCGGTCCGCGAACCCCGCCGCCCCGGCCGCCTGCGCCGCACGCGCCGCAGAACCGCCGTGGGCCGACGCGTGGTCCTGGAACTGACGGTGCTGCTGGCAGCTGCGGCGGGTGTGCTCGCGCTCCGCTCACAGGGCCCCGACGGAATCCTGGGCGCGGTACCGGTACTGGTGGCACTGGCCGTCGTACTGATCCTGCTGCGCGTCTACCCGTTCGTGCTCCGCATGGTGCTACGGCAGACCCGTCGCGGCCGGGGCGTGGTGGGCTTCGTGGGCGCGGCCCGGGCCGCGCATGACGCCCCGGCGACCGGACTGGCCCTGTTCGTCCTGGTGTTGACCCTGGGCACGGCGGTGTTCGGGGGCCTGGTGCAGCGTACGGTCGACGAGGGGCTGACCGCGGGGGCGGCGTGGACCACCGGGGCTGACGCGAGCGCGACGGTGGCGGGGACGGTGACGCCGGCTGGGTCCATCACTGTCGCCCCGACCGGCATCCGGACCGCCTTCCAGCATCTGCGCACCCTCGACCTCGCGGGGCAGGCCGACGGTGCGGTGGCCTCGCAGGTCGCCGTGGTCACCGTCAATCCTCGTCAACTGGCCGCCGTCGCCCCGAAGTCACCGCTGGCCGCTGTCCTGCTGTCCGGACTGACCATCCCGTCGGGGACCCGGGTGGACGCGAGTGTCCCGCTGCCGTCCCTCCTCTCGCCCGACCTGCGGACGCGCGAGCGCGCCGGTGGCTTCACCACCACCGTGGTGACCCAGGGACATCCCCCGGTGAACCTGACCCTCAAACCGGTCGGCACCCTCACCACCGCCGAACTGCGCGACCCCCTCCTCGGCCCGATCACGGCGCAACTCCCCCCAGGGACACCGCTGTTGATCACCACCGCCGGCGCCGACCACCTCCTGCCCAAGCAGGACTCGGGCAGTACCGTCCTGCTCTTCAAGGGCGACGGTCCCGCGGCACTGCGGTCGGCGGCAGCCAAAACGCTCGGGCCGCTGGCCCAGATCCGCGTCCGCACGGAGACGCTGAGCACCCTGCGCGCGGACGGCCTCACCCAGGGCCTCGGCACGATCTACACGATCACTTCGATCCTGGCCGCGCTGTCCGGCCTGCTCGCGCTCGCCCTGGAACTGACCCTCACTTCCCACGAACGCGGCCGAACCACCTCGTTCCTGCGCACACTCGGACTCGGCGGCAAGGAGGCCGGGGCGATCCACTTCCTGCAACTACTGCCGCTGGCCGTGGCCTCAGCGGTGGGCGGCACACTCCTCGGCCTGCTCGAACCCCGGCTGCTGGCAGGGACGTTGGACCTACGACAGTTCACCGGCGGCCCGGCCCAACCGGCCCTGCACACCGACTACTCACTGACCCTGGCCCTCGTCGCCGGCGTGACCGCGCTGATCCTGGCGGCCGCGGCGACCGAGACGGTGCTCGCCCGCAGGCGCCGCCTGGGAGCCGTGCTTCGGCTGCCCTGAACTCCCGCTGGGGGCAAGCCGGTTACCGCCTACTCTCCGTGCCGTCAGCGCCGTCCGCCTCGGACTTCGCCCGCCGCGCCGCCTCGTCGGGCCATACGCCGATGTGGTCGGTCTCCAGAGCCAGCCGCACCCGCTTGCGCAGATGCAGCCGCTCGGTGAACTCGCTCGGCAGTTGCAGCCGCCCGCTGGCATCCAGTACCGCGTACTCCTCGGCGGTGAGCACCTCGACACCGTCGTCGCCGGTGGCGACCCGGCGCAACACCTCGGTGGACGTACGGCCGTTGCGGATCCGTACCGTCCGCTGGACCTGCTCGGACACCAACGCGTCGTGGGTCACCACGATCACGGTGACGCCCAACTCCTCGTTGGCCCGGCGCAGCGCGGCGAAGACCTCGTCGCTGGTGGCGGTGTCGAGTTCGCCGGTGGGTTCGTCGGCGAACAGCACCCGGGGCTCGTTGGCATTGGCCACGGCGACGGCGACCCGCTGCTGCTCACCGCCGGAGAGCGTGTCGGGCATGCGGTCCCGGCAGTGGCCCACGGACAGCAGGTCGAGCAACTCCTCCGCGCGCGCCCGGCGTTGGGAACGCTTGATCCCGGTGTACGTCATCGGAAGCATCACGTTCTCGGCCGCCGAGAGGTACGGCAGCAGGTTCCGTGAGGTCTGCTGCCAGACGAAACCCACGGTGCCGCGACGGTAGGCGAGCCGCTCCCGGCGCTTCATCGCCAGCAGGTCGTGCCCGGCGACCTCGGCCGCACCCGCGGTCGGCACGTCCTGGCCGGAGAGGATGCCCAGCAGGGTGGACTTACCGGAACCGGACGCACCGATCACCGCGATCATCTCGCCCTGGGCCACGGCCAGATCGAGCCCCTGGAGGGCCTGCACCTCGACGCCCTCGGTCTGGTAGATCCGCACCAGGTTCTCGCAGACGACCAGCCCCTCCTCACGTCGCGGCACCGCGGCCTCGGCGGCCCGCCGACGCAGCTCGTCCAAGTCCGGTGCCCCGGTGGGCTGTTGGTGAACTGCCACACGGTCCCCCGAGGAGATGAGAGGCGATGAAGTGAAGTCTGCGGATGCCGATAACGATGTCGGGCAGCCGCCAGGGTAGTGCGGAAGACCGACGACGCGGTCAGTCGTCCTCGACGATCCGTCCGTCCCGAAGTTCGAGCACCCGGTCGGCCAGCGCGAGGAGTTGCGTGTCGTGGGTGGCGACGAGCGCGGTGACGGACTCACTGCGGACGACCGCACGCAGCAGGTCCATCACGGTGAGACCGGTGTCCGCGTCGAGCTGGCCGGTGGGTTCGTCGGCGATGATCAGGGCCGGGTTGTTGGCGAGCGCGCGGGCGATCGCGACCCGCTGCTGCTGGCCGCCGGACAGTTCGCCGGGGCGCTGGTCCGCGTGGTCGGAGAGGCCGACCAGGGACAGCAACAGCTCGACGCGGGCCTCGCGTTCACGGGTCGGGGCCTTCCGCAGGCGCAACGGCACCCCGACGTTCTCGGCGGCGGTCAGGATCGGGATGAGCCCGAAGGACTGGAAGACGAAGCCGATCCGGTCCCGGCGCAGCGCCAGCAGCCCGTCGTCACCGAGCCCGGCCAAGTCCGTGCCGTCCAGGGTGATCCGGCCGCCGTCCGGAGTGTCGAGGCCCCCGACCAGATTGAGCACGGTGGTCTTCCCGGACCCGGATCGCCCCCGGAGCGCGACGAGTTCACCGCGCGGCACGCTGAAGGAGACACCGCGCAGGGCATGAACAGCCGTGTCGCCACTGCCGTAGGTACGGCGCAGATCCTCGACCACCACCATCGCGCCGCCCGCCGCCGCCCCGGCATCCGCGACAGCGCCACGCCCACCGAACTGCTCGCTCACACGCCCTCCCCCACCCCGCACCGGTCCTGCAACCGCACCGTACGGTACGCCGACCGCCCAAGTCCCCGTATCCGCACGGCGGAACGACCCGCCGATCTCAGCCCGACGCCCCGCCCGCCAGCCGCTCCACCGTCGTGACCGTCTGGTCGAGGATCGTGTCGTAGAGACGCGCGTGGGCGGCGGGAAGCCCGGCGAGAAGAGGGCGCAGGGCGTCCGCCGTGGGGTCGGGGCCGGGGAGTTCGTCGAGCAGGGCCGTCATCTCCTCGTCCGGTCTGCGGTAGCCGTCATAGACGGCGTGGCCGAGCATCGTCGAGGAGATGAGGGCCACGGCGAGGGCCAGGTCCTCGGCGGAGAGGCCGGCCGGGGTGAGGATCTCGCGCAGGCGGGTCAGGCCGGGGAGCCAGGCGGGGTGCCGGGTGGTCGTCATGTACGGCATGAGCTGGGGGTAGGGGCGGAGGTTGGCCTGGGCCGCCCGCATCCAGGCGCGGAGGCGGTCCGGCCAGGGGCCGTCGGCGATCGGGGCGCGCTCCATGGCCTCCAGGACGTGGTCGGCGGTCGCCTGGAGGAGGGCGTCGCGGTCGGGGAAGTAGCGGTAGAGGGCCATGGGGGCGGCGCCGACGACGTCGGCCACGCGCTTGATGGTGAGGGAGACGGCCGGTTCGGCGAGCAGTACCTCGACCGCGCCCTCGACGATCCGCTCCCGCGACAGCCGGGGCGGGCGCCCCCTGCCCCTGCGGCCGGAACCCGTCGCCACCTGCGTCATCCGCCGTACCTCTCCGTCCGCGACAGCGGTGCCCGGACAGGGGAAGGCTACCGCTCCGACAGTTCCCGAACCCGCCTCCGCCTATTTTGCGTACGTCATACGAAAAATATGCCAGACTCATTTCGTTCAGCCCCGTGTCGCACGCACCAGCACGCATCAGCCGGAGGCTTCGCCATGTCCGCGTCCAGCTCTCCCTCCCCACCCGTTCCCGTCGAGGGGGTCGGACCGTCGCGCTCCGGCGCCGTCGTCTGGGTCCTGGCCCTCGGCGGGATCACCGTCTCGCTGATGCAGACGCTGATCATCCCGATCGTGCCCGAACTCCCCAAGCTGCTGAACTCCTCGCCGTCCGACGCCACTTGGGCCATCACCGCGACCCTGCTCGCCGGTGCCGTCGCCAACCCGGTCGTGGGGCGGCTCGGGGACATGTACGGCAAGCGGCGGATGCTGCTGCTCAGCCTGGTGCTGCTGATCGTCGGGTCCGTGATCGGCGCGCTCAGCGACACACTCGTGCCGATGATCGTCGGGCGCACGTTCCAGGGCGTCTCGATGGCCGTCATCCCGCTCGGCATCAGCATCATGCGGGACGAACTGCCGCCCGAACGGCTGGGATCGGCAACGGCGTTGATGAGCGCGTCGCTGGGTGTGGGCGGTGCGCTCGGGCTGCCGACGGCCGCGTTCATCGCCGAGAAGGCGGACTGGCACGTGCTGTTCTGGACGGCGGCGGTGCTCGGTGCCGTCGTGGCCGCGCTCGTCGTGACCCTCGTACCGGAGTCGGCGGTGCGCAGCGGCGGCCGGTTCGACGTGGTCGGCGGCGTCGGGATGTCCATCGGTCTGGTGTGTCTGCTGCTGGCCATCTCCAAGGGTGCGGACTGGGGTTGGGGCAGCGGTACGACAACGGGCCTGCTCGCCATGGCGGTTGTGGTGCTGCTGGTGTGGGGCTGGTGGGAGCTGCGTACCGTACGGCCGCTGGTCGATCTGCGCACCAGTGCGCGCCGCCAGGTGCTGCTCACCAACCTCGCGTCCGTGGTGTTCGGCTTCGCCATGTTCGCGATGTCGCTGGCCGTGCCGCAACTCCTCCAACTCCCCACGTCCACCGGCTACGGCCTCGGCCAGACCGTGCTCGCGGCGGGGCTCGCGCTCGGCCCCTCCGGCCTGGTGATGATGGCGACCGCACCGCTCTCCGCCCGGATCTCGGCGACGGCAGGCCCCAAGATCACCCTCATGCTGGGCGCGTTCATCGTGGCCGCCGGTTACGGGCTGGGGGTCGTCATGATGGCCGCGGTCTGGCAGGTCGTGGTGGTGTGCTGCGTGATCTCCGCGGGGGTCGGTTTCGCCTACGGCGCGATGCCCGCGCTCATCATGGGCGCCGTGCCGCTGTCCGAGACGGCCGCCGCGAACAGCCTCAACAGCCTGATGCGGTCCATCGGTACGTCCGCCTCCAGCGCCGTCGCCGGAGTCGTCCTGGCCCACATGACGACGAGCTTCGGCTCCCTCACCGTCCCCTCCCACAACGGCTTCCGCGTGATCATGGGCATCGGTTCGGCGGCCTCGCTCGCGGCCCTGGCGCTGGCCGCGTTCCTGCCGGGGCGACGGGTCCCGGTGGATGCGGGGGTGCCTGCGGCGGCCTCCGCCGGGGCGGGGGCACGGAGCTAGGTGTCCTGAAAAAGTGTGTCAGTTTCGCCGAAAGTGTCACACTTTTTCAGAGAGGGGTAGGTGCGGCGGACGGGGCTCCACACCCCGCCCGCGTCACGTACGTCGTCTACGACAGCTGCGTCTGCACCTGGGCCGAGATCAGCTCCAGGTGGTCCAGGTCGGCGAGGTCGAGGACCTGGAGGTAGATGCGCTGGGCGCCGATCCCGGCGTAGCCGCCGATCTTGTCGACGACCTCGGACGGGGTGCCCGCCAGGCCGTTCTCCTTGAGTTCGTCGACCTCGCGGCCGATCACGGCGGCGCGGCGGGCGACTTCTTGGTCGTCCTTGCCGACGCAGACCACGAGGGCGTTGGAGTAGGTGAGGTCGTCGGCCTTGCGGCCGACCGCCTCGGCGGCGGCGCGGACCCGGCCGAACTGCCGCTCGCTGTCCTCGATCGAGGCGAACGGCATGTTGAACTCGTCGGCGAACCGCGCCGTCAGCTTCGGGGTACGGCTCGCGCCGTGGCCGCCGATCAGCACGGGGATCTTCGCCTGCGTCGGCTTGGGCAGCGCGGGCGAGTCGGTGAGGTCGTAGTGCGTGCCGTGGAAGTCGAAGGTGTCGCCGGGCTTGGTCGCCCACAGGCCGGTGACGATCGCCAGCTGCTCCTCCAGGCGCGCGAACTTCTCTTTCGGGAACGGGATGCCGTACGCCGTGTGCTCCTGCTCGAACCAGCCCGCGCCCAGGCCGAGTTCGACCCGGCCGCCTGACATCTGGTCGACCTGCGCGACCTGGATGGCGAGGACGCCGGGGAGCCGGAAGGTGCCGGCCGTCATCAGGGTGCCCAGGCGGATGCGCTTGGTCTCGCGGGCGAGTCCGGCCAGGGTGATCCAGGCGTCGGTGGGACCGGGGAGCCCGTCGCCGGAGCCCATGGCGAGGTAGTGGTCGGAGCGGAAGAAGGCGTCGAACCCGAGGTCTTCGGTGGCCTTGGCCACGGCGAGCAAGGTGTCGTAGGTCGCCCCCTGCTGGGGCTCGGTGAAGATGCGCAGATCCATGGTTCCATCCTGCACGCTCGGGTCCCGGTCAACCCCATCGGTCCCTACGGCCCATCTCGTGCCCGGTCGGGTGAAATTGCGTCAACCGTGCGCACGGGGGGCGCCCGCGCCAGTGACCGGCCCCGTTGATGATCGTTGGCTCGGGCGGAGCCGGACCGCCCGGATTCCCGCCTCCTCCTCGCCGGGGAGGCAACGGGCCGAGGAGGCCGTCATGTCCGAAGAAGCCGTGCCGCAGCAGGGTGGACCTGCACAACCCAAGGGGTTGTTGCAGCAGATGGAAGAGCTGATGGCGTCCCTGAACGCGGACCTGTCCGCCCTGGACGCGGACCTACAGTCGACGTCGATGGACGACACGGATCGTGTGAAGCGCCCTTAAAGGGGCGCGGGGAACTGCGCGACCAGCCACGACGGCGTCGCGCAGACCCTACGAACCTCAACCCCCAAGGCGCTCCCCCGCACCGTCACCCCGCCTCCCGCTCCGGTATCGCCGCAGCTTCCCGGTCCGCCAGTCTGCGCAGCATCTCCAACACCCGGTCCCGGGACTCGTCCGCCGCGTCGATCGCCTCCATGCACTGCCAGTACGTCCCCTCGTCGTCCGCCGCGCAGGCGATCCCCACGAGGGCGATACCGACCTCCCCGAGCAGCCCGCCCAGACACAGCAGGGCGAGCCGGGCGTCGCCCAGCTCCGTGAGCTGGGCCGCACGTAAGTCCTCGATGGCGAGTACCGGAGTGTCGAGGACTCCGCAGCCCCGGCCCGCCAACTCGGTCAACCCCAGTGCCTCGCCCCGCAGTTCGGGTGGCCCGAAGACCGCGAGGCGGCTGCCTATCGCCTGGGCGAGCGCCTGCGCCTGCCACACCTCCGTCAGGGTCTCCGGCACGTCACCGCTTCCGGCCAGGGCGCGCCTGCTCGTCACGATGAGCCGCATCGCGTCCATGCGCTGCCCCTGTCATATCCCGACGTGCTGTTCGCACGTCCGCCCGAACTCCCCTGTCCACTACCCAGAGTGAGAGTCCCTGAGACGAAAAGCCAGAGGAAGGCGGAAATCTGTGGACAACAAATCGGTTGCGGACAGATGAACGACTCCGGAGAGTGAAAATGGACGCCCCGACTCCAACAAACGGTCGGCTACGACTACGAGTTGTCGGCTACGGCGCCGGAAACCTGCCCTCGTTCCGGTCGATCTTCGCGTCCAGCGCCGCCAGCGGATCGATGCCGAGCACCTCGCACAGTTGGAGCAAGTACGCGAGGACGTCGGCGACTTCGTCCCGCACCCGGTGTGCGCTGTCCGGGTCGTCCATGACCCGCGCCGACTCCTCGGGGGTCAACCACTGGAAGATCTCGACGAGTTCGGAGGCCTCCACACTGAGCGCGGAGACAAGGTTCTTGGGGGTGTGGTAGGGCTGCCAGTTCCGCGCGGCCGCGAACTCGGCCAGTCTGCGCTGCAGTTTCGCCACGTCGAGATGTTCTGTCACGGGTCCAGGTCTACCACTGTGACGCCATCGATCTGAGTCGCCCAGGACGCGTCGCTCACCGCGCCGACCAGCCGGATGTGCCCGCGCTCGCACATCCGCGCCGCGAGCCGCAGCAGTTCGGCCCGTTGCCGAACGTCCACTCCCCGGTCGAGGCCGTCGGCGAGGACGGTCAAGGTCTGCATCGCGGCCGGGACCTCGCCGGGCGGGTCGACCTCCAGGACACCGGGACCGGTGAGGAGCACCAACGCCAGTGCCGCGTACCGGAGTTCACCGTCACCGAGCCGCTCGAAGGTGGTGCGCAGTCCGTCGCCCCGGTCGAGCACCGCGCGGAGCATGCCGTCGGCCAGCGGTTCCGCGAGGACGTCCACCACCGGCCCGGCACACCCCGTGCGCACCGCCGTGACGAGCTGCCCGTGCCGTCGCCCGCACTCGGACCGGGTGCGCCACAGCACGTCGGCGAGGTTGCCGCAGTCCCGCAGCAGCCGCCCGTCACCGATCGGCACGGCATCGCGCATCCGCTCGGGTACCGGATCGCAGGCAAAGACGGAGCGCAGGGCGACCACCATCTGCTCGGCGGCGGCGAGGACTTGACGCTGCCCGTCGGTCTTGCCCGCGACCCGTAACGGCAGCAGGGCGGTGCCGAGCCGGTCGTCCGGCAGGGGTGCGCGGGTGACCGGCGACGAACCCGCCGTATGCCAGGCGGCCTGCACGAAGCGGCGCGACGGGTCGCGCAGCGCGGTCTCCAGGAGGACCAGGCCGCCCGACGTCAACCGCTCGCCCACGATGCGCAGTTCGGGCTCGGCCTGGACCGCGACGTCGAGCCGTACCGGACCCTCGGGCCCGTCCGCCGTGCAGCCGATCCTGAACCCGCGTCGGCGCTGGGCGTCGGGCCGGGCCCGCTCCGGGACACAGGCGACCGGGTCCGGGAACACCTCCCCCACCTCGCTCCCGCCGCCGAGCCGCGCGAGCGCCTCGTACGCGCGCAGCGCGCTCGTCTTGCCGCAGCCGCTGGGCCCGGCGAAGAGGGTGAGCGAACCGAGCGGGAATCCGGCACCCCGGTGCGTGGCGAACGCCGACAGCCGCAGCTCGGTGAGGTGCGGCCGGTCGGGGTGCGCCTCGACGCGTCCGGGGCCCGTCGGCTCGGGCGTCCGCGACGACGGCGGGGCGACGCCGGCCGACGGCTCCGGCGCGGGCCGGGCCCGGCGCGAGGCGGCTTCGGGCGACCGCCCCTGCGGCGGCACGGACTCGGACGACCGCGAGGACGCGGGCGGCCCGGGAACCCGGGAGGAGCCGGACGGCTGGGACGACTGGGGCGACTGTGCTGACACGGTCATATCCGGACCGTAGGCCTCCGCCGCCAGGCGAACCGTTCCGCCCTGGAGACCTTCCTACGATCGAGGGACCGCCCCACCGCCCCCGTCACCGGGACGGCTCACACGCCCGGGACCCCCGCCCCCTCCATCAGCCCCTGCACCTCGGTCCCCGGCGGGGTGAGCAGGAACACGTTCCGG
Source organism: Streptomyces sp. NBC_01288 (assembly GCF_035982055.1). Classification (NCBI taxonomy): domain Bacteria; kingdom Bacillati; phylum Actinomycetota; class Actinomycetes; order Kitasatosporales; family Streptomycetaceae; genus Streptomyces; species Streptomyces sp. NBC_01288. The sequence continues at coordinate 2,604,425 of NZ_CP108427.1, forward strand.
TCGACGCGGGTCATCCCGCTGGCCAGGCCGAAGACGACGCCCGTGCTGAAGTCCAGCACCCGCCTTGCGACTTCCGTCTCCGCGCCGGTGAGGTCGAGCAGCACCGGGATGCCCGCCATCAGGGTCTCCGCGACCTCGCGGGCGTCCCCGAACACATTCACGCGGAGGACGACGAAGCGGCGGCGCGGCTCGGTCCGGGCCTCGGGTATCGAACGGTGGCCCACGGCGGACGGCCAGGCGTCGCGCCCCCGCAGCGGCACTACCTGGGCGAGCCCTTCCCACTGTTCGTCGGTGACATCGTGGCTGTTCACCGGCATGCTCCGTCCTGGGTCGCGCTGGCAGTCTGCATCCGGCAATTGTTGCGCACTGTCACCCGTTCGGCCCAACTGCGACACACTCCGCGACAAGATCGGGCCGCATCTCACAGTGGACCCCGGCCGGTTGTGCACCGGGCGTAACCCCTCATGATCGGGCCGCGTGACCTCGGCGTAACGGGCAATTCGTACGGTCTACGGCATGACGAAGCCCCCCACGCGACAGGTACGGACGGTCTGCTCGTACTGCGGTGTGGGCTGCGGCATGCTGCTCGACGTCGGCGCGGGCCCCGACGGCAGTCCTACGGTCCTCAGGGCGTCCGGCGACAAGGCGCACCCGGCGAACGGCGGCCGGCTCTGCACCAAGGGCGCCACCACGGCCGAGATGCTCGCCGCACCGGGCCGGCTGACCGGGGCGCTCGTGCGGGGCGAGCGCGGCGAGGAGTTGGTGCGGGCACCCGTGGCCGACGCGATCGCGGAGACCGCGCGGCGCCTGCGGCGGATCGTCGACGAGCACGGGCCGGACGCGGTCGCCCTTTATGTCTCCGGGCAGATGAGCCTGGAGGCGCAGTACTTGGCGAACAAGCTGGCCAAGGGGTTCGTGCGCACGAACCAGATCGAGTCCAACTCCCGGCTGTGCATGGCGAGTGCGGGCGCCGGTTACAAGTCGTCGCTGGGCGCGGACGGGCCGCCGGGGTCGTACGAGGACTTCGAGCGGGCGGACGTGTTCCTGGTCATCGGGTCCAACATGGCCGACTGCCATCCGATTCTCTTCCTGCGGATGATGGAACGGGTCAAGGCGGGCGCGAAGTTGATCGTCGTCGACCCGCGCCGGACGGCAACGGCGGCGAAGGCGGATCTCTACCTCCAGATCGCACCGGGCACCGATCTCGCCCTGCTCAACGGCCTGTTGAGGCTGCTGCACGAGAACGGCCACACCGACCCGGAGTTCATCGCCGCGCACACCGAGGGCTGGGAGGTGCTGCCCGCCTTCCTAGCCGACTACGCGCCGGACGCCGTCGCCGCCCTCACCGGCCTCGCCGAGGACGACATCCGTACGGCGGCCCGGCTGATCGGCGAGGCGGGCGAGTGGATGAGCTGCTGGACGATGGGCCTCAACCAGTCCACGCACGGGACTTGGAACACCAACGCCCTGATCAATCTTCATCTCGCGACCGGCGCCATCTGCCGCCCCGGCAGCGGCCCGTTCTCCCTCACCGGCCAGCCGAACGCGATGGGCGGCCGCGAAATGGGCTACATGGGACCGGGGTTGCCGGGCCAGCGGTCCGTACTCGTCGACGCGGAACGGGAGTTCACTGAGGAGGTGTGGGGTCTGCCGCCGGGCTCGATCCGCGCGGACGGGGTCGGCCGGGGCACGGTCGAGATGTTCCAGAAGATGGCCGACGGCGACATCAAGGCCTGCTGGATCATCTGCACCAACCCGGTCGCCTCGGTCGCCAACCGACGCACCGTCATCGAGGGCCTGGAAGCAGCCGAGTTGGTCATCACCCAGGACGTCTTCACCGACACCGAGACCAACTCCTACGCCGACGTCGTCCTCCCCGGCGCACTGTGGACCGAGTCCGAGGGCGTCCTCGTCAACAGCGAACGCACCCTCACGCTGGCCCGCCCCGTCGTCGCCCCACCCGGCGAGGCGATGCCCGACTGGCGGATCATCGCGGCCGTCGCCTGCGCGATGGGCTACGAGAAGGGCTTCTCCTACGACAGCGCCGAGCAGGTCTTCGAGGAGATACGGCAGTTCTGGAACCCGGTGACCGGCTGGGATCTGCGCGGGGTGACGTACGAGCGGCTGCGGTCCACGCCCGTGCAGTGGCCCGCGGCGGCGGAGGACGGGCCGGACCGCAACCCCATCCGGTACATGGGTGGGGGCGAGCTGCGCTTCCCGACTGCCAGTGGACGAGCCGCCTTTCACGCCCGCCCGCACATGCCCGCCGCCGAACTGCCCGACGACGACTACCCGTTCGTTCTGAACACCGGGCGGTTGCAGCACCAGTGGCACACGCTGACGAAGACGGGCAAGGTCGCCAAGCTGAACAAGCTGAACCCCGGGCCGTTCGTGGAGCTGCATCCGCTGGACGCAAGGGAGTTGGGGATCGCCGAGGGCGACTCGGTGGAGGTCGCTTCGCGGCGGGGGCGGGCGGTGCTGCCGGCTGTGGTGACCGACCGGGTGCGGCCCGGGGGCTGTTTCGCGCCGTTCCACTGGAACGACCTCTTCGGCGAGTATCTGAGCGTCAACGCGGTGACGAGCGACGCGGTGGATCCGGTGTCGTTCCAGCCGGAGTTCAAGGTGTGCGCGGTGGCGCTGACGAAGGTGGCGAGTGCCCCACCGGCACAGCCGGAGGTCGTCGTGCCGACCGCCACGACCCCGGTCGGGAATCCCTTCGGACTCGATCCCGCCCCGCCGCCCGTCCTCACCGCACGCGAACGTCTCTACCTGACCGGCTTCCTCGCGGGCATCGAGTCCGGCACCCCGGGGGTGCCGACGCTACCGCCGGACGCGCCCTTCGGCGCCGAACACGCCTTGTGGGTCAACGGTGTTCTCGCCGGGATGTATTCGAGGTCCACGGCCGCTCCCGTGCAACTGCCGCGGCCCGGGCGGCAGATCGTCGTCCTCTGGGCCTCACAGACCGGCAACGCCGAGGAGTTGGCGGCGGCCACCGCCGAACGGCTGGGCTCTGCCGGGCACCGGGCGACCCTGCTCGGCATGGACCAGGCCGACGCCGGCACGCTCCCCGCCGACGCCGATCTCCTCTTCATCACCAGCACCTTCGGCGACGGCGACGCCCCCGACAACGGCTCCGGCTTCTGGGACACGCTCGCCGGTGAACAGGCGCCACGGCTGGACGGAGTGCGGTTCGCGGTGCTCGCCCTGGGCGACTCGTCGTACGACGACTTCTGCGGGCACGGGCGCCGACTGGACGCGCGGCTCGACGAGTTGGGCGGGGTGCGGCTGGCCCCGCGCACGGACTGCGAGCCGGACTTCGAGCCGTCGGCGGACGCGTGGCTGGGGCAGGTCATCACGGCACTCGGCACCGACACAGAAGCCCCGGCATCACCGCCCCGGGTGACCAAGCCCGCCCCCGCCGCCGCCCGGCTCGTCGGCAATCGCCTGCTCAGCCTCCCCGGCGCGGGCAAGGAGGTCCGCCGCTTCACCTTCGACACCAGCGGTACCGACCTCACGTACGAGACCGGTGACGCACTCGGTGTCCGCCCGGTCAACTCCCCCTCCCTGGTGGATGAATGGCTCACCGCCACCGGCACCGATGCCTCAACGGTCGTAGAACTGGAAGGTCTTGGAGAGCTTCCCTTCGCCGAGGCGCTGCATCGGCAGTTGGACATCACCCGTGTCACCCCGGACCTGCTGCGCTTCGTGGCCGAACGGGCGCGGGACGACCGGGAGTTGCGCAGGCTGCTGCGACCTGACAACAAGGACGGGCTGGCGCAGTGGAGTTGGGGGCGGCAGGCGGTGGATGTGCTGGCCGAGTTTCCGGTGAAGGCGGGGGCCGAGGAGTGGGCCGGGGTGCTCAAGAGGCTTCAGCCGCGGCTGTATTCGATCTCGTCCAGTCCACTCGTCGACCCGCACAGCGTCTCGCTGACGGTGTCGGTGGTGCGGTACGAGGGGCTCAACGGGCGTCCGCGCGGCGGGGTTTGTTCGCCGTTCCTCGCCGATGCCGACGCCGGCGCCGGCGCCGAGGCGGGGACCGAGGTCCCGGTGTTCGTGCAGCGCTCGCCGCACTTCCGGCCGCCCGCCGATCCGGCGACGCCGATGGTGATGGTCGGGCCCGGTACCGGTGTCGCGCCGTTCGTCGGGTTTCTTCAGGAGCGGCGCGCGCTCGGGCATCCCGCGCCGAACTGGCTGTTCTTCGGGGAGCAGCATCGTGCGACGGACTTCTACTACGAGGAGGAGCTGACGGAGTTGTTGGGCGAGGGCTCGCTCGCCCGACTCGACACGGCGTTCTCCCGGGACCAGCGGGCGAAGGTGTATGTGCAGGACCGGATGCGGGAACACGGGCCGGAGTTGTGGCACTGGTTGCAGGACGGGGCCCACTTCTATGTGTGCGGGGACGCCTCGCGGATGGCGAAGGACGTGGATCGCGCACTGCGTGACATCGCGGTCGCGCACGGCGGACTGGACGAGGGCGAGGCGGCCTTGTACGTGAAGCAACTGGCGGCGGCGAAGCGGTATGTGCGCGATGTTTACTGAATGAACTGATGGCCACGGCGAGTTGAACAACGCCGTTCGAGTTTGCCCCATTTAGGCCACAACGAGGCCTTCTTACCCATCTCACACCGGAATCTTCTCGATTGCCGACACCTCGCTCACCAGGCGGGATTAGCGTCCCGTGTCGTGCACTTGGCAGAAACACAACAGGTGACACCCGGTCGGCGGACACAGTCGGCGGTGTCCGCCCCGGAACCTCCCGCGCAGTGGCACCGCATCCTCACCCTGCTCGCCGACATCAGTCTGTTCATCGGCGTCCGCCCGGTGTGGACGGAGGCCGCGAGCCACCGGCTCGTCGTGGCGGCGGTCGTCTGCCTCTGCTACGCCTCGATCCTGGTGTGCGGGGTGCTCGCCCTGGTGGTCCGCCGGACGCGGTCGCTGGCCCGGATCGATCTCGCCGTCCTGGTGACCGCCGTCCTGCTGGCGCTGTCCGCGTGGTCGGTGTTCCACACCGGCGGCGACGAGGCGGTCCTCACCACCCAGGCCGCCAAGGAACTGGTCGCCGGCCACCCGATCTACGGCCGGCCCTGGCCCTGGCTGTTCCACCCCAGCCAGGGCGTCGCCCTCACCCCGACGGTGACCGGCGGCTACGACTACACCTACGGCTATCCCCCGCTGGAGACGCTGCTGACGGCGCCCCTGCTGTGGATCGGCCACGGGGGCGCCCCCGCGACGGCCGTCGCGACCGGCGCGCTGATCGCGGCCGCGGTCCTCATGTGGCGACTGCTGCCCACGCAGTGGCGGTCGGCGGCCACCATGGCGTGCCTCGGCCTCGGCCTGCTGCCGACCTACGGCCGTCAGGGCTATCCCGCCGTGCTCGCCCTGGCGTTGCTGGTGCCGGTGGTGATCCGCTGGCCCCGGATCGGCAGGGGCGGCCGGCTCGGCCCGGCCGGGATCGCCCAGGCCGCGTGCCTGGGGGCGGCCTGCGCGGCGCAGCAACTCCCCTGGTTCCTCACGCCGTTCCTGCTCGCCGGGATCTACGCGGTGCGGCGCGGTGAACTGGGCGCCCGGCAGGCCGCGTCGGTGCTGCTGCGGATCGTCGGGGTCGCCGTCACCGTGTGGCTGCTGATCAACACGTACTTCATCGTGCACGAGCCGAGCACCTGGCTGCGCGGCATCGCGCTGCCGTTGACACAGGGCGCGGTGGTGCACGGTCAGGGCCTGGTGGACATCTCGCTGTACTTCACGAACGGCAGCGACCGGCTCGACTGGTACTCCCACGCGAGCATGCTGCTGGCGGCGGGTCTGCTCGCCGTGTTCGTGCTGTTCGTACGGCGGTTGGGTCCTGCGGCGACCGTGCTGCCCTGGTGCGCCTTCTATCTGGCGACGCGTTCGCAGGACGGCTACTACCTGCTGATGACGCCGCTGTGGCTGGCCTCGGCCGTGACGGCGCCGATCGCCGAGTTCCGTGCCGCGTGGCAGCCGCGCCCCCGGCTACTGTCCGGCCCGCACCGCCGGCAGGCCCGGGTCGCGGCGGCCGTGCTGCTGGTCACGCCCGCGCTGGCGAGTGCGGCCGTGGCGGCGACGGGGGCACCGCCGATGACCATGAAACTCGCGGGAGTTCGGCGCGCGGTGCCCACTGTCGTGACCCGGCTGACGGTCCAGGTGACCAACTCGTCCGGTACCGCCCTCACCCCCCACTACACGCTCACCACGGGCCAGGGCATGAGCAGGTACTGGTCCCAGGTGGGCGGCCCGGCGACGCTGCCCGCGCACAGCACGGAGACCATCGAACTCCGGCCGCCCGACGGGACGTTCACCCTGCCGCACAAGAAGGTCCGTATCCGGGTGCGTGCCTTCACCGCCACCCCGCAGACGCTGTCCAGCTCGGACATCCAGCTGCGGCCCAAGGACTGACCGTCTGCTTGACGGTCCGTCAGGCGGCCGTACGCACGAAGCGGAGCGTGGTGGTGACGGTGGTCAGGCCGCGCAGCATGCCCAGTTGGTTCCAGCCCAGGCCGAACTGGTCGCGGTCCACGGTGAATTCCGCGTCCAGTGTGAGCGCCTCGCCGGTCGTGTCCTTGAGGCGGGCCGTGAAGGTCTGCGGGCGGCTGATGCCGTGGACGGTCAGCTGACCGACGACGTGCACGGTGTCGCCGTCACGCAGTTCCGCGCTGCGCACCGCGAAGGTGATCTCCGGGAACTTGTCGGTGTCGAACAGGTCGGCGGACCGCAGATGCTTGTCGCGCTTGGCGTTCTTGGTGTCCAGGGAGGCGGCGTCCAGGGTCAGCGTGCCGATCGCGGAGCCGTCGCCCTGGACCTCGCCCCGACCGCTGACGGTGCCGAAGACGCCCTTCACATTGACCAGGCCCCACATCGTCCTGTGGCTGATGCCCACGGTGGAGGCGGCCTGGTCGAGCTGCCACACCCCGGTCTCGACGGCGACGGTCATGATCTCTCCCACTGGTTCCGGTAGTCCAAATTTGAATGAGCCTTACGAGCCTCAAGCTAGCCCATTATCCAAATCTGGACAACCACCTACTCCAAAATTGGACAACAGGTAGACTCGACACCATGGCCGACCCCGCTGAGCACCCTGCCGACCAGCCCCAATGCCCCTCCATGCGGGGCGACGGGCTGCTCCCGCCCGAGCTGCGCGCCTGGATGCTGCTGCTGGCGGCGACGGGTGCGGTGGAGCAGGAGCTGCGCTCGGTCGTGAAGGGGAACCTCGACGTCTCGCACGACGAGTTCCTGGTGCTGTGCCTGCTGGCCGAGCAGCCCAAGGAGGGCCTGCGGATGACCCGGATCGCGGAGCTGCTGGGCCGGCCCAAGACCCGGCTGACCTATCAGATCGCCTGCCTCCAGCACGCGGGCCTGGTCACCCGCAAGTCCGTCTGCGGCGACAAGCGCGGCATCGAGGTCGCCCTCACCGACAAGGCGACCCAACTCCTGCGCGAGGCCTCCGAGTCACTCGCCGAGACGGTCAGGCGCGGGCTCACCCAGTTCGTGGGGCGCGAGCAACGGGAGGCGCTGAACGCGCTGTTCCCGGATCGCGCCGCCAACTGACACCGCTCTAAAGGGCGTTGGGGGCACCACCGTCCGCCAGCAGGTCCAGGAGTGTCGCCCGGGCCCGCGCCACCCTCGAACGGACCGTCCCCACAGGGCAGTTGCCGATTTCCGCCGCCTCCTCGTAGGGCAGGCCCAGGAGTTGGGTGAGAAGGAACGCCTCGCGGCGTTCGTCCGGCAGGACGGCGAGGAGGTCGAGGAGCGCCACCCCGTCGTCGAAGCCCGGAAGGCCCCGGGGTTGGGCCAGTTCCACGGCCAGTTGCCAGTCCTGGACGTCGGACAGGCGGGGGCGGACGGCGGCGCGGCGGTAGCTGTCGATCACCGCGCGGCGGGCGATGGACAGCAGCCAGGTACGGGCCGAGGAGCGGCCCTCGAAACGGTGCAGGCTGCCGAGCGCCCGGAGGAACGTGTCCTGCGCGAGGTCGTCGACCGCCTGCGGGTCGGCGCAGAGGTGGGAGACGTAGCGCAGGACGTCACGGTGCAGGGCGCGTACGAGGTGGTCGACGGCGACGGAGTCGCCGTGGCGGGCGGCGAGCGCCCAGTTGGTCAGTGACTCGTCGCTCGACTCCGTCACGTCGGGCGATGCGGGCAGGGTAGGAGTGCTCACCTGAGGTCCTTCTCGGTCACCGTGAAAGGGGATCGGCCGTCCCGCGCCGCCCGGAAGAGGCGTGGCGCGGGGTACGGCCCAGGCCCGAGGCGCGGAGGCGCGGCCCGGGGTGCCGGCTGTCGTCAGGCGACAGCGGTCGCCGGGGGCGGACCCCGAGAGGTGATCGCGTGGACGAGAAGGAGAAGCCGCGGCGCCCGCTCGGAACGGGGGCGGCGCCGACGCAGACGCGGGCGATGCGGTGGGACGGGGAGCGCGAGCAGCAGTCGTAGCGGAGCGATCAGTCGTCCGGCTACGGCCCGCAGGACGCGGAACGCGGCGCGCTCGCCGTGGGCCAGCCACAGGCCGCAGAGCAGGGCGGCGAGGAGGTGGGCGGTGAGCATCCCGGGCGAGGCGGTGCCGGTGGTGGTGGCCGACATATGGCCCATGTCCATGGAGTCCGTTGCGCTCATGTGCATGGAGCCCATGTCGGCCGACCCCATGTCCATGGACACCGGGTGTCCTGTCGCGGGCTCCGCGAAGGAGAACGCCGAGTGGAGGGCGGCCTGGGTGGCGACCACGAGGGTCACGATCAGCGGGAGGCCGCGTTCACGGCCCGCCAGGGACCAGCCGGCCGCGCCGGTCGCGGCCAGGCCGGTGGCCAGTGCCCAGGCCGGTACGTGGTGGCCGGACATCAGGACGTGGGCCAGGGCGGCGAGCACCACACAGACGGCCGCGAACATCGCGGCCCGTACCGTGCGCGCACACCACCCTGCCGTCATGGCGCCTCATCCTGGCATCCGAACCTGGGTCTCAGCCGTGGGTACGGTATTTCCCGGCTCGGTGCTCAGTGGTGTTGGTCGCGGCGGGCCGTTCCTACTCCTCGATGACGAGGCCCTTCGCGGCGAGCACCGGGGCGAGGTTGCACATCTCGACGACCGTCTTGCCCGCGCGGTACGCGGCGATGAACCCGGCCTCGGCGTCGATCCGTTCCTGCGAGAGGGTGGCGGCCTCGGCCGCGTCCTCGCGGCGGACGACGACCACGCCGTCGGCGTCGGCGCGCATGATGTCGCCGGGGCGGACGAGCACACCGCCGACGGTGATCGGCTCGCACATCGGGCCGACGGTCTCCTTGACCGTGCCCTTGATGCAGACGCTGCGGGAGAAGACCGGGAAGCCCAGGGCGCGCAGGTCCTCGGTGTCGCGGACGCCCGTGTCGGTGATCAGACCGGCGAGGCCCTTGGACTGGCAGGCGTTGGCGAGGACGTCACCGAAGGAGCCCGCCTCCTCGTAGTTCCCGGCGGACACGACCACGACGTCACCGGGCTGCGCGTACGCGATGGCGGTCTGGAGCATGAGGTTGTCGCGCGGGGCGCACTGCACGGTGAACGCCGGGCCGCACAGGGACATGGTGTGGTCGACCGGCTTGATGGCCGAGTCCAGCGCACCGAGGCGGCCCTGCGCCTCGTGGATGGTGGCCGAGGAGAAGGCACTCAGCTGCTTGACCACGGCGGGCTCCGGGCGGTCGAACTTCGTGCTGACGCGGATCATGATGACCTTTCAGGGATCAGGCGGTGGGTGCGGAGGTCAGTTCGGCGCACGCCGCCGCGATGCGCTCGCAGGCCTCGGTGAGGACGTCCGTCGACGTGGCGAACGAGATACGGAAGTAGCCGGGGGCGCCGTACGCGGCTCCGTGGATCACCGCGACCTGCCGGCTGTCGAGGAGGTGACGGGCGAAGTCCTCGTCGTTCTCGATCCGGGCGCCGGCAGGGGTGAACTGGCCTATCGCGTCCTGGCAGTTGACCAGGAGGTAGAAGCCGCCGTCCGGCACCGTGCAGCTCAGCTGCGGTACGTCGTTGACGAGCTTCACGGTCTCGTCGCGCCGGGCGCGGTAGACGCGCACGGTGTCCTGGACGAAGTCCTGCGGCCCGGTGAGCGCGGCGGCAGCGGCGGCCTGGCTCACGGACGAGGGGCACGAAGAGGTCTGCGACTGGAGGGTGTTGATCGCGGTGACCAGGTCCGTCGGACCGACCCCGTAGCCGATACGCCAGCCCGTCATCGCGTACGTTTTGGAGACGCCGTTGGTGAGGAACACCCGGTCGGCCAGGCGGGGTTCGACCGCCGCGAGCGACGGGGCCTCCTCGTCGCCGTACCAGATCTCGTCGTAGATCTCGTCGGTGAGGACGCCGATGTTCGGGTGGGCCAGCAACACCTCGGCCAGGGCCTGGAGTTCGGCGGTGGTGTAGGCCGATCCGGTCGGGTTTCCCGGGGTGTTGAGGACGACCCAGCGGGTGTTCTCGGTGATCGCCGCCGTGAGCCGCTCCGGCGTGAGCTTGAAGCCCTCCGCCTCGGGGCAGTCCACGATGACCGGGGTGCCGTCGTTGGCGCGGACCATGTCCGGGTACGACACCCAGTACGGGGCGGGGACGACGACCTCGTCGCCCTCGTCCAAAGTCGCCATCAGGGCGAGGAAGATGACCTGCTTCGCGCCGCCGCCGACGGTGATGTTCGCGTCGGTGACCTCCAGGCCGTGGCGCTCACGGAGTTTGCCGGTGATCGCGGCGCGCAGGGCCGAAGTGCCGTTCACCGGCGTGTACTTGGTCTCACCCGCCTCGATCGCCTTGATCGCGGCGGCCTTGACGTGGTCCGGGGTGTCGAAGTCGGGCTCGCCCACGGTCAGGTCGAGGATGGTGAGCCCCTGGCTCTTCAGCTCGCGGACGCGCTGCGCCGCCGCCGTGCTCGGCGAGGGCTTGATACGGCCGAGCCGTGCTGCCGTCTTCACGGTGATCAGCCCTCCCTGCGCTCGAAGTTGAGGCCACCGGGCACCTGGAAGGTGGGCAGGATCTCGATGTGGCCGATGTTGACGTGCCGGGGCGAGTCGACGGCGAACTCGATGGAGTCGGCGATGTCCTCGGGCTTCAGGGACTCGTAGCCGTCGTAGAACTCGCGCTGGGCGGCCTCCATGTCGCCGAGGAGGCGGCCGAAGATCTCGGTCTCCACGCGGCCGGGGCAGATCTCGGTGACGCGCAGGCGCTTGCCGTAGCCGTCGACGCGGAGCTGGCGGGAGAGGGTGTGCACGGCGGCCTTGGTGGCGTGGTAGATCGTGTTGCCGCCGAAGTTGTAGACGGCGGCGATGGAGCTGATGTTGACGATGTGGCCGCGGTCGCGCTCGACCATGCCGGGCATCAGCAGGCGGACCAGGTGCAGGACGGCCTGGATGTTGACGGCGACCTGCTCGTCGACGGCGAACTCGTCGGCGGTGAGGATGTTGCCGGTCCGGGAGACGCCCGCGTTGTTGACGAGGACGTCGATCTCCAGGCCGTCGAGTGCGGCGGTGAGGGCCGCGGTGTCGGTGACGTCGACGGCGTGCGGGATGCAACCGGTCTGGTCGGCAAGGGTGTTGAGCCGGTCGGCGTTGCGGGCCACGGCGTGGACTTCGAGGCCGCGCTTGGCGAGCCGTTCGACGACCACGGCTCCGATGCCGGTCGACGCTCCGGTGACGAGGGCCGTCCTGTAGTCGGAGATGGGCATGCTGAGGGCTCCTTGCTGTGCGGGGGTGGGGGTGTGCGGACGTGCGGGTGCGGGAGATGCGTGAGGCGGGGCGGGGTCAGGCGTCGCGCAGGGGCAGGTGGGCGCGGTCCGTCACGCGGGACACGGCGATGAGCGTGCCCAGGGCCGTGATCACGGCGTAGAAGGCCGGCATGTTGACGTTGCCCGTGCGGTCGATCAGGTAGGTCATCAGCAGGGGGGCCGTGCCGCCGAAGAGGGCGGAGGAGACGTTGTAGCCCAGGCCGTAGGCGGAGTAGCGCACCCGGGTCGGGAAGAGTTCGACGAGCAGGATGTGGATGACGCCTGTGTGGCCGGCGAACACAACGGCCATGATGCAGGCGCCGATCACGGCGAGGGCCACGTTGCCGGTGCCGATCAGCAGGTAGCAGGGGATGCCGACGACGGCCATCGCGACGGCGGATCCGGCGAGGACCCTCTTGCGGCCGATGCGGTCGGAGAGGCGGCCCATGTAGGGGATGGCGATACAGATCGCGACCAGGCTGGAGGCGGTGACGAGGAGGCCCTGGACCTTGCCGAAGTGCAGCTCGCTGCTCATGAAGGTGGGCATGTAGCTGAACAGGACGTAGTAGCCGGAGCCGTTCATCAGGGGGATGAAGAGGGCCAGCAGCATCGCGCGCCGGTGCTCGGCGGAGGCGAAGGCCTCCTTGAGCGGGTTCTTGGAGAGGCCGTCCTCTTCTTTCAGGCGGGTGAAGTTGGGGGTGTCGCTGATGCGCTTGCGGATGTAGATGCCGGCGATGCCGAGCGGCACGGCGAGCAGGAACGGGATGCGCCAGCCCCACGACTCCATGCGCGCGGAGCCGAGGCCGCTGGTCATCGCGGCGGCGACCAGGGTGCCGGTCAGCAGGGCGAGGAACGAGGCGATCTGCGCGTAGCTGGTGTACAGGCCGCGCTTGCCCTCCGGGGCGTGCTCGGCGAGGAAGCTCATCGCGCCGGAGGCCTCGCCGCCGACGGAGAAGCCCTGGGCGACGCGGAGCAGGATCAGCAGGGCGGGTGCGGCGATGCCGATGCTCGCGTAGCTGGGCAGGACGCCGATGGCCGCGGTGGCGGCGCTGATCAGCATGATGACGAAGACCAGCATGCGCTGGCGGCCGATGCGGTCGCCGAGGTGGCCGCAGATGACGGCGCCGAGGGGGCGGAAGAAGAAGGAGACGGCGTAGCCGAGGAAGACGAGCTGGACGGCGTTGTCGGAGCCGGGGAAGAAGACGGCGGCGAGGGATCCGGCCATGAAGCCGAAGATGCCGTTGTCGTAGAGCTCGGCGAAGATTCCGACGCAGCCCGCGAGGGTGACCTTGCGGGCGGTTCTGGGGTCGACCGTGTTGGGGACTGGCTGAGCGGCCACGGTACTCATGGCGTCTCCTGTCTGGGCAGCAGGCGTGGGATGAGGGGCGTTACGACGGCTCCGTGCGGGGTGCTTCCAGCGGGTGAGCGGGGAGCGGGTGCGGGTGGGTCTTGTGTGCGGGTGGGGAGCGGTTGTGGGTTTCGTGCGGGTCGGTGGGGGCTTGTCGCGCAGTTCCCCGCGCCCCTTCTTGAGCGGGCCCGTGTTAAGCAGGTGCGGGGGCGCGGATGCGTAGGGCCTCGAAAGCCGTGTGGACTCTGGTTCTCAGGGCGTCTATCGCTTGGCGTTGGGCTCGGTGGGCGGTTACCGCCTCGGTGAGGGTGCGGTGGCGGAAGTGGATGGTCTGGCCGGGGCGGACCTGGGCCAGGGCGGAGAGGCCGGTGGCGGTGACCACGGCGAGGACGGGGTAGCCGGCCGTGACGCCGCGGCCGCGGTGCAGGACGAGGAGTTCGTCTCCCGCGGGTACTTCTACTGCGCCGATGGGGACGCCGCGGGAGAGGACCTCGCCCTGGGTGACACGGCGGGGTACCGCGCCCTGGAGGCGCAGGCCGATGTGGTTGCTTCGCGGGGTGACCGTGAAGGGGGCGTCGAACAGGCGCCGGCCCGTGTCGCCGAACTCGGCCCGGTCGGGGCCGTCGGTGACGTCGATGGTCCAGCTGGTGGGGAACGGAGGGACCGGCGCCTTCAGGCGGAACAGCGGGATCCGCGAGAAGGGGTGGTCGATCGGCGGGCAGGCCGTGCGCAGGGTGAGTTCGTCACCGGCGCTCAGAGCGGGGCCGAAGCCGAGGATCGTGTCGGGGGCGCAGCTGCCCTGGAGGTAGTCGGCCTCGAACGAGCCGAGTACGGCCAGGTAGACGCGGAGGCCCCTGTGGATGCCGGTCACGCGAATGGTTTCGCCTGCCCTGACGGGGATGGGTTCCCATTGCGGACGTACGACTCCGTCCACCGTTACGTCGGCCGGGGCGCCGGTCACCGCGATCAGGATGTCGCCCGAGGGGACGCACGCGAAGTCCAGGGCGGTGATCTCCAGCAGCGGGGCACGGTCGTGGTTGCCGCACAGGACGTTGGCGACGCGCGCCGAGTGCTGGTCGGCGGCTCCGTTGGCGGGCAGCCCGTAGCGGGAGCGGCCGACGCGGCCGAGGTCCTGGACGGTGACGATGCCGGGGGTGCGGACGGTGAGGGTGTCAGCCATGGCGCACCGCCGGGTCCGTACAGTCCGCGAGGCTCAAGTCGGCGTAGTCGTCCCACTGTTGGGGCTCGATCGGCCGGAAGCGGAAGGTGTCGCCGGGGCGGTACGCGGTGATCGGGTCGCTGTGCAGGTCGAGGACGCGTACCGGGGTGCGGCCCAGGAGCGGCCAGCCGCCGGGTGAGGGCATCGGGCAGATGACGGCCTGGCGTCCGGCTACCGCGACCGAACCGGGGGCGACCTTGGTGCGGGGGGAGGCGAGGCGCGGTACCGGTTTCGGGAAGGGCGGGCCGTCCGTCATCGGGGCTCCGGCGGGTGCGCCGAGGCAGCGCACGGTGAGGTCGGAGCCGGAGTGCAGGGCGATGATCTCGCCCTCGGTCAGGCCGAGTTGGGCGGCGACCTCGGGGAGGTCGGGGCCGTACTCGCCGCCGTAGACGACGGGGACGACGAAGTGGCGCGGGGGTGTGGTGGGCGCGGGGTGCGGGCCGAGGCGGGCCGCCTCGTGGGCCAGGACGCGGCGGACCGTGTCGTGGTCGGTGGCGGCGCAGTCGAACTCGACGAGCAGGGCGTCGTAGGTGGGCACCACGTCGTGGACGCCGGTCAGTTGGACGGCGTTCAGGGCGGCGGCGAGGGCGTGGACGAGCTGCCAGGCCGGTTCGGCGGCGAGGCCCACGGCCTTGGCGACCAGGGCGGAGTCGCCGCAGTCGGCGATGGTCACGTGGGCGGTGCCGTAACTGGCTTTTGCAGTGGGCCCGTTCACGACAGGGCTGTCCGCGAGGAGGCTGTTCATGTCAGTCACTCCTTGCCGCTCAGGACTTTGTCGAGGGAGGTGATCTCGACCCCGGCGGCGAGGAGTTGCTCGCGGATGCGCGCGGCGAGGGCGATCGCGCCGGGGCTGTCGCCGTGCAACAGGACGGTGTCGCAGGCGACTTGGATGTCCGTGTCGTCGACGCTGCGGATGACGCCCTCGGTGACCATGCGCAGGGTGCGTCGGGCGACCTCGTCGGGGTCGTGGATCACGGCGCCGGGTTCGGAGCGGGGCACGAGCGTGCCGTCGGCGCGGTAGGCGCGGTCGGCGATGCCGACGATGCCGACGCGCAGGCCACGGGCGCGGGCCGCGTCGGCCAGCTCGCCGTCCTGCGCGAGGACGATCAGCGACTCGTCCAGGGCGGCCACGGCGTCCACGACGGCGCGGGCGTAGTCGGCGCGGACGGCGACCAGGTTGCCGAGGCGGCCGTGCGGGGCGACGTGGTGCACCCGGGTGCCGTAGGCGACGGCGAAGGCCTGGAGGGCGCCGATCTGGTAGAGCACGTCCGTGCGGACCTCCTCCGGCGTGAGGTCCATCGCGCGGCGGCCGAAGCCGACCAGGTCGGGAAAGCTCGGGTGGGCGCCCACGGCGACCTGCTTCTCCACGCACGTCCGCACGGTCGCGTCCATGATGCGTGGATCACCGGCGTGGAATCCGCAGGCGACATTGGCGGACGTCAGCAACTCCAGAAGGGCGGCGTCGTCGCCCATTGTGTAGGCGCCGAATCCCTCGCCGAGATCGGCGACGAGATCAACCATGGGAGTCATGACGTCCTCCGGGAGGGAATGCCGGAAAGGGGGAATTCCGGGGCGGGGAATTCTGGATGACAGCTGCCAGCACGTCTTCGTGACACCGGGAACGGAGAATGTTCCGGGGCGGGTGTTCCGGTCTGAATGTTCCGGACTGGATGTTCCGCTCAACTTATTCCGCCGGTCGCGTGATCGCCAATATGCGTTCGGTCTGGCGTTATCGCGAACGGCTATGACTCCCCTCACACCCCCCGCCCACCTGGGCTGTGCTTCGGGCTGATCCCTCCCTACGATGAGGCTTCGCTCCATCTGGAAGGCCCCGCGCAATGGACACCAGGCGTCTCTACTCGTTCATCAAGATCATCGACGCGGGGAGCATCACGCGCGCGGCCGACATCCTGCACATCGCCCAGCCGGCGCTGAGCCAGCAGCTGTCCGCCCTGGAGGCACAGTTCGGGCAGCAGCTGCTGATCCGCAGCAAACGCGGGGTCGCCCCGACCGAGGCGGGCCGCGCCCTGTACCTGCACGCCCAGCTCATCCTCCGCCAGGTGGACCTCGCCCAGGCCGCCGTCGACGTCTCCGGCCGGGCCCCCGCGGGCAGCGTCTCGGTCGGCCTCGCCCCGTACAGCCTGGGCGCGGCCCTCGCGCTACCCCTCCTGAAGAGCGTCCGCGAGCGCTACCCGGACATCCTGCTGCACATCAACGAGAACTTCGGCGGCGTGATCAGCGAGGCGATCATGACGGGCCGCATGGACATGGCCTTCATCTACGGCGCCGGGCCGCTCCGGGGTGTCCAGTTCGAGCCCGTCCGCACCGAGGACCTGTACCTGATCGGCGCGCCCGGCGACACGGCACCGTCGGGGAAGGGCGAGGTGCGGCTGGCGGAGCTCGCGAGCCTGCCCCTGCTGCTGCCCAGCCGTATCCACACGATCCGGCAGGTCGTGGACGCCGCCTTCCAGCAGGCCTCGCTCCGGCTGAACGTGGTGGGCGAGGTCGAGTCCGCGCTGACTCTGGTCAACGCCGTGGACGCGGGCATCGGCGCGACGGTCCTGCCGTGGTCGGCGGCGCGGGCCATCCTCGACGTCCGCGAGCTGTCCGTGCGGCGGATCGTGGAACCTGTCATCACGGTGAAACTCTCCGTGGTCACCTCGGACAATCAGCCGCTCTCGGAGCCCGCGCTGGCCGTGCACGATCTGTTCCTGGAGCTGATCGACACCGACAGGAATAAGGACGACCAATAGCGTCACACGAATCCGCTATTTGTCTCCGGTGACCGCCGCGGCTAGCGTCTTTCGAATAATCCGCCCGGCCGGTAATGCACGGCTGTACATGGCTGTACGCGGCTCGTCACTGGAGAAGAACATGAAGAATCGTGTCCTCGCCACCCGTGAAATCCTGCCCGGCGAAGGCCTGCAACGCCTCTCCGAGAGCGCGGAGTTGGTGGCCTGGCCCGGTGCCGCCAAGCCCGAACCCGCCGACCTCGCCGCGCTGGCCCCCGGCGTGAGCGGTGTGCTGGCCCTCGGCAACGACCCCGTGGACGCCGCCCTCATGGACGCGGCGGGCCCCTCGCTGCGCGTCATCGCGCTGGCCAGCATGGGCTTCGACAACGTCGACCGCGTCGCCGCCGCCGAGCGCGGCATCGTCGTCACGCACACGCCCCGCGTGCTCGCCGAGACCACCGCCGACCTCACCTTCGCGCTGATCCTCGCCGCCCGCCGCCGCCTCGGCGCGGCCTCCGCGAGCCTCGCGGACGGCTCCTGGGGACTGTTCCGGATGCACGACTACCTCGGCCTGGACGTCCACGGAGCCACCCTCGGCCTGGTCGGCTACGGCCAGATCGGCCGCGCGGTCGCCCGCCGCGCCCACGGTTTCGGGATGCGCGTGATCCACCACGACCCGTACGCGCCCGACGACGACCTGTCGACCTCGGTGGGCCTGGCCGCGCTGCTCGCCGACTCCGACGTCGTGTCGCTGCACGTGCCGCTCACGGACGAGACTCGCCATCTGATCTCGGCCCGCGAACTGGCCGCGATGAAGCCCACGGCCACGCTGGTCAGCACCTCGCGCGGCGGGGTCGTGGACGAAGAGGCCTTGTTGGACGCCGTCCGTGAGGGGCGGCTGCACTCCGCCGGGCTCGATGTCTTCGAACGGGAGCCGATGGGTACGGAGTTGTCCCCGCTGGTGGCCGAGCCGAACATCGTCACGCTGCCGCACATCGGCTCGGCGACCGAGGCGACCCGGGCCGCGATGGTCTACCTGGCGGTGGACAACATCCTCGACGTGCTGGCCGAACGGCCCGCTCGTACGCCCCTGCCCGGGAGTTCGGCGGTGGCGGGCGCGCCGGTCGGCAACTGAACGCGCCGGTTCACCCCGCTGGACTGCTGCTGAGACCGGCCCACTGCAACAGGAACCGCAGCGCGTCCTGCGAGGGCGAGTCCGGTGGGGCCGTGTACGCGACGAGGAACTGGTCCGGGTGCGTGTCGACGGTGAACTGCTGCACATCGAGGGTGAGTTCACCGGCGACCGGATGGACGTACGTCTTGGTGAGCTGCCGCGGACCGCGTACCTGATGTTCGGCCCACCAGGTGCGGAAGTCCGGGTCACGGGCGGCGAGTTCGGCGATCAGAGTGTCAAGTGCCGGGTCGTGCGGGGTGCGGCCCGCCTCCATGCGCAGCACGGCCACGCACTCGCGGGCGGCCCGGGGCCAATCCGCGTACAGCGCCCGGAAGTCGGCATCGAGGAACGTGAGCCGGATCAGGTTGCGCTCGGCCGGGGGCACGGCGCCGAAGTCGGTGAGCAGTGCCGTGGCCGCGCGGTTCCAGGCGAGGACGTCCATGCCCCGGTGCAGCACCATCGCCGGGACGTCGTGCATGGTGTCCAGCAACTGCCGTAGCCGCGGGGCGACTTCGGAGCGGCCGGGCGGACGGGTGGACGCTCCCGGCGCGACCTCGGCCAGCGTGAAGAGGTAGGCACGCTCGTCCCGGGCGAGGTGCAGCGCGTCGGCCAGGGCGTCCAGGACGGCTCGGGAACCCCGGCGGGTACGGCCCTGTTCCAGGCGGACGATGTAGTCGACGCTCACGTGCGCGAGATACGCCAGTTCCTCCCTGCGCAGCCCGGGCACGCGCCGCAGTCGGCCGTCGTCGGGGAAGCCCGCCTGCCGCGGGTCGCGGCCCGCGCGGCGGGCGCGCAGGAAGTCGCCCAGTTCGTTGCCGGCGGGGCCGGCGGGGGGCGGCGCGTCACGGTCTGCCATGGCTCCAGTGTCCTCGGGTCGGCGGGGGCGTGCCTGGTACAGAACCGCATAGGCAGAGCCGTCCCTGGTGGCGCCGGGTGGGGTGGAGTGACGGTGGGGGCCTGGCCGTAGACCGGCTTCCGTCTCCTCCCCCACCTCCGACTGGAGTGCATCCCATGCGTACCGATGTCACCTTCCTCAGTGCCGGCCTGAAGCTCGCCGGTCACCTCTACACCCCGGACGGGGGGACGCCGGGGGTGCCGCGTCCCGCGATCGTGGTCGGGCATCCCGGCACCGGGGTGAAGGAACAGGCCTCCGGTCTGTACGCCCGCCTGCTGGCCGAGCGCGGGTTCGTCACGCTCGCCTTCGACGCCGCCCACCAGGGCGAGAGCGAGGGCGAGCCGCGCAGCCTGGAGGATCCGGGCCAGCGGGTCGAGGACCTCAAGGCCGCCGTCTCCTTCCTCGGCACCCTCGACGAGGTCGACCCGGGCCGCATCGGGGCGCTCGGCATCTGCGCCTCCGGCGGCTACGCCCTGGCGGCGACCGCGACCGACCCGCGCATCCGGGCCGTGGGCACGGTCAGCGCCGTAGACATGTCACGGCAGTTCCGGCTCGGCGCGGACGGCGCCCAGGACCCGGCCGTCGTGGCGGGCATGCTGGCCGCCGCCTCCGCGGCCCGTACCGCCGAGGCCCAGGGCGCGGACGTCCAGCTGTTCCCGGTCTTCCCCGCCACCGAGGAGGAGGCGCGCGCGGGCGGCCAGCATGTCTATGAGGGCTGGGAGTACTACTGCACTCCGCGCGCCCGGCACCCCCGCTCGGCCAAGTCCCTGACCTGGACGAGCGTCGACCACATCGCCGCCTTCGACACGTTCGCGTCCGTCGCGCTGATCGCCCCGCGACCGCTGCTGCTGATCGTCGGGCGCGAGGCGGTGACGTCCTGGATGAGCGTGGAGGCGTACCAAAAGGCGTACGGGACAAAGGAGTTGGCGTGGATCGAGGGCGCTTCGCACGTCGATCTGTACGACAGGGACGAGTACGTGACGCCCGCTGTGGAGAAGCTGGACGACTTCTTCGCCGCGCACTTGGCGGTGTGATTCAGTAGACAGGGAAAACTACACAAGTAACTTGGCAAAGTTACTTGTGTAGTTCTACATTGGGACCATGACCACGAACCCCGCGCCACAGCAGTCCGTCGCGACCGCGCAGCGGCTCAACGACGCGATCATCCGGCTGCGCGCACGGCTGCGCACGGAGTCTGGGCAGCATGCGACCGGCCTGACCCCGACGCAGCTCGGCGTGCTGGCGAGTGTCGTACGGGAGGGGCCCGTCACCGCGGCACGGCTGGCCGCGCTGGAGCGGGTCAGCGCGCAGTCCATCGCGCAGAGCCTGGCGGTATTGAAGGCCGCCGGGCTGGTGCACAGCGCGCCCGACGAGCGGGACGGCCGCAAGAAGCTGATGAGCGCCGACGCGTCCGCGACCGAGCTGATCGACAAGCTGCTCACCGGACGCGCCTCCTTCCTGGCGCGGGCCATCGACCAGTTGGTGGCCCCGGACGAGCGCGCGGACGTGGAGAAGGCCATCGAGTTGCTGGAGCGGTTCGCCACGGCCGAGCTGAACGGCGGCGGCATATGAGGACCGACACCGGCAAGGCCACCGGCCCGGCGCGCGATCTCGTGCGCAAGCCCTTCGCGTGGACCTTCACGACCCCGCTCTATGTGGGCGCCGGGCTCAACCCGGTCAACAGCTCCATCATCGCGACCGCGCTGGTGCCGATCGCCACCGAGCTGCATGTCGCGGTCGGCAGCACCGCCGTCCTCGTCTCCTCGCTCTACCTGGCCAGCGCGGTGGCGCAGCCCACCGCGGGCAAGCTCGCGGAGGTGCTCGGCGCGCGCCGGGTCTTCCTGTTCGGCATCGTCCTGGTGCTGCTCGGCGGGGTCGTCGGCGGCCTCGGCCGGAATCTGGCGATGCTGACCGTGGCCCGGGTACTGGTCGGCATCGGCACCTCGGCCGCGTTCCCCTGCGCGATGGTGCTGATCCGGCGCCGCGCCCAGGACGCCGGTCTCGACGCCCCGCCGGGCGCGGTGCTGGGCGGGATCGCGATCGCGGGCATGGCCACCGCCGCCATCGGCCCGCCCATCGGCGGACTCCTGGTCGGCGCGGCGGGCTGGCGCTGGGCGTTCCTGATCAACATCCCGGTGACGCTGGCCGCGATGGTGATGGCCGTGCGCTGGCTGCCCAAGGACCCGCCGCTGGACCGCGCGGACAACGGTTTCCGCAGGGTCGCCGACCGGATCGACCTCCCCGGCATCATCGGCTTCGCCGTGTCGATGAGCGCGCTGGTCATCTTCCTGATGGGCCTCCCCCACCTCGGGTGGACCGCGCTCGCCGTCTTCGTTCTGGCCGCGGTGCCCACGGTCTGGTGGGAGCTGCGCAAGCCGGCACCGTTCTTCGACTTCCGCGGCCTCGCCGCCAACGGCGCCCTGACCCGCACCTATCTGCGCCAGGCGCTCTCCCTGCTCGGCACCTACACCGTGATGTACGGCGTCACGCAGTGGATGGAGGCCGCGCACGGCTTCTCCACCGTGACGGCGGGACTCCTGCTGCTCCCGATGGGCGCCGTCTCCGCACTCCTCTCGCGCCCGCTCGCCCGCCGCAATCTGATCCGCGGCCCGCTGATCGTCTCGGCGGTGTCCATGCTGATCGGCTCGGCCGGGATCATGCTGCTCAGCTCGCACGGCCCGGTGATCACGATCGTGCTGGTGTCCCTGATCTTCGGCGTCGTCTCGGCCACCACCACCGTCGGCAACCAGACCGCCCTCTACCTGGAGGCGCCGCCCGCCCAAATAGGCACCGCCTCCGGCCTGTTCAGGACCTTCGGCTACCTCGGGACGATCACCTCCGCCGTGATCGGCGGCATCGTCTTCCGCACCGGCGTGACCGACCACGGCCTGCACATCCTCGGCCTCGTCCTGGTCGGCGCGGGCCTCGCGGTCCTCCTCCTGACCGTCCTGGACCGCCGCCTGATGGGCCGCACCACCACGACCACCTGACCGACCAACTCCCCTATGCAGAACCCCACCAAGGAGAACCTCGCGTGAGCACCCCCTCCCTCCCCACGATCACCCCCGAGCGCACCGCCCTGCTGGTCATGGACTTCCAGAACGGGATCGTCCCCGTCGCCCCCGACTCCGACGCCCTCGTCGAGCGGGTCAAGGACACCATCGCCGAGGTCCGCGCGGCCGGCGGCGCCATCGGCTACGTCCGCGTCGCCTTCACCGAGGACGACTGGTCGGCGGTCCCGGACACCAACAAGTCCTTCAGCGCGCTGGCAGCGGCGAAGATGCTGCACCACGAGGACGACGCCACGCAGATCGACGGGCGGATCACGCCCGAGGACGGCGACATCGTCGTCCGCAAGATCCGCTACGGCTCGGGCTCGACCACCGATCTCCACGAGCGGTTGAGCGACCGCGGCATCGACACCCTGGTGCTCGCCGGCATCAGCACCAGCGGCGTCGTCCTGTCCACGGTCATCGACGCGGCCGACCGCGACTACCGCGTCTTCGTCCTGTCCGACGGCGTCGCCGACCCCGACGCCGAGACCCACCGGGTGCTGGTCGAGAAGGTGTTCCCGTCCCGGGCCCACGTCATCGACACCACGGTCCTACGACAGCTGCTGCGCTCCGCCTGACACAGGGCTCACGCCGGTGCCCCGGGCGGCGTCCCAGGCGGCGTCCCGGGGAAGACCACGCGGAGTTTCCGCACCCGCCCGCCCTGGCGGAACATCAGCCAGGCCAGGGTGGGCGGGCAGGGGTCGGGGATACCGGCGGGGTTGACGACCTCCATCTCCCAGATGGCGATGTCCCGGCTGGCCACGACATGGCGCAGATGCTGGGTCACGCCCTTGTCCCGGGTGCTGCGCATCGCCGGGAAGGGGTGGCGGCGTCCGCCGTCCTTGTTGAGGACGCCGACGAGTTCGGTCTCCGCGGGCCACAACTCCAGGATCTCCGGCGGCAGTTGGCCGCGCATGGCGCCGTCCAGCGTGACCTCGGCCTCCTGCCGGCTGTCCTCGGTGAGCGCGGAGGCGTCGTCGTGGCCCCCGGCCGCGGTCGACAGCAGCACCTTGGCCATTTTCGCCCGGGCCTGGTTGAGCCGGCTGCGCACGGTGCCGACCGGCACCTCGCAGACCTCGGCGATCTCCTGGTACGAGGTGATCCCGCTGAAGTGCCGCAGCATCAGCACCAGCCGCTGCTGCTGCGGCAGTTCCGCCACCGCGTCCCAGATCCAGTCCCGCATCGCGTGCTGCTCGACGACCCGCTCCGGATGCGAGGGCTCGTCCTCCCGCACCCGCAACTGTTCCAGCGCGTCGAGACCCGGCACCTCCCGCACGGCCCGCAGCCGCATCCGGGCCGCGTTCCGCACGATCGCCCGCAACCACGCCCCCACGGCGGCAGGTTCCCGCACGTCACCGATGCGCCGCAGCGCGGTCAACGCGGCGTCCTGTACGGCGTCCTCGGCGTCGGGGCCGTAGCCGAGCAGGCTCAACGCGACGGCACGCATGGGCGCCTGATGGCGCGTCAGCAACAAGCCCAGGGCGTCGGACTCGCCGGCCTGGGCCCTGAGGGTGAGTTCCTCATCCGTGGGGTGGTCGAGGGACACCATGAAGCCTCCATGCGCACACATCACAAGCCCTGGGCCACTCCGGGGAGTTGGGCTCATGCTCCGGGGACCCACTTCTCCCACCCGCCGATGAACAGGAGATGGACCCCACATGTCGGACCGAGGGGACCCTTGTCGACGAAGATACGCCGCTACGGCTCCTCGTCGGGCCCCCTCGGCCGGATCGGTCAACCCGTCGGTCAACCCGCCCCGGTATCAGCCCTGTTCGGCCGACCCGGGCCCGGGCTCGGGCAGCCAGCTGCCGTGGAAGCCGGACGGGACGGGGTACGGCAGTTCCACGACCGCCTGCACGGAGAGGTCGCCGGCGTCGAGGACGAGGAGTTCACCGGCCGTGCCGTTGTCGTCCGAGACGAGCGACATGAGCCAGCCCGCGTCCTCGTCGGTGCCGTCGGACGCCGGTACGAAGACGGCCTCGCCGGAGTAGCGGCTGCCGGGTGTCTTGTGGACGTCCCCGGTCTGGCGCTCCAGGTCGTGCTTGGCGATGCCGTCGCCGTTGACCGTGTAGAGGTAGCGGTTCCGGCGCCCGGTGAGGGTCTCGTTGTGGGTGGGGAACTCGGCCTCGCGGTCGTCGAGTTGGGTCTCGGTGACCCGGCCGGCCACCGGGTCCAGGGTCCACCGGTACAGGACGGAGGGGGCCTGGGTGTGGCCCGGTTCGCGCACCCCGACCTGACCGTTCGCCACGCTGGGGACACTCGCGCCGGTGGGTCCGCCGATGTCGCCCCAGACCTTCCGGAACCCGGCGTCGTCGTAGCGCACCGCGTCCAGCACCACACGCCCCTGCGCGTCCTCGTAGGCGTTGCCCACATGGAAGACGTAGCAGGGGTCGACGTCGAACCAGCGCACGTCGGTGGAACCGTGCTCGCGGGACATGATCCCGATCCGCGCGCCGTACGCCTCGGCCCACCGGTACGGCATGCCGCCGCGCCCGGCCAGGGTGTGGTCGAAGACGACGGGCAGGTCCATCCACACGATGTGGTTCTCGGTGATGGCGAAGTCGTGCATCATCGTCGGCCCGGGCACGTCGATCGGCCGGCTGTCGAGCAACTCGCCCTCCGGGGTGACCCGGTGGTAGGTGAGGTAGGGCGGCGCGAACCCGGTCCCGAACAGGTGCAGTTCACCGGTGACCGGGTCCTCCTTGGGATGCGCGGTCATCGCGGTGGTCAGCTTCCCGCCGAAGTCGTACGGGCCGACGGTCTCCAGCTCCGGGGTGACCCAGTAGGGCAGGCCGACCTCGCACAGGGCGAGGACGGTGTCGGCGTGCCGGATCACATGGGTGTTGGCGGGCACCGCGGCGAGGTCGACGCTGAAGTCCTCGCGGACGAAGGGGTGACCTTCCAACTCCCTGGTCTTGACCCACCTGTTGCGGTACCACTCGGCACGGCCGCCGCGCAGCCGGATGCCGTGCAGCATGCCGGGGCCGGTGAACCAGTGGCCCCGGTCCTCGCCGGGCAGCGGGTTGGGGCCGTTGCGCAGATAGCGGCCGTCCAGGTCGGGCGGGAGGGTGCCCCGTACGGTGAGTTCGGCGGCGGTGTACTCCTCGGGGACCGGTGCGAAGCGGCCCTGGAGGTAGAGGGGGGCAGGTGTGTCGGTCTCGTTCGTCATGCTGTTTTCCTTAGAGGTTCTGTGGCTCCGCGCGCCCGAACACCTCTGGTCCGGGCCGGAGTTGGCCGCGCGGCGGCGGAGAGGGTTCGGGCGGCTCAGGCGGTGGTGCCCGAGGCCGCCTTCTTGATGAACGCGGCGACCTCGTCGGGCTTGGACACGTACACGGCGTGGCTGCCGCCGGTCTCGGCGACGGTCGCGCCGGCCCGCTCGGCCATGAGGCGCTGGGCGGGCGGCGGGATCATGCGGTCGTCGGTGGCGACGAGGTAGTAGCTCGGCTTGGTCCCCCAGGCGGGTTCGGTGACCGCGCCCGCCAACGCCTCTACGCCCCAAGGGACTTGGGAGTCCGCGAGGAACTGTGCGTCGGCGTCGGGCAGGTCCCCGGCGAAGGACGCGGCGAACTTCTCCCGGTCGAGGAAGAGGAACCCGTCGACGGGCGGCAGGATCGGCGGAACGGGAGCGCCGGGCGGCGGGTCGGCGATGAGGGTGTTCACCGACTCGCCCTTGTCGGGCGCGAACGCCGTGATGTACACGAGCGCCGACACGTTCTCGTGGGTGCCGGCCTCGGTGATCACCGCGCCGCCGTAGGAGTGTCCGACGAGTACGGTCGGGCCGTCCTGGGCGTCGAGGACCCGTTTGGTCGTGGCGACGTCGCCTTCGAGCGACAGCGTGGGGTTCTGGACGATGCTCACGTGGTGACCGTCGGCGCGGAGTGCGTCGTAGACGCCCCGCCAGCCCGATCCGTCGACGAATCCGCCATGTACGAGGACGACGTTCTTCGCCGCGGCTGCTTCCGGTGTGGTGCTCACGATGCGCCAACTCCTTCGTGGGGTGAGTGTTCTGGTGCCGATAGGTCCTGAAGGTTCTCGAAGTCGTGCGACAGGGACGGGAGTTGCCCGCCTTTGGGACTATGGAACGGCCGTCACCGGCGGCTGGGCCAGCGCCATGAGCCGGGCCTGGACCCGGGCGGGGTAGACCTTGGTGAAGATCGCGGGGCCGACGAGCCCGACGACATGGGCGGTGATGCCCACCCAGGCCGGAGCGTCCACCGCGCCCGCGACGGCCAGACTGACGGCGATGAAGGTGAAGCCGGCTCCCCAGGCGCTGGTGATGTAGTTGTTGACCTGGAGGAATCCCGGCGTGTCCCAGTACTCGCGGGGTGTCTGCCGCTTGGCGATCCCCAGCGTGAAGGGGCTCCAGACCACCAGGCTGCCCCACGCGGTGGCGGCCAGCCAGACGAACGAGATGACGTCGGTGTGGCCGGACAGCGAGGAGTCCGGCCTGGCCACGGAGACGGCGCCGATCACGACGAAGTACGCGAGGGTGCTGATCTCCAGGACGAGCGCGTCGAAGCCGATCCCGCGGCGACGGTCGTTCAGCATCATCAGCAGCCCCGTGACGAGACCGCCGAGCGCGCCCCAGCGCCAGTCGAAGGACGAGAGGACGCCGGCGACGATCCAGGGGGCGAATCCGGGCAGATAAGCCAACATTGATTGTTTCCTCGGTGGATGGGAGTGGACGCCGACTAGATGCACGGCGGCCCTCGAAGTTCGAACCTCTCAATGTGATGCCAATCACACGACTGGCGAGCACTCGCGATCGCTAACCGGATAGATCTATCCACTTAATGTAGGGTGGTGAGCACGACCTGTCGAGAGGACCGGTGATGGGAGTGGTGATGGGAGCTGTAATGGGAACCGAGATGTCCCGCAAGAAGTGGTTGCCCCTGGGGGCCGCCGTCCTGGTGCTGAACGCGGTGCAGTGGGTGGTGTCCGAGGCGGTCGCCGCCGGCGCCTGGGCCACCCCGCCGTACAGCTACGCCACGAACTACATCAGCGACCTGGGCGTCACGGACTGCGGCACGAAGTTCCAGGACCGCGTCATCTGCTCACCGGATCACACGCTGATGAACACGTCGTTCATCGTCCAGGGGATCCTGTTCGCCGCCGGGGTGATCCTGCTGGCGGTGCCCCTGCTCACGGGCCGCGTACGCCGCGTGGTCATCGCCCTGGCGGGCGCGCACGCGGTGGGCTTCCTGCTGGTCGGCCTGTTCCACGGCTCCGCGAACGGCGCGAGCTACAGCCTGGGGCTGCACGTCGGGGGCGCGTCGGTCGCCATCCTGTGCGCGAACACGATCGTGATCATGGCGGGCGCGCTGAAGAGCCTCCGACTGCCGCGCGCGTACCGCGTGTTCAGCATCGCCGTGGGCACCCTGGGTCTGCTGAGCGAGGCGGGCGTGGGCGTCTCGACGAGCACGGCCGGCATCTTCGAGCGGGGCGGTGTCTACTCATGGCTGCTGTGGAGCGTCGTGACGGGCGTATCCCTCCTGGTCAGGCAGACGCGCCGGGCCGCCGAGCCGACGATGCCGGAGAATGTCCCGGCGTGAGCCCGGATACCCCGTACCAACGCCCGCTGCGAGCGGACGCGGAACGAAACCGCCGCCTGATCATGACGACGGCCGACCGCCTGTTCGCCCGGCGGGGGGCGACGGTCCCCCTGAACGAGATCGCCCGCGAGGCCGGGATCGGCGTAGGCACGGTCTACCGCCGCTTCCCGGACCTCCAGTCCCTGGTGGACGCCCTGTTCACGGAACGCTTCACGATGTTCCTGGACCTGGCGACCAGGGCCGCGGAACTGCCGGACCCGGCCCAGGCCCTACGGCACTACCTGCTGGCTGCGGCCCGGTGGCGCTCCGAGGACCGCGCCCTGGAGGTCGTCCTGGCCAACGCGAGCGTCGACACGGGCCCGGTCGCCCGCACCCGCGACCGGCTGGGCCGCCTCGTCGACGGCCTGGCGGAACGAGCGGTGACCGCGGGCGCCGTCCGCAAGGACTTCGCCAGCGCCGACGTGTACGCCTTCCTGAACATGATCGGCGCGGTCGCGGACCGCACGCACGAGGTCGCGCCGGATGCCTGGCGGCGGTATGCGGAGGTGTTGATGGTGGGGTTCGGGCTGGAGGGGGCGACGGCGGACGGTACGTCGGCGTTGACGGACGAGCAGCTGTTGGAGAGTTGGCCGAAGCCGTTGGGCGAGCAGCCGGGGGCAGGCGGCTGAGGGTGCGGCGCAGTGGCCCGTCGACGGCGCCGAAGCGCGGACATCGGCCACACCCACTTCAACGAGTCTGCGTCTCCAAGTCCGCCAGCAGATCGTCGAGCACCGCCTCTTCCTCGACGCGAACACCCCGTTCGGCGAGCGCGACGGCCAGGGCCGGATCCCACGGAGTCTCGGCGGGCGAACCCGTCAGCGCCGGGGCCTCCGCCATCTTGGCCGCCGCCGCCCGATAGTGGGCCGCCGTGTAGCGCCACGGCCGCCACGGGACGCTTCGCCGCAGCGTCACGGCGATACGCGCACCACCCCAGTCGAAGTCACCGTGATAGAGCAGGTCGGTTCCCTGGGCGGAGAGACCTCGCAGCAGGGTGAGCGCGGCGGCCGAGGGTTGCCCCTGGAGGCACACCATGGGCGGACAGGCCGGGCCGAAGGCGTCGGCGGCGGCGGACAGCACCGCCGGATTCTCACACACGTGGACGGTTCCCGTCGGCGCGCTGACGGGAACCGGTGTGCGGCGGGTGAGGAAGCGCAGCGTCAGGACCGCGGGCTCACCGGAATCGGCCATCCAGTCCAGGGAGGGGGTGCCCCGGAGGTTGAGGGACAGGACGGTCGATGACACGTCGTCCTTGAGCAGACCCGCCGACGCCCAGGCCTCGCGTCGCCATTCGGCACCCTCGCCGTCGGGAAACGCCGTGAGGCAGCGCAGTCCCGACAGAACGAGAGCGGCGAGCGGCGTCCCCTCGTCCAGGGCGTGGGCGTTCGAAAGATGCCGGGCGGCGAAGGTCGCCCGTGACGTCGGCGGTACGACGGGCAGCGAGCGCAGCGCACGTACGGCGGCGTCCACCATGGGTCCGGCGGCTTCCGGTGTGCGGGCGAGTCGTCGTACGAGACCGTCCTTGCGTATCCGCTCCGCCCAGTCGGCCAGCGCGGCGTCAAGGGTGCCGAGCGGGGCGCACGCCTGCTCCCACGCGCGCTCCTGGCTGTCCCGCTCCTCGGCGCGCAGGGTGACGGGGCCGGTGAGTGCCACCACCGCGGCGGCCAGCCCCGCGCCGCTGACACCGGAGCGGCGCAGGATCGCGTCCACCGTGTCGAGGCGGACGGTGAGGGAGCGACCTGCACGTGGCACCCGGCCCAACAGGCCTTCCGCGGCCCGGCGTTGGGATGCGTCGGGGGTGGCCAGGGTGATCGGACCGGTGAGCGGCCGGTCGCGTGACATCCGCTGCCGAACGCGCTCCACGAGCCAGGCGAGGCCCGGGTCACCGAGCAACCGGCCGAGGCGTTCGGCGTCGATCTGTTCGCCGGCCCGCGGTGTCGCGGACGGAGTCACCGGAGGATTCATGTCCACAGGGACTCCTGTTCGCCGATGTCGTCCGCGGCGGCAGCGGCTCCCGGCCCGGCGGACGGGCGCTCGGCCCAACCGGCCGTCTCGTCAAGGCCGTTGCCCTGGCCCGGCACCGGCATCGCTTCCACGGGTCCGCCCGGCTCCGCGCCCCGCCGTCGGTCACTGCCGTCCCACTCCCACCGGGTCACCAGGACGGCGGCGATGTCGTCGACGCGGGAGAGCTGCGCGATGGCGATGCCGGGGACCTGCGGGTAGCAGGCCCATTCCCGTTCGCTGGTCATCACGACGTCGAGGTCGAACGCCCGTAGCAGACCAAGACACTTGGCACGGGAGTCGTCGTCCACTCCGGCGAACGCCTCGTCCAGGGTGACCAGACGTGGGGCGTGGGCGCCACCCGCGCTCGCGTAGTGGGAGGACGCGGCGGCGAAGAGGGGTACGGACGCGGCCAGCACCCGTTCACCGCCCGAGGCGGGCCCCGCGGCCGGTACCCACTTGCCGTGCTGGTGCCGTTCGACGCCGAACTCGTGCCAGGCCCGGTAGTCGAGGGCCGCGGTGAGATCCTCCAGCCAGCTGCCGGCGCTGTCGTCGGCCTGCCGGCGCGCGATCTGCTCCTGGAGGAACGCCCCGACCGCGGCCCTGTCCTCGGGCGACCATGCGTCGGCGGACTGTCGCAGCCGGTCACGGGCTTGCGCCAGTCCCTGTGGGGCCCGGCGGGAGGCGCGCCACACCAGCCGCAGTTTCATGCCGGTCGAGGTCGGGCGCTCCTCCAGTTCCCTGTTCATGGCCCGCACCTGTCGTTCGGCGGCGCCGATCAACTCCTGGAGTGTGCCGGCGACTTCGGTGATCAGATGGGTCTGAAGGATCTCGCGCTCGTGTGCGGACAGGATGCGGGTCAGTTCGGCGACCTCGGTGGCGAGGGCCGCGGCGAGTTCGGGGACCGCCCGTTCACGGCCCTGGTAGACGATGTCGACCCGCATGCCGTCCTCACTCGGACGGGCGGTGGCGGTGTGGCCGTGCCGGGAGAGCGCGTCCTGAAGCCTGCCGAACTCCTCGCTCAGTCGCTTCTGTACGCGTTCCCAGGCCGCGTCGGAGTCGTCGGTGGAGGAGAGCTGGGACTCGATGGCGCGAGCGAGGTTCACGGCGGGGGTCGCCGCCCAGGTGCCGCCGTCGTTGTCCGGTACGACAGCCTCGGGAAGGGCGACGGCCAGCAGTCCCGTCGAGACGAACCGCTGGAGAGCCATGACGGCTCGCTCGCGGGCGGCGGTCGCGTCGGTGACGTCCTCGCCGAGTCGCTCGATGCGCCCCTCGGCGTGGCTCGCGCGCCGGTCCGCGTCGCCGAAGTCCGTTCGGGCGCGCCGCTGTTCGCCCTCGCAGTCGCGTAGGGCCGCCGCCGTCTCCTCCAGGCGCCGCTGGAGTTCGGCGACGGCCGCTCCCACGGTGGAGCGGAGGGTCGTGAGGCGTTCGTCCGCGGCGGCGGCGAGGCGGACGGCTTCTGTCGTGCGCTCCGCGAGTTCGACGACGAGGAGTTCGGCCCGGCCGGTCTCCGCCTCTTCTCCGGTGACCGCGTGCTCGGCCTCCGCGCGCTCACGCAGGGCCGGCCACAGCGCCGCGAGGAACGCGGTGTGGTCGGCGAGCGCCTGGCGCACGGATGCCAGTCCTGGCCGGTCGGCGGGGAGGTTCATGTCGGCCGCCGCCTCGCCCAGTTCGGCCGCCGCGCGGTCTGCGTCCCCGGCCGCCCGGGCCAGTTCCGCGGCCCGGTCGCTCTGCCGGGTACGGGCCCGGTGCACCGCGTCGGCCGCGGCGGTGACGCGCGCGTGGGCACGGCGCAGGTCGTCGTCGCCCGGTACCGCGGCGAGTTCGGCGTCGAGCACGCCACGGCGCTCGGCCACCGCACGCGACGCATCGGCCAGTTGCTGCCGCTCCGCCTCCAACGCGCCGAGTTCGGTGCGCAGTTCGCCGATCCGGGCACGGCGTGCCTTTTCCCGTGCGCCCTCGCCCACGTACTGGGCACTGTCCTTGGCCCAGCTTCCGGTCAGCGCGCCGACGCGGTAACTCCCGTCCGTGGACACCCAGGTGGCGTCGGTGTGCTCGACCGCCCAGGAAGCGTCTTCGGGCGTGTCACCGTTCTTTCCCGCCAGCCCGATCGCGGCGAGCAGACGCCCGACCGTCTGTTCCCCCACGGCGGCGGCCCCCACGTCCGCGTGATTGACCGCCGGACACAGCGCGCGGTCGAGGCCGCCTCTTCCGGGCGGGCCCACCGGGTCGAGCAGCACGTCGTGGCCGTCCGCCGCCAGCGCGGAACCGTCCGGCCGCACCCAGGCGTCGAGGAGCCCGGCCGCCTCCAACGCGGCTTCCAGTCCCGCACGTTCAGGCTCGGTGACGTGGGGGCGGAAGTCGACGAGCCGCCAGAGCGGCGCGCCGAGACCTCGGTCCCGGACGTCGGAGGTGCGGGTGTACGGAGCCGACGGACCGCGCTGCCCGCCCGTTTCGAGAGCGGTCAACTCCCCCGCCGCCAGCCGCTGCCGTTCCGCCCGTGCCACCTCGCGGTGGGCCAGAACGGCTGCCCGGTCGGCGAGTTGGGAGGCGAGAGCACGATGGGTTGCGGCCGCCGCCGTGCGCGCCGGGTGAGGGCCGTCGAGACCGCTCACCCAGTCCTGCACCGCGTCGAGGATTCCGGGCAGCCCAGACACCCGCAACTCCACGCATCCGGACAGGTGTTGCTTCACAGCCACGACCAGCGCACGGCCCGCCTCGGCGACGTCCTCCTCGGCCTCGGCCAGCCGCTCCCCGCTGTGCACGACCTCCTCGTCGGCCTCGTCGGCGCGCAGCCGGGCGACCCTGCGCACCTCCTCGGTCCGCTCGGCCCGCGTGGCGAGTTCCTCCACATGCTCGACCGCGCGCCGCCTGCGGGCCGTCGCCTCGTCGGCCTCCCGGCGCAGGACCGCGTCGGGGGCTCCCTGCGTCCGGGGAACATCGAGCCGGGCTGCCGCGGCACTCTCCTCCACGCGGCCCTGGACGATGCCCAACGCCTCCTGCGCGGCCGTGAGTCGATTGCCCGCGGTGGCGAGCCGGCCCAGGGCTCGGGTATGTGCCTCCGACGCCGTCCGGCGGTCCGCCTCGGCACGCGTCGCCTCCCCCGCCGTGCGAGCGGCCTCGACCGCCGCCCGGTCGAGTTCGCGGGCGTCGCGCATCTCCGGCCCGGTCCGCAGCGCGGCGTCCTGGGCGCTCAGTCGCGCGGCCCGCTCGTCGAGCGCGACCGCCCTCTCCTGGGCCTCCTTCCGGTCCGTCACGGCCTGTTCCCGGTCGCCCTGCGCGGTGAGGAGTTCACGCTGGAGGTGTTCGTAGCGGGCGTGTTCGCTGCGGGGCAGGCGGGCCCTGCGGCGGGAGGCGATGCGGGCGTAGCGCCGGTAGTGGTCGAGGAATCCCGATGACGCCTGCTCGGCCTCGCGCGCCGCGCGCAGTTCCTCCTTCTCCTCGTCCAGTGACCTGAACGCCTCCGCCGCGTCGGCGATGACCGCCTGGTCCATCGGCGGCAGCGCCTCCGTCAACGCCCTTGACAGGGCAGCCTCGTTGGGGCGCTTGGACAGCTGCGGCTGGCGCAGTTGGATCAGGAGGTCGACGAGTGCCGCGTACCGCCGCTCGCCAAGACCGAAGAGCGCCTCGTCAACGGCCCTGCGATACGTCTTCGCGGTGTCGTAGACCATGCCGCGGCCACCGACCGCCTCCGCGAGACGGTCCCGGGACAGGGCCGTACCGGTGGCGTCCACCAGGTCGAGTCCGGCGCCGATCCGCTGGTCCGTCAGCGCGAACCAGTGGCGGGCGATGCCTCGTCCGGCGACCGCCTTCAGCCCGCAGAGCAGCGTACGGAAGTGCTGCTCGCCCGTGGCCCCGTCGAGCCGTCCGAACTCGATCCAGGTGTAGCCGAGCCGTTCCGGATGCGGGTGTTCACCGCCCAGGAGCAGATTCCACTCCATCCGCTTGCCCGGGTCACCGTCGGGCTCGACGCGGCGGGCGGAGAGATCCCCGTCCAGCAGGAACGGCAGGGTGAGAGCGAGCACCTTCGACTTGCCGGTGCCGTTGTTGCCGCGCAGCAGCAACCGGCCGTCGCGGAACCAGAACTCCTCGACGTCGTAGTGGAACAGGTCGACGAGCCCGACCCGCAGGGGCCGCCACCGCCCGGGGGCGGGGGTGGGGAGCGCGGTCACGGCGTGGTTCACCTTTCGTCCGTCACGATCGTGTCCGGGTGGTGGGCGACTCCCGGTTCCCTGACGACGGGCTCACCGACCGCGTACCGCGCGAGAGCCGGTCGTGGCAGGACACCGCGCTCCGTGCGCACGGCCAGCCCCAGCGCCACCAGCTTGGCCAGCGCCCGCTCCACGAGTTCGGGCTCCGCTCCCGGCTCTCGCGCCGACTTCGACCAGAAACCACCGTGTTCTACGGCCAGTTCGCGCACTCGGGCTGCCAACTCCGCCGACTCGACGGGCCGGGCGGCTCGCGCCAGGTGTCCCGCGAGCAGCAGGGTGATGTGACCGTGGGTGCCCTGTTCCGGCATGCGTACGTCGGTGAGGTCGTCCAACGGGTCGACCATGGCGATGCCTTCGGCCCGCACCTCGGCGACCAGTCCGGTGAGTTCGCCGATGCGCGCGGTGATGAAGCCGCGTTGCCGGGTGAGGTAGGCCAGTTCGTCGTCGGTCAGGTCGTCGTAGTAGAGCACCGGGTCGTCGAGGAGACGGCGGGTCAGCTTCCAGCGGATCGCGCGGAACCTGAGCTCGTCGCTGTCGAGGGCGGTCTGCGCCGTCATCTCCACCAGGCGTTCCTCGAAGCCCTGGGACTCGACCATGGAGGGGCCGCGCCGGGCCGTCGGCATCCCGGCCAGCACGCGCCGCCGCACGTCGTACAGCACATCGCCCGATCCGCTGACGTACGCCTCCTCGTCGCCGGCCACCCGTCGCAGCACCCCGAGCCGCAGCAGCAGTCGTACGACGGCCGCGAGGTCGAGGCGCTCGTCGCGCCGCTCCAGGGTGAACGTGATCCCGGCGGCGACGAGTTCGGGATCGGCCGCGGCCAGGACGACCTGTTCGGCGAGACGTCCGAGTGCCACCTGCGACTCGCCCCGCTCCAGCGCGGCCAGCGTCAGGCACAGCAGGACATAGCGGCGGCGCGTGAAGGGCAGCGCGGTCCGGGCGGCCTCGCGGGCCGGGTGTGTGGCGTCGGTGAGGGTGCCGGGTGTCTTGCGCAGCCGTGCCGCGTCGGAGTCCGTGCGCAGGGTCCAGCCGACGTTGCGCTCGAACCACTCCCGCAGTTCGGCGGTGTGCCGGCGCACCAGCCGGAACTCGTCGGCGTACGGCCCGTCGGCGGTGAGCAGCGGCTCCTTCAGCAGGGCACGCGCGGCCCGTTGGAGGTCGGCCCCGCGCTGGCCGTCCAGTACTTCGGCCAGCGGGCCGGTCATCGGTCCTCCGTCAACTGTCGGGTGGGCGGGGAAGGTTGGAAGGCGGTGCCCTGTCGGGGGACGGACCCGGTCCCGTTCCGTGTGCCCGGCTCGGCCGGTACGTGGGGCAACGGTCCGGCGGGCATGTCGGCCTCGCCGCCCTCTCCCGCAGCGAGGTCGACGATGTCGATCACGTGGTCGGGTCCCGTGAACACCCCGTCGGGCGTGCGGACTTCAGCCGTCGAGCCGTCGCCGAGCACGGTCAGCCGGATCTCCATCGAGCCGTCCCCGCTGGTGGCCGTGGTGGTCGTCATGCCCGGCCGCCAGCCCGCGAGGGCGTCACCGAGCAGGCGCAGGAACAACTGGAAGGCGAGCGGGTCGAGTTCCCCCAGCCGGGAGAGTCGCACCGGCCCGCCTGTCACAAGACGGTCCCGCGCCTCTCTGGCCTGCCCCGCCTGCTGTGCGGCGATCTCGGCGAGCCTGCGCTTCGCCTCGCCCCGGTCCGCCACCCTGCGCGGCTTGCCGCGCCGTTCGTAACTGCCGGTGCGGCGCAGCTGAGGACTGATCCGCAGCGGTCGCGCCTCACCCCACGGGGTCGCGGCCGGCTCCGGCCCGGCCGCCCGTTCGGCGAGGATGTCGGCGTCGACGGTGAGGTGCCGGGAGGAGTACAGCCCGAACGCCACCCGCCACAGCCGGTGCCGCGTCTCGTCGTCCGGCGCCTGGGCGAACCAGCGCGCCAGCACCCGGAAGTCGGCCGAGCGATCGGAACGCCCGGCCCGCCGCTCGTTCAACTGCCGAACGACAGCGAGCAGTTGAGGAATCGACCCGAGCGCCCGCCCACGAAGCAGCCTGGCCTGCGACTCACGCCCCTCCGCCGACACGAACCACTGGGCGAGCCCGGACCACCGGCCGACCCACCTCTCGTACGCCACGGACTCCGCGTGCTCGGCGTCCTCGGGCGCGGCGTCGGCAGCCTCGCGGGCGGCGGCGAGTCGCAGCAGCGGCCCGACCCTGCCCTGTTCCTCCAACTCCCCGATCAGCAGGGCGATCCGGCCACCGAGCGTGATGAGGTCCTGGATGAACCGCTCCAGGTACTGGATCAGCCGGTCCTTGTACGCGAGGAACGCCTCCACCTCGATGTCGTGCAGGTCGATGGTGCGCTGGAGCGACCCCATGAAGGCACGGGCGTTGTCGGCGAGGTCGGTGAAACGCGCCGTCAGGACAGCCAGGGCGAGGTACGCCTTGGCCGGGTCCGGCTCGTCCTCCGAAGCGATCACGAGCAGCGCCCGCAACTGCGTGACGATGTCGTGCAGGGCGACCGCCTGGAGCTCGCCCCGCCGCCCCAACACCTCGTCGTACGTCCCCAGCGCCGCCTCGGCCGCCTCGCCGGCCCGCGTGAGCTGGTAGATGAACCGCTTACGGTAGAAGTCCTCGACCGCCGTCACCCGCGCGGTGTCCGGATCGGCCCGCAGATTTCCCCAGTTGACCAGACTGTCCAGCGCCTTCACCACCGCCTCGACATCAGCCGGCCGACTCCCCGCGTCCAGCACGGCGTACACGTCCTCCGGCCGCAGATGCACCGCGAACCGCTCCTTGG
This sequence comes from Streptomyces sp. NBC_01288, assembly GCF_035982055.1. Classification (NCBI taxonomy): domain Bacteria; kingdom Bacillati; phylum Actinomycetota; class Actinomycetes; order Kitasatosporales; family Streptomycetaceae; genus Streptomyces; species Streptomyces sp. NBC_01288. The sequence continues at coordinate 2,641,143 of NZ_CP108427.1, forward strand.
CGACGAGAAAGGCGTGCATCACCTGGCGGTAGAGGGCTGCGTTGGGGACGGTCAGGTGGGCGAAGGGGGCGTAGTCGACGGGGTCCGGGCCGGGAGTCTGGGCAGTCATCGTCGGTCCATCCTCCCCGACGGGCACCGCTCACCACGTGTGATGTCTGATTTTCGCCCGTCCTGGCGAGGAGGAGAGAGCGTCGAGTCCACGGACCGCTTCAGCGCTGAAGCGCCATCAGCCGGAGGGCACCGACTTGACCTGCGTCCCTCAACAACCGCTGGCCGGAATTCGTCGGCGAGGTCACACAAGTGGCCGTCAGGCGACCGGAGTTAGGGCCTATCTCCTGCGACACTTGCGCCGGGACCGATAGTCTGCCCCTGGTCACGGGGGCCAAGTCCGGCGAGTTGCTCATCAGCACCCGGCGAAGCCCTTCACAACAATGGGGGAAGGGGCCATCGGCATGCCCTACACAGCCGAGATCAGCCGCACCAGTCCGACCTGCTTCATCTTCCTGGTCGACCAGTCCACCTCCATGACCGATCCGATCGGTGGTGAGGACCCCAAGAAGAAGGCCGATGTGGTGGCCGACGCCATCAATCGGCTGCTGACCGAGCTGTCGGTCAAGTGCGCCAAAGAGGAAGGCGTACGCGACTATTTCCATATCGCGGTGATTGGTTACGGGGCCGCAGTGGGATCCGCTTTCCAGGGCGAACTCACCGGTCGCGACCTGGTGCCCTTGAGTGAGGTCGCCGACGCACCCGCGAGAATCGAGACTCGGGCGAAGAAGGTTCCGGACGGCGCCGGCGGACTGGTCGAAACCACCGTGCAGTTCCCGCTCTGGATGGACCCTGTCGCGCAGGGCGGCACCCCGATGAATCGTGCCCTGAAGTACGCCGAAACCCTGGTGGCCGGCTGGACCGAGCGCTTTCCCGGCAGCTTTCCGCCCATCGTCCTCAACCTGACCGACGGAGAGTCGACCGACGGTGATCCGGCCGCGTCGGCGGCTGCGATCACCGCGCATGCGACGGCCGACGGCGCTGTACTTCTGTTCAACCTGCACGTCTCCGCGGCCGGCGGCGCTCCCAGCGCGTTCCCCGACTCGGACGCCGATCTGCCCGACGACTACGCCCGCGCACTGTTCGCCATGTCAAGTCCCCTGCCCACGCACATGCGTTCCTACGCCGCTTCCCAGGGACAGCGCGTAAGTGAGAACACCCGCGGCTTCGTCTACAACGCCGACGTCACGTCCGTGGTCCAGTTCCTCGACATCGGCACCCGCGCCACCGAACTCCGGTGACTTCGAGCGGCCTTTACGTCACTCGGCTTCTCACGCCCAAGACCGGCAGCACCGAAGCCGAGTGCGAGGACGCTGCCCACGTCGTCCCCTCTGTGCCCTTCGACGAACTGGTGACTTCCCCGCTGGCCGTGGGCATGTCCGACGGGGCGACAGAAAGCGTCCTGGCCAAGGACTGGGCTCACATGCTGGCCCGGTCCGCCGCCCAGAACGCCTGGGAGAACGAACAGGTCTTCCGCGATGGGCCTTCTTTCGAATCGTTCACCCAGACCACGGTCTCGTGCTGGGAACCATGGCTGGAAACGTACACCGCGGCACGCGCAGCGCAGGGCAATCCCTTGAAGTGGTACGAGCAGACGAAACTGACAGCCGGAGCTTCCGCCACCTTGCTGATGCTGCGTATGGACCCGATATCCGGCGGCAACTGGCGTTGGCTATGTGCGGCGTTGGGCGACAGCTGCCTCTTTCACATTCGTGACGGGAAGGTACTCAGGTCCTTCCCCGTGGAGAACGCGGACGAGTTCGGCGTCACTCCGAATCTGTTCAACAGCCTCAATCGTGACAGCTCGCTGCTCGCGGCCCGAACCCTGTTCGCCGAAGGCAGCTGTGAGGCCGGGGACCGCCTGCTTCTCATGACCGACGCGCTCGCCCACTGGTTCCTCTCCGCCACGGATCACGCGCGTGTTCTGGGTGAGTTGTCCGACTTCGCCGGCCCCCACGACGGGCCTCGTTTCTCGGACTGGCTCCGGGGACTTCGCGCGGAGGGCGCCCTCCACAACGACGACGTGGCCGTCGTGCGCATTGACGTCGAAGGGCAGTGAGGCATGAGCACCGCGCAAGGGCCGCTGCCCTTTCCTTCGGGCCGGGAGTACCAGGAAGCTCTGCAGAACACCACGGTGTGCTTTCTGGATCGCGACCTTCGCGGAGCCCTGCCACAGACCAACAAGCTCGGCCTCCCCCGCCCCATTTCCGGGCAGTTCGCGAGCGTCTTCTCGCTGACGAACGCCCTCGGCCGTCGCTACGCTCTGAAGTGCTTCACCTCCCATGTGCGTGATCAGCAGGACCGTTACGAGGCGATCAGCGACAAGCTGTCCGTCATCGCTCCGCACTCGCTCTCGCAGCCATGGCGGATCGGATTCGAGTACGTTCCGGACGGCATTCTCGTCAACGGGTCACGCTTCCCGGTCCTGAAGATGGACTGGGTGGAGGCCGTGACGCTCTCCAACTGGCTCGACCATCACTACGCGGACAGCGCGGCGGTGCGGGCGCTCGCCGAGCGGTTCGCCGAACTCACCACGGATCTCGCCAGACACGACATCGCGCACGGCGATCTGCAGCACGGAAATCTGCTCGTCGCTCGGGACGGCACCTTCCGACTGGTCGACTACGACGGAATGTTCGTTCCGGCCCTGCGCGGACGTCACAGCACGGAGCGTGGACACCGCAACTACCAGTCCCCGGCCCGGGGCGACGACGACTTCGACGGCACACTCGACCACTTCTCGAACTGGGTCATCTATCTGGCGCTGCGTGCTGTCGCCGCCGACCCCTCCCTCTGGACACGTCTCCACGAGCCGGACGGCGAGTATCTCCTGCTGGCGGAGGACGACTTCAAGAACCCTGCCGGATCCGTCCGCCTCAGCACCCTGCTCAGCCACACCGACAGCACCGTGCGTGACCTGGCAGAGCAGATCAAAGTTCTGTCCTGGCAGCCGTTGCCGCACGTCCCACGACTCTCGGTCACGGCGGCCACCACGACGGGGGCACACGTCCCGGGCCCCCGCACGGCTGGTGCGGGACGCCGGCCCGACTGGCTCGACGGCCATGTCACCGCCACCACAGCTCCAGGCCCGGTCACGTCTGTGCCGTCCCCCGGCTCGCTTCCGCGCAGGTACACCCACCGCCGTATGGCTGACGTACTGCTCGGACTCCTGCTGCCGTTGGCTGTGCTCGCCCCGGCCGCCCTCGCTCTGGTCGAGCTCGTCTCTCCCCTCGCCACGGCGGTGACCTACGGCGGAACGCTGGGCGTCACAGCGCTCACCACCCGCAGGACCCGTGGCACACGTCAGGAGACCAGGGCTGTGCGCACCCACCTGAGTCAGCTCCGGGAGAAGCGGCATGCCACGCTCGGGCCTGTCCGGACAGCTGATCAACTGCGGCGAGAACAGCAGGAGTTCGACGCGTCGGAGGCCGACCGCAAGAGTCAGCTCACGGCCGCCCAGACAAAGCTGGAGCGCGCCCAGCAGAAGGCCGTCAAAACGGCGGAGAAGAAGAAGGTCCAGGACCAGCAGGCCATCGACAGAGAGATCGCCTCCCTCGCAGGGCAGCGCCGCACGGGTCTGGACCGGGCCTTGGCGAACCACCGCAAGGAGTTCATCGACGGCGAACTGCGCAAGGCCCGTCTGCACGAGAAGGAGCTGACCGGCATCGGGCGGTCACTCGTCCAGGCCCTCGCCGCGCAAGGAGTCCGGACGGCCGCGGACTTCACGGGCATCACCCTGGTCAGTGCAGGTGGTCGGTACAACAACGTCACAGGGCTGATCAACGCGGCCGACGGACGCAGACTCGACATCAAAGGCATCGGTGAGAACCGCGCCAGGACTCTGGAGGCGTGGCGCCTACGACAGCACGCACGTGCCTCCTCCCGCGCACCGTCGAGCCTGCCCACGGCCAGGCGCCAGTCCATCGAGGCCGACTTCACGCGGCGTCAGTCAGACCTGTCACGTCGGCGTCTGGAGGCGGAGACGACAGCCAGGACGGCGCGCGAGCACGCGGACAGGAAACTGAGGTCGGAGCTCGCCCGGCTCACCGGCGAAGACCAACTCGCGGCCAGGCACGCCTCTCAGCAGCGTCAGCAGTTCGCCCAACGAGCCCGACAACTCGGCGATCCACACGCCCGGTTGGCGGCGGTGGAGGCCGAGATCGCGGCGGCCAGACGGTCGGCGCGGGCACTGTCCTCGCTCCGGTATCTGCGCTTCGCCCTCACCGGCCGCTGAGCCGCCCCGTCACTCTCTCCGCTCGGCCAGCCCACACATGCCAGGCAGGCAGCCGTACACCGTTCGGCAGGAGCGCGGCGTGGCTGAGGGCGAGCCTCAGGTGTCGTGCGTCCTCCATGTCCACGGACGCCCCGTAGTCCAACTGGACCTGGGCCGCGTCCGTACCCCGGCGGACGTCGAAGTCGTAGGGATAGCCGTCGGCCGTGACGTTTCTGTCGAGCAGGATTCCGGAGATCTCGTCCGTCAGCAGGAGTTGAAGCCGGTCGCCGACCAGCTCATGGTCCTGTCCGGGTTCCGCACCGGGCGGAGTCGGCGCGGCCTTGGCCTCAGCCACGTCCAGCAGTGCGTGCGGCATCCCCGCGCGGACCGACCAGAAATCACGGTCGCCGAGCACGATGAGATGCGAACGAGCCCGAGTGATGGCCACATTCCACAGGTTCACCTCGCGGCAGAGCCAGTTGACCGCGCTGGGGCGCATCCTCGCGCCCGCGACGAGTGACAACAGGATCACGTCCTGTTGTCCTCCCTGGAAGGTGTGCACCGTACCGACCCGTACGCGCGACTCGTGCTCCCAGCGCTTGGCGATCAGGTCCTTCTGGGCCCGGAAGGGGGTGACGACCCCTACCGTCGAGCCCTGAGGCAGGCGCTTGAGCAGTCGCTCCACCGAAAGGTGGACACGATCCGCCTCCTCCTCGTTCGTCCACGAGCCATTGGCACCTCTGCGCGCCGTTCCCACCACATCGAGCCACTGAACCGCGTCGACGCCTTCAAGGCGTCGCAACGACCGGGGTTCGGTGAGAACGGTCAGCCGGTCCCCGTAGCAATGCCGGTTGGAGATACCGGCGATGTCCGGGTGACAGCGGAAGTGCTCGTCCAGCAGCAGGGTTTTCCCGGCCGCGTGGGCTGCCGCGTGGAACGAGGAGTAACGACGGTGCTCAAGCCGGTGCTCATCGAGCCAGCTCGCCCGCAGCCCCGCCCCGCGGTGCGCCTCGGCCTCCTGCCGGGGCTGAAGTGTGGTGATGTGCTGCAACTGCATGGGGTCACCGATCACGAGGGCCCGCCGTGCGCGGAAGAGCAGAGGCAGCACGTCCGGCGTGGAGCACTGGCTCGCCTCGTCGACGATGACCAGGTCGAAGAGAGCGGCCCGGTCCCGGAACCGCCGTGGGGACCTCGCGGTGACGGCCCAGCCGGACACCTGCGGCAGGATCCGCTCCAAGGACGACCACTGCCGCGGCGACCGCGATTTCACGGCTTCGATGCGGTCATGGATGGCCGCACGCGCGGTCGTCGCCTGCTCCGCCACCGACGCCTGCAACAGTGCTGCGGCCGTCTCCCGGACCCGTCGGTCGGTCTCCCGGAGCATCGTCAGGAGTTGCGTGTCGTCCGCCACCGCGTCGGCTTCGGTGCCTTTCCGCCGCCAGACGGCCTCGGCTTCCGCGAAGTTCACCAGGCCGGCGAACTCCCCACGGCCCACGGCCTGTACGGACAGCGGGGCGAGAGAGCGCACACACCGGCTGCGCAGCCATCCGCCGAAGACACCCAGGCGCACTGCCATGTGCGCCCGGCGCAGCCACCGGCCGAGGGAGACATCGTCCCCCAGAGCCGTGGCGAGCGTCCCAGGGTCACCATGGTGTTGTTCGGCATAGGAGAAACGCAGTCGGCCGAGGTCTGCCAACTCCCGCTCCCTCCGGGCGATCTCCGCGAGTCGGCGGCGCAGCGCCTCTTGCTCCCGGAGGTGGTTCCGTAGTTCGCCCCGGTGCGTCTGGGACGACTGGTGGGGCCGGACGCTGCGGGTCAGCTGTTCCAGCGTCCGCGACTCCTGCTCGACGGCTGTCTGGTTTCCCGTACGTACGAGGAGGCCCGGAGCCAGGGCTTCGCAGCGCTCCCAGACCTCGTCCACCGCCTTGTTGTTGGTCGACGCGACGAGCACGGTCTGGCCGGCCGCTCTGGCCGTGGCGACCGCGTTGACGATGAGCTGGCTCTTTCCGGTCCCGGGCGGTCCGGTGGCGACGGTGAGCCTGCGGACCATGGCGGCGCGGATGACCGCTTCCTGCCCTTCGTTGAGTTCCAGGGGGGCGACGACCTGCACGTCCTGCTCGGCGCTCTCGTCCACTCCTGGGTCCGCACGCCCGGTGAATGCCCCGAGCGCGGTGCCGGCGAACTGCCCGACGCTCTTCTGCAGAGTTCTGTAGTCCTTCATCAGTTGTGCGGTGGCCGCCGAGTCCGACCGCGCGGCGAAGACGATCGCGACATTGCGAGCGCCTTCGTGCGCCGCGTACAGGGAACTGCCGTCGCCGAGCGATCCCGGATCGAGGTGCTCCGTGTCGGGGAGCCCCAACTCCTGCATCAGGCTGCGCAGATCGCGGACCATGTCCTCCCGGAAGCCCGGCCGCCAGTTGGGCTGGTAAGCGGCGAGCAGTTCATTGCCTTCGTCCTTGCCCAACCGGTCGAGCACGAGTTTGGGATGCAGGACGATCGGTCCTGTGGGTGTCACCACACCGCGTCCCTGCGGATCGCGTTCGACCTCGATCTGGCGCATGGCGAGCGGGGCGCACACCTGTCGCTTGCCGTCGTAGAGGACGGCGACGGGGTATCCGTACCAGAGGTCGGTGCCGTCCGTGTGGGCACGCTCGGCGAGATCCGCGACGCGATCCGGTGCTTGCACCGTGGCCTCCGTGCCGGAGAGCAGGACTTCCTCCCCCGCCGGCCAGACCACACGCGGCGGATCGCTGCCCATCAACGGCAGCAGTTCGTCGGTGGAGTTCTCCGCTTCAAGACAGTGCTGGTAGTACGTCAGCAGCCCTGCCCAGTCGGTGTCGGTGAAGGCGGAGTCGTCGAACATCGCCGGGGTGGCCTTGGCCGGTGCCGGTGTCATCCCTCCGGTGCCGTCGGTGACCGCGCTGAGCCCGGCGGGCAGCGGCTTGAGGGCGGGGATCTGACGGCCGGCGGAGGCAACGGCGAGATAGATGTCGCCGGTCACCTGAAGACTGGACTGGGTCGGTGTCTGCCGGCGTCCGTCGGGTGCTTTCCGTAGGTCACGACCGATGTACCGGAACAGGTCGTTCGCCGAGACCTTCCCGTCACCGTCCAGGTCCGCCTGTCCCGAGTGCAGGCCTTCGACGACGGCTCTGGTGAACTGCGAGGGCTGGTCCGCATCGGTGGTGAAGGCCTGCTCCCAGTGCTGCGACGCGGTGATGACGTACACGCCGCTGGCCTCGACCACAGGTGAGGTGTCCGAGTGTGAGGCCCCCTTGCTGCGGAAGCCCTGCACCGCGCTGCCGCTGAAACAGCAGTCGAGCAGCAGGACCTTGCGCCGAGCGGCGCACTTCTCCAACTGGTCGGTCACGTACGAGGCTTCGAGCGCGGTCTGCTGCAACCGGTCCGCCTCGGTGTCCGTGGTGACGTAATAGAGCTGACCGTCCTCACGGTCGTACGCGCCATGGCCACTGAGATAGAGCACAACCAGTTCGTCCGGCTCACGGTCCCCCAGAAACCGTTCGACGGCCTGCTTGATCGCCGCCTTCGAGGAGTCCTCGACCCGAACACACTTCTCGTACCGGCCGACCGCCGGCATCTCCAGCACTTGGCTCAGGTAGTGAACGTCCGCACGCACGGAAGGCAAGGCCGGAAAGGCGGCGTCGTCATAGGTGGCGGTGCCCACGAGTAAGGCATGGTTACGGCTCATCGCTCATCCACCGGTCCGGTGCCCGACCTGTCGCTCCGGCCGTCCAGCAGCACCTTCACCTCGCGCCCGGACACTCCGCCCTCGAACTCCGTGACCGATCCGTCGGCGGCCACCACACGCACCTTGCGGCTCTTGCGTACCTCGACCCACGCCTTGATGGCGGTTCTCGCCAGCGCGAGGGTGCCCGTGGTGAGGACCAGCACGACCTCCGGGGTCAGCAGTTCCGACCCTTTGGCGCCGTCCGTCGTGGCGTGCGGCACTTCAGGCGGGGCGAAGCGCACCTGAGTGCCGTCCAACTCCCGCAGCAGCTCGCGGAGTTCCCGCGCTTCGAACTCCGCATGCTGCGGGTCGGCGCCGAACACCTGGATCCGCGCTGACTCGATCTCGTCGGACATGTTCCCCCTCATACCGTCAACTCGCCTGTCCTGGGCCAGAGTTAAGGGCGTCATTGATACACCCTCACCCTAGTGTTCTCGCCCGCCGCCATGATCCGGGCGCCCAGCGTCTGCGTTGTGCGCCCTCGTCCGGAACCCGCAAAATTCTGTACAGCGGCTCCCCCAGATCCGCCCACCTCTCCAATGCGTCCCGGTCCACCAGGCGAATCCCGTAGCGTGGGCCGCTGGCTCTGGCGGCTGCCGTGAAGCCACCGGTGGTGACGATCACCGCGAACTGAGCGCCGTGATCATGGCGGTATGTGCCGTTGACGCGCTGCACGTCCTGGTCCCCGACCCTCCGGTCCGGTCGCAGCCGCTTGCACTGCACGACGACCCGTCGCCGTGAGCGGTCGACGACGAGTACGTCGGCACCCTTGTCCCCCGCCTTGCCCACATGCTCCGCGGTCAGGCCGTCCCGACGCAGCAAGGCGCAGACCGCCAGCTCGAACGCCCGGGGGTCCAGCGCATCGAGGTGCGCCAGCGAATAACGGACGGGCCCCGCGGGAAGCGCTGAGCGGCCGGTCCATCTCTGTACGGCCAGCCGCCCCGGCTTCACGCCCAGTCCCACCGCCACGGCGGTCAGCGCGACGCCGGCGGGCGCCGGCCACTGCTCGGCCGCCCTCCACAAGCCACTCGCCCCGGCCAGCACGCCCAACCCCCACACCCACCAGGGAACCGCCGCCCAGCCTCCTTGGCTCCGCCTGCGCCGCATCAGGCGGCCGGGCCGAAGAGCGCCCACATGCCGAAGGCCAGCCCGAACAGCGCGAGTCCCGCCAGGTCGGTGACCGTGATCAACGTGAAGGTGTGGTCCCGGCACCGTGCGAACAGTCCCCTGCGTCTGCGGCGACACGGCCGGTGGAACGTTGTCGGACCTCCGCAACGCGACACCAGTGCGGTGCCGCCGATCACCAGTAACACCATGACGAGCAGCACCGGATCCCCCGTCCCCCGACCCAAGCCTCCATGAGTAGCGGGAAAACCTCCGTCCCGGCCAGTGCATCTTCAGCCGATCCAGCCGAAATGGGGGCGCATGGGAGCGCTGGCACCGTTCTCCACTGGTGTGTCTCCTGCGCACGCCCCCGCGACGGCGGTAGTGGCGTAACGCCCGACTTACCCGCTGTCGTCGGCCACGGCGAGTACTACAGCGGCAGATCACGTGGATGTGATGGCGGGGCAACTCGGCGAGTGGGCTGAGGAGTTGGCTGTCCTGCTGGGTGGGATGGATCATCTGTTCGCGCGGCCGGAGCCGTGGGAGGTGTTCGCGGACCTGATCGAGGGCCTGCTGTCGGAACTGCGCAAAGCAACTCGCGGGCGGAGGCCTAGACGGGGCTTCCCCATTCGCCGCGACCAGAGGACGCCGTACCAGCAAGAAATAGTCCGCCAGTTACGCCGACGACCCCTCGATCGGGACAGATCGTGGGGCCGTCGCCTTGCCCGATCAGTCGCTCAACTGCCCGTTCCCGATTGCCGAAACGAAGGAGTTCCACCCATCGGCAGGGAACACGAGCACCGGCCCATGGGAAACCTTGCTGTCCCGTACCGGGACGACGGCGGCGAAGTCGTCAGAGACTTCGACGCAAGCGCCACCGTCCGAGTTGCTGTATGAGCTCTTGCGCCAGTTTATGACGCTCAGGTCGATGGATCGCACGGCACTTCCTCCAACATGCGCAGGACGAACTTCCGCGACTCGGCCGGGGACAGCGCCAGGTCACGAACTGCATCGTAAGCACCTTGAAGCTTCTCGACCGCCGCACCGTCTTCGATCAGGTCGCCTCGGTGCGCGTTCTCCGTGTATGCCACCGTACGTCCCTGCGGCAGACGCAGGAACCACACGTCAGTGCTGTCAAGCCCGTAAGGGCCGGCGCTGAAGGGCAGCACATGAACGGCAACGTTCGGGCGTTCCGCCATCTCCGCCAGGTGCTCCAACTGCCCCCGCCACTCAAGGGAGTTCAGCAACGCCGTGCGCAGGACCGCCTCAGAAAGAATGGTCCGGAACCGGGGCGCACCCTCCCCCTCCAACAACTCCCGCCGCCCCATCCGGGCATCGACCTGCTGCTCAAGTTCCTTGCCCTCAAGCCCGCCCGCCGCCAGCATCTCCCGTGCGTACCCTGGCGTCTGCAACAACCCAGGCAGGACGCTCACCGCGAAGTGCCACAAGCTCACGGCCTCCGCCTCCAGCGCCATGTACCGCCGGTACCGCTCGCGGAACTGCGTATGGTCCCCGGCGGCCAACTCCCACAACGCCAGCAACAGCCCCGGCGTCCCGTAGTGCGTGTCCAACGCCTGGACGACCTCCGGGCTGCCGAGCGTCTCGCCGTTCTCCATCTTGCCGAACAACGACCAGTCCCAGCCGAGCCGTTCACCAAGCGCCCGCAGGCTCAGCCCGCTCGCTTCGCGCAGCCTCCGCAACTCCTCGGCGAACCGCTGGCGGGGTTCCTGACTGCGGTCGGTGATGACGCGCCGTTGCGGCATACCACTCCCTCCGGGACATGCGCGTGAGCGATGTGGAACACGTGGAACCACCTCCGGCCGCACCCTCGTAACGACCGGACTACGCAGCGTAATTCACCCAGAACGGCCGGGTCATGCGATCAGCGCAACCGCATCACTGACCACGCAGACGAGGACCAACATGACCCCCACACCTCGCGCTCCCCACCCTCCCAAGACCGGGGAAGCCTCTCAAAGCCCTGGCCGGCAGGTCGATCTCCGCGTGAGCGGAGGCGTTCCGCACGGTTGGCTGCTCGCTCACCCCGTGATGGAGTCGACTCTGCGCGAGCCCAGGTGTTCAAGACCCCGACCATTCGCGGGCGTCGAGGTGGAGGGTGGATCCAGTGCGGTCTCGCAGGCGAAGGCGTGCCAGGCCGCATGTCGGGTCGGACTGACGGGTTTCGGAAGCCGCGGAAGAGGTTTCGGGCCACGTACACTCCCGGGCCGCCGAAGCCGACGATGTCGACGCGTCCGTCGCCGGTGATGTCGGCGAGGAATCGGGGGGTGGCAGGAACCGGGGGTGCTCCTCGGCCGAGCTCAACCCTTGGTAGACCCGAAGCCGTCGCGGACGTACAGGGGGCGGACGGAACCACGACAGGAACATCCCGGCCACGGGGTCACACCTCGTCCGTGCGGCTCGCCGCTCCGCCCAACCCTGCGCGCATGGCGAGCAGCCCGGCCTGTACCCGACTCTCGCAGTGCAGCTTCTCCATGATCCGTGAGACATGGCCCTTCACGGTCGGTACCCGCAGGTCCAGCCGCCTGCCGATCTGGGCGTTGCTCAGCCCGTCCGCTATCGCCGCCAGTACCTCCCGCTCGCGCGGTGTGAGCGAGGGCAGCCGGGGCGGCCCGGCCGAGGACGGCTCGGCGGCCGCACGGGCCACCAGGTGGTTCACCGCCTCGGGAGCGAGGGCGTGGAGGCCGGCCGCGGTGTTCCGCACCGCATCGAGGACCTGGCTCGGCTGGGCGTCCTTGAGCAGGAAGCCGTGGGCACCGGCCCGGAGCGCCGGCAGCAGATAGGTCTCGGCGTCGAACGTGGTCAGCATCAGGATCCGTGGCGGTGCGGGCAACGCGGACAGCTCCCTGGCGGCGCCCACACCGTCCAGGCCGGGCATCTGCACGTCCAGCAGCACCACGTCGGGCGCCACACGGACGCACGCCTCGACCGCGGCCCGTCCGTCGTCGGCCTCGGCGACCACTGTGATGTCGGGTGCGGTCTGCAGCAGCAGCCGTAGCCCAGTCCGGACCAGGGCCTCGTCGTCGGCGAGCAGGACCCGGATCACCGGACTTCCCCAACAGGTTGTGCCCTCGTCGTCTCCCGTTCCTGCTCCTGCTCCGGGTTAGGGTTCGGGTTCGGGTTTGGGTTCGGTGCGGATGACGCGAGGGGAAGCCGGAGCCGTAGCCGGAACACGCCGTCCCGGTTCTCGGCGTCCAGGGTGCCACCGAGGAGTGCCGCCCGCTCGCGCAGGCCGCGCAGGCCCATGCCCGCGCCGTCCCCGGCCGCCGCGCAGTCCGGTCACCGGGTTGCTCACCTCGCACTCCAGGTGCTCCCCGTTCACCCGCAGCCCCAGCACGGCGCGGGCACCGGAGGCGTGTTTGCGGACGTTGGTCAATGCCTCCTGGACGATACGGAAGACCGTGTGCTCCACCGCCTGCGGCAACGACCCTGCCCCGCCCCGGACTTCGGCAATCGTCGCTGACCAGGGTGCCCGGTCCACGGGCACGCCCGCCGCCTCCGAGTCGGCCAGCAACCGGGGCGGATCCCGCAGTGCCGGGCCGGGTCGGAAGGAACTCTCGACCGTCTCCGGATCACGCAGCACATCAAGGATCTGGCGCAACTGGGCCAGTGCGCGCCTGCCCGTGACCCTGACCAGCTCGCCTATCTCGCGGGCTCGCTCCGACTCCTGCGGGTCCACGCTCAACGCGCCCGCGTGCAGCGTGATCAGGCTGACCTCGTGGGCCACCACATCGTGCATCTCACGCGCCAGCGCGGCCCGTTCCTCCGCACGGACCCGGCGGGCGATCAGCAACGACTCCCGCTCGGCCTGCTCGGCACGCTCGGCCAGCTCCTCCAGCCTGGCGTGCCGGTAGCGGATCACCGTGCCACGCCAAGCGGGCGCGCCCACCAGCAGGGCTGCCGCGATGACGCCCGACGCCGGGGCGCCCGTGGTGAACTGGCTGAGCACCGCGGTGGCGTAGACGCCGTACCGCAGAGGGCTCGTCACCCGCCGTCTGGCCAGCGAGTACACCGCGAACGGCAAGGCCGGCTGAACCGTCAGCAGACTCACCACGGCGACCACAGCTGCCACCAAGGTGGGCCGGTCGCGCCGCCAGGCCAGCAGGGCTCCGGTCGAGCACGGCGGAGACGGCGAACGGAAGCGGCAGCAGGCACCGATCCGAGGCGGGCGGCAGGAGTCCGCCGACACCGATCAGCGCCGCCAGCACCCAGGCGAACGGCTCGGAGGGCCACCGGATGCGGTCAGCGAGAGCCACCACCGAGGCGGGCACAGGGGAAACGGACACGCGTGCCACGGTAGAAGACCCTCCGATTGATCGTTCCGGGGACCCTTCCTGTCGGCCCGCAGTAGCTGCCCCGGCGGGGCGGAGCATGTGCCCGTGGGCCGGCGTGAGCCCGAGCAGTTCAGGGCTTGGCGCTCGCACTGCTCTTGCCATTGACCTGCGTGGCCTCGTCCTCGGCGGACGGCAGGGTCTTCGTGGCGGCGACCTGTCCGTCCCGGTAGCAGATCTGAAACGTCTGCTTCTTCTCCAGGGACACATGCTTCTGGAGGTAGTAGTCACAGGTGGTGCCGGCCGGAACCTTGGGCTTGTCCTGCGGCTGGAGACCGCCGGGCTTGCCGAGACGATCGCGCACAGCACTCTGCTTCTCGCCTACGTGAACGTCCTTGAACTGGGCTGCGGTGATCGTATGCGAGGTGATGTCACTCGCGACGTGCCTGATGCCGAACCAGAGACCGGCTCCGACGAGCATGACGAGTCCCAGGACTCCGAACAGAATCTTTCCGACGACGCCCATGGAAGAACTCCTTGGTTATGGGATTCGACGTCCTTCGACGTCGCTCAAGCAGTCTCTTCCGGTACTTCGCGCCGATCGTCGCCCTGAACGAGGAACCCCACCCCCGACTTTCGTATCCCCCCACGTCCTCCCTACTGAAAGGGCACGCACGACTACGACCCTGCCGTACGCCGCGAACAGGTCCACGCCGCCTTCGCCGTCCCCGTCCGGGTCCCCCAAGGCTCCCGCGGTGTGCGCCCGGGAGCGGGAGCGGGATCTGAGGACCTGGCTCTGAACCGACGCCTGGAACTCCTGCGGGCAGCGACCGGGGAGTCGAACCCCCGGTACATTTGCACATATTTGCGCCGTACCGGCTCGCCCGACCAGCGGCATAGCGCGCCTGACACTCCATCAGCAGGTGCATCAAATGAGCGTCATTTCAGCGTCAGGACATCACCCGTAACGCCCACACCGCACACGCACAAAACAGCAGGTCAGGACACCTTTGCCACCGGCTCAAGGATCGCGACACACTCCACGTGACGAGTCATCGGAAAGTTGTCACGAGGGACGATGCCAGGAGAACGTGCAGGTCAGATAGGTTTTCCCCGCCACCAAACCGGGCCGCGATGCACCCAGAGCGTCAAACGAGCGTCACGGCCACGGGCCACTCTTCGGCGGCCTCCCGCCTCGCCTGCACCCGGAGGTGACGATGCCGTCGATCGTGATGGCCGAGAATCCCAACCGGTCGCAGAGGTAGTCGATTTCCCCTTGGCGCAGATCTCGCCGAGGGCATCACTGGACGCGCGATAGGTCCAAACGACGACGGCGGACGTCGCGCCGCAGGACGAGAAGGCGACACCGGATCTACAGACCCTAGGGGCGCGACGGCTCGCGACACGAGGGTCCACTTCGCCCTAGTTGATACAGAAATCCCCACGAGGGTGACACGAATCACTGGAACTTACTGTGCACAACCTGTCTGAGTTCTGTGATTTTGCGATCATTCATGATCTTTACCTGTTGCATACCTTCACTTTGGCATCACATGGGTGATGTCGATGTGAAGCATGAAAGGTCGGGATGATGACGGCTCACAGACCCACGCCGCGACGGCGCGGGCGGCCTCAGCGCAGGGGGATCGTTCGCTGGACAGCGGGCGGCGCAGCTCTCACGATGGCCATCACCCTCCTCGACGTGACGAGTTCCGCGGCGGCCCCACCCTCGCGAACTCCGGAGGCTCCGAAGAAGCCGACGGCGACGCAGGCGGCCGACATACCTTCGGCCCGTGTCGCGGCCAGGTTGTCCGGCAGTCGGGTCGAGGCACTCTCGGAGCGCACCGAGGAATCCACGACCTGGGCGAACAAAGACGGCAGCCTGACGACCGAACTCTCAGCGGGGCCCGTCCGGTTCGAGCGGGACGGCAAGTGGGTCGACGTCGATGTGCGGCTGCGGGAATCCGGCTCAGGTGTGGAACCGCTCGCCCACCCGGAGGGACTCCGGCTCGCAGGCAAGACGGGTGCACCGGCGAAGTCGCTGAAGGCGGCCCGTGAGGCGAAGGCCACCGACCTGGTGACGCTCGGAGAGGGCGAGCAGCAGATCACCCTTCAGTGGAAGGGCGGGCTGCCGAAACCGAGGCTGGAGGGGACCCGGGCGGAGTACGTCAACGCCGTGCCCGACGCGGATGTGGTTGTCGAGGCCACCCGTACCGGCTTCGAGCAGTACGTCGAGATCAAGAAGCGGCCCGGCATGGGCGCCTACTCGTACACGCTGCCTCTGAAGGCCAAGGGGCTGAAGGCCAAGCAACTGCCGGACGGCAGCGTGCAGTTCACCGATCGGAAGAATAAGCGGCGGGCCGTCATGCCTGCCCCGGTGATGTGGGACGCGTCCGTCGACAAGCGGTCGGGCGAGCACACGAACCGGGCCAAGGTCGGCCTGAAGGTCGTGCAGAAAGGTTCCTCCGTCGACCTGGTGGTCACGCCGGACGCGAAATTCCTTGCCGACCCCGGCACCACGTATCCCGTCACCGTCGATCCGTCCACGTCCTCGCTGAGCAACGTCTTCGACACATATGTGCAGCAGGGTGAGACGGTCGACTGGTCCACGGACACCGAGTTGGACCTCGGCAACCCGGGCACGACCAACGCTGACGGGACGGCGCGCATCGCGCGGTCCTTCGTCTCCTGGAACACCACGCCGGTCCAGAACGCGTTGGTCCTGGACGCGAAGCTGAACCTGTGGAACTTCCATTCAGGGAACACGGACTGCAAGGTGTACCCGTGGGAGGTGTGGTCCTCCGGAGCGGCCTCGACGGCGTCCCGCTGGACCGCACAGCCGTCCTGGACCGCGAAGAAGGCCACCTCCACCGAGACCCGGGGCAACGCGGACTGCACCTCGGCGCCCGACGGCTGGATCAGCGCCGATGTGACGACGCTCGTACAGGAGTGGGCGTCGGCCAGTGCCACGCACGGTCACATGGGTCTGCGGGCCTCCAGTGAGAGCGTGTTGGCGCAGTGGAAGCGGGTCAACTCCGCCAACGCCGCGTCCAACCCGCCGAAGCTGGTGGTCAACTACAACTACCGGCCACGGACCGGCACCAAGCAGGAGGCCGGGCCGCCGTACTTCTCCTACAGCGGCGCCTACACGGTCAACACCACCACGCCCACGCTGCGCGACACCTTCGTCGACGCCGACGGTGACAAGGTCAACGGCACCTTCCAGATCTTCGACAGCGCCACCGACACTCAGGTCGGCGACGTCATCGTGTCGAAGTACGTGCCTTCCGGGAAGGTTGCCTCGGTGACCGTGCCGTCCGGGGTACTGGCCGACGGCAAGACGTACAAGTTCCGTACATCTCCCTATGACGGGACGCACTACAACAACGGCTGGTCGGCGTGGAAGACGTTCACGGTCGACACCAAGGCCCCGGCCGCTCCCACCAAGGTGGTCTCGACCGACTACCCGTCCGGGAAGTGGAGCAAGGGTGCCGGACAGACCGGCGTCTTCACGATCACGCCACCGGCCGCGGACCACAACTGGCTGGAGTGGTCGCTCGACGGCGTGACCTGGACCAAGGTCTCCACCGGAGGAGCGACCGGGAACAAGACCGTCTCCGTCGCCCCGTCCGATAACGGACCGCAGTCGCTGCTGGTCCGTGCCGTCGACAAGGCGGACAACCGGTCCTCGACGGTCGAGTACACGTTCAACGTGGGAGCCGGGGGCTTTCTTCGTCCCGCCTCCGGGGAGCGGACCGCGCGCCGTCTCACCCTCGAAGCCGAGACCGACGGCGGCAAGTACAACGCGGCCTCCTTCTCCTGGCGGCGTTCCGCGGCGGACTCTTGGCAGCCCGTCCCCGCCGCGCACGTGACACTGGACGGCACTGCGCTCACGCAGTGGCCGGTGACGCTGACGAATGGCAAAAACGCGCCGCTGGCATGGAACGCGTCGGCCACGGTCGCACCTGACGGAAGCGTCGAGCTCAAAGCCGACTTCACCGGCCCCAACGGCGCGATGGGCAGCACGGATCCGATCACTGTGGTGGTGGACCGCAACGCCGACGACGCGGCGAGCGAGGACATCGGCCCCGGGTCGGTCAACCTGCTCACCGGCGACTTCACGCTCTCCGAGGAGGACGCCTCCTACTTCGACCTCTCCGTGTCCCGTACCGCCTTCTCACGCCGCCCGGAGGCCGGCACACAACAGGACGACCAGGCCGCGATCTTCGGGCCGCAGTGGGTGTCGGGCTTCGAGGCTCAGTTGAACGAGTCGGACTACACGCACCTGGAGAGGATCTCCGACACGGCCATCAGCGTGGTCCTTGCCGACGCCAGCCCGATCCACTTCACGGCCAATGCCGCGCGTACCGGCTGGATACCCGAACCCGGCGCCGAGGAGATGGTGCTGAAGGGAAGCGTCACCGCCACCTTCACCCTTTCCGACAGCTCCGGCACGGTGACCGAGTTCACCAGGGCCGACCCGATGTCGTCAGCGTGGCAGGTCAGCAGCACCCTGATCGACGGACTGGCCAACTCGGTCACCTCGGTCATGTCGGAGACCGTCAAGGTCGGCGACAAGGAACTGGCCCGGCCCACCCGGATCATCGCCCCCACCTCCGCCGCCACCGCGTCGGCCTGCGCGGCCGACCCGTCGACCAAGGGCTGCCGTCTGCTGGAGTACGTGTACGCCTCCACCACGAAGGCCACTTCGTCCGCGTTCGGTGACTTCGCCGGACAGGTACGCGAGATCCGTCTCTGGTCCACCGAGCCCGAAGCCGCCGGCGCCACGTCCAAGGTCGTCCAGACATACGAGTACGACGACGCCGGCCGACTCCGCCGTGCCTGGAACCCGCAGATCGCCCCGCTCCTGGTGACCGAGTACTCCTACGACTCGGCAGGACGGATCGTCTCGCTGACGCCGCCCGGCGAACTGCCCTGGACCTTCACCTACGGCAAAGCGGGCAACGACCCCGCAGCTGGCGAGGGAATGCTGCTCAAGGTCTCCCGCGCCGCACTGAAGCAGGGCACGGCCGACACCACGGAGGGCACGGCGACCACCAGCGTCGTCTACGACGTGCCCCTGTCCGGGTCCACCGCGCCCCATCAGATGAACGCCGCATCGGTCGGGGCCTGGGGCCAGCGCGACATCCCCGCCGACGCCGCCGCGGTATTCCCGGCCGACTCGGTACCTGCTTCGCACTCCGGATCGGCTCTGGTGCCGTCCGACTACCGGCGCGCCACCGTCCACTACCTCAATGTGTCGGGGCAGCAGACGAACACCGCCGAGCCCGGCAGCCGGATCGACAGCACCGACTACGACCGGTTCGGCAACACCGTACGTGTCCTGTCGGCCGGGAACCGGGAGACGGCTCTCGCGACAACGGCGGACGGGAAGGACGCCCTCGCTGAACTGGGGCTGAGCAGCCTGCCCAGCGCTGAGCGTGCCGAGCTGCTGTCCACCCGTTCGGTGTACGACGAAACGGGCACCAGGGAACTCGAAAAGTTCGGGCCGTTGGGCCGTGTCGACCTCGCCAAGGACCTGAAGTCGGGCAGCACCACCCTCGTGGCGGCGGATTCCTCCGTCATCGCCCGCAGCTGGACCAGCACGCGCTACGACGAGGGCCGTCCCACGGACGCCGGCGTGAGCACGAGCAACCAGGTCACCAGCACCACGCAAGGCGCACAGGTGCGCGAGCACCCGGCCGTCATGGCCGACGCCGAGCTGACCACCGTCGACTACGACTGGACGAAGGGCCTTCCGACAAAGATCGTGCAGGACCCCAGCGGGCTCGCCATCACGACCACGACGGAATACGACAACCAGGGCCGTGTGACCAAGCAGGGCGCACCGGGCACCTCGGGCACCGACGCGGGAACACAGGTCAGCACCTACTGGTCCGCGACAGGCACCGGGACCTGCGCCGGGCGACCCGAATGGGCCGGCCGGCTGTGCACCAGCGGCCCGGCCGGCGACATCACCGGCGGCGGCAGCAACTCTGCCCAACTGCCCACGATGACCGCCGAATACGACCGCTGGGGCAACACGGCCAAGACCGCCGAGAAGGCCAGCACTACGACCCGCACCATCACCCACGGCCACGACGCGGCCGGCCGGCCGACCACCGTGACCGTCACCGGCGGCATCGGAGCGGACGTCCCCGCGACCACAACCACCTACGACCCAGCCACAGGCCGCACGACCAAGACCAGCGCGCCGACCGGCGGCACCATCACCCGCGCCTACGACAAGCTCGGCCGGGAGATCTCGTACACCGATGCCGACGGAGGGACCACCGCAACCACCTACGACCTCCTCGACCGCACGGTCAGCGTCAGCAACAGCGTGCCCAGCACCATCACATACACCTACGACACCACAGCGGACGCACGTGGACTCGCCACCAAGGCCACGGACTCGATCGCAGGCGACTTTTCCGCCGCCTACGACGCAGACGGTGCGGTCTCGTCCGAAAAACTGCCCGGCGGATACACGCTGAAGCAGGCCAAGGACGCCACAGGCGCCGTCACAGAACGCACCTACACCAGGGACAGTGACGGAACCGCCGTCTACAGCGACGCCGTCACCTCCACGATCCAGGGCCGAACCTCCTCACACGTGGGCTGGTCGCACCAGCGGTACGGCTACGACGCCGCCGGACGCCTGACCCGCGTCGAGGACACCAGCGACAACACCTGTGTGCTGCGCACCTACACCCTGGACAAGCGCTCCAACCGGACCGGTACCACGAGCGCCTCGGCCGAAACCGGGCTCAACTGCCCGACCAGCACGGGCAGTACCACCTCCCGCGCCTTCGACACCGCAGACCGAATCGTCGACTCGGGCTACACCTACGACGCGTTCGGCCGCACCACCGCCCTGCCGGGCTCGACCCTCACCTACTACGCCAACGATCTGGCCCGCCAGCAGACCGCCGGCACCCGGCGCCAGACCTGGCAGCTCGACGCGGCCCTGCGCTCCCGCTCATGGACCGTCGAGACGAACAGCGCAGGCGCCTGGACCCAGACGTCCGCCAAGACCAACCACTACGGCGGCGACTCCGACGACCCCAGCTGGATCGTGGAGAACACTGCACAGGGAACAGTCACCCGCAACGTCACCTCCGCGACCGGCGCGTTCAGCGCCACCACGAGCAAGACCGGTGGCACGGTCCTGCGACTGTCCAACATCCACGGAGACATCGCCCTGCAACTGCCGCTCGACACAGCCGTCGCACCCACGGTGCTCGACAACGACGAGAACGGCGCGCCCCGCGCGAACAAGGCCACGACACGCTACGGCTGGTTCGGCGGCAAGCAGCGCTCGGGCGAGACCCTCACCGGACTCGTACTCATGGGCGCACGCCTCTACGATCCGGGCACCGCACGCTTCCTGCAGACCGACCCGGTCTTCGGCGGCAACTGCAACGCCTACGATTTCGTCTGCGCGGACCCGGTCAACGGAACCGACCTCGACGGCCGGTGCGGCGCTTGGGGAAATCCGTTCAAGAAGTGCGACAAATGGCGCATCATCATGTGGTCGCGCTCTCCCGGAAGCCACTGGAAGACCATCCGCGAGGGCAGCACGTCCAACGTCACGGTGAACGGGGTCAAGTACGGAAAGTTCGGCCTCCGGCACATCAAGGACAAGCATGTCGGGAGCGGAAAGCGATCCGCCTGGCGTTCCAGCTCGACCATGCTCAGCGACCTCAAGAAGACACTCATCTCCGGCAAGTGGAGGAACGCCTGGGGCGGTGTCTACAACGGCAAGTACGACATCACGTACTCCTATTGGACCGGCTGCGGGTGCCGCGGGAAGAAGAAGTACACCGTCACGGCTCACTACCGCACCACTGCCGCACCGGACGGGAAGCCGCTCGGCGTGACAACCGCCTACATCAACAGGACGGGCTGACATGCGATCTCCACGCGGGGAGAAGGGTCCCCTCACATGAACTCGCCCAACTCACCCGACTCGCTCATCCGTTCCGTCGCCGAGAGCATCGCACGACGTATCGCCGACCAGACGAGACCAGTGAGGTCACTGGCATCGGTTGTCAAGCTTGCCGAGAACGACGAGGCCGACGAGGCTCTGGACGATCTCGCGCACGTGATCGAGTACTTCCGCATCTCCGTCCACCGCGCTGAATACGATCAACTCGTCGCCGCGGCCCAACAGTTGGATGCGATGGACTCGCTCACCAACCTCAACGTGGAGCAGTTCGTGACTGAACAGAACTGATTCAGAGGCTTCTCCACTCGCACACAGGGGGCTCGGCCGGACCTTCGGATCGGGCCCCCTTTCACGCCTCCGGGCAATGGACCAATAAACAGACCCTGGCCTTGATCCGACCAGCCACGTTACAGACGAACCGAACAGCCGGAACACCAACTCGAGCGCCTCAAGCGGCATACGTCACCTGATGGCCACACCTCGCTCTGCGGGAGCCAAAACGGAGGATGGAGATGGGCTCCCCCAGGCGCCACAGGTACAGCTCATCCCGCGGCAGGACGGCCTCTTGGGCCTGCCTCCCAGATCTGCTTGTAGTCGGAAGCCGAGCGCAGCCCGCCTCGCCTACCGGGAAACAGCAGATCGTTCTCCATCAAACCAGCGTCGCTGATCCAGTCGCGGAGGAACTCGAAGGAGTGCGGCTGGAGGGGTATTTCCCTCACCATCCCATTGCGACAGGCCGTCAACTTACCCCCGCCGCTCGCCGGAAGCACCACATCACTCACACGCAGCGCGCGAGCCTCACGCGGGAGCAGAGCCTGCTCGGCGGAAAGCAGCCATTCTTCTTCCATGACCTCGACAGGCACAGCTCTCAACTCCTCGGAAAAAAGGACGGAATGCGCCACACAGGGATCCGTGCGGCAGGTTCAATCCCGCACGATCCCCGGTTTCGGTAACCGGGGATCCCGTGCTATAGCGCTGCGGGCCCCTACATCGCTGCGGATCAGGTTCACGTCAAGAGAGTCATCGGTAGGGTATCGCGGCCTTCGGGAACCGCCTTAGGTTGACTTGGACTGGGCCCTCTATTCCAGCCCGTTCCGACCTCAACGTGTCTGCCGTCGGCGAACCATCCTGATGTCCGCAAGCTCGCGAAGGCGCTTCAACAGCCCTCGCCACGTACCCGAAACGACCGAACAGAGCAGGCGCCTTCTAAGCACCGGCTCTATTGCATACTCCTTGTGGCAGTTCGCCGGTGTCATCGATGACCGCTCCCTGGCAGATGAGCCACCATGATCAAAATCTGACCCGGATCCCGTCGAGCGGACCGTGCTTCTCAGCACAGCCGGTCCTGAATCCGGATTCGGGCCTGCGGTCTTCCAAGGAGCCGTCGCCGTCACGCTGGTCCGCTCATAGGCTCAGTCCGTGATCCGCCGGATGGCGTTCAGGGGTGCATGACGATCTTTCCCACGTGCTCCCTGCGGGAGAGTTCCTGCTGCGCCAGGGCGGCCTGGGTCAGGGGGAAGGTCGCGGCGATGACGGGGTGGACCTCTGCCCGGCGGGCCAGGTCCATGAGGAGGTCGAAGTGGGTGGGTGTGTGCATCGAGGACCCGATGACCTGGGCGTTGTGCAGGTAGAGGCGGCGTACGTCGAAGGTCACGTCGTGGCCGCCGAGTGCGCCGGCGATGACCCACCGGCCCCCTTCGCGCAGTAACGGCAGACTCTCACTCACCAGTTCGCCGGCCACGACGTCGAGGGCGATGTCGAGGCCCTCCGGGGCGGCGGCGCGGATCTGCTCGGCGACGTCTCCCGCACGGTCGACGACTTCGTGCGCGCCCGCTTCGCGCACCGCGTCGGTCTTGGCCCTGCTGCTGATGGCGAGCACCCTCGCACCGCGCGCCCGGGCGATCTGCACCAGCGCGAGACCGACGCCGCCGGACGCTCCCGAGACCAGGGCGGTTTCCCCCTTCCGCAGCCGGCCCCGCTCGATCATGCCCAGCGCCGTGCCGTAGGCGGTCGGCAACGCCGCGAGCCGGTCGTCCGTGAGCGGGGATTCCGTCACGTCGTGCACCCGCTCCACCGGCGCTGTCACGTACTCGGCGTATCCGCCGTCGCGTTCGCTCCCCATCAGGCCCACCGGGTTGGCGTCCGGCCCGTCGGTATCGTAGATCGCGGGGTCGACGACCACCCGGCGTCCGACGAGGCTCCCGTCCACTCCGGTCCCGACGCCCACGACGCGACCGGCCACATCGGCGCCCTGGATACGCGGGAAGACGATCGGGCCGCGCCACCCCGACAGCGCCTTCGGGTCTCCCGGACGACCGTAGGCGCCCTCCCGGGTCCACAGGTCGGTGTTGTTCAGGGCTACGGCCCGGACCTGGACCAGCACCTCTCCCGCCCTCGGAGTGGGGACGGCGACCTCCGCCGGCTCAAGAACCTCCGGCCCTCCGTGCCCTGTGATGCGCACCGCTCGCATGACCTGGGACGCACTCATTGCCTGAACCTCCTCGCGGGTATACTGATCTGTGAACATCTCTCACCGTACACCGATCAGTGAAGGGGCCCGTCGTGCAGGAAACGCGGCCTTTGACGCCGGCCGGGCGCCGGATCGTGGCGGCGGCCGAGGAGCTGTTCTACCAGCGCGGCATCACGGCGGTCGGCGTGGACCTGATCGCTGAGCACTCAGGGGTGACCAAGCGGACCCTGTACAACCAGTTCGGTTCGAAAGACCACCTCGTGGCGGCCTATCTCACGGGCCGCGACCAGCGCTGGCGGTCACTCGTCCGTACCGCTGTCGACGCCAGTGACACTCCCGCCGAGGCCGTCACCGCACCCTTCGAGGCACTGCGGACCTGGAGCGAGACCAACACCCGCGGCTGCGCCTTCATCAACGCACTCGCCGAACTCCCCGACCCCGCCCATCCCGCACACCGCGTCGCCGCGAACCAGAAGCTCTGGCTGCTGAACCTGTTCAAGGAACTCGCCGCCGCTGCGGGCTGCTCGCACCCGGCCACCCTCGCCACCCGACTCCTCGTGCTGCACGAGGGTGCAATCGCCATGCAGCCTCTCCCCCTCGACACCCTCCCGCAGAGCACTGCCCTGGCACGAGCCCTGGTCCAAGCCGGCACATCGCCCCGCCACTAGCAGTGCTTCGTTACCTCGGGCACCGGCCCCCTCCGCCGCTCGCCGCGCTCTCGGTCGCGAGGCGCGGCGGGACAACGTGCACTGGAAGAGGCGGGAGTGAGTGTGACTCGCGCCGTACTGAGCACCCGAGGAGTGGGGACGCGCATATCCCCCGCGTTGATTCCGAGGCGAGGAGAGCAGTCATGCCGGCAGGTTCCAGCCCCAAGCGGAAGCGACAGTACGAGCACGTCAAGGACAGCGCGGAGAAACGGGGAGCCTCCACCGGACGCGCGAAGGAGATCGCCGCGCGGACCGTCAACAAGGAGCGGGCCCGCTCGGGCGAAGCACACCAGGCGAGCAAGACCTCCACCCAGGACAAGAAATCCGCCTCGCGGCGCGGGGGCGAGCGCTCGCACCGTGGCCCCGTGAGTCCCACCAGGGACCAGCTCTACGAGGAGGCGAGGAAGCGCGACATCCATGGCCGCTCCTCCATGAACAAGCAGCAGCTGCACAAGGCCCTCGGCCACTGACCCGTCCCACACGCCGCAGACCCGCGACATCGTCCCGAAGAAAGGCGCGTCACCATGGCTGACAAGCCCCTCGACGGCCACCGCGTACTGGCGCTCGTCACCAACTACGGAGTCGAACAGGACGAACTGCTGGTGCCGCTCAAGCGGCTGCGGGCGGACGACGCGGACGTCACCGTCGCCGCCGCCACGGCGGACCCGGTCCAGACCCTGGTGGGAGACAAGGACCCCGGCGAAACCGTGGAGCCCGACGCCACCTTCGACGTGGTGGACCCGGGCGACCACCAGCTCCTGCTGCTTCCCGGCGGCACCCTCAACGCCGACCAGCTCCGCCTCGACGACAAGGCGCTCGCCATCGTCAAAGCGTTCGTCGCCTCGGGCCGCCCGATCGCCGCCATCTGCCACGGCCCTTGGGCCCTGGTCGAAGCGGACGCCGTCCGGGGCAAGACCATGACGTCCTACGCCTCACTGCGCACCGACATCCGCAACGCCGGAGCCGCGTCCTGGGTCGACGAACCCGTGGTCAGCGACACCGCGGGCGGCTACACCCTGATCACCTCCCGCACGCCCAAGGATCTCGACGCCTTCCTCGACTCGATCAACAAGGCCCTCATCGGGTCCTGAACGACAAACCCCGCCCGCGGAGGGCAGCCGTACTCCGTGCCATACCGCCCTGTCCAGGACGGCGCTCCCCAGCTCGGGGGCGCCCTTCTCGAAGATTGGATCCTCCATGCTCAAGGCCATCGCTGACGTACTGCGCTCGATCGGCGGCGCGATCGCCACCGTCGTCACCCTGCCCTTCCGCGCCGTCGCCCGGCTCTTCGGGGGCGCCTCCGACAGCGCACACGGCCATCACTGAGAACACCGGTGCGCACCGCCTGCCTGCGCCGGGGGCCATGCGCCCAGTGGTCCGGAACCGCTGGGCGTCCTTGCGGGCAGGCGTTCGCACGGAAGCGGCGCCGGGCCTCTGCGGACCGATGTGCCGATTTTCATGCCCCAGGTGAGGACGAGGTTGAGGACGAGTCATGCCGCGAGCGCGTGAAGAAGCCCGTTTCAGACATCCTCGGCACGAGCGCCGCGGAGAGGCTCGGCTACCGGCTGTGGCAGCGACACTCGTCGCCATCGCGCTGTACCTCTTCCTGCCCCAGCGGCTCCTGGTCGCCCCCCGCTACGTACTGCCCGCCCTGGAGTGTGTGCTGCTCGTACCTCTCGTGGCGATCAACCCGCGGCGGCTGACTCGACAAACGCGGACGTTCCGCGTCCTGTCACTGACGCTCGTCGCCATGATCGGGGCGAGCAACCTCCTCGCGCTGGGAACTCTGATCCATGAGCTGGTGTCCGCCGAAGTGAAGGACGGCCGGGCACTGTTGCTGGCCTCGTTGCAGATCTGGCTCACCAACATCATCGTCTTCGGTCTGGCCTACTGGGAGTTGGACCGCGGCGGCCCGGTCAGCCGGACCCAAGTGCCCCGTGAATCACTGCCGTTGGCGGACTTCCGTTTCTCGCAGGACGAGAACGACGACGCCGTCCAGGAGGTCTCCGACGGCGCCAGCAAGACATCCGACTGGGTGCCCACGCTGATGGACTACCTCTACGTGTCGGTGACCAACTCCACGGCCTTCAGCCCCACGGACACCATGCCGCTCTCCTCACGCGCCAAGTTCCTGATGAGCGTGGAGAGCGTCGCCGCTCTGGTGACGTCGCTCCTGGTGATCGCCCGCGCGGTCAGCATCCTGCACTGAAGCTGTTCCGGCCCGCTCACCAGCGAACCCCGCGATGCGGAGCCTGCGTACTCCTCCGCCGAGGAGGTATTCACCGCAGGACAGTGGTGACGGGCGGGGGTTGGATCCACCAACGGTGCATCCCCGAAGGGAGAGCGGGCCTGCGACTGGCGCGGGAGCCGGTCCCGGCCGGCGACCGACATCACCGGCCCGGTGGTACGCCTTCCGGATGTCCGTGAACGGCAGTGGGCCAAGCCCGGACTCGGAGAGCTGCCGCAGTGACCGCCCAGTGACCGCTCATCGTCCAAGCCTCGCAAAGGCACCGGCAGTTCTGCCATGGACGCCTCTCAAAACCGGCGAGGTTGTGGGCACCCGTGAGACAGACGGTCCCTGGGCCACGGATCCCGTGTCACCGAATCGGCCAGGAAGGCGACTCCGCGGACCGAGTCCCCTTGGCCACTCAGCCACACCCGAATCCCCCTGCCGCACGCTTCAGACAGCGCCGCTCACGCTCCGCGTGCGATGTGACCACCCGCCTGTAGGTGCGGAGGCACTCCAGCGGTCAGGTCGCCGCCGTCACCCGGCGGATTCGGAATCACGCGCACGCCGCGGTGCCGGCGGCGACCGCCGCGGCCGCTCGTCACGCTGCGCGTCATGCCGCGCGAGGACGGACAGCAGTGCTTCGACCGGCATCCCGGCCTCGGCCGGATGCCTCAGGATGGTCCCTGGCTCGATGCGATACGCGTTCGTGCGCCCCTCCCGGGTGTGGGTGAGATAACCGTCCTCCTCCAGATCGGAAATGATCTTCTGGACGGCCCTCTCGGTGAGCCGGCACCGCGCCGCGATGTCACGGATGCGGATGCGGTGATCCTCGGCGATCGTGGCCAGCACCCGGGCATGGCTGGTGAGAAACGTCCATCC
This sequence comes from Streptomyces sp. NBC_01288, assembly GCF_035982055.1. NCBI lineage: Bacteria > Bacillati > Actinomycetota > Actinomycetes > Kitasatosporales > Streptomycetaceae > Streptomyces > Streptomyces sp. NBC_01288. The sequence goes on from NZ_CP108427.1 coordinate 2,668,779, forward strand.
GGCATGTGTCTCGGATACTCCACCCATACACCCCAGCCTAGGGCGTAACATTCGCGTATTCAAAGGCGCGAAATAGATTTCAGGTATATCTTGACGGGCTTCCATGGCCGGATGAAACTTGTAGCGGCAGAGGACAGGCGAACGCTTCGGGAGCGACTGCCATGTCAGAACACGGATCTTCCGCTCCGCCCAGGAGCAGCAGCCGAGCCGTCTGTGCAACGACGCGCGTCCCAGCGGTGGTTGCCCCGTCGGCCTTCCTGGAGATCGTGACGCACCCCGCCGGGAACCGGACGGTCGTGACGGTCTCCGGAGAGATCGACATCGACACGGAACAGACCATGCAGCAGGCTCTCCGCCTGGCACTGGCCCGGTCTCCCGCAGGCGTCGATCTCGACCTGACCGGAGTCGGATTCTGCGACTGTTCCGGCCTCAACGTCCTGCTGCGCGTCCGCCGGCTCGCGCTGGAGGACGGCAAGACGATCGGCGTGCGGGCTCTCAGTCCGTGGGTGGAGAGGCTGTTCGCTCTGACTGACACGTCGTCGCTGTTCACCCACGCGCGTGCGCCCGTCAACGGCTTTGCCCACGAGTGGCACGAACATTTGGCCGCGACGCACGACCTGATGGAGGAGAACGGGGTGTCCGACGAGGCCGAGGAGCTTCGCGTCGAGGTTGTGCAACTCAAGCGCGCGATGCTGACCCGGCCGGTCATCGACCTGGCCCGCGGAGTCCTGATGGCCTCCTTCGGCCTCAGCCCCGAGGACGCCTGGAGCGTCCTGGTCGACGTCTCCCAGCACACCAACACCAAACTCCACCAGCTCGCCGAGGACCTCGTCGACTCGGTCAACGGGCCACCGCTGCCCGACCACCTGCACCAGCGGATCACCACGGCGATCACCGAGATCTCACGCCCGGCATAGACCGGCGCGGGACGGACGTTTCCCGGTGCGCTCCACGGCCACCCGGAGGACGGACGACCCACCACCCGTGAGGAGAGCGCCATGACGGAGTTCGGTTACTTCCTGTCCTGCGAGGAACACGGTCCCGCCGAGCTGGTGGAGCAGGCCAGGATGGCGGAGCAGGCCGGGTTCACGTCGTTGTGGATCTCGGACCACTACCACCCCTGGAACGACAACCAGGGGCAGAGCCCCTTCGTCTGGTCGGTGATCGGCGCCCTCTCGCAAGCCGTCTCGCTGCCCGTGCAGACCGCCGTGACCTGCCCCCTCATCCGTACGCACCCGGCCGTCGTCGCCCAGGCGGCGGCCACCAGCGCCGTACAGCTGGACGGCCGCTTCCGGCTCGGCATCGGCAGCGGCGAGGCGCTCAACGAACACATCCTCGGTGACGCCTGGCCCGAGGCCGACGTACGCCTGGAAATGCTGGAAGAAGCCGTCCACGTCATGCGGGAGCTGTTCACCGGGAACCAGATCAGCCACCGCGGCAAGCACTACACGGTGGAGAACGCCCGCCTGTACACGGTGCCCGACGAGCCGGTGCCCATCGACGTCTCCGCGTTCGGCCCGCACGCCGCCGAGGTCGCCGGCCGCATCGGGGACGGATTCATCACCATGGCCCCGGACGCCCCCGCCATCGAACGGTTCCGGCGCAGCGGCGGCGGAACCAAACCCGTCTCCGCGGGACTCAAGGTCTGCTGGGCAACCGACAAGGACGAAGCCGTCCGCACGGCACACCATCTCTGGGCCAACGAACAGCTCCCCGGCGAACTCGCCCAACTCCTGCCCACCCCCCGCCACTTCGAGCAGGCATCGGAGCTCGTCGGCCCCGACCGCGTCGAGGCGAACGTCACCTGCGGCGATGATCCGGACGCCCACGTCCAGGCGGTCAAGGAGTACGTCGACGCCGGGTTCGACACCGTCTACGTCAACCAGATCGGGCCGGACCAACAGGGCTTCTTCGACTTCTACCGCACCAAGGTGCTGCCCCGACTCGGAGACTGACAAGCCCCCACACCCTGCGGACAGGGACGATCACGGTCGGCACCCCGCGTCACCTCCCCACAGGACGCCGGGAAGCCGTGGCCGCCTCCGAGCCGGCGATCGACCCGCTGCCGGATGCTGCGACTACCCACTATGAGTTCCCAGGCCGCCGGCACCATCGCGCACTGAACACGAGAGCCTGTCCGATGAGGCTTCCTCACCGGGCTGCTCATGGGCGAGTGCGAGGACCACAACCGCCGCCAGCCGGGGCCCGCCCCTCCGGCTGAGGAACCACTACGGGCCCCGGCCTCATCCTTTGGCGGTTTCGAGTTGGAACGGCTCCCGCACGCTCCAAGCGCCGTGAGGACGATCCCACGTGAGGATCTCGCGACCGGGAGAACACTGATCCCCGCGCCGGCGCCCGCCGTCATCGCCGACCGCTGACGGCGACTGCCATCGCCAATTCTCCTGCTCTCAGCCGGAGTTGGCCGCCGGACGGCAGCACTCAGGAAAGATTCTTACCGCACAGCGGATCTCGCTTCCTGTGCAACGACTCCGGCCGTCGAGGTGTACGGCGCCCGCGTCGGTCGGCCGCACGGCATGTCCGAGATCGTCGACGACCCCACAGCGCTGGCCATGCTGTGGCAGAACCCGGTGGCAACGTCCGGAAGTTCCCCTGCCCGGACTCGCCCTGTGCAAGAAGATCGTCGAGCAGCACGGCTGCATTCAGCTCAACACCGGCCGTATCAAGGGCAGATGCTTCTGCCTCACTCTCCCGGCCGCCGACCCTCCGGCGAACGGCTCCGACGCCCGTACCGAGAAGAAGGCCCTGACATGACCACCGCTGCCGCCACCCCCATAGACATCCTTCTCGTCGAGGACGACCCAGGCGACGAGCTGATGACCCGCGAGGCGTTCGAGGACAACAAGATAGGCAACACCCTGCACGTCGCGCGGGACGGCGAGGAAGCACTCGACTTCCTCTACCGGCGCGGCACGCACACGCACGCGGTTCGCCCGGGCCTCATCCTCCTCGACCTCAACCTGCCCAAATACGACGGCCGCCAGGTACTGGAGAAGATCAAGTCGGACCCGGAGCTCACCCACATCCCGGTGGTCGTCCTCACCACCTCGGCGGCCGAGGAGGACATCCTGCGCAGCTACAAACTGCACGCCAACGCCTACGTCACCAAACCCGTCGACCTGAACCAGTTCATCGCCGCCATCCGCCAGATCGACAACTTCTTCGTCCAGGTCGTACGCCTGCCCCGCAGCGGCGTCTGAATCCGCTCACGCCGAGCGAGCCGGATATCTCGTGGACGCCATGCCGGACGCCTACGCGACGACCAACACGTCACCTGCCGATCACAGCCGCATGGGCGAGCGGGCCGGGGGTATTCGCCTCGCGAACGACAGGTTCACAAGAAAGGAGGCTCCTGGTGCTGATGGCTCACCCCGCCGTGCTGAAGGACCTGATCGAGCAGTACGAGACCCTGCTCGCACTGCATGCCGAGAACGGCAGCCCTGCCGCACAGCGCCGGATGGACGACATCGCCTACACGCTGTGCGTCTCCACCGGCACGCAGGACGTCGACGTCGCCCTCATCGCCGCCCGCCACCAACTGCCCGGCGCCCGCCCCCAGGACGACTCCGTACTCAGCGCCGGCTGACCTCGTACTCCCAAGGCCTTCGGCCCTCCGTGGGAAGTATTTCTGCTCGAATTTCCCGTGAAACGGTGCGTCCCGTCGCTCCCGCGCGGCCATCGGTGTTTTCCGTCGATCACGTCTGCTTACGGAACCGCTGAAAGCGGGTGGCGGGTGAGCATCGGAGGGAAGCACGACGGCGGATCCGGGGGTCGGGTTGCCTTCGCCGGCGAGGATCCGATCGTGGCGGACCGGATGGACGTCGAGCCGAGCATGGCGCGGTATCGGCTCCGGTTTCGGCCTCCCTGATGCCTGCCCAGGGGCGTCCGGGCTGCGCCGGCTCACCGCGTCGGTGAGGCCACGTGCCGAGCCTGGTCCCGGCGGGTCACCGGAGGCGAGGTCCGCGTCATTTCCGTTCCTTCTTCGGGAAGACGTACTCGTCGAGGACCAGGCCGACGGCAACGGCCGCCGGAATGGCGACAAGCGCGCCGATGATGCCGAGCAGCGCCCCGCCGACCAGCACCGCGAGGACGGTGACCAGCGGATGCACGTCCACGGCGAACTTCATCGCCCTGGGCACGATGAGATAGTCCTCGACGACCCGGAAGACGACGTAGAAGACCGCGGTCGCGATCGCGACGGGCAGCGACACGGACAGCGCGACAAGACTGACGACGATCCCGGCGAGCGTGGAGCCGACGATCGGGATCAGGTCCATCAGCGCGGTGAAGATCCCCAGCGCGGCGGCGTACGGGACACCGGTGGCCGCGCACCAGCCGAAGGTCGCCACGCCGGCGATCCCCGAGGTGACGAGGTTGCCGAGCATGAACTTGCCGATCCGGTTCATGACTTCCTCGGCCACGCCCTCGACGCGCTCACGGCGGCTGGCCGCCACGAAGCGGTAGCCGAACTGTTTGACCGTCGGCAGGGCCGCCATGCAGTACAGGGTCACCGTGATCACGATCGCCGTGGACGTGACCGTACTCAGGACCAGCTGGCCGGCGCCCAGGACGCCTCCTGCCAGACCGGACGCTCCGCCTCCCGAACCGATCTGCTCCTTGGCCCTCTCGACCACGTGATAGCGGTCCTCCAGGCGCCCGATCGTGGACTGGTGGTTGTGGACCTGCTCCAGCCAGCCCGGCACCGCGTCGACCAGCGCGCTGATCTCCTTGGCGACCGGCGGAATGACCAGCGCCAGGAATCCGGCGAGCACGACGACGAACCCCGTCAGTACGATCGCGACGGCCCAGCCGCGCCGCAGACCCCGGCCCGTGAACCAGACGACGAGCGGTTCCAGGCTGATCGCGATGAACACGGCCAGCAGGATCAGGGTCAGCATCGAACCGACCCGCAGAACCGTCTGGACGGCGAGCCACGCCAGACTCGCCCCCAGCCCCAGAGCGAAACCGACCGTCACCCAGGACCGCTTGCGCCCGCCGCGTGCATCTCGTTGCGGGGGCCGCTGCGGCGCCTTCCGGAAGTCCTGTACGGCGTCGGCAGGTCCGCCGTCGGAGCCGTTCACGTCCGCCCTTTCCGGCCCGCCGTGCTCGTCCCGGGCGGACCCGGACTCGGACTGCGCAGACATCGCGACGCCTCTCCTCGGCTGCCTCACCCGGGTGGGTGGCCACCCGTCCCGGGTACCCAGGCCGACCGCTCGTACCGCGTACACACGGGGCCCGCCTGTCCCGCCTCTGTGTCGAGGGCAGGTCGCAACGGAGTGCGCAGTGAACTACGGCCGCCTCGCCAGGCGGTGAGGAGGTGATTCCCGTGGAAGTGGACAGCGGCAGAGCCCGCATCGACCCGTCGCAGTCCCGGGGCGAGACACCGTGAGCCGGGCGACGAGATGATCTCCACGGCCGCGAAACGCCCACCAGCGCTCCGCGCAACGCACGATGGAGTCCGACCAGCGACATGAGATTGACGCTGGTCAGCGTCTCCGCGCCGGCCGCGTGGACGGACACTTCCACGATCATGCGGGCGTCGCAGCCGCCCACCGACATCCGATCTCTTGAGGCGGGAGCCAGGCACCGTGACCGATCTCGATCCCTTCACCGACCTGCTCGACTATCCGATGTACGTCGTGACCGCCGAGGCCGACGGGGAACGCGCCGGCTGTCTGGTCGGATTCGCCTCGCAGTGTTCGATCCGGCCCGCCCGGTTCATGGTCTGGCTGTCCAAGGCCAACCGGACGTACCGGATCGCCGAGCACGCCGAACGCCTCGCGGTCCACCTCCTCCGTCACGACCAGGACCGGCTGGCCCGGCACTTCGGCGGCGAGACCGGCGACCGTACCGACAAGTTCACGGACCTGCCGTGGCATCCGGGACCGGGCGGATCACTGATCCTCGACGAGGCTCCCGCCTGGTTCGTCGGCCGGGTGGAGAACCGGGTCGACGGCGGCGACCACGTCGGTTTCCTGCTCGCTCCGGAGGCGGCGGAGAGCCGCGCGGATGACCGAACCCCTCTGCTGACGCTCAACGACACCCATGACATCACCCCGGGCCACCCGGCGGACTGAGCCGTCGGCCACCGTCGACGAGGTTCAGCGCCTGCGCCGTGGAGCCGCCGCTCCCAGCCCTACCGCTGCCGCCGCCGCACCCGTCGCGGCAGCCGCCACCAGGCCGGGGTGCCGCGCGAGTGCCGCCTGCGCCGAGCGGGGGTGGGACGTCTCGTCGAAGGGACCGTGTGCGCCGTAGTCGTGCTCCGGGGCTTCGTCCGCGGGGAGCCAGAGGTTGGTCGTGCGGGTGAGGTAGCGGTCCAGCAGGGCGGGCGCCAGTTTGTTGGCGAGGACGGTCGCGGCGGTGGACGTGCCCACGTAGTACTGCTTGCGGTGCGGATGGTCCGCCGCGTTGACCACGGCCTGGGCGGCCACCTCGGGCTGGTAGATGGGCGGTACGGGCTGGGGTTGCTTCGGCAGCCGGGACAACACCCAGGAGAACTGCGGGGTGTTGACCGCCGGCATCCGCACCACGGTGATGTGCACGTGGCTGCCCCGGTGCATGAGTTCGGTGCGCACGCTCGACGTGAAGCCGTTGACGGCGTGCTTGGCACCGCAGTAGGCGGACCGCAAGGGGATGGACCGGTCGCCGAGGGCCGAGCCGACCTGCACGATCACGCCGGCGTTCCGCGGGATCATGCGCCGGAGCGCGGCCCGGGTGCCGTGCACGAAGCCCAGACAGCTGACCTCGGTGACCCGCCTGCACTCGTCGGCCACTCCTCGCGCCCTCTTGTCTGCGCCCTCTCCCGTCCGGTCACGGCGCTGTCGGCGTCACGAGAACGGCGCAGGCGCGTGCCGCGGCCGCTGCGCACCCAGATCTTCACCCTCGGCGCCGGATTGAAGAGCACGGCGGCCGCGGTGGGAGCGGCCGGGACCGGCGCCCTGGGCGGGCTCGGAGCCGTACCCCTCCTGGGGATGGCCGCATCCACACAGATCGCGGCGGCAGGCATGGGTGTCGTCCTGCTGACGCACACACCGAAGAGCGCGCGGCGAGCGAGCGGCAGATCCGACGGCGGAGCCGGAACAGTGCGGACGAGGTACCCGACGCGTGAGGAGATGGAGCCTCCACGAGGGGGCAACGGAACTCCCACGCGCCGCGCGGACGAGCCCGCGTCAAGTTCTGGTGACTGGGAGGGCGATGACCCCCACGGTCGCGATTCTTGCGCGACGTCGGTAAGCACCACGCCGGGAACGGCAGTCCCGCCAACGGTGTCGTCAACTGCCCGGCGCCCGCCCCCACCTCGTCCCACCGCGACCTCGGTCACTCCCTGTCGGCGAAGACGCTGGAGTCCAGGCGTCCGAGGAGGTCGACGGGATCCCGGTACACCGCGTGGGCGCCGGCCGTCTCCAGGTCCGCGCGCGGGATTCCGCCGGACAGCACCGCCACCGGGACCACTCCGTCCCGTACGGCGGCCTTCATGTCCCACACGGTGTCGCCGACGAACACGGCCCGTTCGCTCGCAACGTCGGCGAGTTTCCTGGCCTGTCGGACGGGGTCGGGGGCGGGTTTGCCGTCGGCGACGTCGTCCGCGCTCGCCGCGCCGAGGATGACGTCGTCCGCGTCGATCGCGCGGCGCAGCGCGGAGAGTTCCGCGCCGCTCGCCGAGGTCGCCAGGACGATCGTCCAGCCCCGGCCGGCCAGGGCGCGCAGCAGGTCGCCCGCCGCCTCCAGGGCCGGCAGACGGTCGAAGTAGGTGGCGTAGAGGGCGTGGTGGGCCGCGACGAACTGGTCGTCGTCCTCCGGGTCGCGGTCCTTGCCGAGCAGGTGCTCGATCAGGTCGTGGCCGCCGAGGCCCACGGCCCGGTGGATCTCCCGCATCGGGACGTGGTGGCCGCCCTGTCTGAACGCCTCCCACCAGGTGACGACGTGGAGGTGGTTGGTGTCGACGAGGGTTCCGTCGACGTCGAAGATCGCGGCGCGTCTCGTGCTCATCCCGGTCTCCTCCGGCTCACAGTTCGCGGAGGGCGGGCAGCAGCTTCTGTTCGGCCCATTCCAGGTACGGCTCCTGGTGGTCGCCGCCGATCTGGACGAGCGCGACCTCGGTGAACCCCGCGTCCACGTAAGGCCGTACGGCCTCTACGACCGCCTGCACGTCGTCGCCGCACGGAATGGACTCGGCGACGTCCTCGGGCCGTACGAACTGGGTGGCGCCCTCGAACGCGGCGGGGCCGGGAAGTTCGGAGTTGACCGGCCAGCCGCCGCCGAACCAGCGGAACTGGTCGTGGGCGCGGGCGATCGCCGCGTCGCGGTCGGGGTCGTAGCAGATGGGCAGTTGGCCGACCTTGGGCTTGCCCGCACCCCCGTATCCGTCGAACGCGGAGGTCAACTCCGGCCTGGGTTCGGTGGCGATCAGCAAGTCGGCGAGGCGGCCCGCGAGTTCGCACGAGCTGTCGCCGGAGACCGCGACCCCGATCGGCAGGGGTGTGTCGGGCAGGTCCCACACTTTGGCGTTCTCCACGTCGAAGTGGGCGCCGTGGTGGTTGACGTTCTCTCCCGCGAGGAGCGCGCGGATGATCTCCACGGCCTCCTCCAGCCGCGCCAGCCGGACGTGCGCGGCGGGCCAACCGCCGCCCACCACATGCTCGTTGAGGTTCTCCCCGGAGCCGAGACCGAGGCGGAACCGTCCCTGGGACAGGAGTTGCAGGGTGGCGGCCTTCTGGGCGACGACCGCCGGGTGATAGCGGGTCGTCGGACACGTCACGTACGTCATCAGCGGAATGCGGTCCGTGGCCTGCGCGGCGGCGCCGAGGACGCTCCACGCGTAGGAGGCGTGGCCCTGGGACTCCAGCCAGGGGAAGTAGTGGTCGGACGTGACGGAGAAGTCGAAACCGGCCCGCTCGGCGCCGACCACATGGCCCACCAGCTCCCGCGGACCCGCCTGCTCGGTCATCATCGTGTACCCGATCTGCACCATGCCGCTCATCTCCTCGTGGGTCGGGGTGGTTCCGGGACGGCTTCCCGCCTCGTCACCGCTTGCTGCTGAGCCGCAGATCGACCTCCTTCTCCTGGTCACCCGACGCCGCGCCCCAGTGGTCCACGGCGAACGCGGTGCTCAGGGCTTCGAACAACTGGTCCACGGCGACGTAACCGCCCTGCAGCGTGGCGGAGACCGAGCCCTCCAGGGGGATCGGATCGGTCGGGATCCACTCCTGCGTCGGCTCGAACTCCGCACTCCACACGGCGGATCGGTCGCCCGGCTGTTCCTGGGGCACGTCGTCGGAGGGCCGGTCGGTGGGGAACGCGGTCCGCAGGACGCCGAAGACGGTGGCGGCGTCCTCCTTGGACGCTCCGGTGAGATTCACAGTGGCCATCGGGCTCACTCTCCTTGGGTCGGACGGGGCGTGGATGATCAGACGCACGCGTTCACGGTGGCGGCGGGGCGGGTCCGGCGGGCTGTCGAGAGACGGGCCGGTCACTGGGCCGGGCACGCGCATCCACCCTGTGTCCTCGCCGGCAACCCGTCCTGCGGTGACGGTCACGGGGCGTCCCCTCCAGCGTCGCCCGCCTCGGCTCCCACGTCGCGCGGAGCGTCAGCCGGGCGGTTCGTCGGGTACGGGGTGCCCCGGACGTGCGTTCCCGGAATGCGCGGCGCCCCTCTTCCCGGTGCCGGCCTCGTCCGTGTCGGGGATCGTCGGGTCGGGGTTCCCCGGATCACGGCCCTCCGGCTCGCGCTGCTCGTCGGCGTCGGCGCCGGCCTGCTGATCGGGCAGGTCCCTCGGTATCGGCTTCGGTTTCGGCCCTCCGGTGATTCCCGGGGCTTCCGGGCGGCGCTCGCTCACGGCGTTCTCGCTTCCTCGCGCGGGGTGGGTGTCAGGGGCGGGTACCCCGACGGCCGACGACAAATCCGGCCTCGGCACCCCTGACCTGGGGGCCGGGCCGTGCGAAGGTCCAGGGCATCGGTGGGACTGCCCGGGCACGGCGAAGGGCGGGCACCGGCAGAACGCCGGTACCCGCCCCTGTGCGCTGTGGTGACCGTCAGGCTCGGTGGCCTCCGTAGTAGCCGCCGACCTGCTCGTGATAGCCGGCGTCACCGATGTGCTTGTCCTTGTCGAACTCGGGGGAGTTCTTGATCTCTTCCTTGGTGCGGCCGACGTGGACCGTACGGTCCGCGACGTCGATGGTCGAGATGACACCGGCGGGGAGCAGAACCTGCTTGCCGAAGATCCACACTCCGGTGTCGACGACGATGTACGCGGCTCCGACGTCCTCGGAGTGCTTGTCGACCTTGCCGATCGAGCCGTCGCTCGCCTCGACCTTGAACCCGGTCAGGTCCGTCCCCGTCTGGTGACCCGACTCGGCCTGGTAGCCCCACATGTTGTCCGTCATACAAAACCTCCCCTTGCGGCGCGTGAAATACCGAGGAAGCCCGTCCGGAATTTCGGTGGGCGTCCCTCGGCGGGTCGAGTGCCCACCGTTTTCGGTCCCACACAATTTGAAATGTCGACTACGCGTCAATGGATCGCGAATCCGGCGTCACTCAAAATCAGCGCGAGGAGAAGTACAAGAATCAACACAGCCATGTCGATTCCCCTTTCCGGAAGGCAGTTGTGCCCTCTGTGCCGTATGCCATGCGGGTGTTTTTCGGCCTCGTTTCCACGGCACGTCGCCGACCGTCCCGACCGAGACCTTTCGCCAGGCAGACACGGCCGGTCCGCATGAGACGGGCCGAGCGGGTTACCCGTGGGCCGTGCTGAGAATCGGAATGATCGCCGTGGTCGTGGGCGCCGCCCTCGCAGGCGTGGGTATGGCCGTGACCGTGTCGCCCTGGTGGTGGACGGCCGCAGCGCCACTCGCCGCGCTCGGCGTGATCGGCGTGTGGGACCTGGCCCAGCGGCGGCACTCGGTGCTGCGCAACTATCCGGTGATCGGGCACGCCCGCTTCCTGCTGGAACGCATCCGTCCCGAGTTGCAGCAGTACTTCGTCGAGCGGAACTTCGACGGCCGCCCCTTCGACCGGGACATCCGCAGCATCGTCTACGAGCGGGCCAAGGGCACCGCCGCCGAGGAGCCGTTCGGCACCGAACGCGACGTGTACCAGGCGGGATACGAATACCTGGTTCCCTCAATGGCCCCGCGCCCGGTGCCCGAAGAACCGCCGCGCGTACGCATCGGCGGCCCGGACTGCACCCGGCCCTACGACATGGCCCTGCTGAACGTCTCCGCGATGAGCTTCGGCTCGCTCTCCGCCAACGCCGTACTCGCCCTCAACCAGGGGGCCGCGGCGGGCGGTTTCGCGCACGACACCGGTGAGGGCGGGCTCTCGGAGTACCACCTGCGCCCGGGCGGCGACCTGGTCTGGGAGATCGGCACCGGCTACTTCGGCTGCCGGACCCGGGACGGGGACTTCGATGCCGGGGAGTTCGCCGAGAAGGCGTCGGGCGACAGCGTCAGGTGCGTGTCGCTCAAGCTGTCGCAGGGCGCCAAACCCGGTATCGGGGGCGTGCTGCCGGGCGCCAAGGTGAACGCGGAGATCGCCAAGGTGCGGGACGTCCCCGAGGGACAGACGGTCATCTCACCGCCGTATCACCGGGTGTTCTCCACGCCTCGTGAACTCGTCCGTTTCATCGCGCGGATGCGGGAGCTGTCCGGCGGCAAGCCTGCCGGTTTCAAGCTGTGCCCGGGTTCACGGCGGCAGTTCCTCGCCGTGTGCAAGGCGATGATCGAGGAGGGCACCGCGCCCGACTTCATCATCGTCGACGGCGGAGAGGGAGGCACCGGTGCCGCCCCGCTCGAATTCGCGGACCACGTCGGCACCCCGCTCACCGAGGGTCTGATGACCGTCCACAACGCGCTGGTCGGCGCGGGTCTGCGGGACCGGATCCGGATCGGCGCGAGCGGCAAGATCGCCACCGGGGCGGACCTCGTCAAACGCATGGTCCAGGGCGCCGACTACGGCAACGCGGCCCGCGCCATGATGTTCGCGGTCGGCTGCATCCAGGCCCAGCGCTGCCACACCAACACCTGCCCCGTCGGCGTCACCACCCAGGACCCGCGCCGGGCCCGCGCGCTGGACGTCGGCGACAAGGCCGCGCGCGTACGACGCCTCCAGGAGGCCACCGTGGGCAGCGCCCTACAGATCATGGCCTCCATGGGAGTCACCGACCCCTCCCAGCTCCGCCCGCACATGCTGCGCCGGCGCGTCGACCCGCAGACCGTGCGCTCCTACGACGTGCTCTACGAGTGGCTCTCCCCCGGCCAACTGCTGGCCGAGCCCCCGCCCGACTGGGCAGCGGACTGGAAAGCCGCCGACCCCGACCACTTCACCATCTGACCCGCACCCGCTGCACGATCCGACCTGGAGGAACTCCGTGGCACGTACAGTCGCCCGCGTCATCGTGGACGCCCTCAGCGAACTCGGCGTCCGCCAGGTGTTCGGCGTCGTGGGGGACGCGCTCAACCCCCTCACCGACGCCATCCGCACCACCGACGACGTGGAGTGGGTCGGCTGCCGCCACGAGGAGGCCGCCGCCTTCGCCGCGAGCGCCCAGTCCCAGCTCACCGACCGCCTCGGCGTGTGCATGGGCACGGTCGGCCCCGGCTCCGTCCACCTGCTCAACGGCCTCTACGACGCGGCCAAGAGCCGTACGCCCGTCCTGGCCATCGCCGGCCAGGTCCCCCTGTCCGAGCTGGGCAGCGACGCCTTCCAAGAGGTCGACAACGACCTGCTCTTCCGAGACGTGGCGGTCTTCCGCGCCACCATCACCGCCCCCGACCAGCTGCCGCAGCTCCTGGAGACGGCGGTGCGCAACGCCCTGGGCCACAAGGGCGTCGCGGTCCTCACCGTGCCGGGCGACCTCGGCGACCGCGAACTGCACCACGACCGTCCCGCCCGCTTCTCCCTCACCACGCCCACCACCCGCCCCGAGGCGTCCGCGGTACGGCAGGCCGCCGACCTCCTCTCCTCTGCGGACCGGATCACCCTGCTGGTCGGGCAGGGCGCCCGCGCCGCCCGCGAGGACGTGCTCGCACTGGCCGACCGTCTCGCGGCCCCGATGGTGCTGACGTTGAAGGCCAAGGAGGGCTTCGAGGGCGACAACCCCTTCCAGGTCGGCCAGACCGGCCTGATCGGCAACCCGGCGGCGGCCGGAGCCATGCACTCCGCCGACACCCTGCTCCTGCTGGGCACCGACTTCCCCTACCGCGACTGGTATCCCGAGGGCCGCACGGTCGTCCAGGTCGACACCGAACCCGCGCACATCGGCCGCCGCGTCCCGGTGGACATCGGCCTCGTCGGCGACGTGGGGGCCACCGTGCGCGACCTGCTCGACCACCTGGCCGCCGAGCCGGGCGAGTTGGGCGACCTGGGTGGCGCGCGCGACCGCGGACACCTGGAGGGTGCCCGGAAGCACTTCCTGAGCTGGCGCGAGGGCCAGGCACGCCTCGCCGACCCCGCACACGACAAGGGTCTGGTCGGCAAGGTCCGCTCCGCACTCGACAACCGCGAGCACGGCATCCGCCCGGAGTCGCTGGCCGCCGCCGTGGACCGCAGCGCCTCCGACGACGCGATCTTCACCTCGGACACCGGAATGGCCACCGTCTGGCTCTCCCGCTTCGTCGAGATGCGCGGTACGCGCCGCCTGCTCGGCTCCTACAACCTGGGCTCCATGGCCAACGCAATGCCGCAGGCCCTCGGCGCGCAGTACCTGGACCGGGACCGCCAGGTCGTCGCCTTCTGCGGCGACGGCGGCCTGAGCATGCTCCTCGGCGACCTCATGACCCTCAAGTCCTACCAACTGCCGGTCAAACTCGTCGTCTTCGACAACCGCCGCCTCGGCATGGTCAAGCTGGAACAGGAACAAGCCGGTCTCCCCGAGTTCGGTACCGTCCTGGACAACCCCGACTTCGCCGCCGTCGCCACCGCCCTCGGCATCACCGGCATCCGCGTCACCGACCCCGCCGACCTCGACGACGCCGTACAGCGCGCGTTCGCCACCCCCGGCCCGGTTCTCCTGGACGTCCTGACCAACCCGGACGAGATCGCCGTACCCGCCAAACCCACCGTCGAACAGGGCTGGGGCTTCGCCGTCGCCAAGATGAAGGAACTCCTGCGCAGCCACGGCGACGAAACCCAGCACTGACCACGTGCCGTCCGTCAAGCGGCGAGGGCGCCGGCAGTCGTGCGGGTCGGGTACTCAAGACAGGCGGTCGTCCGGTCGTCGGGCGAGTGGGACCAACTGCCCGGCCCACTCCGACCACGAGGTCGTGGAGTTCCCGCGCCGCTCCGGTCGGGCGCACGCGTACGAGACCATGCCCGCCCGGGGATGCAGGGAAGCGAATCCGGGCCTTCCAGGCGAAGGAAGGTTGTCGCGGTATCGGCGGCGCTCCCGGTGTCGATCGCTCCGGCGGGACAAGCGCCGGTGCCGGCCGGCTGCGTGCTCGCAGTCTGCCCCGGGTCAGATCACGCGGAAGAGGTCGGCGGCCGCGTGGACGTCGGTGAAGTCCTCGATGGAGCGCAGGTTGTCGCACAGGGCGTCCAGGACCGAGTCGGCTTCGGCGACGCGTGGGGCGCCGATGGCCACGCCGAAGACGCGGAAGCCGAGCCGGTGCTTGGCCTCGTTCCAGCCGCGCATCCATGTCTCGGTGACGCCGCAGTCGTCGTCGGTGAGCATCACGATGTCGCCGCGGGCGCGGGTGGTGTCGTCGAACTCCTCCTCCAGCAGTTCGCCGGCCGCCGACAAGGGCCTCTGGTAGCTGGTGCCGCCACCGAGGAAGGTCTCCGCGAAGTCGAGGACCTGGGCGATGTCGGCGGGCCGGTCGGCCGGGAAGCGGAAGACCTGGAGCTTGTCGGCGGCGGAGAACAGGATGCCGACGAAGTCGCGCCCCGCGTGGCGGGCCTGGTCGAGGAGCGCCAGGGCACACGCCTTGGCCCACGCCTCCCGGGTGACTCCGCCGGGCCCCGCCTCGTACATGGAGTGCGAGGTGTCGACGCACGCGATGACGGCGCCCTGGCCGGTGCTCTGCTCGCCCTGGCTGTCGTAGAGCATCAGCTCTCCGGCGGCGTAGCGCGCCGCGAACACCGCGCGCAGTGCGGGCAGTCCGAGGTTGGCGAGTTCGGAGGGGATGACGCGGGAGAGGTCGTTGCCGAGGGTGACGCCGACCAGTTCTCCGGTGGCGTTCTCGACCTTGCGGGCGCGCTCGCCATCGGCCATCTGCCGGAAACGGCCGATCAGTTCGGCCCACTCGGCGAGCCGGCCGGTGCGCAGCCGCTCGGCGAGCCGGGCGCGCTGGCCGAACGGCATCCGCTCCAGCTGGCCGGGACCGACTCCCCATGCCCGCATCAGTGTGCCACCCTCCCGCGCGGCCTCGGCGGCCTTCGCCACCGCGTTCCGCGCGGCGGCACGGATACCGGGGGCCGCCGCCGTGAGGATCTGCGCGGCGTCCCGGGCGGCCTGCCGTGCGGTGGCCTCGGCGGCACCGGCGGCCTCGACCGCCTGTCGTACGGCGTCGTCGGCGGGGGACGGCACGGTGCCGTCCTCGTCGGCCTGGTCGATGGCCTCCTGGAGCGCCTCGCCCACGGCGGTCGCGGCATCTTCGGCGGCCTGCCGGGCCCTCTTCGCCTGCTCGGCCTGTTCCTGGGCGTCCCGGGAGCGCTCCAGTATCCGGCGCAGCGCGGCGGCCTGGGCGAGCACGGCCATGGCGGCGGCGTAGGGGTCGCCGGCCGTCTCCCGGTGCAGCTCGGCGAACTCCGGTGAGTCCAGGAGCGAGGTGATGACCTGGTGGTTGACCAGCCGGGAGGGGTCCATCTCCGCGCACTCGCGCAACCGCGGTACGACCTTGTAGGCGGCCAGGAACGCGTCGGCGAGGAGGTCGGTGGTGTGGTCGTAGCGCTGGTTCAACTCCTCGGCCAGGTCCCGCAGTCCGGCCGACTGCCCATAGGTGTCCTGCCAGGTGAACCGGTCGAACCGGTCCGCGACCACCGCCGTGGTGTGCTGCTCGGACGCGACGGCGGATCCGCCCAGCCCCCTCCCGGCCCGGCTCGTCAGTTCGTCGAGCCTGCCCCGTGTCTCGTCCATGGGTCCTGATCCCCCGGTGTTCAGAGCTGCGCCTGCACCATGCTCGCGTCCATCCCGAGCGCCTCGGTGAGAACGCGGGCGCGGACGGCGCGCTGGCGGCCGGTGACCCGGTCGATGGCGGCGGTGGAGCGGCCGGCGCCCGCCGCCTCCACGCGTAGCCTCTCCAGTCGCTTGCCGGCTGTGGCGAGCTGGTTGTGGGCCTTCTTGATGACCCACTCGCTCAGCGCCTCGCGGGACTGCCCTGCCATGGCGTCGAGTTGGGCCTCCAGCTCATCGATGGCGTCGGCCAGGTCGAGTGCCTCCTTGGCATCGGGGTTGACCAGATGCAGCACCTCGCGCTCGACGGTGGGGCGTTGGGCCGGGGAGTCCCACAGCACGTGGGTCAGCACCGACAGGTCGGTCTCGGCGACCGCCGGGCGCCCGTCGAGGTACGCGGACGCCTGGAGCAGACCCACCGCCTGCCGCCAGCGGCGGTCGGAGGCGACGAGTTCCTTGCGGCGCAGGGCGGCCCGCAGGGTGCACACCGCATCGACGATCACGTCGGGGACGTCCACGGCCGGGACGGCCTCGGTCACGGCCTGCTGCAACGCGGCCAGTTCGACCGTGGTCCGGGTCGGTGGCGCCGGGCGGCTGACGGCGGAGCGGACCAGCGCGGCGAAATGGGCGGGGTCTTCCAGGTACCCGACCTCGATCCGCACCAGCAGTCGATCGTAGATCGCGGCCGTGTCGTCTCCGCTGGGCAGTTCGTTGCTCGCCGTGATGGCTCCGATCAGGGGGCAGTTGATCGGCTCGCCGCCGCTCTCGGGGTGGTAGATCCGCTCGTTGAGAAAGCCCAGTGTCTCGTTCAGCGCGGCCGTGGAGCACTTGAAGATCTCGTCGATGAACGCGATGTGCGCGGTCGTGGCGCGGCCGTCGTAGACCTGGCGGTACTCGCCCCGGGCCAGCGCCGCGACGTCGACGGGGCCGAACATCCTCGTCGGCGCGGTGAACTTCGAGAGGAGGATCTCCCAGTAGGACGCCCCCTCGAACCTGCCCGTGAGCTCCCGGGCCAGCTCGGACTTCGCCGTTCCGGGCGGGCCGAGCAGCAGCGAGTGCTGTCCGGCCAGCAGCGTCACGATCAGCGTCCGCACCACGTCGGCCCGCTCGTAGAAGCGGTCCGACAACTCGTCGCCGATCGCCCGCAGCCTCTTGGCGGTGTCCTGCACGCCGCCCTGAGTGCCCAGCTCGCCCATTGTCAACTCCTAGCCTGTGATGCCCTGTTGGGCTGAAGAGACGACCCTTCCTGCGAGGCTACGACGAGGTGCGAGGCGGCCAAGGGAGAAACTGCCGGACGGGACCGCTCTCCAGGAACAGGGAGTCATGCGGCCGGCGTCTCGGCCGCCTTGTCCGCGACCCCGACATCCAGCAGCGCCTCGTCCGCGGAGCCCAGGAAGTCGAGGGACTTCTTGTCGAAGACCCAGACCGTGCGGCCGTCGCGCTCCTTGAAACTCAGGCCGACGCCCGAACGGCCGGTGTAGTCCTGGGCGTCGGTGACTACCGAGACGCCCGGGATCTTCGCGGCCGCACGGTAGCGCACGGCGTCCAGTTCGGGCAGCAGCATGTCGCCGATTTTCTCCAGCGCCGCGCTCTCCCTGGTCTACCCCTCCCCCTTCGTGCCGGCATAGGTCTTCGCCAGCAGTGCGTCGGGGTCGGTGGGCAGCGCCTGAAGCTCACGGAACGTGGTGACGTTCGGGTCGGGGCTCAGCCTCGTGTCGTGCGTGCCCTTGGAGTACGAGGAGAACGGATCCCGGGGCCGGAACGGCGGCCCCACCAGCACCGTGACCCGGCTCAGTCCCCCGAGCTTGCCGTCGACGGCGGTCCAACTCGCCTCACGCAGGACCCGGATGTCCTTGTCCGAGAACTTCATCGAGCCCTGAGTGCGGACGTAGACGTACTGGTCGTCCCTGACAGGCACGGACTTCTTCGCGGCGGCGACCTCGGCGATGTGATGGAGGAGGTCGATCGCGTCCGCGTCGGTCGTGGCGGTCCTGGACCCGACGGCGCCGGCAAGGACCGCGGGGACGATCGCCGCCGCCGTGACAAGTGGTACGGCGATGACGGCGAACCGGCGGCGGGTGGCGCGCGCTCGCCAGCGGGGGGCTGTCGCGACGTCCGGGAGTTCCGGGGCGGCCGGCTCGGTGAAGTCTCTGAACTCGGTGAGTTCTCTCATCAGATGGTCCTTCAGCAGGTCGTGGCAGTCGCTCGTCAGGACCGGCTCACCCGGGCTCGGCAGCAGCCTGGCCAGTTCCTCGCGCTCTTCGAGGTTCATCGGTGCTTCTCCTGAGTCGACCGGGCCGTTTCGGGACGGCCACCCGGTACCTGTCCGGTGCGCGGGCCGCGTCTCGGCTTTTCCTGCCGAGGTGGAACATCGGGTGTCGCGGCGGCACTTGGCTCCCCCGGATACCTGGCCGGCCGCCCGGCGGACGTGCGCCGGGCCAACTCCGCCTCCGACAACGTCCGTAGACGCTGTCTCGCCCGGGCGAGCCGCGACCGTACGGTGCTCGCCGGCACGCCGAGGGCCTCTCCCGCGGCCGCGTAGCCCAGTCCTGACCAGACGCAGAGTGCGAACACTTCCCGCTCGGCTCTGCGCAGCCGACCGAGCGCGGTCTGCGCGGCAGCGAGCCGCTCGGCCTTCTCCATGCGCCCGACGACGTCGTCGGCGAAGTCGGGCAGGGTGTC
The DNA here is from genome assembly GCF_035982055.1 of Streptomyces sp. NBC_01288. Taxonomy (NCBI): domain Bacteria; kingdom Bacillati; phylum Actinomycetota; class Actinomycetes; order Kitasatosporales; family Streptomycetaceae; genus Streptomyces; species Streptomyces sp. NBC_01288. The sequence continues at coordinate 2,687,585 of NZ_CP108427.1, forward strand.
ACGGTCCGTCGGGCGGTCGGGGAGCCTGGCGAGCGCGGCGTTGTGCCGACGGGCGGCGCGACGCGTGTTGCGCAGAACGTTGGTGGCGATGCCGTACAACCAGGGGCGCAGTCCGTCGCCGTCGGACACGTCGGCGTTACGGTGTCGTCTTCGTCGTCTTCGTCGTGGGCCGCGGCTTCGGGTCTCAGCTTCTCCCCGAGCCGCCAGGCTTCCAGGAAGGTCAGGGACACCACGTCCTCCGCGATGCTCGGGTCCGCCGACAGTCGCGCGGCATGGGCAAGTCGCGAGCCATCTCCTCGCCGTCGCGGTCGAGGAGGCTGTAGGTCTGTCCGAGAACGAGGTCGAGCTTGCCGGCGTCGTCGTCGGCGAGCGGCAACGAGACCACGGGGCCCGTGGGCTGCGTGGGAACCGCCGTGTAAATCGGCCGGCTCGATACGAACTCGAAGGCGCGGAAGATCCAGCCATCCGGCCCGAGAAGACGGTTCAGCTCCTCGACACGTCGGAATGACTGGTCGCCGTCAGGCTGCGCCTCTGGATGAACGAGCCGTGCCAGGAAGGTGAGAAGCACCGCGTCGGGGCCATCAAGGAGTTGGAAGCGCGAGTCCTCGAAGACCCAGTCGTCCGGCAAGTCCAGGTTGTTGACCCGGTGCTGGACCTATGTCGCCGCGTGCCGTCGTGAACCGGGAATCCTGCGACGCCAGCCCATCCAGGTCGTACAGGCTCTCCAGGAAGGCGATCTCGTCGAGCCGTCCCCACGACGGGCCACCTTCGCCGCGCAAGTAGTCGAAAATGTCGCGTCACCGCCGTGATCTTCGACGTGCCATGCGGTGCCAACAAGGGTTCGGCCTGAGTCATGCCTCCAGGATGGCCGTACGTGGGCTCACGAGGAGGGCTGTTGGAGACTCTTCGATCTCTCGACTCGACCGAGTGGCGTCGTCAGCCAGGTCGCCAACGTGGTGAGGTCGGGCCACCGCGCCAATCCTTCATAGCCCGTGGAACGCTGCGGCGAAGGCGCCACCGCGGCCGACCCGCGCTCCAACACGTGCCGTCCACCGGCCCCGCTGGGGCCGCCTTTTCACTGAGGAGTCACCCATTTCCCCGTCGCTACAGACGGCCTGACCAGCATCCAAAGACGCCTGACGACCCATCAAAACGAGCGTCAAGATATCGCCCGTAACGCCCACACCGTACATAACACGCACCCACAAAACCGCAGCTCAGGACAGCTTCGCCACCGGCTCCAGAATCGCCACGCACTCCACGTGGTGCGTCATCGGGAACAGATCGAACGCCCGAAGCGTCCGCACCCGATACCCCCCATCCCGGAAATACGCCAAGTCCCGAGCCAACGCAGCCGGATCGCAAGCTACATAAGCGATCTTCCGCGCCCCGAGGGACGACAGATGCTCCACGGTCTTCTTGCCCGCCCCCGCCCGCGGCGGATCAAGGACGATCAGATCGACCTCGCTGATCCCCGTCCGCGGCAGCACGCTCTCGACCTTGCCCTGCTCGATCCGCACCCGCTCGAACCCGGCGAGGTTGTGCCGCGCGTCCTCGACCGCGCGCTTGCCGGACTCGATGCCGAGGACCGCGCCCTTGTCGCCGAGGCGGTCGGCCAGCGCGCCCGCGAAGAGGCCGACGCCGCAGTACAGGTCGAGGGCCATGTCGCCCTTGCGCGGCAGCAGGCCCTGCATGACCGCCTTGACGAGGGTGTCCGCGGCCATCGGGTGGACCTGCCAGAAGCCGCCGCTGCCGACGCGGTACGTACGGCCGTCGGCCCGCTCGCGGACGAACGCGCGGCCGTGGACCCGGTGGATGCCGCCGTCGTGTTCCTCGACGCGCATGACGGAGACGGGGCGTTCGAGCTCGACCAGGGGCAGCCGCGCGCCGGGGCGGGGCTCCAGGATGACCATCCGGTCCTGGGAACCCGTCGCCGCGATCGCCTCGACCGAGGCCATGCCGGACCAGTCGCGTTCCTCGATGCCCAGCTCGCTGACGCCGAGCGCCGCGATCATGCAGTGCTCGACCGGCTCGACCTCGTGCGAACGGTGCTTGCGCAGACCGGCGTTGCCGTCGACGTCCACCGCGTACTGGACGCGCGTGCGCCACCGCGGCACCTGGCCCGCGGGCAGCTTGTCGCCCTCGGCCGGCATCACCGTGCCGTCCCAGCCGGCCTCCTCGGGCGTGAGCCCCGCGAGCCGCTGCAACTGCTCGGTGATGACCTCGCCCTTGAGGCGACGCTGGGCGCCGGGCTTGGCGTGCTGCCAGTCGCAGCCGCCGCAGCGGCCGGGGCCGGCGTACGGACACGGTGCCTCGACCCGGTCCTTGGACTCGTCCAGGATCGTCACCGCGTCGGCACGCAGGAACCGCGCGCCCTCCTCGCCGTCGGTGACCCGCGCGACGACGCGCTCACCGGGCAGCGCGTGCCGGACGAACAGCACCTGCCCCTCGGACGTACGGGCGATGCAGTGCCCGCCATGGGCAACGGGGCCCACCTCGACCTCGTACTCCTCCCCCACCAGCGATTTCTTCGGTTCTGCCTGCATGGCGGGGTGACTCCACAACGTCAAAGGGGGTACGGCCGGACAACAGCCCACCAGTCTACGTGGACCCCGCCCGGCCGCTCACCACAAAGCGACCGACGTTAGAGCTTGGACTTGGAGGACTCGCTGTGCCGCTCCTCCGCAGGCCCTCGCCGCACCGCCCCCGGCGCACTCCACTCGCTCCGCTTCCGCGCCCGGTTCTTCGCCGCCTCGGAGGACTCCAGCTGGTACGGCACCGACGTCACCATCACGCCCGGCGTGAACAGCAGCCGGCCCTTGAGGCGCAGGGCGCTCTGGTTGTGGAGGAGGTGTTCGTACCAGTGGCCGACCACGTACTCGGGGATGATCACGGACACCGCGTCGCGCGGAGACTCCTTCCGCAGCCCCTTCACGTACTCGATGATCGGCCGCGTGATCTCCCGGTACGGCGAGTCGAGCACCTTCAGCGGTACGTCGATCCCGCGCCGCTCCCACTCCTCGCGCAGCGCCTTGGTCTCCGCCGGGTCGACGTTGACGCTGAGCGCCTCCAGGGTGTCCGAGCGCATCAACTTGGCGTAGGCCAGGGCCCGTAGAGCCGGGCGGTGGATCTTGGAGATCAGGACGACGGAGTGGACGCGGGACGGGCGGAGGCTGTCGTCGCTCGGGCCCTCGGGGGCCGCGATCTCCTCGGCGACCCGGTCGTAGTGCTTACGGATCGCGGTCATCGTGGCGTAGAAGATGCACATGCCGAGCAGCGCCACCCAGGCGCCGTGGGTGAACTTCGTGACCAGGACGACGACCAGCACCAGGCCGGTGAAGAACGCGCCGAAGGTGTTGATGGCCCGGGAGCGGACCATGTGGCGGCGCTTGGCCTGGTCCTTCTCTGTGGCCAGGTGGCGGTTCCAGTGCCGGACCATGCCGGTCTGGCTGAGGGTGAACGACACGAAGACGCCGACGATGTACAGCTGGATCAGCCGGGTCGAGTCGGCGCCGTAGATCGCCAGCAGCAGTGCGGCCGTGCCGGCGAGCAGCACGATGCCGTTGGAGAAGGCCAGGCGGTCGCCGCGGGTGTGCAGCTGGCGCGGGAGGTAGCGGTCCTGGGCGAGGATCGAGCCGAGGAGCGGGAAGCCGTTGTACGCCGTGTTGGCGGCCAGGAACAGCACCAGCGCGGTGGCCGCGGCGAGCACGACGAACAGGAAGCTGCCCTTGCCGAACACGGCCTCGGCGACCTGGGAGATCACCGGGTTCTGGACATAGCCGGAGCCGATCGCGACGCCGTTGTGCAGCAGGTCGGTGCCGGGGTTCTCGGCCATGCGGACCTTGGTCGTCATGGCCAGCGCGATGATCCCGCAGAACATCGTGACGGCCAGGATGCCCATCGCCGCGAGCGTGGTCGCCGCGTTCTTCGACTTGGGCTTGCGGAAGGCCGGGACGCCGTTGGAGATCGCCTCGACACCGGTGAGCGCCGCACAGCCGGAGGAGAAGGCGCGCAGGAGCAGGAAGACCAGGGCGAAGCCCGCCAGGCCCTGGTGCTCGGCCCTGATGTGGTAGGCGGCGGTCGGCGCGCGCATGGTGTCGCCGAGGACCAGGCCGCGGAAGGCGCCCCACGCGATCATGACGAAGACGCCCGCGACGAAGACGTACGTCGGGATCGCGAACAGCGAGCCGGACTCCTTCACCCCGCGCAGGTTCATCAGCGTGAGCAGCACCACGACGGCGACCGCGCAGATCACCTTGTGCTCGATCACGAACGGGATCGCGGAGCCGAGGTTCTCGATGCCGGAGGCGATCGACACGGCGACGGTGAGGACGTAGTCGACGAGCAGGGCGCTCGCGACGGTGAGACCGGCCTTGGGTCCGAGGTTGGTGGTGGCCACCTCGTAGTCGCCGCCGCCGCTGGGGTAGGCGTGCACGTTCTGCCGGTAGGAGGCGACCACGGTGAACATCAGCACCACGACCGCGAGGGCGATCCAGGGGCTGAAGTGGTACGCCGACACGCCCGCGATGGAGAGGACCAGCAGCACCTCGCCGGGCGCGTACGCCACGGAGGACAGCGGGTCGGAGGCGAAGACGGGGAGTGCGATGCGCTTCGGCAGGAGCGTTTCGCCCAACCGGTCGCTGCGCAGTGCGCGCCCGATGAGGATGCGCTTGGGCACGTCGGTCAGTTTGGACACAACAGAGGATCGTAGGCCTTCGAACAGGCGATCCTCTACTCGCCACCGGCTTGACCTCGTCTTGACCCCTGTCATCTGCCTCACGAGTGAAACGAGGGGCGAGTGGAGTCGCGGATTCCGTCAAGATCGCCGACTCCGTGTCTATATGACAAAACCCCGCTCCCCACCGCCTCCTGGAGGTCCCATGCCCGCGACCGCAGAGCTGATCGGCGGCCTGGCCGCCCTCGTCGGCCTCGGAATCCTCACCCTGGCCAGCGTGCGCAGCATCGGCCGCCGCTGACGCACAGGGGTGCCCCCAAAGGACCGGACGTGTGTACTTTGGCCTCGGTCTGAGACCCTGATGGGGCTGAGCATTGATTTCAGGACACCGGAAGGACGGTCGTGCACATCGTCATCATGGGCTGCGGCAGAGTGGGTTCCGCTCTCGCCCAGACCCTGGAGCAACAGGGGCACACGGTCGCCGTGATCGACCAGGACCCCACCGCCTTCCGTCGGCTGGGCCCCGGATTCGGCGGCCGCCGGGTCACCGGGGTCGGCTTCGACCAGGACACCCTGCGCGAGGCCGGCATCGAGGAGGCGGGCGCGTTCGCGGCCGTCTCCAGCGGTGACAACTCGAACATCATCTCGGCGCGCGTGGCCCGCGAGATGTTCGGCGTGGAGAACGTCGCGGCCCGTATCTACGACCCCCGCCGCGCCGAGGTCTACCAGCGCCTGGGCATCCCCACCGTGGCCACGGTCCGCTGGACCGCAGACCAGATGCTGCGCCGGCTGCTGCCCTCGGGCGCGGAGCCGCTGTGGCGGGACCCCACCGGCGGGGTGCAGCTCGCCGAGGTGCACGCCTCGGCCGCCTGGGTCGGCCAGCGGATCAGCAAGTTGCAGGAGGAGACAGGCGTCCGCGTGGCCTTCCTCACCCGGCTCGGCGAGGCCATGCTGCCCTCTTCGCAGACCGTGTTGCAGGAAGGCGACCTCGTGCACGTGATGATGCGTACGGACGAGATCGACAAGGTCGAGGCGGCGTTCGCCAAGGGTCCCGAAGAGGAGGGCGGTCACTGATGAGGGTCGCCATTGCCGGAGCCGGCGCGGTCGGACGTTCGATCGCCGGAGAGCTTCTGGAGAACGGTCACGAGATCCTTCTCATCGACAAGGCCCCGACCGCGATCTCGGTCGAGCGGGTCCCCCAGGCGGAGTGGCTGCTGGCCGACGCCTGCGAGATCACGTCCCTGGACGAGGCGGCGCTCCAGCGCTGCAACGTCGTGATCGCCGCGACCGGTGACGACAAGGTCAACCTCGTCGTCTCCCTCCTCGCGAAGACGGAGTACGGCGTCCCGCGCGTCGTCGCCCGCGTCAACAACCCCAAGAACGAATGGCTCTTCAACGAGTCCTGGGGCGTCGACGTGGCCGTCTCCACCCCCCGCCTGATGTCGGCCCTGGTCGAGGAGGCGGTGTCGGTGGGCGACCTCGTCCGCCTCCTCCGCTTCAGCCACGGCGACGCCAACCTCGTCGAACTCACCCTCCCCGAGGAGTCCGCCCTCGCGGGCACCCAGGTCGGCGACGTGGAATGGCCCGAGGACACGTCCCTGGTCACGATCATCCGCGGCACCCGCGTCCTGACCCCGTCCCGCGAGGACTCGCTGGAGGCGGGCGACGAGCTGCTGTTCGTGGCGGCTCAGGCACGCGAGGAGCAGCTGGAGGACCTGTTGTCGGTACGCCGGGACGATGCGGCGAGCTGATTCGTCTGACGTCTACGACGAAGAGGGCGCCCTGAGATCTCAGGGCGCCCTCTTCGTCGTAGCGGAGTATCGGGAAGGTTATGCGTCGCGCCGGTGACGTCCCGACGTGGCGTCCTCTGTCTCGCCTGCGGCCTCGGCCGCGGCCTTGCGGTCCTTCTCGGCCTGCTCCTCCGCCTCCATCTCCGCGAACACGTCGATCGGCGCGGGCGCCTTCGCGAGGAAGACCCAGGTGAGCCAGACGGCGAGGAGGAAGGGCGGGATCTTCAACGCGACCAGGACCCAGCCGAGTTGGGCGGTGTTGGCCCACCAGTAGAGCGGGAAGAGGATCGCGCACTTGGCGAGCAGGATCAGACCCCAGGCCCAACTGGCCTTCGCGTAGGCCTTCTTGCGGCCGGGGTTGCGGGTCCGCCAGGAGAGGTTCTCCTTGAAGACCGGACCGAGGATCAGGCCGATCAGCGGGACGCCCGCGAGCGTCGTGATGATGTACGCGAGCGCGAGGCCCAGCGTGTAGAGCATGCCGGGAAGGTAGAAGTTCTTGGCGTTGCCCGTCATCATCGCGAAGACGACACCGAAGGCGACGCCGAAGACACCGCTGAAGGCGTGCTTGACGGTGTCCCGGCTCACCAGCCGGACCACGACCAGGGCCAGCGCGACGGCCAGCGCGGCGATCGCCGACCAGTGCAGGTTCTTGTTGACGGTGAAGATGCTGACGAAGAGCAGGCCGGGCAGGACCGTTTCGATCATGCCGCGCAGTCCGCCGAACGCCTCGAAGAGGGCCGCCTCGGTCACCGCCCGGACATCCTGCTCGCTGTCGTCGGCGTCCACGGTGTCCGCGGTCGGCTTGTCGAGCGACGTCACCGGCTACTCCCGTCCGAGGGGTCTCAGTTCGTATTTGGGGTTGAAGAGCACCCGGCGGCCTCTGCTCATCGAGATCCGGCCGGACGCGATCAGCTTGCGCCCCGGTTCTATCCCCACGATGGAGCGCCTGCCGAGCCACACCACGTCCAGGGCGGCCGAACCGTCGAACAGCTCGGCCTCCAGGGCCGGAACTCCCGCCCGGGGGCGCAGCGTGACCGTGCGCAAGGTACCAGTAACCGTCACGATCTGTCGGTCGTGGCAGTCGCCGATCCGGACACAGCCCTCTGTCTCGGCGTCCTCACGCAGCTCCTCCGACTCCAGCTCCTCCTGCGAGGTGGAGAGCCGGTCGAGCATGCGCCGGAACCGTCCGGCCGGCTTTTCGGAACGAGGGACAGCGCTCATATCTGAAGCGTACCGGGGTCCACTGACAGCAACGTACCCACGGCCTCAGCGCTCGAACCGGTAGCCCATGCCGGGCTCCGTGATGAAGTGCTTGGGATGCGCGGGGTCCGCCTCCAGCTTGCGCCGCAGCTGTGCCATGTACACGCGCAGATAGTTCGTCTCGGTCCCGTACGACGGCCCCCACACCTCCTGGAGCAGCTGCTTCTGGCTGACGAGCCGCCCGGTGTTGCGCACGAGCACCTCCAGCAGATGCCACTCCGTGGGGGTGAGCCGTACGTCCCGCCCGTCCCGGTGGACCTTCTTGGCGGCCAGGTCGACGGTGAACTCCTCGGTCTCGACCAGGACGTCGTCCTCGCCGCCCCCGGTGGGCTCGGCCCGGCGCACGGCGGCCCGCAGCCGGGCCAGCAGCTCGTCCATGCCGAACGGCTTGGTGACGTAGTCGTCGGCGCCCGCGTCCAGCGCCTCGACCTTCTCGTCGGAGGAGTGCCGCGCGGACAGCACCAGGATCGGCACCCGGGTCCAGCCGCGCAGCCCCCGGATCACCTCGACGCCGTCCATGTCGGGCAGGCCCAGGTCCAGGACGACCACGTCGGGGTGGCGGGAGGCCGCGAGCTCCAGTGCGCTCTTGCCGTCGGCGGCCGCGTCGACCTCGTACTTCCGCGCCTTGAGGTTGATCACGAGGGCGCGCACGATCTGCGGCTCATCCTCGACCACGAGGACCCTGGTCATGAGGCCTGCCTTTCCGGTTGTACGTCAAACACGTCACGCGCGTCTTCTACGGTGCCGTCCGCCGCGCGGAGCGTGAGCACCATGGTGAGGCCGCCGCCTGGCGTGTCCTCGGCGTTCAGGGTGCCGTTCATGGCCTCGGTGAAGCCACGCGCCACGGCGAGCCCGAGTCCGACTCCGGCGCCGCGCGGGGCGTCGCCGTAGCGCTGGAAGGGCTCGAAAATGCGGTCCTTGGCCTCGTCCGGGACTCCGGGGCCCCGGTCGACCACCCGTACCTCGACGCGGTCGGCCATGGCGCTGGCGGACACCAGGACGGTTTCGCCGGGCGGGCTGTACTTGACCGCGTTCTCGACCAGGTTGGCCACCGCGCGCTCCAGGAGCCCGGGGTCGACGGCCACCATGGGCAGCGTCTCCGGGATGTCGAGTTCGGCGCTGCCTTCGGGGACCCCGCCGAGCGCCATCGGCACCACCTCGTCGAGGTCGATCTCGCGGATGATCGGCGTGACCGTACCGGTCTGGAGGCGGGACATGTCGAGCAGGTTGCCCACGAGGTGGTCGAGCCGGTCGGCACCGTCCTCGATGCCCTCCAGCAGCTCGGCCTGGTCCTCCTCGGACCACGCCACGTCGTCGGACCGCAGACTCGACACGGCCGCCTTGATGCCGGCCAGCGGGGTCCGCAGATCGTGGCTCACGGCCGCCAGGAGGGCCGTACGGATCCGATTGCCCTCGGCGAGCGCACGGGCCTGGTCGGCCTCCTCCCGTAGGCGCCTGCGGTCCAGTACGACGGCGGCCTGCGCGGCGAAGGCGGCGAGGACCCGACGGTCGGAGGCGGGCAGCACGCGGCCGGTCAGCGCGAGGGCCATGTGGTCGCCGACCGGCATGTCCACATCACCGTCCTCGGGCCGCTCCAGCGGCGCCCCCACACCCACGCGTCCGGCGCAGGTCCAGGGGTCGACGTCGCTCTTGCGCTCCAGCAGGGCGACGGACTCCATGCCGAAGGTCTCCCGGACCCGCTCCAGGAGCGCCTCAAGGCTGGTCTCGCCGCGCAGCACGCTGCCCGCGAGGAAGGACAGGATCTCGGACTCGGCACGCAGTCTGGCGGCCTGCTGGGTGCGTCTCGCGGCGAGGTCGACCACGGAGGCGACCGACACGGCGACCCCTACGAAGATCGCGATGGCGACGATGTTCTTGGGATCGGCGATCGTCAGCCGGTGCAGCGGAGGCGTGTAGAAGTAGTTCAGCAGGAACGATCCGACGGCCGCCGAGACCAGCGCCGGCACCAGCCCGCCGAGCAGCGCCGCCGCCACCGTCAGCGACAGGAACAGCAGCATGTCGTTGGCGAGCCCGAGATGCACGGCGTTCAGCAGCAGCGCGAGCCCCACCGGCCCGACCACCCCGACCAGCCACCCCGAGACGATCCGGGCCCGCCCGAGCCGCGCGCCCCGGGACACGGGCAGCCCGCGCCCCTTGGCGACCTCCTCGTGCGTGACGATGTGGACGTCCAGGTCGGGCCCCGACTCGCGGGCGACCGTGGCACCGACGCCCGGCCCGAAGACGTACTGCCAGGTCTTGCGGCGCGAGGAGCCGAGGACGATCTGCGTGGCGTTCACCCCGCGCGCGAAGTCGAGCAGCGCGGCCGGGATGTCGTCGCCGACGACGTGGTGGAAGGTGCCGCCCAAGTCCTCGGCCAGGGTGCGCTGGAGGGCGAGTTCCTTCGGTGAGGCCGAGGTCAGCCCGTCGCTGCGCGAGATGTAGACGGCCAGCACCTCACCGCCGGCCCCCTTCTCGGCGAGCCGCGCGGCCCGCCGTATCAGCGTCCGCCCTTCGGGACCGCCGGTCAGCCCTACGACGATCCGCTCACGGGAACCCCAGATCGCCGACACCTGGTGCTCACTGCGGTACTCCTGGAGGTACTCGTCGACCCGGTCGGCCACCCACAGCAGCGCCAACTCCCGCAGGGCGGTGAGGTTTCCGGGCCGGAAGTAGTTCGAGAGGGCCGCGTCGACCTTGTCGGGCTTGTAGATGTTGCCGTGCGCCATGCGGCGGCGGAGCGCCTGGGGCGACATGTCGACGAGCTCGATCTGGTCGGCCCGGCGGACGACCTCGTCCGGCACGGTCTCCTGCTGCCGGACCCCGGTGATCGACTCGACGACATCGCCGAGGGACTCCAGGTGCTGGATGTTGACGGTGGACACCACGTCGATGCCGGCCGCGAGCAGCTCCTCGATGTCCTGCCAGCGCTTGGTGTTGCGGGAGCCCGGGATGTTGGTGTGGGCGAGTTCGTCCACCAGGGCGACGGCGGGGGCCCGGCGCAGCACCGCGTCGACGTCCATCTCGGTGAAGACGGTCCCCCGGTAGGCCAGCTCCGCGCGCGGGACCTGCTCCAGGCCGTGCAGCATCACCTCGGTGCGGGCCCTCCCGTGGTGCTCCACGAAGGCGACCACGCAGTCCGTGCCCCGCTCCACCCTGCGGTGGGCCTCGGACAGCATGGCGTACGTCTTGCCGACGCCCGGTGCCGCACCGAGGTAGATCCGAAGCTTGCCGCGTCCCATGGCCCCATTGTCTTCCCGTCACAGCTCTGTACGCAGCGTCGACTTTACGGCCAATAAGTCCGACAAATGGGGTGGGGAGTGCGGCAGGGGACGTCTTTGACGCATCCCTGATGCCCGTACGGCACCGTACGGGCATCAGGGTCCGGCGCTGTTCAGGATGTTCAGTTGGGGTTGTCGCCGTGGGTCAGGGTCTCCCAGGCCACGAAGAGGTTGTTGCTGCCGGCCGGGCGGTTGTTCAGGGTGAGCGTCTGGGTGTTGGTCATGGCGATGCCCAGGCGGTTGTGCAGGGCGTTGTAGCCGACCTCGGTGACCGGTCCGAGCCCGAGGGTCAGCGAGCCGCCGCAGAGCCAGCTCGGGACGGCCGTGCCGAGCTGGTACTTGGCCTGGAACCCGAGCGCCTGCCGCAGCCGCTCCCCCACGTCGGTGCCGTAGAGGTCGGTGCCCTGGATCCGGCTGGTCTCGGCGACGTGCGAGATCGAGGAGAGGCCGTACCCGGTGTGCGTGAAGTCGCGGCACGTCTCCTGGGTGAGCCCGGTGACGAAGGTCGACTGACCCTGCCAGTAACTGACGATCTTCGCCGTGGTGTTGAGGTTCTGGCTCGGCACGGTCTTCGGTACGGAACCGTCCGAGGCGAGGTAGATGTACGCGGCCGTCCGCGTCCGGAAGAGCGCCATGGCCTTGTCGTACGACGTCTTGTCCTCCAGGAAGACGGAGATGCCGACGGCGGCGTCCATCATCGTCAGCTCCCAGTTCCCGTTGGAATTGGAGCCGTTGATGATCTCGGGCAGGTACACGTTGCGGAGCATGGTCGAGAAGCGGGCCGAGTTGGTCCACGTTCCGGTGTACGTGTACTTGATGATCTCGGCGGCCTTGGGCCAGGAGGAGCCGGCCCAGCCGGTCTGTAGGGGCGCGTTGCTGTTGGTGTGGCTGGTGATCGTGGCCGACCAGGCGTCCATGATCTCGATGGCCTTCTGGGCGTAGCGCGCGTCCTTGGTGATGTACCAGGCGAGCGCGTCGGTGTAGGCCGCGATCGCGTCCTCGCGCTCGTCGGTGCAGCCGTAGTTGGGGTTGGAGTACGAGCCGCACTCGACGACGGCTCTGGGCTTCGGGGTGCGACTCAGGCTGGCGTAGGAGCTGGCCATCATCTGGTCGTAGGCGCCCTTCCAGGGCTGGGCGCCGGCGAGGACCTCGGTGCGGGCGAAGTCCAACTGGCTCCGGGAGACGTCGACTCCGGGGTGGACGAAGGTGGCGGGGGCGGCCTGGGCGGCGGTGCCTGGCTGGGCGAAGAAGCCCAGGACCAGGGCGGTGACGACGGAGAGCAGGGCAGCGCGGCGCACGGTGACTCCGTTCTCGTATGTGAACACAGAGCACCCTCATGAACTTGGGCGTTGAGCCGAGACCATAGGTACGGACCAATCCGCCGTCAAGGGTCCGCGCATGCCGAAGGGCCGCACCCCCGGAGGGATACGGCCCTTTCGCCGCTATTCGTTCCATCAGGCGGGTCCGGCGAAGTCGGCCACGGTTCGACCGCGCTCCGAAGGGGCGCGGGGAACTGCGCGACCAGCCACGACGGCGCCGCGGACGACGGACGGCGCGACCCGGCCCTCGCAGCGGAGCGCTCAGCGGACCTCGGTGATCTCCGGTCCGCGCTGCAACTGGCCCATGCCGCCGGAGAAGCGGGAACCCGCCTCCTCCTGCTGGACGCCCTCGGGAACCATCTGGGCGTCGTTCGGCAGCTTCAGGACGATCGGGTCGCGGGGCGCCATCGGGCCCTCGCCGCGCACGACGACCGTGTCCCGGAAGATCTGTTCGAGCAGCCCGGCGGCCTGCGGCTGCACCGCGCCCTGCCCGGAGATCACCCCGCGCAGGAACCAACGCGAACCGTCCACGCCGACGAACCGCACGACCTGGAAACCGCCCGTGCCGTCCGGCAGTTGCACCGGAACCTGCGCGCGCAGCTCCCAGCCCAGCGGCCCCTCGACCTCGTCGACGATGCCGCCCTGCTGGGTGATGCCGCTGGCGATCTCCTCGCGTACCTCACCCCAGATGCCCTCGCGCTTGGGAGCGGCGAAGGCCTGCAACTGGACGGCACTGTCCTTGAGGACCACGGTGGCGGCGACGATCGCGTCACCCGCGACCTCGACCCGCAACTCCATGCCGTCGACTCCCGGCACGAACAGACCGCCCAGGTCCACCCGGCCCTCGGCGGGGTCGCCGATCTCCGAGTCGTCCCAGGGTCCGTCGGGGCGGGGCTCCGGTTCGAGCTTCACGCGCTCGACCGATCCGTCCGCCTCAGTGTCGACATTGTCGACGACCTGCTCGGCCTCGCTCGCCGCGTCCTCGGCGGCAGTGCCCTTCTTGCGACGTCCGAACACGTCACTGTCCTTCCCGGTCGGATACGACCGAAGCGTATCGATTCCCACCCGTGGTGCCGCCCACGGCGGCGTGACCGCCGGTGGACCCGAAGCCCCCCTCGGCCCGCGCCGATTCGGGAAGCTCCGCGACCTCCTGGAAGCGGACCCTCTCGACCTGCTGGACGACAAGCTGGGCGATCCGGTCGAAGCGCTCGAACCGAACCGACTCGTACGGGTCGAGATTCACCACGATCACCTTGATCTCCCCACGGTACCCGGCATCAACCGTCCCCGGGGCATTCACCAGGGCAACACCGCAGCGGGCGGCGAGCCCCGAACGAGGGTGTACGAAGGCCGCGTACCCCTCCGGGAGAGCGATAGACACCCCCGTGGGCAGTACGGCCCGTTCACCCGGCTTCAGTTCCCGGCTCTCGGTGGTCCGCAGATCGGCTCCCGCGTCACCGGGATGCTCGTACGACGGAAGCGGTACGTCCGGGTCGACGCGGCGGATCGACACGTCCAGCGGGTCACGGCTCACGGGTTCACCTCGAAGGCACGGGTACGCCGGACCTGGTCCGGGTCGTCCATGGCGGCCCGGATCTCCTGCGGGCGACCGTTGTCGATGAAGTGGTCGACCTTCACCTCGACGAAGAGGGCGTCGGCGCGCACCGCGACGGGCCCGTCGGGGCCGCCGATGCGTCCGGTGGCGGTCGAGTAGATCTTCCGGCCGGCCACGGCCGTCACCTCGGCCTCCAGGTACAGCACGGTGTCCACGGGCACCGGCCGGACGAAGTCGGTCTCCAGGCGGCCGGTCACCGCGATCGTCCGCAGCAGCCAGTTCAGCGAGCCGAGGGTCTCGTCCAGCGCGCTGGCGAGCACGCCGCCGTGCGCGAGGCCCGGGGCGCCCTGGTGGGCGGCCCGCACGGTGAACTCGGCGGTGATGGTCACGCCCTCACCGGCCCGCGCCTCCAGGTGCAGCCCGTGCGGCTGGTCGCCGCCACACCCGAAACACTGTTCGTAGTGCGCACCGAGCAGCTCGCCCGGCGCGGGCGCGTCAGGGTGCCGCACCGGTTTCACGGCGTCGGACGGAGGCTTAAGAGCTGGAGAAGTACCACTCACAGCCGCAGACCTTACCCGCGCGTCGGTGGGTTCCCGACACCGTGCCAAGCTTGGCTCCATGCAGCTTTCCGCCTCCCCCTACGACGAGCGCCTCACCGCCCCCCGTTCGTGGTGGTTCATCTCGTTCCTGGTCGGCGTCTCCTTCGCCCTGATCCTGCTGCCCTTCGGCACCCTGCCGCTGCTCGGCGGCCTGGTCGGCGGCACGGCGGTCGCATCCGTGATGGCCAGCTCCTACGGCTCGCTCCGGATCCGGATCGTGGGCGACCAGCTGATCGCCGGCGAGGCGAAGATCCCGGTGACGGCCCTGGGCGAGGCGGAGATCCTGGACCCGGAGGAGGCCCGCGCCTGGCGCACCTACAAGGCCGACACCCGCGCCTTCCTGCTGCTGCGCTCGTACATCCCGAGGGCACTGCGCGTCGAGGTCACCGACCCGGACGACCCGACGCCGTACCTGTATCTGTCCACCCGCGAGCCGGAGCGGCTGGCGGAGGCGCTGAAGACGGCCCGCGCGGCAGCCGTCTAGGGCCCGTTCAACGACCGAGTTCCTTCGGGATCTCACCCATCCGGAGCGGGTCCGGCGGGGTCTCCAGGGGCGGCAGTTCGGGCAGCGCGTCCCACGGGACCTGGGCCTTGCGCAGGTCCTTGCGGATGCGCTCGGCGAGTTTCCTGGTGTCCCGGCGGTTCATGACCGCTCCGACGGCGGCGCCGACCATGAAGGGCATCAGGTTCGGCAGGTCGCGGACCATGCGTTTCATGATCTGCTGGCGCAGCTCGCGCTTCATGTGCCCGTTCAGCGCGGCACTCATGGTCGACGGTTTGGTCACGTCGATACCGCGCTCCCCGGACCAGGAGTTCAGATACGTGGTGCTGCGCTGCCGGAGGTCGCCGGGCGGACGGGCGCCGTAGACCTCGTAGAGCTCGGCGATGAGCTTCAGCTCGATCGCGGCGACGCCGGTGATCTCGGCGGCCAGTTCGGTGGGCATCGCTGGCGGCACCGGCAGCATCGCCGCGGCACCGATGCCCGCGCCGACCGTCGATGTCGCGTTGGCGGCGCCCGCCACCAGTTTGTCGGCGAGCTGCTCGGGGCCGAGGCCCGGGAACTGCCGCCGAAGCGCCTGAAGGTCCCGTACGGGGATCCGCGGGGCTATGTCGATGATCCGGTCGGCGAGGTACGCCAGACCGGCCCTGGCCCGGCTGCCGCCCTTACGGACGCCTTCCCTGGCCTTGTCCCGGATCACCGCCGCCCGTCGCTTGGCAACGGGGGCGGCTGCGGGAACGTCCGTCGGCACCGGGAGGTCAGCCCGGTCGGCCGCCGGTTCGAGCGAGGCTGATCCAGGTACGGATGAGCCCCGCTCGTCGTCACGCGCGCCATGAGGACCGTCTGTCGGCCCTTCGTCCGCTCCCGGCTTGAGGGAGCGGCGCTTCCAGGGTGGGGTCGAGCCAGTCACGGCCGACCCCTCCTCAGTCGCAGTCGCGGCAGATCGGCTGGCCGTTCTTCTCGCGGGCCAGCTGGCTGCGGTGGTGCACCAGGAAGCAGCTCATGCAAGTGAACTCGTCCTGCTGCTTGGGCAACACCCGGACGGCCAGCTCTTCGTTCGAGAGGTCCGCTCCGGGCAGCTCAAGGCCCTCGGCGGCCTCGAATTCGTCGACGTCCACTGCGGAAGTCGACTTGTCGTTCCTACGCGCCTTGAGTTCTTCAAGGCTGTCCGAGTCGACGTCGTCGTCGGTCTTGCGTGGGGTGTCGTAATCCGTTGCCATGTCGCGCTCTCCCCCTCTGGGTGTCTGCGGTGTCTCCAGCGCACGTAACGCGTGAGAGGCCGGACTTGTGCCCGACCTGAGGCGGAGATTTTGCCTCACATCAAGGTCTGTTACTCAATCGACACCCAACCGGACCCCTCAAGAGTGATCGGCTTGGATGGCGAAGGGGACCGTACACGGTCCTCGTGCCGCTCTTCAAAGGCACCTCATCGTGTACTTCCCGTGATCAAGACCCCCGAAAACCCGGATTTTCCCGGCTTTCCGACAGGGTGCATGATCACGGAGAGTAGATGGCCTGAAAATCGCGCTTGTGATCGATCACACACGGGGTTGCCGGAGAAGCGGCCAGAAAATTCCGCGCAAAGCGAACATCCTCGTGTGTCGGCGACATGATCTCAGATGGGCAGGGTGACTCGCATCACGAGTCCACCCCCCTCACGCGGCTGGGCCGAGATATGGCCGCCGTGCGCCCGCGCCACGGACCGCGCGATCGACAGCCCGAGGCCCACACCCTTGTCGCTGCCGGTCCGCTCCGTACGCAGCCGCCTGAAGGGTTCGAAGAGGTTGTCGACCTCGTACGCCGGGACCACCGGACCCGTGTTCGAGACTATGAGCACCGCCTGGCCGTGCTGGACCTCGGTGGTGACCTCGACCCAGCCGTCCTCCGGCACGTTGTAGCGCACCGCGTTCTGCACCAGGTTCAGGGCGATCCGCTCCAGCAGGACGCCGTTGCCCTGGACGACGGAGGGCTTCCGCTCGCCGCGGATGACCACGCCCTTGGCGACCGCCTCCGCGTGCACCTGGTCGACGGCCTGCTCGGCGACCTCGGCGAGGTCGACGGGCTTGCGCTCGACGATCTGGTTGTCGCTGCGGGCGAGCAGCAGCAGACCCTCCACGAGCTGCTCGCTGCGCTCGTTGGTGGCCAGCAGCGTCTTGCCGAGCTGCTGGAGCTCGATGGGGGCGCCGGGATCGGACAGGTGCACTTCCAGGAGCGTTCTGTTGATCGCCAGCGGGGTGCGCAGCTCGTGCGACGCGTTCCCCACGAAACGCTGCTGGGCGGTGAAGGCGCGCTGTAGCCGGTCCAGCATCTCGTCGAAGGTGTCCGCGAGTTCCTTGAGTTCGTCGTCCGGGCCGTCCAGCTCGATCCGGCGGGACAGGTCCGAGCCGGCCACCGCGCGGGCGGTCCGGGTGATTCGGCCCAGCGGGGACAGCACCCGGCCCGCCATCGCGTACCCGAAGGCGAAGGCGATGATCGCGAGACCGAGCAGGGCCAGCAGCGAGCGGCTGAGCAGGTCGTCCAGAGCGTGCTGGCGCTGCTCGTTGACGCACTCGTTCATCGCGCTGTTCATCTCGGTCGCCGACGGCTGCGACGGGAAGTTGCAGGTCTTGCTGCTCACCGAGCCTTCGAGGATCTTGAACGGGAGATCGCTGCCCACGTTCAACGCGTGCGCGGCGAGCAGGTAGATGATCGACAGCAGCAGGATGCCGGCGATCAGGAACATGCCGCCGTACAGCAGCGTGAGCCTTATGCGGATGGTGGGACGCAGCCAGGGGAACGGCGGTTCGGGCCTTCTGGGGTCCCACGTGGGCTTCGGGGGCGCCTGGGGAGGCGCGGGGGTCGTGGCCACAGTGGATCAGATCCGGTAGCCGGAGCCGGGGACGGTGACGATGACCGGGGGTTCGCCGAGCTTTCGGCGCAGGGTCATCACGGTGACGCGCACGACGTTGGTGAACGGGTCCGTGTTCTCGTCCCAGGCCTTCTCCAGGAGTTGCTCCGCGGAGACGACGGCACCCTCGCTGCGCAGCAGCACCTCCAGGACGGCGAACTCCTTGGGCGCGAGCTGGACTTCCTTGCCGTCGCGGAACACCTCGCGGCGGTTCGGGTCGAGCTTGATGCCGGCGCGCTCCAGGACGGGCGGCAGCGGCACGCTGGTGCGCCGGCCGAGGGCACGCACGCGTGCCGTCAGCTCGCTGAACGCGAAGGGCTTGGGCAGATAGTCGTCGGCGCCGATCTCCAGGCCCTCGACACGGTCGCTGACGTCGCCGGACGCGGTGAGCATCAGCACGCGGGTGGGCATGCCGAGCTCGACGATCTTGCGGCAGACGTCGTCTCCGTGCACGAGCGGGAGGTCGCGGTCGAGGACGACCACGTCGTAGTCGTTGACGCCGATGCGCTCCAGGGCGGCCGCACCGTCGTACACGACGTCGACGGCCATGGCCTCCCGGCGCAGTCCGGTGGCCACCGCATCGGCGAGCAGTTGCTCGTCCTCGACGACGAGTACGCGCACGTCGCTTGTCCTTCCTCTGTCCACCCGCGTAGCGCGCCTCGGCGCATGCGGGCAGGGTCTTCGTGGCTGTGTGACCTCCATCCTGCCCTTTTCGGCCATAAGTCGGCTGTAAGGCGGCCGGGCGCGAGATGAAGGTCGGGTGTGAGGCCCGGGAATGCGGGATTTTCTCGGTGGGTTGAGGTTTCCACGGAAGGGAGCGGGGGGAGGACGGCTTTACACCCCGCGATCACGCTCTGCACGTGGCAAGCCACCTTGTGGTACGTCCAACCGCTTCCGCAGAGCGGGCGTGGGTGTCCGGCACCGTCGCCGCCCAGCCAGGGCAGCGCTGGGCACCCCAATACCGCAGACGTGATCGCCCCTTCCGGACGGCACACCCCCGTGCCAAACGACCCACGACCCAGGACGAGGGGGCGCAGCATGGACGCATTCACCGCAGGACTTCTGCAGCGCATAAGGGCGACCGAGACCGACCTGACGCGGGCTCGTGACGAGGGCGACGACTTCCTCGTCGAGGTGGAACAGGCCGAGCTCGACGACCTGCGCCGCCTCGCCGCCGACCACGGTGTGGAGGTCGGCGCGACGAGCGTCTGATCAGTGCGGCCAGCAGGACGACAGAACCCCGGCGAATCCAGCGCCGGGGTTCTGTCGTTTTCCGCCCCTGAAACCCACGGCGTTCAGCTCAACCCCGGGCGAGGGCCCACCAAGTCCAACTGTCCCCACGCGGACGGCCGAGAGGGAGCCGTAGGGGCGCGCCGGTGTCGAGAGGCTGGGGGTCCCCCCTCTGGGGGAGCGCGGAGACGCGCAGCGCCGAGCACGGTGGGTCTCTCGACACCGGCTCCCAGCGCCCCGAAGGCGACCGAACCAAAAGAGGTGCGCGCGTGGGTGCCTGCTCAACACGGGCCCACCTACGCAGCAGCTTCCCAGCACCGGCCCAGGCACCCCAGACCACTCACGTCAGTCGTGCCACGCCCCGAAGTCCTCCAACAGGCGCTGGAGGGGCTCGAAGACGCCTGGGGTGCCCGCGATCGCCAGATCGCGTGCGGGGCGTTCTCCCGGGCGTCCACCGGTCAGGGCGCCCGCCTCACGGGCGATCAGGTCCCCGGCCGCGAGGTCCCACGGGTTCAACCCCCGCTCGTAGTAACCGTCCAGGCGCCCCGCGGCCACGTCGCACAGGTCGACCGCCGCCGAACCGCCCCGCCGGATGTCACGCAGCAACGGGATCAACTTCTGCGCCACGTCGGCCTGGTGGCTGCGGACCTCGGTGACGTAGTTGAAGCCGGTCGAGACCAACGCCTGCTCCAGGGGTGCCGCGGGACGGCAGGCGAGCCTGCGTTCGCCCTCCCACGCGCCCGTGGCCCACGCCCCGCCGCCGAGCACCGCGTGGAACGTCTCGCCGCGCATCGGGACCGCGACGACCCCGGCGACGGTCTCGCCGTGCAGCTCGGCGGCGATGGAGACGGACCAAGTGGGCAGTCCGTACAGGTAGTTGACCGTGCCGTCGAGCGGGTCGATGACCCAGCGGACGCCGCTGGTGCCCGTGACGGAGGCGCCCTCCTCGCCCAGGAAGCCGTCGTCGGGGCGCTGTTCGGAGATCAGGTCGGTGATCAGCTTCTCGGCCGCGATGTCCATCTCGGTGACGACGTCGATCGGGCTGGACTTGGTGGCGGCGACCGCGAGGTCGGCCGGGCGTCCGTCCCGCAGCAGGGCGCCGGCCTTGTAGGCGGCTTCCTGGGCGAGTGCGAGCAGTTCCTGGTGCAGGGGGTCGGTCACGGCGCTCCTCAGGCGTAGGGGCTGTCGGCGCCCGCGGCGGCGGGGCGGGGGGCGCGGGCCGGGCAGCAGCCCACCGGGCAGAGGTTGTGGCCGGCGCCGAGCGCGCCCAGGGCGCAGGGCGTGACCTGGTGCCCGCTCTCGACGGCGGCGCGCTCCAGGACCAGCTCGCGGATCGCGGCGGCGAAGCGCGGGTCGGCGCCCACGGTGGCCGACCGGCGTACGGGCAGGCCCAGTTCGGCGGCCTTGGCCATGGCCTCTGTGTCGAGGTCGTAGAGGACCTCCATGTGGTCGGAGACGAAGCCGATGGGTGCCATGACGACCGCGGGGACGCCGGCCGCGTGGCGCTCCTCCAGGTGGTCGCAGATGTCGGGCTCCAGCCACGGGATCTGCGGGGCTCCGGAGCGGGACTGGTAGACGAGCTGCCAGGGGTGGTCGACGCCGGTACGCTCGCGGACGGCGTCGGCGATCAGCCGGGCGACGTCCAGGTGCTCCTCGACGTACGCCCCGCCGTCCCCGTGGTCCTCGACCGGGCCGGAGCTGTCCGCCGCGGCGGTCGGGATGGAGTGGGTCGAGAAGGCGAGGTGCGCGCCGTCCCGGACGTCCTCGGGGAGGTCGACGAGGGAATCGAGCACCCCGTCGATCATCGGTTCCAGGAAGCCGGGGTGGTTGAAGTAGTGGCGCAGCTTGTCGACCTTCGGGAGGTCGAGCCCCTCGGCCTCCAAGGCGGCCAGGGAGTCCGCGAGGTTCTCGCGGTACTGGCGGCAGCCCGAGTACGAGGCGTACGCGCTGGTGGCGAGGACCAGGATGCGGCGGCGGCCGTCGGCGACCATCTCGCGCAGGGTGTCCGTGAGGTACGGGGCCCAGTTGCGGTTGCCCCAGTAGACCGGCAGGTCCAGGCCGTGGTCCGCGAAGTCCTTGCGGAGGGCGTCCAGGAGGGCGCGGTTCTGGTCGTTGATCGGGCTGACCCCGCCGAACAGGAAGTAGTGCTGCCCCACTTCCTTGAGGCGTTCCTTGGGGATGCCGCGCCCACGCGTCACGTTCTCCAGGAACGGAACCACGTCGTCCGGGCCTTCGGGGCCGCCGAACGAGAGCAGGAGGAGGGCGTCGTAGGGGGTGGCATCGAGCACGTCTGGCATGCCTCCGATCCTGCCACCCGCCACTGACAGCCGGGAAACGGCGGGGTGCCGGACGGGGGTCGGGACGGAGATCCTCTTGCGGATCGGGGCAGAGATCCAGGCGCCTCACTGGCGGGTGCATCGGGGCCGACCTGCTCGTAAGCTGTATCAGCCGCATTCGCACCTTACCGAGCCGTCACTGCCCCTCACCGGGCCGTGACTGCTCCCCCCGAGCCGCCCCCGCTTCTTCCCGACCGGAGACCCCCGTGCCCAGCCCCTATCGCGCCCTCTTCGCCGCACCCGGCTCCAAGGGCTTCTCCGCCGCGGGGTTCCTCGGCCGTATGCCCCTGTCGATGATGGGCATCGGCGTGGTCACGATGATCTCCCAGATCAACGGGCGCTACGGGCTCGCGGGCGCCCTGTCGGCCGCCATCGCGCTGGCCGCCGCCGCGATCGGGCCGCGGATCTCGCGCTGGGTCGACCAGTACGGGCAGCGGCGGGTGCTGCGGCCGGCGACGCTCGTCGCGCTGACCGCGGCGGCCGGGCTGCTGCTGGCCGCCCGCTTCGAGTGGCCGGACTGGGTGCTGTTCGTGTGCGCCGCCGGCATCGGATCGGTGCCGAGCCTGGGGGCGATGGTCCGCGCGCGCTGGGCGGCCGTGTACCGGGGCACCCCGCAACTGCACACCGCGTACTCCCTGGAGTCCGTGGTCGACGAGGTGTGCTTCATCTTCGGGCCGATCATCTCCATCGGACTGTCCACGGCGTGGTTCCCGGAGGCCGGTCCGCTGCTCGCCGCCTGCTTCCTTGCGGTCGGCGTCTTCTGGCTGACCGCGCAGCGTGCCACCGAGCCCGCGCCGCATCCACGCGCGCGTGGGGACAAGGGCGGTGGTTCGGCGCTGCGAACGGCCGGTCTCCAGGTGCTGGTGGCCACGTTCGTGGCGACCGGGGCGATCTTCGGGGCGGTCGACGTGGTCACCGTGGCGTTCGCCGACGAGCAAGGTCACAAGGGCGGCGCCAGTGTGGTGCTCGCCCTGTACGCGGCGGGCTCCTGCGCGGCGGGAGTCGTGTTCGGGCTGATGCGCTTCCGGGGAGCCCCGGAACGTCGGTGGCTGCTGGGCATATGCGCGATGGCCGTGAGTATGATCCCCCTCCTACTGGTCGGAAACTTGCCGCTTCTGGCCGTGGCGCTGTTCCTTGCGGGCCTGTCCATCGCACCCACGATGATCACGACGATGTCCCTCATAGAAGAGCACGTACCTCGCGCGAAGCTCACCGAGGGCATGACCTGGGTGAGCACCGGCCTGGCGGTCGGGGTCGCGCTCGGCTCCTCCGTCGCCGGCTGGGTGATCGACGCGGCCGGCGCGCGTGCGGGGTACGGGGTTCCGGTCGTCGCCGGTGCCGTCGCGGTCGCGGTGGGTTTCCTCGGGTACCGCCGGCTCAGCAGACCGGCACCGGGTCGGGGAGGCACCGTTGAGCACCACAGCGAGCGCGAAGAACGGCACGTGGCGTAACTGGGGCGGCACGGTCGCGTCCCGGCCCGCGCGGGAGGTCACGCCCGCCTCCGTGGAGGAACTGGCCGCGGCCGTACGGAGGGCCGGTGAGGACGGTCTGACGGTGAAGGCCGTCGGCAGCGGGCACTCCTTCACGTCGATCGCCGCCACGGACGGTGTGTTGATCCGCCCTCAACTGTTGACCGGCATCCGCAACATTGATCGCGATGCCTTGACGGTCACGGTCGAGGCGGGCACCCCGCTCAAGAGACTCAACATGGCCCTCGCGCGCGAGGGTCTGTCGCTCACGAACATGGGCGACATCATGGAGCAGACGGTCTCGGGCGCGACCAGCACCGGCACCCACGGCAGTGGCCGCGACTCGGCCTCGATCGCGGCCCAGATCAGGGGACTTGAACTGGTCCTGGCGGACGGTTCGGTGCTGACCTGCTCCGAGAAGGAGAATCCGGACGTCTTCGCGGCGGCCCGCATAGGCCTCGGCGCCCTGGGCGTCATCACCGCGATCACCTTCGCCGTGGAGCCCGTCTTCCTGCTCACGGCCCGCGAGGAGCCGATGCCCTTCGACGAGGTCACCAGCCGCTTCGACGAACTCTGGACCGAGAACGAGCACTTCGAGTTCTACTGGTTCCCGCACACGGCGTCCACCAACACCAAGCGCAACAACCGCAGCATGGGCCCGGAGCAGCCCGTGAAGCCGCTGGCGGGCTGGTTCGACGACGAGTTCGTGGCCAACGGCCTCTGGCAGGTGGCCAACATGGTCGGCCGCGCGGTGCCCGCGACCGTTCCGACCATCGCTCAGATCTCCACCCGGGCCTGGTCCGCACGGACGTACACGGACATCCCCTACAAGGTCTTCACCTCGCCCCGCCGGGTGCGGTTCGTGGAGATGGAGTACGCCGTTCCGCGCGCGGCCCTGGTGGACACGCTGCGGGAACTCAAGGCGATGATCGACCACTCGGACTTCAGGATCAGCTATCCGGTGGAGGTCCGCACCGCCCCTGCGGACGACATCGCCCTGTCCACCGCCTCCGGCCGGGACAGCGCCTACATCGCCGTGCACATGTTCCGGGGCACGCCCTACCAGGCGTACTTCACCGAGGCCGAGCGCATCTTCACCGCGCACGAGGGCCGGCCGCACTGGGGCAAGGTGAACACCCGGGACGCCGAGTACTTCGCCGGGGTGTACCCGCGCTTCGGCGAGTTCACGGCGCTTCGGGACCGGCTGGATCCTGATCGCCGGTTCCAGAACGACTACTTGCGGAGGGTGCTGGGTCAGTAGCCGACGCGCTCGGCGTGGGGGTCGGCGTACCGCCGCCGTCCGAAGCACTGGGCGTCGGCGTCGGACTCGACGTCGTATCGCCGCTGTTGGACTCTGCGCCACCGTCGGTCGCACCGGATGACGTCTCCGGGTCGGCCGACGGGCCGTTCGAGGAGCCGGACGGGGAATCGGTCGGACTCGGCTCGCCGTCACCGGACTTCGGGGACGAGGACGTGTCGTGGCCGGTGACGGCGGCGCTGACCGTGGTCCCCTTGCCACCGCTGAAGCTGTCGCCGGACACCAGTTCGTAGACGGTGATCCCGGTCATGGTGACCCCGAAGACGAGGGCCGCGGCGAGCAGCGGGCGCCTCCAACTGCCCACCCGCGCGCGGTAGACCGTGGCCTCCGTGAACTCCCCTGGACGAGCGGGAGTCTGTGCCGCCTCCTCGGAGGTGACGGTCGCTTCCCGGAGCTGTGCGCCGGTCCGGCTGAAGAAGTGCTGGAAGACGGAGCCTCCGGAGGTGGCTATCGCGCTCACGACGCCGGCGCCGAGGATCGTGCCGTAGACCCCGAAGTAGGAGGCGAGCTTGGCGGCCACCACCGCCGCCACCGCGCCGCCCGCGACTTGAGGGACGCTCAGATCGATCCGCTTCTTGCTGACATCGGGCCTTGCACGCATTCCGGGACCTTGCCTCGCTTTCTCGTACCTGATCAACTATCTGTACGACAAAGGGACGTACGGTCGAAACCAATAGTTCCGTTTCCG
This sequence comes from Streptomyces sp. NBC_01288, assembly GCF_035982055.1. Lineage (NCBI taxonomy): Bacteria > Bacillati > Actinomycetota > Actinomycetes > Kitasatosporales > Streptomycetaceae > Streptomyces > Streptomyces sp. NBC_01288. The sequence goes on from NZ_CP108427.1 coordinate 2,712,488, forward strand.
GCTATTGCGTGAAGTACGCCACTTTCAAGATCGCCCGAACCCCGCTCCAGGCCGCCAAGTCCCGCCCCCCACAAGAAGTTGGGCGGCGTGCCAATCCACGCACGTGGTCCAAATGGAGTACTGTTGCGAGCCCTGGGTGCGGTCTCCTGCCAGGGCGTCCGCGGCCTCAATGGACCGCCCAGAGGAGGCCAGTTGCACAGGGTGACGTAGTTTGTCACTTAGCGTTGCGAATAGGTAACCGTGCCATAACGGCGAGTTCGGGCCCGCGCCCGACACGCCGGGCAACTCGGCAAGGTTGTGGCAGGCTGCACCCGGGCAGGCCACACTCGACTAGCGGAAGCAGCGACGCACGTGACGTCGGCAGGCACCACCCGGGAGGTCCCCATGCCCGAACTGCGTGTCGTGGCCGTCTCTAACGACGGCACACGGCTGGTGCTGAAGGCTGCGGACAGCACGGAGTACACGCTTCCGATTGACGAGCGTCTGCGCGCCGCTGTACGCGGCGACCGTCCCCGCCTCGGCCAGATCGAGATCGAGGTGGAGAGCCATCTCCGCCCCCGAGACATTCAGGCACGTATACGTGCCGGCGCCTCCGCGGAGGAAGTCGCCCAACTAGCCGGTATCCCCGTCGACCGAGTGCGGCGCTTCGAGGGTCCCGTCCTCGCGGAGCGCGCCTTCATGGCCGAGCGCGCCCGGAAGACCCCTGTCCGCCGCCCCGGCGAGAACGCGGGACCCCAGCTCGGCGAGGCCGTCCAGGAACGTCTCACGCTGCGCGGCGCCGACAAGGAGACCGTCCAGTGGGACTCCTGGCGCCGCGACGACGGCACCTGGGAAGTCCTGCTCGTCTACGTCGTCGCGGGCGAACCGCACTCGGCGAGCTGGACGTACGACCCGCCCCGGCGGCTCGTCCAGGCCGTCGACGACGAGGCGCGCTCGCTGATCGGCGAGTCCGACGACCTCTCCGTCACACCCGAGCCCAGCTTCCCGTTCGTGCCGCGGATCGCCCGGCTGCCCCGGGACCGGCCGCTGGACCGTGCCCTGGAGCGCCCGGAGCGTCCCGCGCTGCCGTCGCCCGAGCCGGTCGAGGAGAGCGAGCGCGACTCGCTGACCAGCCTCCTGGAGGCGGTACCGAGCTTCCGCGGCGACATGGTGGTCCCCGAGCGCCCCTCGGATCCCCCGGAGGAGCCCGCGGCGGAACCGGAAGAGGAGGAGCCCCCGGCTCCCGCGGCCTCGGCCGGTTCGGCGTACGCGGATGTCCTGATGCCCCGCTCCGTAGGGGCCCATCGCGACCGGCTCATCGGCTCCACCGACCGCCAGGCCGAGGCGGACGGCGTCCGTCCGGGTCGTAGAGCGGCCGTTCCGAGCTGGGACGAGATCGTCTTCGGGACGCGCAGGAAGAAGCAGGAGTAGCAGGACAGTTGCTCGTACGGAGGCCCGCAGCCGGTTCGGCTGCGGGCCTCCGTCGTCGTACGGGATACGGCTACTACGGGTGTACGGGTACTACTGGGGGTCCGGGCCCACGGCCACCGGCCGCTCCGGGTCCGCGGACCACTCCGACCAGGAGCCCACGTAGAGCGCGGCCGGAATCCCGGCGACCGCCAGGGCCAGTACCTCGTGGGCGCCCGAGACGCCGGAGCCGCAGTACACGCCGACGCCCGAACCCTCCGTAACGCCAAGGGACTTGAAGCGGGCGGCCAGTCGCTCCGGCGGGAGGAAGCGGCCGTCCGGGCCCACGTTCTCGTTGGTCGGGGCGGACAGGGCGCCCGGGATGTGGCCGCCGACGCGGTCGATCGGTTCCACCTCACCCCGGTAACGCTCCCCCGCGCGGGCGTCGAACAGGATGCCGGTGCGGGCGAGGGCGGCGGCTCCGTCGGCGTCGAGGAGTTCCACGGCGCCCGGTTCCGGGGTGAAGTCGCCCTCGGTCGGCGTCGGTGCGGCCGTCTCCAGAGACCCCTCCCAGGAGGGAAGGCCGCCGTCGAGGACCCGCACGTCCGGGTGACCCGTCCAGCGCAGCAGCCACCACGCGCGCGCCGCCGCCCAGCCCTGGCCGCCGTCGTACACAACGACCGGCCGGTCGGCCGACACGCCCGCGTGGCGCATCGCGGCGCCGAAGCGCGCGGTGTCCGGCAGGGGGTGGCGGCCGTGGGCGCCGGCGGCCGAGGCGAGTTCCTGATCGAGGTCTACGTAGACGGCACTTGGGATGTGCCCGGCCGCGTACTCGACGTGGCCGTCGAAGGGCGGCTCACCTGCGGCCTTCGCGACGCCGAGCTGCCAGCGGACGTCGAGCAGGACCGGCGGGTTCGTCCCGGCGAGATCGCTCGCCAGTTCGGATGCGGAGATGATGGCGTTCATGGCCACCATCCTCGCGCAAGGGGTGGCCGTGGCGTCCAGGTCCGACTACTCTGCTCGGCCGGACAGTCTCGATCACGAGGCGTACGGGAACGAGCACATGCTGTACAGCTGATGGACACCCCTCGGCAATCATCCGGAAACGGACGAGTGGCCGCAGATCGGTCATCCTCCCCAGGTGAGCCGCCCGTCGACGGCGCGGCCGGGACGCGGTGCGTCACGGGGGGTGCGAGCATCGGCACGGGGCGTGCACGCGGCTGCGGCACGCGGATCCGCACTGCGGAAGCGATACGGCCACCGCGAGGGGCCTAGGAGAAGGTGACGATGACCGAGGCACGGGGGTCGGCCGGCCTGAACGGCGACACGCACACTCGGCGTACGCAGGGCTCGCCCTGCTGGGTGAGTCTGATGGTGCACGGGATGGCCACGACTCAGGAGTTCTACGGAGAGCTGTTCGGTTGGGAATTCCAACCCGGTCCCCAGCAGCTCGGCCCCTACGCGCGGGCCCTGCTGGACGGGCAGGAGGTGGCCGGCATCGGGCAACTGCCTCCGGACCGGCATCTGCCCATCGCGTGGACGCCGTATCTCGCCTCGGACGACGTCGACCAGACGGCCGAGACGGTACGAATGTGTGGCGGGACGGTCGGGGTGGGCCCCCTGGACGCGGCCGAGGCCGGCCGGCTCGCGATCGGCTCGGACCCGTCGGGGGCGGTCTTCGGCATCTGGCAGGCCTCCGACCACCTCGGCACGATCCTCACCGGCGTCCCCGGCACACCCGCCTGGAACGAACTGCTGACCTCCGAGACCGCGAGCGTCGCCAAGTTCTACGAGGCGGTGTTCGGCTACGAGGAAGTACCGGTGGCCTCCGCCGACCTCGACTACGTCACCCTGCACCTGGACGGCCACCCGGTCGCCGGCATCCACGGCGTCGGCACGGCCCTGCCCCGCGACCGGGGCCCGCACTGGATGACGTACTTCGAGGTGGCCGACACGGACGAGGCCCTACGCCGCGTCACGGACCTCGGCGGGCACATCCTCACACCACCCCACGACAGCCCCCACGGCCGCGTGGCGACGGTCGCGGACCCCGAGGGCGCGATGTTCTCGGTGATCGAGGGACCGCGGTAGTCCTTCGGGTCGCTTCGGGTGCGGTGCGGGCGGATCATGGGGGTCATCAGCCGCTCCGCACACCTGGAGGAGCGATGCGTCGTCGTACAGCACCGCTGTTGACTTGTCTGCTGGCAGTTCCGGCGCTGGCTCTGGCGCCGATGTCCGGCAGCAAGGTGGGCGACACGTTGGGCCTCACCGGTATCAAATCCGGTGAGAAGCTCGACGTGACCGTCGTGAAGGTCGTCGATCCGGCCCGTGCCGGGCAGTACGAGACCCCGTCCGCGGGAAACCGTTTCGTGGCGGTGCAGTTCAAGCTCAAGAACACGGGAACCGTCGTCTACAAGGACTCGCCGTCCAACGGGGCGACCGTGATCGACAAGGACGGGCAGCGGTTCTCGGAATCGTTCAACGATTCCACGGCCGGTCCGTCGTTCCCGGGCAGCGTCACGATCAGCCCCGGGAAGACGGCCCTCGGCTTCATCACGTTCGAGGTGCCGAGGGCATCACGCATCGTCGGCGTCCAGTTCGCCATGGACAGCGGGTTCTCCGACGACGTCGGCGAATGGCAGGTGCCCTGAGCGCTACGCCGACGTCATCGGCAGCACATCCGGTGACAGCGCCGCCGCCCGCGCCGTAGCCGCCGTCATCCGGCGGCGGTGATGGCGGCGGCACAGGACCTCGTAACCGACCGCTTCCGCCTGGTTGACGTCGCCTACGACGACTTGCGCGCCCTCGACGACCATCTCGCCGCCTATCGTGCGGGCGTTGTGGGTGGCGCGGGCGCCGCACCAGCAGAGGGCCTCGACCTGGAGGACCTCCACGCGGTCGGCGAGTTCGACCAGGCGTTGGGAGCCGGGGAAGAGCTTGGAGCGGAAGTCGGTGGTGATTCCGAAGGCGTAGACGTCGAGGCTCAGGTCGTCGACCACGCGCGCGAGTTGGTCGATCTGCACCGGCGCCAGGAACTGTGCCTCGTCGGCGATGACGTAGTCCGCGCGACCGCCCTGGGAGAGGTGGTCGACGACGTACGCGTAGAGGTCCTGCTCGTCCTCGACCTCCACCGCGTCGGTGACCAGGCCGAGGCGTGAGGAAAGCTTTCCCTCGCCCGCGCGGTCGTCGCGTGTGAAGATCATCCCCGCCAGGCCGCGCGCCGAGCGGTTGTGCTCGATCTGGAGCGCCAGGGTCGACTTCCCGCAGTCCATCGTTCCGGAGAAGAACACCAGCTCGGGCATGGGGAGTTGAGCACCTTTCGGCAAGACGGAGGACGGTGGGACTTCAGGAGCGTACTTCGAGCAGGGGGACGAGCTGCTCGGCAGGGGTCATCGAGCCGTGGTTGCCGACCATCGCCGACTCCTTCGGCTCGCGCTCGGACGCGATGATCAGGACGTCGTCCCGGGCCGCCGCGATCACGTCGCCGAGGCGGTCGTGGACGCGCTCGTCGATGTGCGGGCCGAACCAGCCGGCCGCGATCGCCTCGTCCCGTGAGGCGATCCAGAACTGCTCGCCGAGGACCTCGCGCCAGCAGGTCAGCACGTCGTTCTCGGCGCCCCGTACCGCGTAGACATGGCGGGCGCGGCCCTCGCCGCCGAGGAGGGCGACGCCGGCGCGCAGTTCCCAGTCCGCGTCGAAGTCGATGCGGTGGTCCTCGTCGAAGGGCACGTCGATCATGCCGTGGTCGGCGGTGACGTACAGCGCGCTGCGCGGCGGGAGTTGCTCGGCGAGGCGCTGGACGAGCCGGTCGACGTACATGAGTTGACCGCGCCAGGTGTCGGAGGCGACGCCGTGGCGGTGGCCGGCGCCGTCGAGTTCGGCGTAGTACGTGTACACCAACGAGCGGTCCCCGGCGGCCAGTTGCTCGGCCGCGAGGTCCATGCGCTCCTCGCCGGTGAGCCGCCCGTGGAACGTGCCGCCGCTGAGCGCGACCTTCGTCAGCGGGGTGTTCTGGAACGTGGGCGAGGAGACCTGCGCGGCGTGCACGCCCGCGTCCTGGGCCAGTTGGAAGATCGTGGGGTACGGCTGCCAGACCCCCGGCTTGGTCCACGGCTGCCAGCGGAGCTGGTTCATCAGCGCGCCGGTGTCCGGGTTGCGCACGGTGTAGCCGGGCAGGCCGTGGGCGCCGGGCGGCAGGCCGGTGCCGACGGAGGCGAGGGAGGTCGCGGTGGTCGCCGGGTAGCCGGCGGTGAGCGGACGTCCGGTGCCGCCGCGCGAGCTGCCGAGGAGTGCGTGCAGGTACGGCGCCTCGTCGGCGTGGTCCTTGATCTGCTCCCAGCCGAGGCCGTCGATCAGGAAGACGCAGTTGCGGTCGGCCGGGGTCAGCTCCGGGATCGCCGCGGTCGTACCGGGTACGCCCATGCCCGCGGCCAGCGTGGGCAGCAGGTCGGCGAGGGAGCCGGAACCGTACTCGGGAACGGGCGCGGACTCGACGGCCAGGGGCTCGGGGTGGTCCCAGGTAGCTGGCTGTGCCATCAGCGGGGAACGTCCGCGGTCGCCTCGGAGAGAGCCTGCGCGAAGGCGAGGGTCTGCTGCACCGTCTCCGGGCCGTCGCCGGCCTCGCTGACGCGCAGGCTCAGGTCGTCCGCCGTCGAGTTGCCCGTGTAGCCGTGGTCCGCCTCGCAGTTGGGGTCGCCGCAGGCGGCCGGCTCCAGGTCGATCCGGGCGACGGCACCCCAGCCGATGGTCAGCACGACCTCGCGCGGCAGCGTGCCCGGCGTGTACGACTCCGGGTTGGCGACCACGCGGCTGAGCACCACGGACGAGATCCGGCCGAGCTTCACGGACTCCGTGGACGTCGTCGCGTACGGCGTCGGGGAGGTGCTGTCGGCGGCCTGCTCGTCGGTGTGGCTGACGATGAAGCGGTTGCCGGTGAGGACGAGCACGGTCACATGCCGGCGCACCTCGTTCTGGTCGAACGTGGTCTCCTGGTGGACCAGGAACGACCGCATCGGCTCGCCGCCCACGGCGGCCTCCACCGCCTCGGCCACGAGGGCCGGGTAGTAGCCGCTGCGCTCGATCGCCGCACGCAGCCCCTGGGTCGTCGTACTGGTCTTGGCCATGACGTCCATCCTACGGTGGCGCACTGACTGCGAGGCACCGCCGAGCACGGTCTCGTCACAGCTGTCTCAGTACACGGGACCGGTGCGCGGGAAGCTTCCGTCGGCACATCCGTCAGTACATCTGTCAGTACACGGGAAGCGTCCTCGGGCCGAGGTCGTCGCGGGCGGGCGGCGGGGACAGGCGGACGGAGGCGCCGAGCACGCTCAGTCCGTGCGCGGCCACGACGACCGGCTCCAGGGTCACGGCAACGACCTCGGGATGATCGTCGACCAGCCGCGACACCCGCAGCAGCAGCTCCTCCAGGGCAGGCGTGTCGACCGGCGTGGAGCCGCGCCAGCCGAACAGGAGCGGCGCCGTCCGGATCGACCGGACCAGCGACCCGGCCTCCCGGTCCGTGACCGGAACCAGCCGGTGCGCGGTGTCCCCGAGCAGCTGCGAGGCGGCTCCGGCGAGCCCGAACGACAGAACGGCCCCGGCCGCCGGGTCGATGACGGCGCGTACGACGGTGTCGACCCCGCGCGGCGCCATCCGCTGCACCACCGGCCGCAGCTCCTCCGGCTTCCCGAACAACTCGCCCAACTCGGCGTACGCCCGCCGTAGTTGGTCCTCGTCCGCGAGATCCAGTCGTACGCCGCCCAGGTCGGCCCGGTGCCGCAGGTGCGGGGCGGTGGCCTTGAGGGCGACCGGGTAGCCGAGGGTGCGGGCGGCCTCGGCGGCGGCGTCGGGGGTGGGCGCGGGCAGCGCGCGGTGGACGTCGACGCCGTACTTCCCGAGCAGGTCGCAGGTGTCGTCGACGCCGAGCGTGAGGCCCTGTCCGCGCGCGAGCAGCCCGCCGATCAGTCCGGCGGCGCCCTTCTCGTCTATGTCCTCGAACTCGGGCACCCGGCCCGGGTCAGTGGCCTCGCGCCGCCACTGCGCGTACTTCACGGCTTCGGCGAGGGCGCGGACGGCGCGCTCGGCGGCGGGGAAGGCGGGGATGAGGCCGCCGCCTTCGGGGGCGGGCATCGCGGGGACGGCCTGCTCCGGTTCTACGGCGCTCTGTCGGGGTGGTCCTTGCGCAGGGCGGGACCGGTCGGCGCCCCCCTCGGTACCGGGCGCCTTGGAAGCGACCTGTGGTGCCGTGCTCATCGCGGCGGACAGCGCCTCAGCCAACCCCCCGAGTTCCACGTGCACCACCAGCACCGGCTTCCCGGGAGCCGCCGCGGCGGCGGACCGCAGTGCCTCCGCCAGCGCCGCGTCCTCGGCCGGCCCCTCCCCCACCGCGGGTATCGCCGTCACCACGACCGCGTCGCACGCCTCGTCGGCCAACGCCTCCGACAGTGCCCGATGGAAGTCTGCCGCCGTCGCCGCCGTGGTCAGATCCAGCGGGGCGAGCGGCCGCAACCCCTCGGAGAGGCACGCGTCGTAGGTCAGCAGCCCGAGCGACTCGGAGTTCCCGACGATCGCCACGCGTGGCCCGCCGGGCAGCGGCTGGCGCGCCAGGAGCAGCCCTGTGTCGACCAGTTCGGTGATCGTCTCGACGCGGATCACCCCGGCCTGGCGCAGCAGCGCGGACACGGTCGCGTGCGGCAGTCGCGTCGCACGGACCGCGTGTCCTTGGGGGGCGGATCCGGCGCCCTGGACGACGACCAGCGGTTTGGCCGCCGCGGTGCGCCGGGCAAGGCGGGTGAACTTGCGGGGGTTGCCGATGGACTCCAGGTACATGAGGGCGACGTCGGTGTCGGGATCGTCGTACCAGTACTGAAGGACGTCGTTGCCGGACACGTCCGCGCGGTTGCCGGACGACACGAACGTGGAGACTCCGGTGACTCCGGTGACCCCGCCGCCGCGCCGGTGCAGGCGGGACAGCAGGGCGATGCCGATGGCACCGGACTGGGCGAACAGCCCGATGCGTCCGGGGCGCGGCATCTCGGGGGCGAGGGACGCGTTCAGCCGTACGTCGGCTGCGGTGTTGATGACCCCGAAGGCGTTCGGCCCGATGATGCGCATGCCGTACGTGCGCGCGTGGCGCACGAGTTCACGCTGGCGCTCGCGTCCCTCGGGGCCGCTCTCGGCGTACCCGGCGGTGACCACGACGAGCCCCTGCACCCCGTGTTCGCCGCACTCGGTGACGACTTCGGGGACGTGCTCGACCGGAACGGCGACGACAGCCAGGTCCACGGGGCCTTCGATGTCGCGCACCGAGCGGTACGCCGGCACCCCGTCGAGGTCCTTCCGCTCCTCGGGGAACGCCTTGTTCACGGCGTACAGGCCACCGGTGAACCCGGCGTCCCTGATGTTGTCGAGAACGCTGCGGCCCACCCCTCCGGGGGTACGGCCCACACCGACGACGGCGACCGAGCCGGGCACCAACAGCCGCCGTACGGACCGCGCTTCGGCGCGCTGCTCCCGCGCGCGCTGCACGGCGAGGGACCTGTCGGTGGGTTCGAGGTCAAACTCCAGGCGTACGACGCCGTCCTCGAAGCTGCGCTTCTGGGTGTAGCCCGCGTCTGTGAACACCTTGATCATCTTGTTGTTGGCGGGCAGCACCTCGGCGGCGAAGCGCCGGATGCCGCGCTCCCGGGCGACGGCCGCGATGTGCTCCAGGAGGGCGGAGGCGACGCCCCTCCCCTGGTGCGCGTCCTGCACCAGGAAGGCGACCTCGGCCTCGTCTGCCGGGGCGGTGGCGGCACGCCCGTCGGCACTAATGCGGTCATAGCGTACGGTGGCGATGAACTCGCCGCCGACGGTGGCCGCGAGTCCCACCCGGTCCACAAAGTCGTGGTGCGTGAAGCGGTGGACATCCTTGGCGGACAGGCGCGGATACGGCGCGAAGAAGCGGTAGTACTTCGACTCGTCGGAGACCTGCTCGTAGAAGCTGACCAGGCGATCGGCGTCGTCGACGGTGATGGGCCTGACGCGCGCGGTACCCCCGTCGCGCAGCACCACGTCGGCTTCCCAGTGGGCGGGGTACTCGTGCCGGTCCGACGAGGTCTGCTGCATGGGGCCCAGCGTACGGCTCGCGTCTGACAACGGCGCGAGGCAGTCTGTGGGTGAAAAGCAGCGAGGAGAAGTCGGGCCGAGGCCGCGGTCCGACGACTCGCTCCGGACGGTCCACGGGACCGGTCCGGGCTCGCTTCGCGTGTGGGAAACTGGTCTAGACAACCCTGAGACTCTGAAGGGCAGCATCACATGGCTGAGCGCCGCGTCAACGTCGGCTGGGCGGAGGGCCTTCACGCCCGCCCCGCCTCCATCTTCGTCCGGGCCACCACGGCCTCGGGTATCCCCGTGACGATCGCCAAGGCCGACGGCAACCCCGTCAACGCGGCCTCCATGCTCGCGGTTCTGGGCCTGGGCGCCCAGGGCGGCGAGGAGATCGTCCTCGCGTCGGACGCCGAGGGCGCGGACGCGGCCCTCGACCGACTGGCGAAGCTGGTCGCGGAAGGTCTTGAGGAACTCCCCGAGACCGTCTGAACATCCCGCAATTGCTAGGTGCGGTGCTTTTCGTCCAAAAACGATGTACCGCAACCTCGAAGGGCTCGTCCGAATTACCGGGCGAGCCCTTCGCAATTCCACTTGCGGGCAGCATAAATAATCCCCCGCGAATTAGCCTCTCTTTGTATACGGCGCCCGTGTTAATGCCGCAGACCCGACATGTTTACGGGAGGTTGCGAAGTCCTCACACGTTCCGTGCCGTTCGCGCCGTTCGCCCCGCCGGGAAAGCGCAGCCGGTGCGCGGTGCCCGCGCGCTCGGTGTGCAGGGCGGTGATCGCCCGGGCGCGCTCGCCGTCGCCGCGGGCCACGGCGTCCACGATGGCCCCGTGCTCGGCCCAGGACTCGACGGGGTTGGCCGGGGCGTCCACCGCGTACATCCAGGCGATCTTGTGGCGCAGCTGGGTCAGCATCGAGGTCAGCGCGGGGCTCCCGGAGGCCTGTGCCAGCGTCTCGTGGAACCAACTGCCCAGGGAGCGCAGATCCTCGCTGTTGCCCCGCCTGGCGCGCTCCTGACCCAGCCTGACGAGGCCGCGCAGCACCTTGAGGTGGGCCTCGGTGCGGCGCTGGGCGGCCCGTGAGGCGCCGAGCGGCTCCAGCAGCATCCGCATCTCCAGCAGGTCGGCGGCCTCCTGCTCGGTCGGTTCCGCGACGCACGCGCCCGCGTGCCGCCGGGTCACCACGAACCCCTCGGCCTCCAGCGTGCGCAGGGCCTCCCGGACGGGGACGCGCGAGACCCCGTACCGGCGCGCGAGGAGTTCCTCCGTGAGCCGGCTGCCGCGCTCGTAGACACCGGCGACGATGTCGTCCCGGATCGCCGTGCATACCGAGTGCGCCGGAATACGCATGTCCGACCTCCGCCTTAATCCCCGTGAAACGTCGACGATTGACGTGTGTTCCGTGACTCTATTGCAATGAGCGGGAATTTCCGATGGCGGACCGGAATCCATGGATATTTTTTGGACAGGAGGGCTCCGGAAACACCGAAAGCCCCGGCCGGGCGGGCCAGGGCTTCGGGAAGTGCGGCGGTGCGTCGTCAGACGTTCACACCGTGCTTGCGGAGGTAGGCGACGGGGTCGACGTCGGAGCCGTACTCGGCGGTCGTGCGGGCCTCGAAGTGGAGGTGCGGTCCGGTGACGTTGCCGGTCGCCCCGGAGAGGCCGATCTGCTCGCCCGGGGTGACCGTCTGGCCGACGGAGACACCGATGGACGACAGGTGGCCGTACATGGTGTACATGCCGTCGGCCATCTTGATCACCACTTGATTGCCGTACGAGCCGCCCCAGCCGGCCTCGACGACGGTGCCGGAGCCGACCGCGTGCACGGAGGTGCCGGTCGAGGCGTGGAAGTCGATGCCGGTGTGGGCACCGGAGGACCAGAGGGAACCGCCGGTCTTGTAGCCGGTGGAGACATACGAGCCGGTGACCGGTGCGACGAAGGTGTTGAGCTTCTTGCGCTCGGCGGCGCGGGCGGCGCGTACCTCGGCCGCGCGCTCCGCCTTGGCCAGTGCGGCGGCCTTGGCTCGGGCCTCTTCCTTGGCGGCCTGCTCGGCCGCGGCCTGCTGCTGGGCGGCGGCCTGGGCGTCGATCTTCTCGGCGACGGCGTCGCCCATGGCGATGACGGGGGTGAGGCCGGTCTGCTCCACGGCGGGCTCCGCTGCGAACGCGGGGGCGCTCGCGAGGGTGCCGACGACGCCGGTGGTGGTGAGGGCCGCGACACTCGCGACGCGAACGGTGGTGCGGTGGGTCCGGCTCGGGCGACGGTGCTTCCCGGTGGCGCGGGTGAACGCCATGAAGTGGGTGGTCCTTTCCTTCCTTCTCGCCTACCGGGTTAGCTGACGGGTTCGGAGCAGGAAGGTCTCCTACGGACCCCCTCGCTCCGCGCGCGGGCGTCCGATTCACCCCAGGGACGTGGGTCCCCGGCTCCCCTGGCTCGCGCCGTACGGGGACTCGGCGATGACTGTCCGGTGCCGCGAGTGCGGCGCGGTGCCTGACGGACAGCCGGACCGACGCTAAGCGGGGCCACTTTCAATCCCCAAACGGATCACGGGTTTTGTTGCACATGCCACAGCGCAGACAGGCAACCTCTCCCCCAATTCGGACAATAGGGGGCCCTGGTGACTCTTCAGTCACCAGGGCCCCCACGCGCGCGTGCCGCTGTTCGGCTCGCTACGGGTCGTCTACTCGGCCGGGACGACGGTCACTTCGCCGATACCGAGAGCCTCCACGGGCTCCTTGATCTGCTCCGCGTCGCCGACCAGGATCGTCACCAGACGGTCCACCGGGAAGGCGTTCACGACCGCCGCGGTGGCCTCCACGGTGCCGGTCGCGGCGAGCTGCTGGTACAGCGTCGCCTGGTAGTCGTCGGGCAGGTGCTGCTCGACCTGGTCGGCCAGCGTGCTCGCGACGGCCGCGGCGGTCTCGTACTTGAGCGGCGCCACCCCGACGAGGTTCTGTACGGCGATGTCCCGCTCGGCGTCGGTGAGTCCGCCCTCGGCCAATTTGCGGAGCACCGTCCACAGGTCGTCCAGCGCCGGACCGGTGTTCGGGGTGTCGACGGAGCCGCTGATGGCGAGCATCGATGCGCCCGTGCCGTCGGGTGCCGAACGCAGCACCTGGCCGAACGCCCGCACACCGTAGGTGTAGCCCTTCTCCTCCCGCAGGACGCGGTCCAGGCGGGAGGTGAGGGTGCCGCCGAGGCAGTACGTGCCGAGCACCTGCGCGGGCCACACGCGGTCGTGCCGGTCGGCGCCGACGCGGCCGATGAGCAGCTGCGTCTGGACGGCGCCGGGACGGTGCACGATCACGACGCGCCCGGTGTCGTCGGCGGTCACCGGCGGCACGGGACGCGGCTGCGCGGCGGAACCCGTCCACGAACCCAGAGTGTCGGCCAGGAGCGCGTCCAGGTCGATGCCGGTGAGGTCGCCGACGACCACGGCGGTGGCCGTCGCGGGGCGGACGTGCCGGTCGTAGAAGGCGCGTACGGCCCCGGAGTCGATCTTCTGGACGGTCTCCTCGGTGCCCTGGCGCGGACGCGACATGCGCGAGGTCGCCGGGAACAGCTCCTTGGAGAGCTCCTTGGCCGCGCGGCGGGACGGGTTGGCCGTCTCGTGCGGAATCTCGTCGAGGCGGTTGCGGACCAGCCGCTCGACCTCGCTGTCCGCGAACGCGGGCGCCCTGAGCGCGTCGGAGAGCAGGCCGAGTCCCTTGGCCAGGCGCGACGCCGGGACCTCCAGGCTCAGGCGCAGCCCGGGGTGGTCGGCGTGCGCGTCGAGGGTGGCGCCGGAGCGCTCCAGCTCGGCGGCGAACTCCTCGGCGGAGTGCTTGTCGGTGCCCTCGGAGAAGGCCCGCGCGGTGATCGTGGCGACACCGTCCAGGCCCGCCGGTTCGGCGTCCAGGGGCGCGTCCAGGAGCACCTCGACGGCGACGACCTGCTGGCCGGGGCGGTGGCAGCGCAGCACGGTCAGGCCGTTGCCGAGCGTCCCGCGCTCCGGGGCCGGGAAGGCCCACGGCCTGGCTTCGCCGGCCTGGGGCTGCGGGTGGAATTCCATCGTGGCGAGCTCGGTCACTTGGCCGCCTCCTCGTTCTCGTCGCCGGCCTCTGCTTCGTCATCCTCGTCCGCGATCGGCTCGTAGACGAGCACCGCGCGGTTGTCGGGGCGCAGACGGGCCTTGGCGACCTCCTGCACCTCCTCCGCCGTCACGTCCAGGACACGCTGCACGGCGGTCAGGGCGAGCTGCGGGTCGCCGAACAGGACGGCGTACCGGCACAGTTCGTCGGCGCGGCCCGCGACCGTGCCGAGCCGGTCCAGCCACTCGCGCTCCAACTGGGCCTGGGCGCGCTCCATTTCCTCAGCGGTGGGGCCCTCCTCGGCGAACCGGGCGAGCTCCTCGTCGATGGCGGCCTCGATGACCGGCACCTCGACGTCCCCGGACGTCTTGACGTCCAGCCACCCCAGGGAGGGCGCCCCGGCCAGCCGCAGCAGACCGAAGCCGGCCGCGACGGCCGTACGGTCGCGCCGTACAAGGCGGTTGTAGAGGAGCGAGGACTCGCCGCCGCCCAGGATGGTGAGGGCGAGGTCGGCCGCGTCGGACGCGCGCGTGCCGTCGTTCGGCAGGCGGTAGGCGCACATCAGGGCGCGGGCCGGGACCTCCTCCTCGACGACCTCGCGCAGTTGACCGCCGATCACCTCGGGCAGCGTGCCGTCGCGGGGCTCGGGCTTGCCGTCGTGCGACGCGATGGACCCGAAGTACTTCTCGATCCAGGCGAGCGTCTGCTCGGGGTCGATGTCGCCGACCACGGACAGGACCGCGTTGTTGGGCGCGTAGTAGGTGCGGAAGAACGCGCGCGCGTCCTCCAGGGTGGCCGCGTCCAGGTCCGCCATCGAGCCGATGGGCGTGTGGTGGTAGGGGTGACCCTCCGGGTAGGCGAGGGCGGTCAGCTTCTCGAACGCTGTCCCGTAGGGCACGTTGTCGTAGCGCTGGCGGCGCTCGTTCTTGACGACGTCCCGCTGGTTCTCCATGGACTCCTCGTCCAGGGCGGCCAGCAGGGAACCCATGCGGTCCGCCTCCAGCCAGAGCGCGAGCTCCAACTGGTGGGTGGGCATGGTCTCGAAGTAGTTCGTGCGCTCGAAGCTGGTGGTGCCGTTGAGCGAACCGCCCGCGCCCTGCACCAGTTCGAAGTGTCCGTTGCCCTTCACCTGTCCGGAGCCCTGGAACATCAGGTGCTCGAAGAGGTGAGCCAGGCCGGTGCGTCCCTTGACCTCGTGGCGGGAACCGACGTCGTACCAGAGGCACACCGCCGCGACCGGGGTCAGGTGGTCCTCGGAGAGGACCACGCGCAGACCGTTGGCCAAGCGGTGTTCGGTCGCTGTCAGACCGCCGGACCCTGCCTCGGCGGTGGCCGTGTGACCCATGGGCATGTACGTCCCTTCGATCGCGGATTATCTGGCTGGAACCGCAGAAATCCTGCTCGTCCCGCCACTGTATGCAAGCGTGCGGACCGTCGGCGAAGTTCCCGGCGGACGTACGCCGAGAGCGAGATCGCGTAGCCTGCGGGCAGTCGCACACGTGGACTCACACGGCAGCCGCCGGCGACGGACCCGAGCGGGCAACGCCGGGTCCTGGTCCGCGTTGTCAGTGCCGCGGTCCACAATGGTTCACGTCAAGACCCCGTTCACGCTTCAGCATGAGTGAGCCGAAGGGGAGCGACCCCCAGGCGAGCGACCAGAAAAGAGGAGCCGGCAGCGATGGCCCGCCGCAGCACGAAGACCCCGCCGCCCGACGACTCGTTCGAGGAGCGGATCCTCGACATCGACGTCGTCGACGAGATGCAGGGCTCCTACCTTGAGTACGCGTACTCGGTCATCTACTCCCGAGCCCTGCCGGACGCCCGGGACGGCCTGAAGCCGGTCCACCGACGGATCGTCTACCAGATGGACGAGATGGGCCTGCGCCCCGACCGCGGCTACGTGAAGTGCGCGCGTGTCGTCGGTGAAGTGATGGGCAAGCTGCACCCGCACGGGGACGCGTCGATCTACGACGCCCTGGTGCGCATGGCCCAGCCCTTCTCCATGCGCGTGCCGCTGGCCGACGGCCACGGCAACTTCGGCTCGCTGGGCAACGACGACCCGCCGGCCGCCATGCGGTACACAGAGTGCCGGCCGTCCGAAGCGGCCAACCTGATGACCGAGTCGATCGACGAGGACACGGTCGACTTCACCCCGAACTACGACGGCCAGGAGCGGGAGCCGGTGGCCCTGCCCGCCGCCTTCCCGAACCTCCTGGTGAACGGCTCGTCGGGCATCGCGGTCGGCATGGCCACCAACATGCCGCCGCACAACCTGGGCGAAGTCATCGCGGCCGCCCGGCACTTGATCCGCTATCCGAACGCGGACCTGGACACCCTGATGCGGCACGTCCCCGGCCCCGACCTGCCGACGGGCGGCCGGATCGTCGGCCTCACCGGCATCCGGGACGCGTACGAGACGGGCCGCGGCACCTTCAAGATCCGCGCCACGGTCGCCGTGGACAACGTGACGGCACGCCGCAAGGGCATCATCGTCACCGAACTGCCCTTCTCCGTAGGCCCCGAGAAGGTGATCGCCAAGATCAAGGACCTGGTCGGCGCGAAGAAGCTTCAGGGCATCGCCGACGTCAAGGACCTCACCGACCGCGCGCACGGCCTGCGCCTGGTCATCGAGGTCAAGAACGGCTTCGTACCGGAAGCGGTCCTGGAGCAGCTCTACAAACTGACGCCGATGGAGGAGTCCTTCGGCATCAACAACGTTGCCCTGGTGGACGGTCAGCCCCTCACGCTCGGCCTCAAGGAACTCCTGGAGGTCTATCTCGACCACCGCTTCGACGTCGTACGGCGACGCAGCGAGTTCCGCCGCACCAAGCGGCGCGACCGCCTCCACCTGGTGGAGGGTCTGCTCACCGCGCTCATCGACATCGATGAGGTCATCCGGCTCATCCGCTCCAGCGACAACTCCGCGCAGGCGAAGCAGAGTCTGATGGAGCGCTTCTCCCTGTCGGACATCCAGACGCAGTACATCCTGGACACCCCGCTCCGCCGCCTCACCCGGTTCGACCGGATCGAGCTGGAGTCGGAGATGGAGCGCCTCCGCGCGGAGATCGCCGAGTTGACCCGCATCCTGGAGTCGGACACCGAGCTGCGCAAGCTGGTCTCCACCGAACTGGCCGCCGTGGCAAAGAAGTTCGGCACCGACCGGCGTACGGTCCTGCTGGAGTCGGCGGGCGCCCCCACCGCCACCGTGCCGCTCCAGGTCGCCGACGACCCGTGCCGGGTGCTGCTCTCCTCGACGGGTCTGCTGGCCCGTACGGCGAACGGCGAGCCCTTCCCCGAGGACTCCGAGGCCCGGCGCACCAAGCACGACGTGATCGTCTCGGCGGTCCCGGCGACGGCCCGCGGCGAGCTGGGCGCGGTCACCTCGGCCGGCCGCCTCCTGCGCATCAACGTCGTAGACCTGCCCCAGCTCCCGGAGACGGCCGCCGCGCCGAACCTCTCCGGCGGCGCCCCGGTCTCGGAGTTCGTCTCCCTGGACGAGGGCGAGACGGTCATCTGCCTGACGACCCTCGACGAGTCCTCCCCGGGCCTGGCCATCGGCACGGAGCAGGGCGTCGTCAAACGTGTGGTCCCCGACTACCCCACGAACAAGGAGGAGTTGGAGGTCATCACGCTCAAGGACGGCGACCGGATCGTCGGCGCCGTCGAGTTGCGCACCGGCGAGGAGGACCTGGTCTTCATCGCGGACGACGCCCAACTGCTGCGCTACCAGGCCGCCCAGGTGCGCCCCCAGGGCCGCGCGGCCGGCGGCATGGCGGGCATCAAACTCACCGAGGGCGCGAAGGTCATCTCCTTCACGGCCGTCGACCCCGCCGTGGACGCGGTCGTCTTCACGGTCGCGGGCTCGCGCGGCACGCTCGACGACTCCGTCCAGACGACGGCCAAGCTCACCCCGTTCGACCAGTACCCCCGCAAGGGCCGCGCCACCGGCGGCGTCCGCTGCCAGCGCTTCCTGAAGGGCGAGGACTGTCTCTCCCTGGCCTGGACGGGCCCCGTACCGGCCAAGGCGGCACAACGGGACGGCACACCGGCGGAACTCCCGGAAATGGACCCGCGACGGGACGGCTCGGGCGTGTCGCTGGCGAAGACGGTGTCGGTGGTGGCGGGGCCGGTGTAGCGCCGGCCCCTCAGGCCTCCGGTCCCGGCTCCTCGTCGGACTTCGGCTCCTGGTCCGGTTCTTGTACGTAGCGCAGGACGCCCCACATGCCGTGTTCGTCGGCGTGTGGGGCGTCCTGCCTGCACGCCTCCAACTCCTTGCCGAGGGCGGGCATGTCGAGGCCGGTGCCGATGAGCACGAGCTGGGTCAGCCGGGTGTCGCCGCTCGCCCAGGGCTCCGGATAGAACCTCAAGAAGCGTCCTACGGCGTGCACGGCGTACCGGTTGCGCAGATCGTGGGCGCCGAAGTCGACGTACCCCTTGATGCGGTAGAGCCCCTCGGGCCTGCTGTCCAGGAACGCCATCAGCCGTCGCGGGTCCATGGGCATGTCGTCGGAGGCGAAGGAGAGGCTGTCGTAGGCGGTGTGCAAATGGTCGGCGTGCGCGTCGTGTTCGTCCGGCTCCGCACCGGCGTGGTCGTGCAGGTCGTCGAAGGTCAGCTGCCCGACACGTTCCTCGTTCGGCCGGCAGCCGAAGAGGAACTCCGGGTCGATACGGCCATAGGTGGCGGGCACGACGGCGGCACGGTCGGCGAGTGAGCGGACGAGTCCGAGGACGCGCGGGGCGTCGACCGCCCGGTCCAGCTTGTTGACGACTACGAGGTCGGCGAGGGCGAGATGCCGGTCGACCTCGGGGTGCTTCGCGCGCGTGTCGTCGAACTCGGCGGCGTCGACGACCTCGACGAGTCCGCCGTAGACGATCCCCGGGTGCTGGCTGGCGAGCAACATCCGCACCAGTTCCTCCGGTTCGGCGAGTCCGCTGGCCTCGATGACGATGACGTCGATACCGGCTGAGGGCCGCGCGAGCCGCTCCAGATAGACGTCGAGTTCACTGGCGTCCACGGCACAGCACAGGCACCCGTTCCCGAGCGACACGGTCGAGTCCCCGAGCGCCCCGGCCACGGCCAGCGCGTCGATCTCGATCGCCCCGAAGTCGTTGACGATCGCACCGATACGGCTGCCTCCGCTGCGGTGGAGGATGTGGTTGAGGAGGGTGGTCTTGCCGGAGCCGAGGAATCCGGCGAGGACGAGGACGGGGATCTGGTGGGGGGTCGGCGGCGGGGTTGGATCCGGGGAAGGGGTCGGGGCGGGCGCCGGGGCGGGGATCGGAGGCGGGGTCGGGTCGGAAGTCGGGGCCGGAACCGAAGCCGAAGCCGAAGCTGGGGTCGAGGCCTGAGCCGGGGCCGAGGCCGGGATCGGGCCCTGAGCCGGAGTCGAGGTCGGGATCGGGGCCGGGTCCGGGTCCGGGACAGGAATCGAGGTCGGGTCCAAGGTGGGAGCCACAGTCGAATTCCGGCTCGGAACCGGAGTCGTGGCCGCGCTCGGAACCGAGGTTGCGGGCAGGCTCGGATCCGTACTCGGGACCGACGCCGGTTCGGTGCTCTGGCTCGGGCTTGCGCTCGGGCTCTGCTGGCTCAACGTGCGACCTCTTTCACGCCGACGCGTGCACCGGCTCGCGGTCCGGCACACGTACGGAGGTTGAATGCCGCCCCAGGATACGAGCCGGAAGAATCGCCGCGAAGTGAACGATTGTTAGCAGCGCTTGCGGGGCAGACGTTGGGGAAGGCGCCGGTTCGTGCGACCCTCGCTTCCCTCCGTGCGCCTCCTCTCCGCCTCCCTGCCGATCAGAGCCGCTCGGCACTCTGGGAGACGGCAAGCGCCGCCCATCGCTCGCCGGTCCCCATCAGTCGACCCGCACCCCGACGACCGGCGGACGGCCGCCTGATTCGGGGGTTGTTGACATGGCCACACAGAACGTGGGGATACAGGGGCTCAGTTCAGCCGTCAAAGCGAGGATCGCCGGCATGATCGCGTCCCTTGCCGGGCCGACCTCACGCCATCGGCGCGAAGCAGCTCTCGCCGAACAGCATCGGCTCCACTTCGCCCTCCTGTGCAAAGCCATGGACGACCCCGCCCTGGCAGGCGTCCTCAATACGTACGAGACCGAGGTGCCACCCGAGAAGCAGCGTCAGTACCTCTTCGCGAACGCCCTCTACGCAAACGCCCTCTACTACCACCGCATCGGCGCCCTGACCCTGCCCGAACTTCACGGCCATTTCCGGGTCATGTGCCAGAACCAGGTCTTCCGCGAGTACTGGGCGGCAACGAAGCACCACAGGAAGAGCCTGCCCGACTCCTCGGAGGAGGCCGGGCTCGGCCGCATCATGGACGACTTGATCCAGGAACTCGACGACTCGGACACCGACGAGTGGTGGGTCGTCGGAGAGACACCGGGCGATTCGCCCTGACACCAACCGGTTCACCCGGACCCGGCGTCGGCGCCTCGGAAACCGATCCGTCAAGCGAAAGGCGACAGGTTTCACCTCATTGCTTGGCCTCAAGTGCCCCACCACCACCCACACTGTCGCTATCTTGTCACCTGGCCCTCTCCGGGCACTCCGACGAACACCCTTCACGCTCGGAGACGTACATGCTCCGGCGCCACACCTGCCTGGGCGCCGCCACGCTCGGAGGCTTTCCGTCCCTCCGAGCCACAAGGAGCCACACTCGGAGAATTTCAGTTCACTCCGAGTAAGGGTGGTAACTCTCAGTGAGAATCGTGCGACGTGTCGGGGCCTCGCCTCGCGAGCGAGGCAGCGCCACAGGCCAGACTTGCCCCGACATCTTCGAGCTCAGCAACGGCGACTTCGCCGTCATTGGGCGCGAAGCGACTGCGGAACTCGACTCCGAGCTCCCTCCTGACGCCGCACGTGCCGATTACGAGCGCATCGTCGTGATCAGTCGCGAGACCCTCGTACGGGCAAAACGGGACATCCCCAACGCCTGACGCCTCCGACCGCCAAGGCACGTCTCTCCCTCTGGTCACACAGAGAACCTGCACACACAGAGAACCCGGCACCCCGCGGTGCCGGGCCTCACTCCTGACCGTTCCGCGAAGTCAGCTCATGAGCGGCACCGCCACGGGAGCCCCCACCCCCACATACCGCGCAACCGGCCGGATGATCTTCGAGTCCTCCGCCTGCTCCACCACGTTCGCGCTCCACCCCACCACCCGCGCAGCCGCGAACGTGGGAGTGAACATCTCCCGCGGCAGCCCGCACAGTTCCATGACCAGCCCCGCGTAGAACTCGACGTTGGTATGCAGCTCACGGCCCGGCTTGAGTTCCGCGAGGATGGCCTCCACCCGGCGTTCGACCTCGACGGCGAACTCGACCCGTGGGCCGCCGAACTGCTGGGCGACCTCGCGCAGCATCCGGGAACGCGGGTCCTCCGTGCGGTAGATCGCGTGGCCGAAGCCCATGATGCGGTCGCCGGCGAGAACGCGTTCGCGGATCCAGGGGTCGATACGGTCCGGGGTTCCGATCGCGTCCAGAGTGTCCAGGGCCCGGCTGGGCGCACCCCCGTGCAGCGGACCCGAGAGCGCCCCGACCGCCCCGACCAGGCAGGCCGCCACATCCGCCCCCGTCGACGCGATGACCCGCGCGGTGAAGGTTGACGCATTGAATCCATGGTCAATGGTTGAGATCAAGTATTGCTCGATCGCCCTGGCCTGCTGCTTGTCCGGTTCCGAACCCGTCAGCATGTAGAGGTAGTTGGCCGCGTAGGAGAGGTCCTCGCGCGGCTCCACGGGGTCGAGTCCCTGCCCCAGCCGGTACAGCGCGGTCAGCAGCGTCGGTACCGCCGCGGACGCCACGAGGGTGTCCCGGCGGCGCGCGTCCGCGTCGATGTCGTACACCGGCCGGAAGCCCTTCGCGGCGCCGAGCAGCGACAGAGCCGTACGCATCCCCGACAGCGGTCCGGACGTGCCGCTCGCCGCCGCCACCGCGGGCAGCGCGGCCCGTACCTCCTCCGGCAGCCCGCGCAGCGCGGCGGTCTCGGCGGCGAACGCGGCGCTCCGCTCGGCGTCCGGCAGTTCGCCATGGGCGAGGAGATGCCAGACGTCCTCGAAGCCGCGGGTCTGCGCGAGTTCGACGGCGGAGTACTGGCGGTAGTGGTAGAAGCCCTCGATCCCCCGGACGTCACCGATTCGGGTGTCGGTGACGACGACGCCCGCGAGTCCCCGGGGAACCTCGATACGAGTGGCTGCGGCCCTGTTGATGGACATGTTTCCTCCCTGGACTTGATTCAAATGTCCATGATTGATTCAATCTCTGTCAATATTGATTGAATCAATATATGCAAGGGATGGATACCGTGGCCTCCATGCGCGATCAAGAAACCGCTCCCGGTCATCCCGAGCGACGGCTGACCACCAAGGAGACCGCCGAACTGCTCGGCGTGAAGCCCGACACCGTGTACGCGTACGTGAGTCGCGGACAGCTGAGCAGCAGGCGCGAGCCCGGCGGACGGGGCAGCACCTTCGACGCCAAGGAGGTGGAGGCGCTCGCCCGGCGCAACAAGCGGGAGAGCAGCGGGAGTTCGGGCTCCGGGGGTGAGCTGTCCGTACGGACCCGGATCACGCTCATCGAGAAGGACCGGTACTACTTCCGGGGCGTCGACGCGACCGAGCTGGCCGCGCGCCACTCCTACGAGGAGATCGCCGAGTGGCTGTGGACCGGGGAGTTGCGCCCCGGGATCACGTTCACCGCGCCCAAGGCGTCCGTCAGCGTCGCCCGTCGCGCCGTCGACGCGCTGCCCGAACACACCGGTCCCACCGACCGGTTGCGGGTCGCGGCCATCGCGGCGGCGACCGCGGACCCGCTGCGTTTCGACCTGTCCGAGGACGCCGTGCTCGGCACCGCGCGCATCCTCGTCCCCACCCTCGTAGCGGCCCTGCCGCCGGTACGGCGCGCGCATCGCGACGAGGGTCCGCTGGCCCACCGTCTGTGGGCGCGACTGAGTGGACGGCCGGCTGACGAGGCGTCACTGCACGTCCTGGACACGGTACTTGGGCTCCTCGTCGACCACGACCTGGCCGCCTCGACGCTCGCGGTGCGCGTCGCCGCCTCGGCCCGCGCACACCCCTACGCGGCCGTCTCCTCCGGCCTGGGGGTCCTCGAAGGCCCCCTGCACGGCGCCGCCAGCGGCCTGGCGCACCGACTGCTGCTCGACGTGCTCGACCAGGGCACCGCCGCCCCTGTGGTCGCGGACGAACTGCGCGCCGGCCGCCGCGTCCCCGGACTCGGGCACCGGCTCTACCCGGGCGAAGACCCACGCGCGCGTGCCCTGTTCGCGCTCCTGAAGCAGGTCCCGGGCGCCGCGCCCGCCCTCGCCGCGGCCCGCGACATCGTCGCCACCACCGCCCGCCACACCCCCTTGCACGCCAACGTCGACCTGGCGCTCGCCGTGTTCACCGTCTCCTCCGGGATGCCCTCCACGGCGGGCGAGACGATCTTCGCCGTCGCCCGTACGGCGGGCTGGATCGCGCACGCTCTGGAGGAGTACGGGGAGCGGCCGCTGCGCATGCGGCCCAGCGGTCACTACGTGGGCCCCAGGCCGCCTCAACCACTACCGGAGTAGGACACGAGCGCGGCCGGAAGTCGCCCTGGGCCAAGTCAGGTTAGGCTCACCTCTGTGAGTACGTGCGCGACCGTCTCTCGGGACCTCGACGAGCCCATTTCCGGAACCGCGGCCACGGCGACGACGTGGCTGCTGCTGGAACAGCCCGGTCCTTGGGGTGCCAAAGCGCTCACTTCGAGCCACCTGGACCCCGCGCTGGGGCGTGCCCTGGAAGCGGCCGCCGCGAACACGGGCGTACGGGTCGCGCTCATCCGGCGCCCCGGTCGGCACGCCGATCCCGCAGCGTCGCCGGTGCGCCATGTGTACGCGGCCCACACCGTTCCCGGGAACGTATGGCTGCACAGCGCCACGACGGAGGACCCGGGGCAGTTGCTCGCCCTCGACTTCGCCGCCCTGGGTGCGGGCGACCCGCGCTCGTTCGGCTCGGCGCTCGGCGGGCGGGCCCACACCGGTGCCCCGCTCGCGCTCGTCTGCACCAACGGCAAGCGCGACCGCTGCTGCGCGCTCCTCGGCCGCCCTCTCGCCGCCGAACTGGCCGCCTCCGGGGTCGAGGGTGCCTGGGAGGTCACCCATCTGGGCGGTCACCGCTTCTCGCCGACGGTGCTCGTCCTGCCGTACGGCTACGCGTACGGGCGGGTCCAGGCACACGGCATCAAGGAGATCCTCCAGGGCGTCCAGGAGGGCCGTGTGGTCGTCGAGGGCTGCCGGGGCGGCTCGGCCTGGGAACGACCCGGACAGGCGGCGGAGCTGGCCGTGCGGACATCGGCGGGCGAGTACGCGATGGACGCCCTGAGCGTCGTACGGACCGACGGCGCCGCACCACGCTGGGAGGTGACCGTCGCGCACGCCGACGGACGCCACTGGCGCGTGATCGTCGCCCAGGGGGCCTCGCTTCCGCCCCGCCCGGAGAGCTGCGGGGCGTCGGTCCTCGGCGCACCGGCGCGGATGGACGTGGTGGCGGTGCGCGAGCTGACGACGGCGCTGGCGGGCTGACCCGCACGGCACCCGGCCGCCGTGCCGGTTTCCGCCGAAAATCGCCCTCTACGGAAGGCCGCTTTCCCCAAGAACTGGTCAAGAGATCCACGCCACACCCCTGGGGCAGCCCCCGCCCCGGCACGTACCGTCAGGGGTATGAGCCCCACACCTCCCGCACGCCGTCGTCGCCTCGGGCTGCCGCGGCGGGTGTTCTCCCAGGTGCTGCTGATGCAGCTGGCGATCGCCGCGGGAGTCGCGGTCCTGGCGACCGGGCTGTTCCTCGCACCGCTGAGCAAACAGCTGGACCAGGAGGCGATGAACCGCGCTCTGGCCATCGCCCAGACCACCGCGCAGCAGCCGCAGATCATCAAGGACGTCCAGGACACCCCTCCGACCGTGGACGGACCCGTGCAGAAGGAGGCGGAGCGGATCCGGAAGGCCACCAAGGCCGAGTACGTGGTGGTGATGGACTGGCGGGGCATGCGGTGGTCGCACACGACTCCGAGCGAGATCGGCCGCTTCGTCTCGACCTCTCCCGGCCAGCCTCTGGCCGGTCAGGAGGTCAAGGAGATCGACAAGGGCACCCTGGGTCGCTCGGCCCGCGGCAAGGTGCCCCTGCGGGCCGCCGACGGCACGGTCGTCGGGGCCGTCTCGGTGGGTATCAAGTACGACAGCGTCCGCGCGCAGCTGATCAGCGCGATCCCGGGGCTGCTGGCGTACGCCGGGGGCGCTCTCGCCGTCGGCGCGCTGGCGGCCTGGCTGATCTCCCGGAGGGTCCAGCGACAGACCCGGGACCTGGCCTTCTCGGACATCTCGGCGCTGCTCTCGGAGCGCGAGGCGATGCTGCACGGCATCCGGGAGGGCGTCGTCGCCCTGGACCGCACCGGCCGCATACGCCTCCTGAACGACGAGGCTCGACGCCTCCTGGGCATCGGCGACGAGGCGGTCGGCCGCTCCCTGGACGAGGCGCTCGGTGGAGGACGTACGACCGACGTCCTGGCCGGCCGGGTGACCGGCACCGATCTGCTCGCCGTCCGCGGCCAGCGGGTCCTGGTCACCAACCGGATGCCCACCGACGACGGAGGCGCCGTGGCCACCCTGCGCGACCGCACCGAACTGGAGCAGCTCGGCCGGGAGTTGGACTCGACGCACGGTCTGATCGACGCCCTGCGCGCCCAGGACCACGAGCACGCCAACCGTATGCACACGCTCCTGGGACTGCTCGAACTGGAGATGTACGACGACGCCGTGGACTTCGTCGGGGAGGTGGTCGGCGATCACCGGGCCACCGCCGAACAGGTCACCGAGAAGATCCAGGACCCGCTGATCGCCGCCCTGTTGGTGGGCAAGGCGACCGTCGCGGCCGAGCGGGGTGTCGCCCTGTGGATCTCCGACCGGACCTGGCTGCCCGACCGGTTGATCGACCCGCGCGGACTGGTCACGGTCGTCGGCAACCTGGTGGACAACGCGCTCGACGCCGTCGCGGGCACACCGCACGCACGCGTGGAGGTCGAGTTGCGGACGGAGGGGCGTACGGCCGTGCTCCGGGTGCGCGACACGGGCCCCGGAATCCCGGAGGAACAACGGGAGTTGATCTTCACCGAGGGTTGGTCCACGAAGAAGCCCCCGGCCCACGGCAAGCGCGGGATCGGCCTCTCCCTGGTGCGTCGGCTCGCCGAACGGCAGGGCGGCAGCGCGGTGGTAACGGAGGCGTTCGGCGGGGGCGCGGAGTTCGCGGTCGTCCTACCGGAGGCACTGACCGAGGCGCTGACCGAGCCGGGCCTGGAACCCGCTCTCACCGCCCCCAGGGAGACCGCCGAGGAGGAGTCGCGATGATCGAGGTCCTGGTCGTGGACGACGACACCCGGGTCGCACAGGTCAACGCGGCCTACGTGGAGAAGATGCCGGGCTTCCATGTCG
This sequence comes from Streptomyces sp. NBC_01288, assembly GCF_035982055.1. Taxonomy (NCBI): domain Bacteria; kingdom Bacillati; phylum Actinomycetota; class Actinomycetes; order Kitasatosporales; family Streptomycetaceae; genus Streptomyces; species Streptomyces sp. NBC_01288. Next base: position 2,738,526 of record NZ_CP108427.1, read on the forward strand.
CGGCCGAGGCGCACAGCGCGGCTGAGGCACTCGACAGGCTGGAGGCGCTGCCGCATCTGGACCTCGTCCTGCTCGACCACTATCTGCCCGACGAGACGGGTCTCACGGTCGTCCAGGAGATGCGCCGACGCGGCCACCAGACGGACGTGATCATGGTGACGGCGGCACGGGACGTGACGACCGTCCAGGCGGCGATGCGGCAGGGCGCGCTGCAGTACCTGGTCAAGCCGTTCGCGTTCGCGGGCCTGCGGGCCAAGTTGGAGGCGTACGCGGACCTGCGCCGCACGCTCGACGGCGGCGGCGAGGCCGAACAGGCCGAGGTGGACCGCATCTTCGGCGCGCTGTCCGCGCCTTCGGAGCCCGGGTTGCCCAAAGGGCACTCCCCCACCACGGCGGAACTCGTCCGCCGGTCCCTGATGAACGCCGAAGGCCCCCTGTCCGCCCAGGAGATCGCCGACCGCACAGGAGTGAGCCGGCAGACCGCCCAGCGCTATCTGAAGCTCCTGGAGCGCACCGGACGGGCCAGGCTGACGCTCAAATACGGCGACGCGGGCCGCCCGGAACACCGTTACGTGTGGGCGACCCGCGTCTGAGGGCACGGCCGGTGGGGGCGGGGGAAGGGGCCGTACCCCTCCTTCTTTACGGATGCCGACCGCGCGGCCGTCAGCCTGTGGCGTTCTTCACGAACTCGGTCGTGTACGTCTTGTCGAGGTCCACATCGGCGTTCTTGATGGTGGGGTTGAACGCCTTCAGCACCTTCTCGACGGTCTCCGGGCCGTTCGCCGGCATCACCCCGTCCTTGGTGAACATCGGCAGCGTGCTCTTGATCGCGGTGGAGTAGAGGAACTTGTTGCCCTGGGAGTAGTCGGCGGGCATCTTGTCGGCGATCTCGGTCGCGCTGTGGGTGGACATCCACTTGAGCGTCTTGACGAATGCATTGACCATCTTCTGCACAGTGGACTTGTGGCTGTTCACCCAGTCCGTCTGCATGTACAGACTTGACGAGGGGTACGGCCCACCGAGCGCCGCCTGCGAGCCCTCGGGCGTCCGCATGTCGACGAGGATCTTGCCGGCCTTCTTGTCGAGGATCGTGGCGACGGTCGGGTCGGTGGTCATCCCGGCGTCTATGGAGCCCTGTTGGAGCGCGGCGACGAAGGTCGGCCCGGCGCCCACGGCGACCGGGGTGAACTCGCTGACGTTGACGCCGTTCTTGACGGCGAGGTACTTGGTGAGGAAGTCGGTGGAGGAGCCGAGGCCGGTCACGCCGAGCTTCTTGCCCTTGAAGTCCTTGGCCGACTTGACCTTCCCCGCCGCCTTGGTGGAGACGACCTCCACCTCACCGGGTGCCTGCGAGAACTGCACCACGGACTCGACCGACTTGCCCTTGACCTGGAGGTCGAGCGTGTGGTCGTAGAAGCCGACGGCTCCCTGCACCTGTCCGGAGACGAGCGCGGTCTCGGCCTGGACGCCGGCCGGTTCGCTCAGCAGCTCGACGTCGAGGCCCTCGGCGTCGAAGTAGCCGAGCCGCTGGGTGAGCATCGCGGGCAGGTAGATGACCTTGTCCAGGCCACCGACCATGATCTTGACCTTCACGCCCTTGCCGTCGCCCTTGCCGGTGGAGGCGGTGCTGGCCGCGTCGTTGGCGCAGGCGGTGAGCGAGGAGAGGGCGAGCAGGCCCGAGGCGGCCAGGGCGGCGTATCTGGCGGTCTTGCGCATGGCGATTCACGTCCTTGTGAGGGTGCGGTGCGGGGAGGAAGAGGTGCGTCTTCAACAGGGCTGCGGCGAGGGGCCGTTCAGCTGTCGGAGCCCGACGGCTTCCAGCGGAAGATGCGGTTCTCGGCGAAGGTGAGCAGCCCTTCGGCGACCAGGGCGACGACCGCGAGGATCACCATCGCGGCGTACACGCCGGCCGCGTTGAAGGTGCCCTGGGACTGCGCGACGAGCAGGCCGATGCCCTTGGTGGCACCGATGTACTCACCGACGATCGCGCCGATGAGGGCGAAGCCGAAGCTGACGTGGAGGCTGGTGAAGATCCAGGAGGTGGCGGACGGGATGACCACCTGGAGGGTCACTCTGCGGTCGCTGGCGCCGAGGATGCGGGCGTTGGCGACGAGGTTGCGGTCGACCTCGCGGGCGCCCTGGAAGGCGTTGAAGAACACCGGGAAGAAGACGAGCACCACGGCCGACGCGACCTTGGAGGCCGGTCCGAGTCCGAACCAGATCACGAAGATCGGGGCGAGGACGATCCTGGGTATGGAGTTGAGCACCTTGATGTATGGACCAAGTATGTCGGCCATCAAGGTGATCCGGCCCAGCGCAATACCGAACACGACACCGGCGATCACACCGATGACCCAGCCGATCAACGCCTCCTGGAGCGTGGCCCAGATCTGCTCCCCCAGGGATCCGAGCGCGGTCCCGTGCATCACCCAGGTGTAGATCTGGTCCCAGATCTTCGAAGGCATGGAGAAGTTGAACGGATCGATGACCTTGGCCCGGGAGAGCCATTCCCACAGGCCGAGGAAGGCGACCAGGAGCAGCACACGGGCCGCTCCGACGCCGACTCTGCGTTTACGGGCGGCACGCGCGCGTGAATGGGCGCGGTCCGTCCTGGTGCCGGGCTCGGTCGTGGACGGTACGACCTTGTCCTCGGGCATGACGTCAGGCGACATTGGCCGCACCCCTCTCGCGCGTGATGCGGACCTCTTCGCCGAGCGACTCCCAGATCTCGCGGTAGATCTCGATGAACCGCGGCTCCAGGCGCACGGATTCGACCTTGCGGGGCCGCGGCAGGTCGATGTCGAAGACCTGCTTCACGGTGGCGGGCCCGGCGGTCATCACGACGACTCTGTCGGCCAGCGCGATGGACTCCTCCAGGTCGTGGGTGACGAAGACGACCGAGGTACCGGTGCCCTCCCACAGCTCCAGGAGTTCGTCCGACATCAGGGCCCTGGTCTGCACGTCGAGCGCCGAGAACGGCTCGTCCATCAGCAGGATCTCGGGGTCGTTGACGAAGGTCGCGGCGAGCGCGACGCGCTTGCGCATACCGCCGGAGAGCTGGTGCGGATAGCGGTCCTCGAAGGCGGAGAGCCCTACCCGGGCCAGCCACTCACGTGCCTTCGCCCTGGCCTCCGCCTTCGGTGCGCCGCGGAAGCGGGGGCCCGCCATGACGTTGGACAGGACCGTGCGCCAGGGGAAGGTGGCGTCCTGCTGGAAGACGAAGCCGACCTTGTCGCCGACGCCGGAGACCGGCTCCCCGGCCACCAGCACATCGCCCTCGGAGGGCTCTTCCAGCCCGCTGACGAGGGTCAGCGTGGTCGACTTGCCGCAGCCCGTGGGGCCGACGACCGCCACGAACTCGCCACGTCCGACGGTGAGATCAAGCCCCCGTACGGCCGTGTGCAGACCCCCCGACGGGGTCCTGAAGGTCTTGCTCGCGCCCCGCAGCTCGATGGCGGGGCTGGTGTCTGCGCTCATGGCCGGGACCGTAGATGTGGCGCGGACCACAGCAGCAGTCTTCTGGGCGCAAGCCGTTCTTTTGCTCGCAAGAGCCTGTTGTGCTCGTTTTGCTCGCGCTACAACTGCGGAGCCGAAACACGGGCTTAACGCTCGCCTGGCCTTGAGGAAAGAGGCCCAATGATTGACGTCATGGTCGTGGACGACGACTTCCGCGTCGCCGAGATCAACGCCAAGTACGTGGGAAAGGTTCCCGGCTTCCGGGTCGCCGCCCGCGCGCACAGCGCCGCCCAGGCGCTGGCCACCGTGGAGCGCGGGACCATCGACCTGGTGCTGCTCGACCACTATCTGCCCGACCAGACGGGTCTCGAACTCGTCCACCGCATGCGCCAACAGGGCCACACAACCGACGTCATCATGATCACGGCGGCCAGTGATGTGACGACCGTGCAGCGGGCGATGCGCCTGGGCGCCCTGCACTACCTGGTCAAGCCGTTCACCTTCGCCGCGCTGCGCACACGCCTCGACTCGTACGCCGCCCTGCGCCGCACCGTCGACCGCGTCGGCGGCCGCGGCATCGCCGGCCAGGAGCAGGTCGACCGCATCTTCGGCGCGCTGCGCACGACGACCGCGCCGGCCTCCCCCGGTCTGCCCAGCGGCCACTCGGAACCGACGACCGACCTGATCTGCGGCGTCCTGCACAGCGCCGGCCACCCGCTCTCGGCCCACGAGGTCGCCGCCGAGACCGGCCTGAGCCGCTCCACGGCCCAGCGCTACCTCCGCCACCTGGAACAGGCCGGCCGCCTCCGCCTGTCCCTCAAGTACGGCGACACGGGCCGCCCGGAACACCGCTACGCCTGGGTGGCGCCGTAGCCACGCGACAGCCGCACTGCCGCGCGTGGCTACGGCACACGGGCCCCGCTACACGGCCCCCGCCCCCGTCAGCGCCCGTACCTCGGTCTCCGCGTGCTTGGCCTCGTCCGGGACCTCCGTGGAGGTGACCGTGCCGAGCCAGCCGGCCAGGAAGCCGAGCGGGATCGAGACGAGGCCGGGGTTCTGCAGCGGGAAGAACTGGAAGTCGACGCCCGGGAACAGCGATTGGGGGCTGCCCGACACGACCGGCGACAGCAGCACGAGCACCAGTGCGGGGATCAGTCCGCCGTATACGGCCCACACGGCGCCGCGGGTCGTGAAGCCGCGCCAGAACAGCGAGTACAGCAGCACCGGGAGGTTCGCGGAGGCGGCGACGGCGAAGGCGAGGCCCACCAGGAAGGCGACGTTGAGGTTCCTGGCGATGAGGCCGAGTCCGATCGCCGCGACACCGATGCCGACCGCGGCGACCCGCGCCACGGCTACCTCACTGCGCGGCTTGGCGTTCGGGCGCCGCAGCGACGCGTACAGGTCGTGCGCCACGGATGCCGAGGAGGCCAAGGTGATCCCGGCCACCACCGCGAGGATGGTGGCGAAGGCCACGGCCGCGACGATCGCGAACAGGACGGTGCCTCCGGTGGAATCGGCGCCTCCGCCGAGGTCGAGGGCGAGCAGCGGGACCGCCGTGTTCCCGGCCTCGTTCGACTTCCGAAGGGTGTCCGGTCCCACGACCGCCGCCGCGGCGAAGCCGAGGATGATCGTCATCAGGTAGAAGGCACCGATGAGCCCGATCGACCACACCACCGAACGGCGCGCGGCCCGCGCGGTCGGCACGGTGTAGAAGCGGGACAGGATGTGCGGCAGCCCGGCCGTGCCCAGGACGAGCGCGAGGCCCAGGCTGATGAAGTCGAACCGCGCGGTCCAGTCCCCGCCGTACTTGAGCCCCGGCGCCAGGAAGGCGGCGCCGTGACCGCTGCGCGCGGCGGCCGTGAGCAGCAGGTGGTTCAGGTTCCCGTGGAAGCGCACCAGGGTCAGCACCGTCAGCGCGATGGTGCCGCTCATCATCAGGACCGCCTTGACGATCTGGATCCAGGTGGTGGCCCGCATCCCTCCCATCGACACATAGATCACCATGAGCGCACCGACGCCGATGACGGTCCAGGCCCGCGCGGCCGGACTCGTCCCGCCCAGCAGCAGCGAGACCAGGCTGCCCGCGCCCACCATCTGCGCCACCAGATACAGAACGGACACGGTGACCGAGGAAGTTCCCGCCGCGATCCGTACCGGCCGCTCGCTCATCCGGGCGGCGACCACGTCGGCGAGCGTGAACCGCCCGCAGTTGCGCACCAGTTCGGCGACGAGGAACAGCACCATGAGCCAGGCGACGAAGAAGCCCACCACGTACAGCAGGCCGTCGTAGCCGAACAGCGCGATGAGCCCGGTGACCCCGAGGAACGAGGCTGCGGACAGATAATCACCCGAGATGGCAAAACCATTCTCCATCGGGGAGAAGAGACGTCCGCCCGCGTAGAACTCCTCCTCCGAACCATGCCGGTTGCGGCTCACCCAGGTGGTGATCCCGAGGGTGACCGCGATGAACGCGCTGAACAGCAGCAGCGCCAGCGTCTGATGGTTCCCGGTCACGACGTACCGCCTCGAATGCCTCGTGTCAGTTCCTGTGTGTCCCAGCGCAGTTCGAGCGCGGCCCGGTCCCTGCGCAGCCGCGCGTGCCGGGCGTAGGCCCAGGTGAGCAGGAAGGTGGTGAGGAACTGCCCCAGTCCCGCGATCATCCCCACGTTCACCGCGCCGACCACCGGCCGGGCCATGAATCCGGGCGCCGTCGTCGCCGTCACCACATAGGCCACGTACCAGGCGAAGAAGACGACGGTGGCCGGCACCACGAACCGCAGATACCGGCCGCGCACCTCCTGGAAGGCCGCGCTGCGCTGCACCTCCCGGTACACATCACCCGCGCGGACGGCGTGGTCCGCGTCCTCCCGGCGCGCGGCGGGCACTTCGGGCGTGGGCCCGCCCGTGCCGTCCGTCTCGCCCCAGCCGGACGCGAGCGCGTCGTACCAAGGGTCGTGGTACCTCACCTTTCCGGTTGCCTCGGCAGGGGTCAGGTCATGACCTTCGTGGTTCTCGGCCGGACTCTCGTGACCACTCCCGCCACCGCGGGAACGACCGTTGCTTGACTGCATGCCCAAGGATGGACAGAACGGGAAGATCCCCGACTCTTCTTCTCCGCTGTCTTCACCCCATCAGGTGACTCAACCCGCTGGTGGCCGCACCAGTCCTTTGCCGTAGGCGTAACGAACCGCCTGCGCACGGTCCTTGAGCCCCGTCTTGGCGAACAGATTGTTGATGTGGGTCTTCACGGTCGCCGTGGAGACGTGCAGCGTGCGGGCGATCTCCTGATTGGTCAGGCCCTCGGCGATCAGCAGCAGCACCTCGGTCTCCCGCGCGGTGAGCCCGTCCGGCGGCTCGGCGGGCTCCGACGACGGCTGCGGCTCGGGCTCCGACAGGCGTTCCAGCAACCGCCGTTGGATGCTCGGCGACAGCCCCGCGTCCCCCGACAGCACGCTCTCCACGGCCCGTACGATCTCGTCGCCGCCCGCGTCCTTGGTGAGGTAGCCACGCGCCCCCGCGCGCAACGCCGGGAACAGCGACGCGTCGTCCGCGAACGTCGTGAGCACCACGACCTGCGTCCCGGGATGCTCCGCACGGATCCGCCGGGTCGCCTCGACACCGTCGCAGCGCGGCATGCGCAGGTCCATCAGCACGACGTCCGGGGCGAGTTCGGCGACGAGCCGCACCGCCTCGTCCCCGTCGGCGGCGGCGCCGACGACCTCGATCCCGGGCAGCAGCCCCAGCAGCATCACGATGCCTTCCCGTACGACGGTCTGGTCGTCCGCGACCACGACCCGCGCGGGTTTCCTCACGGCCTCATCCGTCATGCAGGCACCTTCAGCGTCACCACGAATCCCTCCTCGTCCGGCCCGGCCCGCAGCGAACCGCCCAGCAGCTCGGCGCGTTCCCGCATGCCCAGCAGACCGTATCCACCTCCCGCCCCGGTGAGTTCGCCCGGGGATCCGCCCGAGTCCCGTACGTCCAGCGTCACTTCGTGCTCGCCGTAGTCCAGCGTGAGCAGCACCTTGGCGCCCGGGGCATGCTTGCGGACGTTCGTCAGGGCCTCCTGGGCGACCCGGCGCACGGCCTGCGAGGCCTCGGCGGGCAGCTGTCTCCGGTCACCCGTAACGGTGACCTCTGCACCGCCCGTCGTACCGACGATCTCGGACAGGAAGTCCTCCAGCGGGCTCATCTCGCCCCGCAGCGCGGACACGGCCTGCCGGGTCTCCACCAGGCCGTCGCGGGCCATCCCCCGTGCTGCCACGACCCGTTCCAGGATCGTCTCCCGGTCGGCGCCCCGCTCGATCAGCAGCCTGGCCGCCTCCAGGTGCACGAGCTGGGCCGAGAGGCTGTGGGCCAGCACGTCGTGGATCTCCCGGGCGATACGGGCGCGTTCCGCCAGCGCGGCGGACTCCGCCTCGGCAGTACGTGCCATGCGTTCCTGGGTGAGCAGCCGCTGGGCGTTGCCCCGTGCCTCGGCGTCGAGGCGGAGCGTGTATCCCGCGAGGGCCAGCCCCGCGGTCGTGACCGCGGTGGTCAGCCAGACGTCGTTGTTGACCGCGGCGAAGACCGCGAGGGACACCGAGGTCACGGGCACGGCGACCGCGATGGGCAGCCGCTCCAGCGAACCGACCGCACAACCGCACCAGATGACGAGGGCCGGGACCGTGAACCCGACGGCCTGTCCCCCGATCGCGACCCCTAGGAGCGCGGCGATGAGTGCCACCGACGGCCAGAGCCTGTGGGCGAGGGTGGTGCGCCAGAAGGCCCAGGCGAGGACCGCAGCCACCAGGATCCCCGCCGCGCCGCCGGCCAGGGCCCAGCCGTGCACGTGGCCGCCGGTGAAGGCGCCCCCCAACAACACGCCGATCACCAGCAGCCGGACGGCCCAGGCGAGCAACCGCCGGGGCCGTGAGACTCCCTCTCGGCCCAGCGCCTCCCGCGAGGGCCAGCGCGTCCAGGCGTTCTCCGTCACACGCGCTCCTTCCGGGCAGGCCGCGCCATGCCGAAACCGTACGCCGGGGCCGAACCGGCCGACCCGGTGAAGGACTGGGCCCGCCAGGCCAGGACCCCGGAGCGGACCAGTAGCGTCGCCGCGAGACCGAGCATGAGGGCCGAGCTGTTCTGGTGCACGCCCACGACCGCGCCCAGGGCCATGAGACCGACGCGCAGGGCTATGCCGACGATCCAGACGCCCCCGCTCGCCTTGGTGCTCTTGCTCCACACGGAACCGTCCGTCTCGACCCACAGGCGCGTGGTCCAGGCCCAGCCGGCTCCGGTGGCCAGCCCGACGACCAATTCGACGGCGAGCAGGAGGGCCGACCCGGTGTGGTGGTGGGCGTCGAGTATGCCGGGGTCGCGCAGCGCCACGACAGCGAGGATCACGGGGAGGAGCCACCAGCGCCGGTCGGTGTCGATCCGACGGGCGCGGAACTGCCGCACGATCACCACCGCGACGACGGCCACGATCACCAACGCGTTGACCAGCCCGGACATCAGAGCCTCCGTGAACGGAAGAGGACGTCGGCGGCGAGCGCTGCCGACGCCTTCGACGCTACGGAAATTCGCAGGTCGGCAGATCGGCGCCAGGGTGGATCGTGGGTGGATCTCCGAAACGCGTCAGCCTCCACCCACGGGTGGAGCCGACCGGTGGCGCCGTTCCGAGGCCAGGCGGGGCGACAGGGGTCCGTGCCGGGAACGGAGCGATCACGCCGAGGCCGGGTGCAAGCCTCCGAGCCGCGGCCCGGGCCCGGGTGGGACACGAGTCCGGGCCCAGGTCGAACCCGGGCCCGGTCCTGTGGTCAGGCGTCGATCCTCGACCGGTCCAGCGTCGCGGCCGAACTGGAGATGAACTCCTTGCGCGGGGCCACGTCGTTGCCCATGAGCAGATCGAAGACCTGCTCGGCCGCGTCCAGGTCGGAGAGGTTGATCCGGCGCAGGGTGCGGTGGCGGGGGTCCATCGTCGTCTCGGCCAGTTGGTCGGCGTCCATCTCACCGAGACCCTTGTAGCGCTGGATGGAGTCCTTGAACCGGACGCCCTTGCTCTGGAACTCCAGCATCTTCTCGCGCAGCTCACGGTCCGAGTACGTGTAGACGTACTTGTCCTGGCCCTTCTTGGGCTGGACGAGTTCGATGCGGTGCAGCGGCGGCACCGCGGCGAACACCCGGCCGGCCTCGACCATGGGCCGCATGTAGCGCTGGAACAGAGTCAGGAGCAGACACCGGATGTGGGAACCGTCCACATCGGCGTCGGTCATCATGATGATCTTGCCGTAGCGGGCCGCGTCGATGTCGAAGGTACGGCCCGACCCCGCTCCTATGACCTGGATGATCGCCCCGCACTCGACGTTCTTCAGCATGTCGGTGACGGACGACTTCTGGACGTTGAGGATCTTGCCGCGGATCGGCAGCAGCGCCTGGAACTCGGAGTTCCGGGCGAGCTTGGCCGTACCGAGCGCGGAGTCTCCCTCGACGATGAACAACTCGCTGCGCTCGACGTCGTCGCTGCGGCAGTCGGCGAGCTTGGCGGGCAGCGAGGAGGACTCCAGGGCCGTCTTGCGGCGCTGCGCGTCCTTGTGCTGCCGGGCCGCGATACGCGTGCGTGCGGCGGCGACGGCCTTCTCCATGACCACGCGGGCCTGGGCCGCCGCGTCACGCTTCGTCGAGGTCAGGAAGTCCTTGAGCTCCTTGGCGACCACGTTGGCGACGATCCGGCGGGCCGCCGACGTACCGAGCACCTCCTTGGTCTGGCCCTCGAACTGCGGTTCGGCGAGCCGGACGGTGACGACCGCGGTGAGGCCCTCCAGGGCGTCGTCCTTGACGACGTCGTCCTCGGCGACGCGCAGCAGCTTCTTGGCGCGCGCCACCTCGTTCATCGTCTTGACGACGGCCTGCTCGAAGCCGGCCACGTGGGTGCCGCCCTTGGGGGTGGCGATGATGTTCACGTACGACCTGAACGTCGTGTCGTAACCGGTCCCCCAGCGCATCGCGATGTCGACGCCGAGTTCCCGGGTGACCTCGGTGGGCGTCATCTGGCCGTGGTCGTCCAGGACGGGCACCGTCTCCTTGAAGCTGCCCTGGCCCGACAGGCGCAGTACGTCGCAGACCGGCTTGTCGCTCGCCAGGTACTCGCAGAACTCGCTGATGCCGCCGTCAAAGCGGAAGGACTCCTCCCCCTTGCTGCCGCCCTCACCGAGGCCGTACTCGTCGCGGACGACGATGGTCAGCCCGGGCACCAGGAACGCGGTCTGCCGGGCCCGCTGGTGCAGGCCCTCCAGGGAGAGCTTCGCGTCCTTGAGGAAGATCTGGCGGTCGGCCCAGTAGCGCACGCGCGTGCCGGTGCGGGTCTTGGGAATCCGCTTGGTCTTGCGCAGGCCACCGGGCTCGAACGTGGCGTCCGGACCGGCGTTCACGAAGGAGCCCGGCACACCGCGCCGGAAGCTGATGGCGTGGGTGTTGCCGCTGCGGTCCACCTCGACGTCCAGCCGCGCGGACAGAGCGTTCACCACGGAGGCACCCACGCCGTGCAGACCGCCGGAGGCGGCGTACGAGCCGCCGCCGAACTTGCCGCCGGCGTGCAGCTTGGTCATGACGACCTCGACACCGGAGAGGCCGGTCTTGGGCTCGACGTCGACCGGGATGCCCCGGCCGTTGTCCCGGACCTCCACCGAGGCGTCGTCGTGCAGGATCACCTCGATGTGGTCGCAGTAGCCCCCGAGGGCTTCGTCCACGGAGTTGTCGATGATCTCCCACAGACAGTGCATCAGGCCACGACTGTCGGTCGACCCGATGTACATGCCCGGGCGCTTGCGTACGGCCTCTAGCCCCTCAAGGACGAGCAGGTGCCGCGCGGTGTAGTTGGAACCGTCCCGGTCTGCTCCTGCCAGCAGCGCTGTCGACGGCACGGACGTTTCGGCGGTCACGCGGTTCGCTCCTCGCTGAATTTCAGATGAGGCCCTTTTGGGTAAGGGCCCGGCTTCGGTTGCCGCTCAGAGGGTACCGAGGCCTGGTAGAGCCGTTGTAACGCCACCCTCGTCTCCTCCTCACACTAGTCCAGGGTCGTATGCCTGTTCGATCCCTCGATGGAGTGAAGTACATATCACGTTCCCTTCGGGGCATGAACCATTTAGGCTCCGGGCACGTCCTCATGAACAACCGGCAATCCAGCCGGGTGGACCCGACCCTGACCCCACAGCGCGAACCCGTACAGACACATAGACACGCAATACGGCACATTCGCCGCCAACCGGCAGCAGACAGCCGCCCCGGAAGAATTTTTCGAGAAAAGGCCACGAGCGGGAACGTTTTCGGCCTGGTTGGATGTTGACCCTGGTACGACAGCTCGTCGAGCTAGAGAAGAGGCGACGTGACTACTGTTCTGACCCCCGCGAGCCCACTGACGGCCGCCGATCGCTGCGACCGCTGCGGCGCCCAGGCATACCTGCGCGTCGTCCTGCTGAGCGGCGGAGAACTGCTCTTCTGCGCCCACCACGGCCGCAAGTTCGAGCCGGAACTCAAGAAGATCGCCGCTGAGATACAGGACGAGTCGGAGCGGCTGACCTCCGCTCCAGCAGCAAGCGTTCCTGAAGAAGACCGCTGACACATCGCGTCCACGACGAGCCAGCACCGGCCCAGGCCGGCGACGGGCGGCCCCGCTCCTGAACCACAGGAGCGGGGCCGCCCGTCTTCGTACCCGCAGATGCCTCTCAGATGCCGTCAGGCACCCTTGTGCGGCCCTGGCGAGCCGCGGTGGCGGCCCAGCGTCCGCAGGACGTCAGACACCCTGGTGTAGACGCCTGGGCTCCCGGCCCGCCCGCAGCCGCTGCCCCACGACACGAGCCCGATCAGCCGACCCTGGGCGACCAGCGGCCCCCCGCTGTCCCCCTGACAGGCGTCACGGCCTCCCTGAGCCTCTCCGGCGCAGAGCATGGACTCGGGGAGGTAGGTGCCGTCGGCACCGGCCGGATAGGCCTCCTGGCATTGCGCGTCGGACAGCACGTGCAGGCGCGCCGCGTGCAGGCTTCCCGCGTAGTCGCCGCTGCCGGTGAGATCGCCCCAGCCGTAGACCGTGGCGGCCGTGCCCGCCCGGTAGGCGGTGTCGCCCGCGGCCGCCATCGCGATGACCGAGCTCTGGGGCATCGGATCGGCGAGAGTGAGCACGGCGAAGTCGCCGGCGTTGCTGGCGGGGTCGTATTCCGGATTGACCCACACATCGCGTACGGAGATCTCCTGGCCCCGGCCCGACAGCAGGTCCGTACGGCCCGCGATGGCCTTGAGGTCGGCCGCCCGGTGCGGCGGCGCCCCCAGGACGTCGTCGCCCATGCAGTGGGCCGCGGTCAGCACGGTGGTCCGGCCCACGGCCACGCCGCCGCAGAACTGCCCCGCCCGGGTACCCCCGAACCGGTCACGGCTGGACAGCGCCACCGTCCAGGGGCTCACGGAGACATCGACCGGGAACCCGCCGACGACGATGCTGTCGGCGGCCACGGGGGCCGCCGAGACCAGCGGTATGGCGGACGCGGCGGCCGCCAGGACCAGCGGCCGGGTCAGCGCCCGGGCAAGGGGACGACGCATGCACGTTCCTCACTCTGGGATGGTCATGGGAGACCCAGAGTGATCCAGCACGCGGCGCGCCGCACCCGCGGCCAGCACGAAGGCCCGGTCCCCTGAGGGGAAACCGGGCCTTCCGTGTCGTACGACCACGACCTAGTCGAGGTAGTCGCGCAGCACCTGCGAACGCGACGGGTGGCGCAGCTTCGACATGGTCTTGGACTCGATCTGGCGGATGCGCTCACGGGTGACCCCGTACACCTTGCCGATCTCGTCGAGGGTCTTCGGCTGACCGTCGGTGAGACCGAAGCGCATCGAGACCACACCGGCCTCGCGCTCGGACAGGGTGTCCAGGACGGAGTGCAGCTGCTCCTGGAGGAGGGTGAAGCTGACCGCGTCGGCCGGGACGACGGCTTCGGAGTCCTCGATGAGGTCACCGAACTCGCTGTCGCCGTCCTCACCCAGGGGGGTGTGCAGGGAGATGGGCTCGCGGCCGTACTTCTGGACCTCGATGACCTTCTCCGGGGTCATGTCGAGTTCCTTGGCCAGCTCCTCCGGGGTGGGCTCGCGGCCCAGGTCCTGGAGCATCTGGCGCTGCACGCGCGCGAGCTTGTTGATGACCTCGACCATGTGCACCGGGATACGGATGGTGCGGGCCTGGTCGGCCATCGCGCGCGTGATGGCCTGACGGATCCACCAGGTGGCGTACGTGGAGAACTTGTAGCCCTTGGTGTAGTCGAACTTCTCGACCGCGCGGATCAGACCGAGGTTGCCCTCCTGAATGAGGTCCAGGAAGAGCATGCCGCGGCCGGTGTAGCGCTTGGCCAGGGAGACCACCAGACGGAGGTTGGCCTCCAGGAGGTGGTTCTTGGCGCGGCGGCCGTCCTCGGCGATGATCTCCAGCTCGCGCTTGAGCTTGGGGGCGAGCTTGTCGGCGTTGGCCAGCTTGTCCTCGGCGAACAGACCGGCCTCGATGCGCTTGGCGAGCTCGACCTCCTGCTCGGCGTTGAGGAGGGGGACCTTGCCGATCTGCTTGAGGTAGTCCTTGACGGGGTCGGCGGTGGCACCGGCGGCGGCGACCTGCTGCGCGGGCGCGTCGTCCTCGTCCTCGTCGGAGAGCACGAACCCGGCGCTCTCGGCACCCTCGGGCTCGTCCCCGGTCTTGCCGGGGGTCTCCTCGGTCGCCTCTTCGTCGACTGCCTCGGCGTCGTCCTTCTTGGCACTGGTCTTCTTGGCCGCCGCCGTCGTCTTCTTGGCGGCGACCTTCTTGGCGACCGCCTTCTTGGCGGGCGCGGTCTTCTTGGCAGCGACCTTCTGCGCGGCGTCGTCCTCGACGGGAGCGTCGGCGACGGGGGCCGCCGGAGTGGCGGTGGCGGTGGCCTTCTTGGCGGTCACCGTCTTCGCGGCGACCGTCTTGGTGGCGGTGCGTTTGGCCGGACTCTTCGCTGCGACGCTCTTTCGGGTGCGCTTGGGCTCCGCGGCACTGACCATCAGCGTCACACCCTCTTCCTCGAGGATCTGGTTGAGGCTGCGCAGTACGTTCTTCCACTGAGTGGCCGGAATCTGGTCAGCTTCGAAGGCCCGACGCACGTCATCGCCGGCGATCTGCCCCTCAGCCTTTCCCCGCTCGATGAGCGCCATGACAGAGACGGACTCGGCGATCTCCGGCGGGAGCGTACGGGATGTGCTGGCCGACACGAACAACCTCTCGGAACGATGGAAAACGGCTTCCGGCCCCGTCCGGTACGGACAGGAGCCGACGACCGCCGACTTGGGGATGGGCCGACGGCGCGGGCTGGGGCCGGGAAGAAACACAGCGCCTTGAACGGCGTCCGTATTCCCTTCCGCGGCTGTCACCTCTTAGGTCATCGCACAGTGCCCGCGAGCGTTACGCCCAATCTGCGTGGCCCGAGTCACACCCCGTAAGCGTTCAAAAACGGTCAGACACGGGCAGAGGAGGGCACCTGCGGCCGTGACAGGCGCTCCTCGGGGAGATCCGACATCCCGTCGCACCGCCGGACCCCGCCGGATTCCCTGGAGGATCCTGCGGGGTCCGGCGGAAGACGGGCGCCCCGGCCGGGCGCCGCCACGAGAACGCGGCACACCTCGACCGCACGGACCATCCCGTGCGCGTCAGTGTTCGCGCGGGGCGGGCACCACGCGCTCCACCTCGGGGTGCACGATGAGCAGCTGCCGCATGGCCGCCTCGGCCGCCGCACCGTCGCCGGCGGCGAGGGCGTCGACGATCCGGGCGTGGTGCCCCAGGGAGGCGTCGGTCGGGCGGTCACAGCCCGTGACCGGGCCACCGGAGACCTGGAGGGCCGAGGAGACGATCCCGGAAAGGTGCTCCAGCATCCGGTTGCCCGCGACCTGGATGAGCAGCGAGTGGAACTCGGCGTCCGCGCGGGAGAAGGTCAGCGCGTCACCCTGCCCCATGGCGTGGCTCATGATCTCGACCATGTCGGAGAGGCGCTGCTGGACATCCTCGCGCCCGTGGCCGGCGGCGAGGCGCGCGGCGAGCGGCTCGATCGTCCAGCGCAGCTCGCTCAGCTCACGGCGCTGGTTGTCGCGCTGCGGGCCGAAGGCACGCCATTCGATGATGTCCGGGTCGAGGAGGTTCCAGTCGCTGACGGGACGCACGCGCGTGCCGACGTTCGGGCGGGCACTGACCAGGCCCTTGGCCTCCAGGACGCGGAGCGATTCACGGACGACGGTGCGGGAGACCTCGAAACGCTGGCCGATCTCCTCGGGCACCAGCGGACGGTCGGCGCCCAGGTCCCCGGAGACGATCATCTGACCCAGCTGCTGGACGAGTTGGCCGTGCAGCCCGCGTCCGCGGTTGCCCGCGGCACGCCGGCCCACGCGGCCCAGCTCGGGGTCGGAACCGTCCCAGGAAGGGGCTCCGAGGCGCTCGGTGACGGGCGCCTCGGCAAAGGGGTAGCGGTCGAGTTCGCCCGGGCCGGCGAGACCGGAGTCTGCGGAGCGGGCGGCGGTCATCATGGTGTGCGCAAGGGTACTCACGGATCATTTGTCGGCGCTGTCTCCAACTCCCTTGAGGTCTTTGGTGAAAAGCACACGAAAGGGTGATCGCTCACCCCGTCGCAATTGACGCCTTATCGGAAAGAAATGGGCTTTCTGCGGGGAGTTGTGCGCAGAGCGGCACCCCGAAGGGTGCGGACGGTCGTCATCGGACCCTGCTACGCAGGGTCGTGAGCAGATACGCGCAGAGCAGGGCGGTCAGCGACAACGCCAGTGCCCCGCCCACGGGTTGGGCGATCACCCGCGCCGCAGCGGACAGGTAACGCTCGCCCCCGAAGGGCCACTGCAGCAGCAACACCTTCCGCATCCGCATCGGGAAGCCTTCCGCGGTCCGCACGGCAGGCCCTGCCAACGCCTTGTGCACGAGGGGTACGACGAGAATCGGTACGGCGACCACCGCGGCGAGCCCGGCCGTGGTGGACCGGAAGATGCCGGCCGCCAGGACGCCGGCCCAGGCGCAGCCGACGACCAGGCCGATCCAACTCGCGCCCGTCGAAAGCCAGTCGGCGGGAACTTGCGCGAGCTCCCGTCCGTAGACGAGATAGAGCACTTCGGCGTCGCAGCCCACCGTGAGGAAGGCCAGCAGCAGCGCGGTGGCCGCGGAGACGAGGAGCTTCGCGACGAGCAGCCCCATCCGTCGGGGCACGGTGCCGCGGTCCGCCGCCAGGGCGGGGTGACGGAACTCGTCACCGAACGCGAACGCCCCGAGCAGTCCCGCACCGAGCGCCGCGGGAGGCAGGGGCAACTCCCGCGGCCACGCGGCCAGGAGACGGGGCTGTGGGGTGTGCCCGATGCGAGCCAACAGCAGCGCGGTGAGGGCGGACACGACGAGCACGGCGGCCCCGGTCAGGAACCCGGTGCCGACACCGGCGGCCCGCCGCAACTCGTAGCGGAGCGGGCGCAGCGGGCTGGGGGCGGAGCGGACGGAGATGGGGGGCGGGAGCGGGGACAGGGCGTCGGCGGTGAGGACTTGGGAGGCGCGTGGGGCACGCGCGCGGGGGCGGGTGCCGGCCGACTCCTCGGGGTCGATGAGGGGAACCAGCCGGGAGTTTGTGGCGGAGTTGCTTGCAGTGGCCGCTGCGCGGGCCTCGTACGACGGGTGGGGTTCGGCGACGGGTTCCGGTTCTTCGGCGACGGGCGGAACATCTGTGAGTCGTGTCGGCGGCTCGGCACGTGGCACATCGGTGCTGGCCGATGGCATCTCGGCTGTCGACGGGGCGTCCGACACTCGCGGCTCATCGATGGATTCCGGCTCACCGTAGGAAGGCGTTCCTGCGCCCGGTCCCATGTCCCCGATCTCGTCCGCGAGTTGGTGGACGAGGATGTCGTGCCGGAACGCCGTCTCGCCGACGTCGGCGCATGTACTGCCGTACACGGAAAGGCGGTTGCCGTCCTCCCGTACGACTTCTACGGAGCGGTGTGCGGTGCGGGCCTCCTTGGCGAGGAGGGCGGCGAGGCGGTTGGCGTGCGGGCTGCGGACGGCGACGCGGGGGCGCAGCCGGGTGCGGGCGAAGTCTCCGGCCCCCTGGTCGGCGACGAGTCGGCCCTGCTCCAGGGTGACGACCCGATCGGCGCTGCGGGCGGCCTCCTTGGGGTCGGCGGTGGTGAACAGGACCGTGCCACCCTGGGCCGCGTGGGCGCGCAGCAGGCCGTACAGCCAACGGCTTTCGCGGGCGGAGAGAGCGTCCGCGGGTTCGTCCAGCACGAGTGTGTGCGGGTCGGACAGCAGGGCGCAGGCGAGGCCGAGGCGGCGGTCCATGCCGCGGGCGAGGCTGCCGAGGCGTTCGTCGCGCAGGCTGACGATGCCGACCACTTCGAGGACTTCGTCGGCGCGCCGGGCCGGAACGCCCGCCGCGGCGCACAGCATCCGGAGGTGGCCGCGGACCGATCGGGCCGGGTGTCCCGGCACATCGCCCAGGAGCACGCCGACCTCGCGCGACGGGTGGGCGATGCGGTGCAGGGGGCGGCCCCTGAAGTAGGTGATTCCACGTCCCTGTTGGAGTTCGAGCATGAGCCTGAGCGCGGCCGTCTTGCCCGCGCCCGGTGCTCCGAGGAGTGCGGTGACACGGCCCGCACGTGCCTCGAAGGAGACGTCGTCGACGGCGGGCGGATGCTCCTTGCGGGCGTTGCTGGTCAGTCCGAAGGCCTGGATCACCCACAGCAAGATAGCGCGCTATATCCGTTTTTCCGGGCACCGAACGGCCCGCTCCGCAACGGTTGATCGCCTCGGGCGATACGCTACGGCGTCACACCTCGGGGCGCAGCATGGGCGGGTTGAGCAGCGTGGCCCCGCCGGCCCGGAACAACTGTGCGGGGCGGCCGCCCTGACGGGTCGTCGTACCGCCCGTCGGGACGAGGAACCCGGGCGTGCCGGTCACCTTGCGGTGGAAGTTGCGCGGGTCGAGCGCCACGCCCCACACCGCCTCGTAGACGCGGCGCAGCTCACCGACGGTGAACTCGGTGGGGCAGAACGCCGTGGCCAGGGACGAGTACTCGATCTTCGAGCGGGCGCGCTCCACGCCGTCGGACAGGATCTGCGTGTGGTCGAAGGCGAGTGGCGCCACCGGATCACCGTCGCGTCCGAACCCGCCCTGCTTCAGCAGCTCGTCGACGGGCGCCCAGCGTGCGTTGCTGGCGTCGCCACCGGCGCGGGGTGCGGGCAGGTCGGGAGCGAGCGCGAGGTGGGCGACGCTGACGACGCGCATCCGCGGGTCGCGCTTGGGGTCGCCGTAGGTGGCGAGCTGCTCCAGATGCGCCCCGTTGTCCTGGGCGGGGGCGCCCGGGTCGTGGGCGCGCAGTCCCGTCTCCTCGGCCAGTTCGCGTGCGGCGGCCTGCGACAGATCCTCGTCGGCCCGCACGAAGCCGCCGGGCAGCGCCCAGCGCCCCTGGAACGGCGGCTCGCCCCTGCGTACCGCCAGCCCGCACAGAGCATGGCGGCGCACGGTCAGCACGACCAGGTCCACGGTGACGGCGAAGGGCGGATACGCTGACGGGTCGTAGGACATGCGGCGATCATAGTCGTCTGCCTGACGATAAACACTCCCTTCGTCGGTACCGCCATGACTGATCCACTTCGGTGCGATGTGCGGCTCGCCCACCGCCTCCGGTCGTCTCCCGATACGGCCCCCTCCGAGGTCACGCTCCCAATTGCAGGCCATCGGCCGCCTCTTCGACCATGGCGACACCGAGTCGGCCGACCCGTACGGAGAAGGGGGCGCCCGCGATCCGCAGCCCGGCGAGGCCGATCTCGCCCAGGGGCGCGCTGCGCACCGGGCGGAGGGTGACCGTGCGGGCGGGGGCGTCGGGGCGGATACCCGCGAGGGTGGTCAGCAGCAGCACCCCGGCGGCCGCCGCCGTGGCCGCCGGGCGACAGGCCGCCGGGTGCGGAAGGGGAGCGCTCCCGTCCGTGCGCTGCTCCCCCGCGTACATCTCGGGGAGCCGGTGTCCGAACGTCTCGGCCGCGGCGAGGACGCCCCGCAGCAGGGAGGTCGCCTCCTTCTCGTACGCGGCGGCGGCCAGGCCCGCGACGGCGATCGCCGTCTCCGCCACCCGCACGGCTCCGCCCCGGTGACTGAACGAGCTGTATCCCGGTTCCTTCACGCCCAGACTGCGCAGTCCCCAGCCCGAATCCATGGCCGGGGCGCCGAGCAACCGGGCGAGTTGTTCGGCCCGCACCTTGTCCAGGAGGCCTGGCGCGTACTCGCCACCGCCCAAGAGGCCGGTGTCCAGGAGGTGGGCCGCCGTCGCGCCGAGGTGCGGTACGAGGCGTCCGTCCGGGGATCTGGCCGCTGCCGGACGGCCGCCGCCCAGATCCCCGATCCAGAAGTCCTCGCGGAAAGCGGTGCGTAACTCCTGCGCCCACTGCCGCAGTTCCACGCCACCGGGTCTGTCGAACGCGTCGAGCAGATCGGCACCGAGCAGCGCCGCCCGGTGGGCGTGGGCCTGTGTCTCGCAGCGGACGGGGCCACCCGGGTGCGGATCGCGCAGATATGTGCCGTCGCCCACGGTGGTCCGCAGCCAGGCCAGGCAGCGCTCGGCGGCCGGGACCAACTCCCGTGTCTCCTGCTCGGGGAGCCCCCAGCGGCGGGCCTCCGCGAGCAGCACCGGGAAGAGCAGGGTCGCCTCCGTCCCCGTGCAACTCGGCGGCAGGCGGGAACCGGCGTCACGACGTGGTCCGGGAATCATGCCCAACTGCGTTCCTGCACGCTTGAGTTGGGTGCGGGCGAGGATCCGCAGGGTGCCCGCGGCGAGCCGCGTACCGAGAGGCAGCGTCATCCGCGCCGCCGTGAGCGACTCCGCCGGCGCCAGACCGCAGCGCCAGGGTGCCCCGGCCGCGAGGTGGGTGTCGGAGGGGTGCGCGGAGTCGCGGAGCAGCAGCGCCTGGAGGTCCTCGATGCTGGTCCGTATGAGCACTTGGACTCGGGGGTCGTCGCCGGTCGCCCGTGCGGAGGCCAGGGGACTCGTCGCGCCGTGGCCCACCGCCCGGATCGGTCCCGCGCCGTCCGGCCGTACCCGGAGTTCCACGCTCATCGTGCCGCCCGGTGGCAGTTCGAACTCCCAGCGCAGGAGCCCCGCGGAAGCCAGCGCGTCGGCGGGCGGCGGGTCGGCCGTGACCGCCGAGTTGCCGGTGGGGCCGGACCATCGCAGGCCCGAGTCGTGGACGCTCGCGGGCAGTTCGGGTCCTGCACCGCCTGCGGCGATCGCGCCCAGGTCAGCCATGTCGGTGCCGAGCGCGACCTCGACCGGCAGGCGCAGCGGGCGCCAGGAGACGCTGCGCAGGGTGATGCGCTCGGTGCCGTCGGCGTGCCGGGTGCGCTCGACGACGAGGTCCGGGTCCGGGCCGCAGTCCGGGGACACCCGCATGGTCCCCACGAAACGGGCGCGGTCGGCAGCCGTCATCCTGGCCTGCACCGCCAGCGGTTCCCGCCCGGCCACTCGCACCTGACAGCGGGAGAGCACACGTCGCCCCGCGCGGTAGAACCCCTCCAACCCCCGGCCGTTCAGCTGCCCTTGCTCGGTGGAGACGGCGAGGCCCGGGAGGGCTACGCAGATCAGGGTGGTGTGGGTGGGGGGTAGTTCGAGGGAACGGCGGGGCGTCGGGCGGGACGGGGGTGGCTGGGATGGCGGTGGAGTTTGAGGCGGGGAGGGCCGGCGTGAAGAGCTGGGAGACGGCTGACGTGGGGATGCGGGCGGGGGTGGGCGGCGGATCTGGCCGGGCGCCCACCCTTCTGCGGGCGGATGGGACGGTTGCGGCGGGTGCTCCGGGTCGACGGTGCCCGTTTCGGACGCGCCCGTGTGCGGGAGCGGGGAGCCGGTGCCCGTGTACGGCGGCGATGAGTTGGTACCCCGGCTCGGGCGCGGCTCGGGGACACCGGAGTCAGTCTGGTCGTCGGCGGCGGAGGGCGGAGTCGGCTGGTGCATGGGCGGCTTCTTCTGCGCTCTGTGCGCCTCGGACGTGTTCGGCGCCGGATGGACGGTTCCGGGAGGACAAGGGCTGTCCGGCGACACGACCCGTTCAGGCGTTCCGCCACTCAGGTGAACGGAGCCGGGCTCCTCGTGGTCACGCCCGCGGCCTGGGAAGCCGACCGAATGGCGGCGCGGTGGAGGGGGCGGAGAGGGCTGAGAGGGCGGACAGCCGACGCTGGTCCCCCGGTCCCGGTGACCGTCGAACCGGCGCACGGCCCGTCGGTCGCACGTGCCCGTTTCTCGCGCCTCGTGCCCCTCGGCAAGTCCGGCGTCAGCCCGCGCGCTGGGGACACTGACCGCTTGCGGAGTCACCGCCGCCGATCGGACGCCCCGGTGAAGCCAAGCGTGGAACCAAGCTCCGAACGCACCCTTCCGACCGCTGGACCGGCGAGGCCGCCTTCCACTCCTCCAACCCTTGATCACCCGTCCCCCTCAACGCCGTTGCTCCCCGGCTGCGGCGCATCCGAGCACGTGTCGTAGCGCCGCGAATCGACCTTCTTCGAGGTATGCGGACGTGTGCTGCCGGGGCGTGCGGTGCCCTGCGCCGGTGTGCGCGGACGGGATCCCTCGGTTCCGGATCGGCGGCCGTTCACGCCCGAGGGATGCGGACGGCCCTCGGTTCCGTCCGCGGTACGGGTGCGTCGCCGACGACGGGAGACCGTGGGCGAGGCCGCCTCCGGTGCCGGGCCGTCGACGGGGCCGCTCGCGCCCTGTTGTGCGGAACCGTCGGCTGTCGCCGCGCCGCTGCCCGCCACTCCAGCGCGCGTCACCTCTCCGACTCCAGCCGCACCTCCAACTCCCGGCACCCTTCCTGCGCCGGCCATCTCTCCGGCTCCCGCCGCCCTTCCAACTACCGACACCTCTCCAGCGCCCACTGCCCCTCCAACTCCCGCCATCTCGCCGACGCCTGCCGCTTCTCCAACTCCCGTCGTTTCTCCGGCTCCCGCCGTCCTTCCAGTCCCTGTCATCTCTCCATCGCTCGCCGCTCCTCCAGCGCCGGCTTTCCCTCCGGCGCTCGCCGCCCCTCCAACTCCCGTCGCCCTTCCGACTCCCGCGCCCCTTACCGCACCCGTCCCCTCTCCAACTTCCGCCGCTCCTGCCCGCCCCACCCGCTCCGCGCGCAGACACCGCCGAATCGACTCCGGGTCCAGGCCCTCGTTGCAGGCCTGGTGCAAGAGGCGGGCGAACAGGTAGTCAGGGTCCGCGCCGAGGGCCATGGCCAGGGCCTCCCTGGCTTCCAGGTCGTCGCCGGTTGACCAAGCGACCCAGCCGGCGAGGGTGAGAGGAGCCGCGGCGTGCTCGCCGTACGG
This sequence comes from Streptomyces sp. NBC_01288, assembly GCF_035982055.1. Lineage (NCBI taxonomy): Bacteria > Bacillati > Actinomycetota > Actinomycetes > Kitasatosporales > Streptomycetaceae > Streptomyces > Streptomyces sp. NBC_01288. The sequence goes on from NZ_CP108427.1 coordinate 2,761,346, forward strand.
TCCGACGCAGCGGCGGGCCAACGCGCGCCAGAGGCGCAGGGCCGGTGCCCCGTCCTCGCCCTCCATCCACTCGGCGGCGCGGTCGCGGGTCGTGCGGTCCTGGAGGCCGAGGATCAGCGTGGCGGCTTCGTCGTGGGCGAGCAGTGCGTCGTCACGGAAGTCCGCGTGGAGGGCACCGGACACGTGCGGTGCGGCGGCGAATCGCCTCATGATCCGCCGAGCCAGATCCAGGGTCTCCTGTGCCACGTCCGCTCGGCTGGCGTCGTCGAGGATCCTAGGAACCAGGGTCATACCGGCGGCGTCCAGCGCGACTTCCTGCCGAAGCGCCACAGCCGTTTCCCAGGGCTGCAGCCTGGCCCGCAACTCCCTCAGCGTGCCGCGCACTTGGAGTCCCGCGTAGGTCGCCGCAGCGGCCAGTACGGAGGTGCCGGGCAGGCCCATCGGGGACCCGTCGACCGGGCAACATCCCTTGCCCGCGCAGCAGTACGACCAGAAGCGGCCGTCCGAGATACAGAGCGCCTCGATCACCGTCACGTCCAGCCGACCGCACTCGGTGCGCAGCTTCTGCACGAGCGGGCGCAGGCGCTCCATGACCTGGCGCCCCGACTCTCCCGGCGCCGGTTCCTGACAGACGTAGGCGATCATCTGCTCGGGCCGGGTTCCCCTGCGCTCGCTGCCGGTCACCAGGCCGTGGGCCAACTGCCGTGCCACGGAGGCCCAGTCGTCCGCGCCGGCGGGAATGCCGAGCCGGGCCCTGCCGCCGAACCGCCCCCGGCCGTCCCGATCGTGCAGGGCGACAAGGACGATGCTGTCCTCGGGGCGGTATCCGAGCAGATAGGGCAGGGCGTCGGCGAGTTCGGCGGGGGTGCGCAAGGTGAGCTGGTGCTCGGGGTTGCCGTGTCGGTCGTACGCGGTGGGGCCGATGTCGCCGTTTTCGGAGGATCCTGTCGTTTCGCTGTGGTTCGTCATGCCTCGACGATCTCGCGGATTGCGAGGTTCCGCTTGAGCCTGTGGATAAGTCCGGTCAGGGACACGCCACATGAGGTTCGACAGGGCCAAGTCGGCCCACCTGACCGGGAAATCCGGACCGCCCTCGGCGATGGACAGTGTGATCGCCCTGCGGGGAGGGGGTTACCGAGGCTCTTCAGTCGCCGCAACCAAAGCTCGCCCCGACTGAGGCAATTCCGCGCCGCCGAAGCCCGCCCCGGCTCGGCGCGAATCACCACATCCGCAGGCCGCCATCACCCCGACCGCAGATCACCCACGACCAGGTCCCGAAAGCGAAACCTCAGCCCGCCGCAGCCAGAACCAACGGCAGAACCTGTTCGCTACCTGCCCGGCGGAGCAGTCGGGCAGCAACCGCGAGCGTCCAGCCCGAGTCGGTGCAGTCGTCCACGAGCAGGACAGGACCGGGAGAGGCGGCCAAGGCGTCTGCCAGCTCCCCGGAGACGGCGAAGGCGTCGGACAGGGCCCTGAGCCGTTGGGCGGAGTTGCTGCGGCGTGCCCCGTGCGTGCCGTCCGGTCCGGTGTACGTCAGGGTGCCCAGGAGGGGGAGACGGCCGATGGTCGCGATGCCCTGGGCGAGGGAGCCGACCAGTTGCGGGCGCCCCAGGGACGGTACGGCCACGACACCCACAGGCCGGGCGGAGGCATCCGCGACGTTCGGTGCCCAACCGCCCGGAGAGCGCGCCCAGTCGGCGAGGACCGCCACCGCGGCCTTCAGGACGTCGTCGGGGACCGGGCCGTCGGGCGCGTTCTCGGCCAGCAGCGGGCGCAGCCGGTTTCCCCAGCCGATGTCCGAGAGCCGTCCCAGGGCGCGCCCGGTGGAGCACTGGTCCTTCGCCGGGATACGGCCCTTGAGGTCGACGCCCAGTGCGGCCATCCCGGTCGGCCACATGCGCCGCGGCTCGACCTCCACCCCCGGGCGGTCCAGTTCCTTCGTCGCCCCCGTCAGCGTCTCCACGGAGACCGAGGAGTCGATCCAGGCGCCCGCGCAGTTGTCGCAGCGCCCGCACGGCATCGCGCCTTCGTCGTCCAGTTGCCGGCGCAGGAACTCCATCCGGCACTGGGACGTACTCACGTAGTCACGCATGGCCTGCTGCTCGGCCGCCCGCTGCTTGGCCACCCACGTGTACCGCTCGGCGTCGTACACCCACTCCGCGCCCGTGGCCGCCCAGCCGCCCTTCACGCGCTTGACCGCCCCGTCGACGTCCAGGACCTTCAGCATCGTCTCCAGGCGGCCACGTCGTAGGTCGACCGCCGTCTCCAGGGCCGGCACGGACAGGGGCCGTCCGGCGTCGGCCAGGGCCGAGAGGGTCTGCCTGACCTGCACCTCGGGCGGGAAGGCCGTATCGGCGAAGTAGCGCCAGATGGCCTCGTCCTCGCGGCCCGGGAGGAGCAGCACATCGGCGTGGGCCACACCGCGACCCGCTCGGCCCACCTGCTGGTAGTAGGCGATCGGTGAGGAGGGTGAGCCGAGGTGGACCACGAAGCCCAGGTCCGGCTTGTCGTAGCCCATGCCGAGCGCCGAGGTGGCGACCAGGGCCTTGACCCGGTTCTCCTGGAGGTCGATTTCAGCTTGCAGCCGGTCGGCGTTCTCCGTCTTGCCGGTGTACGAGGCCACCTTGAAGCCGCGTTGGCGCAGGAAGGCGGTGGCTTCCTCGGCGGCGGCCACGGTGAGCGTGTAGATGATCCCGGAGCCGGTCAGCTCGTCCAGGTGCTCGGCGAGCCACGCCAAACGGTGCGCGGCGTCCGGCAGTTGAACCACTCCGAGCCGCAGGCTCTCCCGCTCCAGCGGACCGCGGAGCACCAGGGCCTCGCCGGCGCCCGTGCCCAACTGCTCGGCCACATCGGCGGTCACGCGCGCGTTGGCGGTCGCGGTAGTGGCCAGCACCGGTACGCCGGCGGGCAGTTCGGTGAGCATCGCCCGCAGCCTGCGGTAGTCGGGGCGGAAGTCGTGTCCCCAGTCGGAGATGCAGTGCGCCTCGTCGACCACCAGGAGGCCGGTCGTAGCGGCGAGCTTGGGCAGCACCTGGTCGCGGAAGTCCACGGAATTCAGCCGTTCGGGACTGACCAGGAGAACGTCGGTCTCGCCTCGTTCGACCTCTCCGTAGATGTCGTCCCACTCCTCGGGGTTGGCCGAGTTGATGGTGTGCGCCCGGATTCCGGCACGCGCCGCCGACTCGACCTGGTTGCGCATCAGCGCGAGCAGCGGCGAGATGATCACCGTGGGACCGGAGCCGCGCCGGCGCAGCAGGGCGGTGGCGACGAAGTACACCGCCGACTTGCCCCAGCCGGTGCGCTGCACCACCAGCGCGCGCCGGCGCTCCTCCACCAGGGCAGCCACCGCCTGCCACTGGTCCTCGCGCAGCCGTGCCGTACCGCTCTGATCACCGACCAGTTCGGCGAGGATGGCGTCGGCTTCTGCACGCAGCTCCTGGTTGCTCATGCCCCCATGCAACCGCACGCCACTGACAACGGCCCAATCCCCCGCCGTGGCGAAGCGCGCGGTCCCCTGTCCCGCACCCGGGCCGACCGGCTCCCTCTGGACCTTCCGCACCTCAGTGGCGTACGAAAGTGTCGTGCCCGAATGTCCCAGGCGTCGCCAGGTGACGCGTTGGGTAGGGATATAAGCCATAGTCCGTCAGATAAGGGTCGGTGGCCCCATTTGCTCGTTGCCGCATCCCAGTTCGGCAGGAAGAATTGGAGTCCGCTCCCCGCGCGGCTCGTCCGTGATCCGGTAGGGCTCTGCTGCGGTGTGCGCTCCCCCGAATCCGACCCCGCCCGAAGTGTGGGCGCGTAGCCGAAGGGAGGACCGTGACCTTCGGATTCGCTCCGTCCTCCGCGGCATCCACGTCGACGTCTGCCGACCTGTCCGCCGCTTCCGCCAACCCCCTCGCCCGTCTGCTCGAACCCTCCGAATGGGCAGCCGCCGGAATCCCGTTGCTGCGCAATCCCCGCGAGGTCGTCAGCGGGCTGCACTCCCGGCATCGGCCGAGACCGGCGACGGCGGTCGTGGCCGTTCTCGATCCGGACGAGCGGCTATTGGCGAGCGCCTCGTTCGTCCGGCGGTCCGCCCCGGCCGACGGCTGGATGTTCCGCAACGCGCTGCTCGCGCAGCTGCGCCGTGTCATCCCGCACGATCTGCGCCGCCGCACTCCGGTGCGTACGGCCGTGCTGCTCTACTGCCGTGAGGGCGACGCGCGTTGGACGGAGGAGGACGGCGCGTGGATGTGGGGGCTGCGTGACGCCTGCACCCTGCACGGGCTGCGCTGCGGGGCCTACATCACGCTGACGCGTGACGGCTGGCAGGTGCTCGGGGAAGGGCGCGGCGGCCGTAGGCCCAGCGCGGACTCCGCGCCGGAACCTTTCGCCATGTCCGAGGTACCGCCCCTGCTGCCCCGCACCGGCGGCGCCGCGTCGGAGGTCCTGCGCCGCGCCGCGGCCCGCTGACACTCGGTCCGGGCTCCGTGCCCGGACCGTACGGTCCCACCCCTGTGGAGTCCCTACGACGCCGAGCCGCCCGCACTCCGGTCACGGCGCACGGAACAGAAGTACAGCCGCAGCAGGCGCACTTCACCGACCGCACCAGAAATCCGTGCACGCCGCATGCGTCACCGTGCGCAGACCGCCGCGACGGCGTTCACCTGGCCGCCGTCGCCCTCCGAGAGCCTTCCGGAAGTTCCCGGAGGGCTCAGACGCCCGCGCCCAGCACCGAGTTGATCTGCTGCGGGTCGCCGCAGACGATCAGCAGGGTGCCGGCCCGGCCGAGGGCCAGGGGCAGGACGGTGGTGGCAACGTCGGCCGCGCCGCCGTTGACGGCGACCACGACGACGGGACGGGACGCCGCCCGGCCCGCGACGGCGGCGTCCGCGTAGAAGACGTCGTCGCGCGCGTCGTGCTGCGCCCAGTAGGAGGCTTCACCGAAGGACAGTTCGTGGGCGGCCCACGGGTGAAGTTCGCCGGTGGTGATCACCAGCACGTCACCGGGGGCGCGGCCCGCCTCCAGGAGCAGGTCCAGGGCTTCCTCGGCAGCGTCCAGCGCGCCCTCGGCCGAGGCCGGGATCAGCTGGATCTGCGGGGTCGCCACAGCGGTGTCGGAGGAGGCGGGCACAGCCGGACCCGAGGGTCCGGGCTTGGCCACGGCCACGTCACGCGGCGTACGTTGCGCCGGCGCCGTGGGCCGCAGGGGGCCGGGACGACCGGGACGCGACGGAGCCGCGGGGCGGGGACCGGGTACAGGGCGGGGGGTCGGCGCGACGCGGCCACTGGCCGGAGTGACGCTGGGACCCTGGGCACTCTCGTGAATCTGAGGCTCCTCGGGAATGAGAGGCATGAGCTGATTTTTATCAAACGCTGGTGCGGCTTGCGGCAGCGGGTGGCACATGAGTGCGAGCGGAACGGTCAGAAGTCGAAACCGAGCTGGCCCTCGATCTTCGGAACGTTTCCCTCCGCCCAACTGCGGGCCTTCTTGAGGTGCCGCCACTGGGGCAGCGCATCAAGATACGCCCACGACAACCGGTGGTACGGGGTGGGCCCCCGCTCCTCCAGTGCGGCCTTGTGCACGGGTGAGGGATACCCGGCGTTGGCCGCGAAAGCGAAGTCTGCATGGTCGATGCCCAGTTCGGCCATCATTTTGTCGCGCTGAACCTTGGCGATCACCGAAGCGGCCGCGACCGCCACGCACGACTGGTCGCCCTTGATCACCGTACGGACCCGCCAGGGGTCCCCGAGGTAATCGTGCTTCCCGTCGAGGATGACCGCGTCGGGGCGAACGGGCAAGGACTCCAGAGCACGCACCGCGGCGAGCCGCAGCGCGGCCGTCATCCCCAGGTCGTCGATCTCTTCGTGGGAGGCGTGTCCCAGGGCGTACGCCGAGACCCACTTGCGGAGTTCCTCGGCGAGTTCGGTTCGTCGTCTGACCGCGATGAGCTTGGAGTCGGTGAGGCCTTCGGGGGGTCGGCGCAGCCCGGTGACCGCCGCGCAGACGGTGACAGGGCCGGCCCACGCACCGCGCCCCACCTCGTCGACGCCGGCAATGACCTTGGCCCCGGTCGTGGCGCGCAGTGAGCGCTCGACGGTGTGAGTGGGTGGTTCGTACGGCATGGCGTGCTCAGGGTACGCCGCCCGGACCCCTCTGCGACACCCGGGTTTCCGCGAGCCCCCCGAAGACCGTTCCGATACGGCTTCACGCACCGCCGGGCCGGAGCAGCGGAAGCATCAACTGGTCGATCATTTCCTCGATGTCGTGGTCGCCCCATTCACTGCCGCACATCTTCGAGCGGTACATCATCATCGCCGGAACAGCGTCCAGGACATAGCCGTTGGAGGCGTCGGCGCGGACCTCACCTCGCTCTATTCCTCGATTGATCACCTCCTCGAGCAGTCGGATCGTCGGCTCTACCACCCCCTCGAAGATCACGCCGTGGAAGCGCTCCGCCTGTGCGGTGTCGCATTCGTGAATCACCGAGCGCAGGGCGTATCCGGGGCGCGAGTACATCGCGTCGCGCGCCTGCGCGCACAACGCCAGCAGGTCCTCGCGTACATTCCCGAGGTCGGGCACCTCGTTCAACCGCGGCAGCCCTGCCTGCAACGCGTCCGCTACGAGGTCCTCCTTGGACGACCAGCGCCGGTAGACCGCGGCCTTGCCGGTCTGGGCGCCGGCGGCGACGCCTTCCATCGTGAGGGCGTTCCATCCGACCGTGCCGAGTTGCTCCAACGCGGCGTCCAGGATCGCGCGTTCGAGCACGGCGCCGCGGCGTCGGAGGGAGGCCGTCCGAGCGGGGGCGGCCGTCCAGCCCGAAGTAACCATCTGAGTTTCTCCAGCGAGCAGTGGAATGGGGAATTCCGGGGATCGGGAACGGGGACCGGGGATGCGTCACGCGGCAGCGACGGGGAGATGCCGCACGAAGGCGAGTTAAGTGAACGCTTGCGTTCACTGTTGGGGACTCACTACCGTTGACCCGGCAGTGAACGCGAGCGTTCACTAACACACTTGTGGGGGACCCATAGTGACAACCTCTCAGTTGATTCAGCACCCCAAGCCAGGAGCGGCCCGCCGGGAGGGGCATCCCGGCATCGCGCTCGCGGTCATCGCGGCCTGTCAACTCATGGTGGTACTCGACGCGACGATTGTGAACATCGCTCTCCCGCACATTCAAGCCGCTCTCAGTTTCAGCACCACCGACCTCACCTGGGTCGTCAGCGCCTACACGCTCACCTTCGGCGGCCTGCTGCTTCTCGGCGGCCGGGCCGGCGACATCCTCGGCCGACGGCGGGTGTTCACCACCGGCATCCTGCTCTTCACCTTCGCCTCGCTGCTCGGCGGACTCGCCCAGGAACCCTGGCAGTTGCTGGCCGCGCGCGTCCTCCAGGGCATGGGTGGCGCGATCGCGTCGCCCACCTCGCTGGCGCTCATCACCACCACCTTCCCCGAAGGTCCGGAACGGAACAGGGCGTTCGGAGTCTTCGCAGCGGTCTCGGCGGGCGGCGGCGCGATCGGTCTGCTCGCGGGCGGAATGCTCACCGAGTGGCTCGACTGGCGCTGGGTGTTCTTCGTCAACCTGCCGATCGGCATACTGATCGCCGTCCTCACACCGCTGTACATCAACGAGTCCGAACGGCACACCGGCCGCTTCGACATCGCGGGCGCACTGACCTCGACGGCGGGCATGGCGTCCCTCGTCTACGGCTTCATCCGCGCGGCGGACAAGGGGTGGCGTGACAGCCTGACCATCGGCTCCTTCGCCGCGGCGGTCGTCCTGCTGCTGGCCTTCGTAGTCACCGAGTCCCGGGCCAAGGAGCCGATCACCCCGCTCAGGATGTTCGCCGACCGCAATCGCTCGGGCACCTACGTGATCATGCTGAGCCTGGCCGCCGCGATGTTCGGGATGTTCTTCTACATCGTGCTCTTCGTGCAGAACGTGCTGGGATACACCCCGATCCAGGCGGGGCTCGCCTTCCTGCCGGTGACGTTCGTGATCGCGGCCGGCGCGGGGCTGTCCCAGCGGTTCCTGCCGGTGCTCGGGCCACGGCCCTTCATGCTCATGGGCTCGACGCTCGCGGTGATCGGGCTGGCCTGGCAGACCCTCATCAGCTCGGACAGTTCGTACGTCGGCGGAGTGCTCGGCCCGATGCTCGTGTTCGGCTTCGGGATGGGCCTGAACTTCGTGACGCTGACGGTGACCGCCGTCTCCGGTGTCGCCCAGCACGAGGCGGGCGCGGCCTCCGCGCTGCTCAACGCCATGCAGCAGGTGGGCGGTTCGCTCGGTCTGTCCATCCTGACCACGGTGTTCGGCTCGGCCAGTAAGGACGAGGCGAAGAAGCAGCTGCCGAAGTTCCTGGCCGACGGATCGGCGGGTCAGAAGGCGGCATTCTCCAAGTCGCACCAACTGCCCGCGCCTTGGGGACACGAGGTGCTCGCGCACGGCATCGCGACGGCCTTCATCCCTGCCGCCGCGATGGCCGTACTCGCCCTGGTCACCGCCTGGTTGGTGATCCGGGTCCGCAAGAGCGACCTCGACGCCCTCGCGGGCACGGCGGCTGCGGGAGTCGGCTGACCGCCGGCCGAGCCAGGGCAGGGCCCGGCCCACGGACACCAGCGAAAACCTCATGACCACACCCCCCGACTGTCGTGTCCCGTCTGTGCGGACTCATGTGCCGCACAGCGACCGCCACGACAACGGGCGGGCAGTCACGGAGAGTTCCCAACGGGCACGGAGAGTTTCGGTCGGTTGGGGGCGGCGCTGCCCGGATGGCGAGGTGAGGGCGTCAGACGGACGTCGGAACCCAGCCCGGCAGCGCCTCCGTCCGCTCCAACCACTCGGCGGGCGGCGTCCCCGCCTTCCCTCCGGCGATCACACCGCCCACGATGGCGCAGGTGGTGTCCACGTCCCCGCCGACCTGAGAGGTGACCCAGAACGCCGCCTCGTAGTCGCTGAGGCCGCGCGCGGCCGACCAGAGCGCGAAGGGGACCGTGTCGTGGGCGGACGTACGGCGCCCGCAACCCAGGACGGCCGCGACGGTGCCGGGATCGGCGTAGTCGAGCATGTCCCGGGCGCGACGCAGGCCCGCGCCGACGGCGCTCTTCGGTACGAGTGCGATGACGCCGTCGAGGAGTGCCTCGGCAGTGGGCGGGCCGCCGGGGGCCGCGACCAAGGCGGCGGCCGCGGCGACGGCCATGGCGCCGACCACGGCCTCACGGTGCTGGTGCGTGGGGTAGGCGGAGATCTCCGCCTGGTGGGTGGCCTGCTCGGGGTCGTCCGCGTACCAGGCGCCCAGGGGCGCGATCCGCATCGCCGCGCCGTTGCCCCAGGAACCCTGTCCCTTGAATAGCGCGGAGGACAGCTCGCGCCAGTCGCCGCCCTCGCGGGCGAGGCGCAAGAGCCGGTTGACCGCGGGGCCATAGCCGCGGTCGAAGTCGTGGTGCTCGGCGAAGGAACGGGCCAGGGCGTCCTGGTCGATACGGCGGTGAGCTGCCAGGACGGCGACCACGGAGCACGCCATCTCCGTGTCGTCCGTCCACTGCCAGGGAGTCGGGGGCAGCTCGCGGCCCAGGAGCAGCGGATGGTTCACAGGGACGAAGAACTGTGAGCCCAGCGCGTCGCCCACGGCGAGTCCACGCAGGCTGGCCAGGGCGCGGTCCAGGCGCGCATCGGGTGAGTCGGGAGAGGCAGAAGTAACAGAAGGGCCGGGAGTACCGGAAGAGGAGTCAGCGATCATCGGTCCGCCACCCTATCCGGTGATCCCGTACGGCTCCGGGTCCCGCCAGCTGTCGAACGGTCGGTCCAGCGCGTACCGGCCGTCTTCTCCCAGAACGAGCATCCGCATCTCGGCGTTCCCCGGATTCGACAGCGACTCGAACTCCGCGACCGTCCAGTGGAACCAGCGCATGCAGAACAGCCGCATCGCCAGGCCGTGGGTCACCAGGAGCACGTTCGGCGGGTGGTCGGGGGCCTCGAAACTGCGGTACAGGCTCTCCAGGAAGCCGCCCACCCGGTCGTAGACGTCGGCACCGGACTCGCCCTGGGCGAAGCGGTAGAAGAAGTGCCCGTACGCGTCCCGGTACGCCTTCTGGAGGCGTACGTCGTCGCGGTCCTGCCAGTTCCCCCAGTCCTGTTCACGCAGCCGGGGTTCCTCGCGGACACGGACGAGGTCGGGGTCGAGGTGGAAGGCCCGGAAGGTCTCGTGCGTACGGCGGTACGGGGAGACGTACACGCTGAGGCGCTCGCGGCCGAACACCTCCCGCAACCGCTTTCCGGTCTCCTCTGCCTGTCGCCAGCCCTGGTCGGTCAGCGCCAGGGAATGGTCGGGTTCACGCTCGTACACAGTGTCATCAACATTGCCCGTTGACTCGCCGTGCCGGACAAGGACGATGCGCCGTGGTCGTGCCATGCCAAAACCCTAGATCGAGAGACGGCATATCGAGCACTCGTACGGGCTCCATACGGCGTAGGTCACACGAATTCTGCCCGATCGGCCACATAGGGGCGCACGATTCACACCGTGGGACGCCGGTGCCGTCAGTTCGGATTTCAAACCGTCCAGGACGGTTCCAATTGGACGATGTCTCCCGTGAGGGAGTCGATGTCCGCCTCGATCTGGGCCCGCAGGGCGAGCCGCTCAATCCGCTCGGTGCGGTACTTGCCGTGCTCGGCGGCCGAGCGCCACATCGACAGCACCATGAACTCGTGTCCCGGGGCCTCGCCGAACAGGCCGCGGAGCATGCCGGGGGAACCGGCCATCGCCGGGTTCCAGACCTTCTCCTGCATCAGCGTGAAGTGCTCGGCGCGCTCCTCGTGGACGCGGAACAGGGCCACCCGCACCAGGTCGGCGTCGGTGAAGCGCGGCTCGAAGCCGGTCTTCACGTCGAAGCGGTGATCGAACAGCTTGACCTGCACGTCCTTGAAGGTGCCCACCTGGGCCGACGCAAGCCGGTCATGGGATCGGGCCATGAAGGAGTCGTAGAAGGCGCGGCTTTCCCAGAACGCGAAAATGTGTGCCACCCCTGGCCGCGCTCTGCTCCAGCCTCCCCCCTGTCCCCGAAATCCCGGCTCCCCCAGAAGCCCCGCCCACTTTCGCTGCCCGCGCTCGAAGCCGCGGCGGTCCACCACGGTGCAGCGAATCCACTTGACCAGCACCGCGCCATCGTAAGGCCCTGGAGCGTGGCGCCGGTCACGCTCCGGCTGAGATCGTCGGCGCATACGCCCCCGCGCGCGTGGCACGATGGACAACGAAGGCTGATCGCCCAGTAGTTGGGGCGCGCGATCAAGGCGAACGGGGAAGGGGAACTGTGGTGAACGGCCTCAACAAGGGGATCCGCAAGGCCGAAGTCGGGCTCCAGTGGGATCCGAGTCCCACCGGGCAGCCGCCCGTCGATCTGGACATCGTCGCCACCACGTATGTGGCGGGCGATCTGTACGGCGCTCCCGCGTACGCCGTGCACTTCGACAGCCGCTCGCCCGACGGCACCATCTATCTCAACCGGGACAGCAAGGACGGCAAGGGCTTCGGCTGGGACGAGGTCATGACCCTGGAGCTCGACCGGCTCTCCGACCGGTACGCGCGCGTGGTGGTCGGTGTCGTCATCCAACAGCGCGTCGCCCACCGCACGTTCGTCAACGTCCTCAACCCGAAGCTGCGCATCCGCGAGGGGTACACCGTCCTCACCGAGGACGACTTCGGTGACGTCCTCGGTGCTACGGCGGCGACGGTCGGGGAATTCGTCCGGGACGAGTCCGGAAGCTGGGACTTCCATCCCGGCATCCGCGGCTTCGAGGACGACCCCGCGACCTTCACCAGGACGATGGGCAGGGCGCAGCAGCAGCCCTGAGCCCGTCGCGGACGGCGCGTCAGCCGGCGGTCCAGCCCGGGACCGTCGGCAGCACCTCCTCGGCGATGCGGAACAGCGCCTCGTCGTCGGGTGGCACGTCGTCCTGACGCCAGATGGATATCTCGAAGGAGTCGCCGCCGTCCTTCGCACTGGTGGACACCAGGAGGCTGCGGGCGATGCCCCCTGGGCCCGTACTGGCTTTGCCCCCACCGAGGTTGAAGCTAATCGCGATGGTCTGGTTCGAGTAGAGAACGGCCGGGTGCCCCAGGACCATCTTCACCTGCGAGCTGGAATCCACGTACCGGGCCGCCTGGGCGACGGGAATGTCGTCGTAGGACGCCGACAGTCGTACGGAATAGGTCGTCAGGTCTACCTCGGCCTCGGGGCTGGCGATCTTGGTGCCACCGGCGAGCGTCATCCAGCCCGCGCTCCCTCCGGCGGTCTCCGCGTGCTCGTCCGGGGTCCTCAGGAGCACCGGAAGGTCCGTGCGGTTCAGTGCCGTGCAGAGTTGTGCCGGCGAGACGTACTTCGCCGGCAGTGTCTTGTCTGTGCTCGCCGTGCAGGTCGCCGGTCTGCCGTCCTGCTGCGACGTCTTCGGCAGGACTTCCCCGAGTCCCCACATGCCGCCTACGACACCCCCGACCACGACCACCGCCGCGACTGCCTGGGCCCCCGCCCTCATACCTTTTTCGGGCTCGACGGAATTGTCGACCATGCCCCCACCCCCCTGTGCGCACGCTATGCGCGTCGAGGGAGATTAACCGCTGATCGTTCCGCTGGGAAACCGGATTCGCCCCGGGCCCGGACATGCTGAGGGCGGTGAAGCCCGAATACCGGCTTCACCGCCCTGACCAGCTGGTTCACTTCAAGCGAGTGCCCTTGATCAGCTGCAGCCGCTGGTCGAGCCACACCCCTCGCAGATATAGCAGGAACCGGCCCGCTGCATCTTCGTACCGCAGGAGAAGCAGAGCGGGGCGTCGGCCTGGATGCCCAGCTGCATCTCCACCAGTTCGGCGCTGGTGTGCGCCTGCTGCGGAGCGGGCTTGACCGCCTCGGCCACGGCCTTCGGCGGGGCCACGGCCTTCAACTCCTGGGCGCGCGGCGCCGACTGGGCCAGGCCTTCTACGTCGACCTCGACATCGTCGATGGATGGCTCGTACGAACCGGTCTCCAGGTGACGCTGGCGCTCCTCGGCGGAGTGGATGCCGAGGGCGGAGCGCGTCTCGAAGGGCAGGAAGTCGAGCGCCAGGCGACGGAAGATGTAGTCGACGATCGACTGCGCCATCCGCACGTCCGGGTCGTCCGTCATGCCGGCCGGCTCGAAGCGCATGTTCGTGAACTTGGAGACGTACGTCTCCAGGGGCACGCCGTACTGCAGGCCTACGGAGACGGCGATCGAGAAGGCGTCCATCATGCCCGCGAGGGTCGAGCCCTGCTTCGACATCTTCAGGAAGACCTCGCCGAGACCGTCGTCCGGGTAGGAGTTGGCGGTCATGTAGCCCTCGGCGCCGCCGACCGTGAAGGAGGTCGTGATGCCCGGGCGGCCCTTGGGGAGACGCTTGCGGATGGGGCGGTACTCGACGACCTTCTCGACCGCGGTACGGATGGTCTCCTCGGCCTTGGCGGTGACCTCGACCTTCTCCTTCTCCTTGGTCTTCGCGGAGAGGGGCTGGCCGACCTTGCAGTTGTCGCGGTAGATCGCGAGCGCCTTGACGCCCAGCTTCCACGCCTCGAAGTAGACCTCTTCGACGTCCTCGACGGTCGCCGTCTCCGGCAGGTTGACCGTCTTGGAGAGCGCGCCGGAGATCCAGGGCTGGATGGCGGCCATCATGCGGACGTGGCCCATCGCGGAGATGGAACGCTCGCCCATGGCGCAGTCGAACACCTCGTAGTGCTCCTGCTTGAGCCCCGGGGCGTCGATCACATTGCCGTTGTCGGCGATGTGGGCGACGACCGCCTCGATCTGCTCCTCCTGGTAGCCCATGCGACGCAGGGCCTGCGGGACGGTGCCGTTGACGATCTGCATCGAGCCGCCGCCGACCAGCTTCTTGAACTTGACCAGGGCGAGGTCGGGCTCAAGTCCGGTGGTGTCACAGGACATCGCGAGACCGATGGTGCCGGTCGGGGCGATGACGGACGCCTGCGAGTTACGGAAACCGTTCTTCTCGCCGATGCGCAGCACGTCCTGCCAGGACTCCGTGGCCGCGGCCCAGATGGGCGTGTCCAGGTCGTCCGCGCGCGGGGCCACGGCGTTGGCGTCGGCGTGCTGCTTCATGACACGCAGGTGCGGCTGCTCGTTGCGGGCGTAGCCGTCGTACGGGCCGACGACCGCGGCGAGTTCGGCGGAGCGCTTGTACGACGTGCCGGTCATCAGGGAGGTGATGGCACCGGCGAGAGCACGGCCGCCGTCGGAGTCGTACGCGTGGCCGGTCGCCATCAGCAGGGCGCCGAGGTTGGCGTAGCCGATGCCGAGCTGGCGGAACGCGCGCGTGTTCTCGCCGATCTTCTGCGTCGGGAAGTCCGCGAAGCAGATGGAGATGTCCATCGCGGTGATGACGAGCTCGACGACCTTGGCGAAGCGCTCGACCTCGAAGGACTGGAGGCCCTTGCCGTCGTCCTTGAGGAACTTCATCAGGTTCAGCGAGGCGAGGTTGCAGGACGTGTTGTCCAGGTGCATGTACTCGCTGCACGGGTTCGAGCCGTTGATACGGCCGGACTCGGGGCACGTGTGCCACTGGTTGATGGTGTCGTCGTACTGGATGCCCGGGTCGGCGCAGGCCCAGGCGGCCTCGGCCATCTTGCGGAAGAGCTGCTTGGCGTCGACCTCCTCGATGACCTCGCCGGTCATGCGGGACGTCAGGCCGAACTTGTCGCCGTTCTCCACGGCCTTCATGAACGTGTCGTTCACACGGACCGAGTTGTTGGCGTTCTGGTACTGCACCGACGTGATGTCGTCGCCGCCCAGGTCCATGTCGAAGCCCGCGTCACGCAGCGCGCGGATCTTCTCTTCTTCCTTGACCTTGGTCTGGATGAAGTCCTCGATGTCGGGGTGGTCGACGTCCAGGATGACCATCTTGGCCGCGCGGCGGGTGGCGCCACCGGACTTGATGGTTCCCGCGGAGGCGTCGGCGCCGCGCATGAAGGAGACCGGACCCGAGGCGTTGCCACCGGAGGAGAGCAGCTCCTTGGAGGAGCGGATGCGGGACAGGTTCAGGCCGGCGCCGGAACCGCCCTTGAAGATCATGCCCTCTTCCTTGTACCAGTCGAGGATGGACTCCATGGAGTCGTCGACGGCCAGGATGAAGCAGGCCGAGACCTGCTGGGGCTGCGGAGTCCCGACGTTGAACCAGACGGGGCTGTTGAAGCTGAAGACCTGGTGCAGGAGGGCGTACGCCAGCTCGTGCTCGAAGATCTCGGCGTCGGCGGGCGAGGCGAAGTACTTGTGGTCCTCGCCGGCCTTCCGATACGTCTTCACGATGCGGTCGATGAGCTGCTTCAGGCTCACCTCGCGCTGCGGGGTGCCCACGGCACCGCGGAAGTACTTGCTGGTGACGATGTTGACCGCGTTCACCGCCCACTCGGCGGGGAACTCGACGCCACGCTGCTCGAAATTGACCGAGCCGTCGCGCCAGTTGGTCATGACGACGTCACGACGCTCCCACTCCACCTCGTCGTACGGATGCACGCCGGGGGTGGTGTGAATACGCTCGATGCGCAGTCCCTTGGTGGCCTTGGTGCCCTTCGCGCGGGAACCTCGTGCCGGACCGCTCGCCGTCTCTGTCATGCCGCCTCCCTCTACAGGCGAAAACGCCTGAAAATGCCACGATGTTCCCGTGGCAGAGTGTTTGTCTGATGCCGCGGGCGCCCACAGCTCATGGCCCCGCAACAAGTCCTGGTTCGCCAACGCCCGGCCGGACCCGGGGTCTCCGCCCGGTTCCGGCCCGTCGGTCAGTCGGCGGAGTGGGCGGGCACGGGGACCTGAACAGCCCCTCCGGTCCCGCCGTCGTCTTCCTGGCTCCCCGATACCGCGTCTTCGTCGTCCGCGGCGGGGCCGGGGGTCACTTCGCGCAGCTCCACGATCGCGGCCTCGAAGTCCTCAAGGGAGTTGAACGCCCTGTAGACGGAGGCGAATCGCAGATAGGCGACGAGGTCGAGCTCCTGCAACGGGCCGAGTATGGCCAGCCCGACGTCATGGGTGGTCAGTTCGGCGCTTCCGGTGGCCCGCACCGCTTCTTCGACCCGCTGGCCGAGCTGGGCGAGTGCGTCCTCGGTGACAGGCCGTCCCTGGCATGCCTTGCGCACACCGTTGATGACCTTGGTACGGCTGAAAGGCTCGGTGACTCCGGACCGCTTGACCACCATGAGCGAGCACGTCTCCACGGTCGTGAAACGACGGGAGCAGTCAGGGCACTGGCGGCGCCGGCGGATCGACGTGCCGTCGTCGGTCGTACGGCTGTCGACGACACGGCTGTCGGGGTGCCTGCAGAAGGGGCAGTGCATGGTCTCCAACCCTCCCTCGCAGCAGACTCAATAGCCTCGTGAGACCCCTTGGGCCTCTCGAAGCAGCCCCAAGCATAGGCGATGACCGAGACTCTGGAGACCCGGGGGACCACAACTTCTGGGCTGCTATCGCAATCCAACCACTAGATGTGGTGATTGGCTCACACAAACACGCCGTACGCGCGTGTCGCGCCCGTATTGGCATGTGCCATACGACCGTCCCGCCACCCCGAACACGCTGGCGCACAGCCGTACCGCCAGGCCACTTACGGAGATACCGTGAGCGCGGCACGGAGGAGACGTGGGGCTCCCGCACAGAACGGGACCGGCCCCCGACTGCCGGGACACCGGGTGGCAGACTGAGGCGACAACCCACAAGGTCACCACCACGGCGGCGGAGAGTACAACAATGATCTTTTTTGTCCACCAGGTGCCGCGCTAGCCATACACCCAGACGCATGATCGCGACAGGCTATCTGCACTTTTTCACTCGAACGTGTGTTTGGCGCAACCTTTCGAAAGCAACTACCGTTGTCCAGCAGGGAGACCATCGAGAGGGGCCGACGTGACCACCACCGCAGACAGTGCCACCATCACTGCCCAGGATCGCTCCCAGGGCCGACTCGAGCCGGTGCATGCAATGAACGAAGCCGCGAATCCCGAGGGACACAAGCGTTCCCTGCCGGGCCGACCTCCCGGTATCCGGGCGGACAGCTCGGGGCTCACGGACCGGCAGCGCCGGGTGATCGAGGTCATCAGGGACTCGGTGCAGCGACGGGGCTACCCGCCGTCGATGCGCGAGATCGGCCAGGCCGTGGGCCTGTCCAGCACATCCTCGGTCGCACACCAGCTGATGGCACTGGAGCGCAAGGGCTTCCTACGCCGCGACCCGCACCGCCCGCGCGCGTACGAGGTCCGCGGCAGCGACCAGTCCTCGTCGGTGCAGCCCACGGACACCGCGGGCAAGCCCGCCGCGTCGTACGTCCCCTTGGTGGGCCGGATCGCCGCCGGTGGCCCGATCCTCGCCGAGGAATCGGTCGAGGACGTCTTCCCCCTCCCCCGCCAACTGGTCGGTGACGGTGAGCTGTTCGTCCTCAAGGTCGTCGGTGACTCGATGATCGAGGCCGCGATCTGCGACGGCGACTGGGTCACCGTGCGCCGCCAGCCGGTCGCCGAGAACGGTGACATCGTGGCCGCCATGCTGGAGGGCGAGGCCACCGTCAAGCGCTTCAAGCGCGAGGACGGCCACGTCTGGCTCCTCCCGCACAACTCGGCCTACGAGCCGATCCCCGGCGACGACGCGACGATCCTCGGCAAGGTGGTGGCAGTGCTGCGGCGCGTGTGACGGCCGCGGCGGGCGGGCCTCATCGGCCCGGCCCTCGGACCGGACCCCGGGACCCCTGCGCCGGTTCCGGGGTCCTGTGCTGTCCGGGCCCCGGGCGCAGCCGGTCGTCGATCCGATGCCGGTCGTCGATCCTGTGTTGACCCGGCGGACCGGGCCAACACCGCCCTGAATCATTCCGCTTCGGCTTCCTCCTGCTTCGCCTTCGCGTCGATCGCGGCCAGCGATCTCCGGGCCTGGTTGCGGTCCGTGGTGTACCAGAAGTCGGGCAGTGACGCCTTGAGATAGCTGCCGTAGCGGGCGGTTGCGAGCCGCTGGTCGAGGACGGCGACCACGCCCCGGTCCCCCGACGCGCGGACGAGACGGCCGGCGCCCTGGGCCATGAGGAGCGCCGCGTGTGTGGCGGCCACCGCCATGAAGCCGTTGCCCCCGGCGTCCTCAACTGCCTTCTGGCGGGCGCTCATCAGCGGGTCGTCCGGGCGCGGGAACGGGATCTTGTCCATGACGACGAGCTGACAGCTGGCTCCGGGGACGTCGACGCCCTGCCAGAGCGACAGCGTGCCGAAGAGACAGGTCTTCGGGTCGGCCGCGAAGTTCTTGATCAGCTCACCGAGCGTCTCCTCGCCCTGGAGCAGGATCGGGTACTCGGGGATGCGGGAGCGCAGTTCCTCGGCGGCGAGTTGGGCGCCCCGCATCGAGGAGAAGAGCCCCAGGGTGCGACCGCCGGCTGCCTGGATCAGCTCCGTCAACTCGTCCAGCATGTCGGCCCGATCGCCATCCCGCGCGGGGCGCGCGAGGTGCTTGGCGACGTACAGGATGCCCTGCTTCGGGTAGTCGAAGGGCGAGCCCACGTCGACGCCCTTCCACTGCGGCAGGTCGTCGCCCGCGGTGCCTTCGGGGGCGAGGCCCAGGGAGGCGCCCACGCCGTTGAAGTCGCCGCCGAGCTTCAGTGTCGCGGAGGTCAGGGTCACCGAGCGGTCCGTGAAGAGCTTCTCCCTCAGGAGACCCGACACGGACATGGGGGCGACGCGCAGGGAGGCGCCGAAGCGGTCGTGGCGTTCGTACCAGACGACATCCCACTCGGAGCCGTTGGTGATGCGCTCCGACACGTCGTGTACGGCCTCTACGGAGGCCAGCGCCTGCTTGCGGACCGCGTCCTCGTCCTGCACGGACTTGTCGCGGGTGGCGCCGATCGCGGAGATCACCGTGCGGCAGGCGTCGCGCAGCGCCATGAGGGCATAACCGAGGTCCTCCGGGATCTCCTCCAGGCGGCCCGGCAAGGCGAGCTCCATCAGCCGCTCGAAGCCCTCGGCGGCGGTCTGGAGCTGATCGGCGGCCTTCTCGTTGGCCAGCTTCGCGGCTCGGCGCACGGCGCGGTTGACCTGTCCCGGGGTGAGCTCGCCGGTGGCGACTCCGGTGACCCTGGAGACCAGTTCATGGGCCTCGTCGACGATCAGCACCTCGTGCTGCGGGAGGACGGGGGCGCCTTCGATGGCGTCGATCGCGAGCAGTGCGTGGTTCGTGACGACGACGTCGGCGAGCTTGGCGCGCTCGCGGGCCGCCTCCGCGAAACACTCCGCCCCGTAAGCGCACTTCTGGGCGCCCAGGCACTCGCGGGAGGACACCGAGATCTGCGCCCACGCGCGGTCGGAGACTCCGGGTGTGAGGTCGTCGCGATCGCCGGTCTCGGTCTCGTCCGTCCAGTCACGGAGCCGCAGCAGATCCTGGCCCAGCTTGCTGGTGGGAGCGGCCGCCTCGAACTGGTCGAAGAGGCCCTCCTCCTCGTCCTGCGGCATGCCCTCGTGGAGCCGGTGCAGACACAGGTAGTTCGACCTGCCCTTGAGCATCGCGTACTGAGGGCGGCGGCGCAGCAGCGGATGCAGCGCGTCGACCGTGCGCGGCAGGTCGCGCTCCACGAGCTGGCGCTGGAGCGCGAGGGTGGCGGTCGCCACGACCACACGCTCCCCGTGCGCGAGCGCGGGCACGAGGTAGCCGAGCGACTTTCCGGTACCGGTGCCGGCCTGGACCAGCAGATGGGAACCGTCGTCGATCGCCTCCGCGACGGCTTCGGCCATGGTCACCTGGCCGGGGCGCTCCGAACCGCCGACGGCAGTGACGGCAGCATGCAGGAGTTCGGGGAGTGAGGGCTTCGTCATAGCGCGACCAGCCTACGGGGCGGGACTGACAGCCGGGCGATCAAGACGGAGGGAGGGGGTGGATCTCGACCGGGGGCTTTTGGGTGGGGGTGGGTTTTGTTCGGGTGGAGATCGGGTCGGTTCGGGGCAGGGCAGGTGGGGATCGGTTCGGGGCGGAGGGGGTTGGTTTTTTTGGGGCGGACGGGGCGCTGGTTGGGGCTGGTTTGGTTCGAGGCGGACTCGGGTTGTTCGAGGCTGGCTCGGGTTGTCCGAGGTGGGGTCGGGTTGTCCGAGGTGGGGTCGGGTTGTTGCGGGTGGGGTCGGATTGGTTCGGGGGCTGGGATTGGTGAATTGGTTCGGCAGGCCGGCTCGGATTGTTCGGGGATCCGGTCGGTTCGGGGTGGGCTCGGGCGGTGAGTTTGGACGGCGTGGTCGGGCGGTCGAGGCGCGGATGCCGGAATCCGATTCGAGGGAGTGGGAACCCGAGCGGCCCGAGCGGTGTACCAAAAGTGATGGCGCTGCCACGTGGCGCTACAACAGATCACGCAAGGAACGGTCTCGGACCATGAGGGCGGCCCGCTTGGCGGACAGGTCGACCTCGGCGGAGAACCGGAAACCGGCTCCCAGAAAAGCGGCTACGGAAGGGGTGTTGCGAATGTCGGGTTCCGCGACGACGCGGGCGCAGGCGGAGCGCTTGTCGAGTACGAGGTCGGAGACGGCCCGGAGGAGAGTGCCGCCCAGTCCTCGTCCTCGGTCGGCGACGTTGCCGACAAGGAGGTGGATGCCGGTGTCATGGGGTCGGGCCGGATAGTGGCGTGCCAGTGGGTCGAGGTCCGCCCGGTAGATCTCCCAGTAGCTCATCGGCGTGCCGTCCAGCACGCCGAGACAGGGAACGCTGCGTCCGTCACCGGTGAGTTGGGCGCGCACGTGGTCCTCGGTCAGCGCCTGAGGGCCGGCCAGTTCCCAGAACTCTGCGACAGCGCGGTCGTTCATCCAGCGGTTGATCAGCGGAAGGTCGCGTTCGATGTGGACGGGGAGGAGATGGAAGGTGCCTGCGGGGGTGCGGGTCGGGCCCCAGTCGGCGACACGGTCGAGGAGGTGGTCGCCGGGCGGGATATGGGAGTTGGCCGAGAAGCCAAAGGTAGGTGGGGCGTCTATGTCGGCCGGGACAGCGGCGTTGGGCTGGACGGCGGGGTTGGGCTGAGCCGTGCCTTCCGTGCCCTCTGGCGGGTTCCGTAGCCCGATGGCGTGGGCTACGGCGCCGTGGGATGCCACGCCGTGGGATGCCGGGTCAGCTGTCTCTACCTCGGAGCAGAGCGCGATGAACTCCTCGGGCAGGCGGAGGTCGAGGGTGTCCTCGCCGTCCGTACCTGAACTCTGGCTCGCAGTCGCGCTGGTGCCTGGGGCGGAGCCGGAGGCAGTCGCAGTGCCGGCGCGCGCATCGGTCGGAGGCACGGTGGCGCTCCTCTCAGGAGATGGGGTGGGTCATGTTCCTCAGGGGCGATGGGAGTTGACAGTGGTCGGGGGTTGATTGGTGGTGGTCGCGGCCTAGAGGGGTCAGCGGCGGTCGAAGCCGGAAGCAGCCGGTGGCATTCGAATCCGGTGACGGTGGTGGTGATGGTCAGGAACGAAGGGGATTCGCGATGGTGACGTAGACGGACTGGGTGTCGACCGGGCCGATGAGTTCGTCGAGGCCGTGCAGCCGGGTCAGCAGGTTGGCCTTGCAGCGCAGGACGGGTGAATCGAGCAGGCGGGCCGGCAGGGAGGTGCGCAGCCGGGCGGGACCGGAGGCCACGTCACCGAGGAAGCGGCGGAAGGCGGAGAGCAGCAGCCGCTCGTCGGCGAGACGTTGCGAACCGAACGCTCCGATGAGACCGAGCACGTTGTTGATCGCGAGGTAGTACGCGAAGCGTTCGTCGGTGACCTCGTCGGAGACGAAGGTGTCGCTGTGTTCGCCGATGCCGGGCAGCCGGGCGTCGAGTTCCGCGCGCCGGGTGGCGCGGAAGTAGTAGCCCTGGTTGTCGCGGTAGCGGCCACCCACGGGCCAACCTTCACCGTCCAGCAGAAGCAGGGTGTTCTGCTGATGCGCCTCCAGGGCGATCCCCGCCTCACTGTCCAGCCACAGCACGGGACGGACGACCTGCTCCAGGTAGCGCAGAAACCACTCGGCGGCGACTGCTCCGCGCGACCGGCCGGTTCGCGCGGCGAGGCCCGTGACGACCTCGGCCAGACGGGACCGCAACGGAGGTGCGCCGGACGCGGAGAGGCTGGTGTGGCTGGTGTGCAAGGTTGTCGCCGGTCCGCCGACGGTGGCGCTCCGCCCGGGGTACGGCCGGAGTGAGACGAGCCCGGCGATGCAGGACACGTCGTCGGACGCGCTGAACGGGTTGTGCCGGATCACCACGTCGATTCCGGCCAAGGGCACACGGGCATCCCGCTCACCATGACCGGTTCGATCAGCACCGCACTCACCTGCGCGACGCTCCCCGGGGCCGGCGCCGTACTCGTCCAACGCGTCGACGGCCAGCCAGGCCGGGTCGCGGACGATGTCGAAGCCCGGGTGGGCGGCATGCCACTCCTGGGACAGGCCGGTGCGCAGCAGGCGGTGTACCTCGACGCCGCGGTGGAGTTCCTTGCGGAGGTTCTCCCGGCGGGAGTTGGTGATGCGGAGGCCCAGGGACAGCTTGAGCATGGCGGGGGCGCCGGATCGGTGGACGGTTCGTACGGAGGAGGTGGGGTGCCACGGGGCGCCATGGGTGCCGAGGTCCTGGATCAGGCCGGCATCGAGCAAGGCTGCGATATCTGCTCGGTTTTGGATCTCGCGCCACTGCCACGGGTGGAGGGGAAGAGCGGTATGACCTTCGGGCAACGGCAGTTCGGAGCCTGCGAGTTGGGCCGTCAGGTGAGCGGCGGGGACAGGTCTGCCCCGTTCGGTCCAGGCCGAGTCGGTCGCGAGTACGGAAGGGGCGACAGCCAGCCAGTGCAGCGGGAAGGAACCACGCAACTCCGGTGAGTACAGGCGGGCTTCGGTCTCGGAGAGACCCTCGCGGCTCTTCGGGGTCGGGTGCAGCGGGTGGCCGAGCAGGAGTGCCTGTTCGGCGGAGAGGAAGAGATCGGGACCGTCGGCCGGGTGTGCACGGCGGTCGGTGATGAAGGTGACGGTACGGCGGACGGAGTCCGCAACGCGGGCCACCAGGTCGGTCACGGTTTCGGGTGCCGTTTCGGGTGGTGTTGCGGGTGCCCCTGTCGCTGCCGCTGTCACCGCCTCCTCAACGACCGACGAGGCGCCGGGGACTGCCGATACGTCAGCAACCCCGGCGGCACCGCCGACCCACCGTGCCTCCCTGGCGAGCAACGCCGTGACCGTCACCGCGTCGGCCGGTGGTGCGCCGTGGGGAGCGCCGGACAGGTGCGGAAGGCCGAAGCGGTGCCAGCCCGTCGGGGACCAGTAGTGGACCTGAGCTCGTAGGGCTGTACCGCTGGCGGGGAGGGGGATGTGGAGGGTGCCGTTGGTGGGGGCGGGGAGGTTCGTTTCGCGTACCCAGCAGCGCAGGAGGTTCTCGACAGCCGCGGACTGGGCGGCGATGTGGGGGTCGGGGTGCTCCAGGAGGTCGGCGGTTGTGCCGCGCGGCTGACCTGCTTCTGGGCTCCGGGGCTGCTGCCGGGGAACGGACTCGGCCGACGCCGACGCCAGGGTCTGCGTGTGTCGAGGGCTCGCCTCGCGGGAGTGGCCGTCAGAGGTGGGCGTGGGATTCAAGACAGTTCCTCGGGAGGTGTTTCGGAGTGGGAATCGCGTGGGGTCAAGTCCCGGTTTTTTGGCTCGGGTTGAGCTTGGGTGTTGCGCAACTGGTGCTGTGGATCAGCCGAGTTGGTGCCCGATGGCGGTCCGCCATCCGGAACAATCACCTCGACGTGCCGGCGGAGACCGGTCGACGTACCGGCGCGGGCCAGTCGATGTACCGATGCAATTCCGCGGGACGCTCTCGTACGGCCCGCCCACCGACTGACGTCCCAAGGCCACCCTCCCGCCCCACCGCAGACACACCGCCAGGCCCACCCGCACGAGCCGAGGGGACCGCGCATCGACAGCAGGCCCCCTCGCTACCAACCCCGCACCGTCCACGGGGTTACGGGTTGCCCCAAGATCCTTGCCGTGACGGAACCGTTGCCGTCCCGTGGGAAGTCCCCCACAGCGAGCGCATAGTGTGTGGTGCCGTTCCGAAGGCTGCGGGTTCGCTGAGATCACAGCCGGAAGCGCAACATCCGTTCACCCAGGGGGAGTCAAGACCATGCGATCGATACGGCCGTCCTTCACCACCCGCCGTGGGAGGGGCGCGCGTCGCGGAACCTCCCCCGTGCTGGCCGCAGTTGCCCTCGCCTCGGCGCTCGCGCTCACTGCGACCGCGTGCGGTTCCAGTGACACGAAGGCCGATGGCAAGTCCACCGCGTCAGCCACCAGCAGTGAGACCGGTGACGGCAAGATCAAGATCCCGGACAACATCAGGGACAAGCTCAAAGAGCACGGGATCGACATCGACAAGTGGAAGGACGGCGCCTGGAAGAACTGGAACAGGGACGACTGGCTGCGCGAGGCCGACGACTACATCAACCCGATCATCAAGGGGCTGTGGAGTTCCGGCCGGATGCGGGACGCGAACGACCCGGACACGGGCGTCGACACCAATGACATCTCCGGTGACCAGGGCGTGACCGACCCGACGCCCGCGGTGGTGAACGCGAAGGCCGTGACGCCCACCTACCACACCAACGCGGCGACGGCGGGCAAGGTGTTCTTCGACTCCCCCGAGGGCACGATGGTCTGCTCGGCGACGGTCGTGGAGGATCCGGCGCACCCGGGCAAGTCCAACCTGGTGTGGACGGCGGGCCATTGCGTGCACGCCGGCAAGAAGGGCGGCTGGTATCGCAACATCGCGTTCGTGCCGTCGTACAACAACGCGGGCCGTTCCGCAGCGCAGTTGGAGACCGCGACCCGGGACCAGGTCGCTCCGTACGGTGTCTGGTGGGGTGACTGGGCGCAGACCTCGCAGCAGTGGATCGACCAGGGTGGCGAGACGGGCGGGCAGGGTTCGTCGTACGACTACGCCGTGATCCATGTGACGCCCGAGAAGGGCAACGGGGGCAAGTCCCTTGAGGAGACAGTCGGTTCGGCGCTGCCGGTGAACTTCAGCGCGCCGGCCGTGCCGAAGGTGTCCAGCCTCACGGCGACCGGGTACCCCGAGGCGAAGCCGTATGACGGTTCGACGCTGTACCAGTGCACGGACAAGCCGGGGCGCCTGTCGATCAACGCCTCGGACCCGACGATGTACCGCATCGGATGCAGCATGACCGGCGGTTCGTCCGGTGGCGGCTGGGTCGAGACGGGCTCGGACGGCAAGCCGTCGTTGGTGTCCAACACATCGATCGGGCCGGTGACTTCGGGCTGGTTGGCGGGTCCGCGGCTGGGCGATGTGGCCAAGGGTGTGTACGACTCGGTCAGCAAGAAGTTCGCCGGCCAGTAGGCGCGGCGGCGGGCACAGTCGGGGGACAGACGACGGCGGGGTGTCTCACAGGAACCTCACCGCCTCACCGGCGTTCGTCCCCAACTCCCCCGGCATAAGTGGGGTGTCGCAGAACGACCAGCAATACACGGTCAGTTGTGCGCGATCAGTAGTGGTCAGCAGGAGAAGGTCAGCAGTTTCCACGGGGGTTATCGCACCATGCGTTCCACACGTACGTCCGCGTCGTCCCGGCGCGGGCGGCGCACCGGCCTGGTCGCCGCCGGTCTCGTCGCGGCGCTGGCGCTCACCGCGACGGCCTGCAACGGCGACGACTCGGCGAGCGACAAGCCCGCCGCCACCGCCACTCAGGCCTCCGGCCAGGACAAGGGCCGGATTCCGTCGTCCGTCGCCAGCAAACTCAAGGCGCACGGCGTCGATGTCGACAAGTGGGCGGACGGCGGCTGGAAGAACTGGGACAAGGACAAGTGGCTCAGTGAGGCCAAGGACTTCGTCAACCCGGTGATCAAGGGGCTGTGGAAGCCCGAGCGGATGAAGTCCGCCGAGGAGGCCAACAAGACGGTCTCCACTAAGGACGCCGCCGCCGACCAGGGCGTCAGCGACCCGGATCCGGCGCCCGTCGAGGCCGCGGCCGAGAAGACGCCGTACCACCAGAACGCGGCCCCGGTCGGGAAGGTGTTCTTCGACTCCCCCGAGGGTTCGATGGTCTGCTCCGGCACGGTCGTCAAGGACGTCAACCGCCCCGGCAGGTCCAACCTCGTGTGGACGGCGGGCCATTGCGTCCACGCGGGCAAGGACGGTGGCTGGTACCGCAACATCGAGTTCGTGCCCTCGTACAACGACCTCGGCGAGTCCGCCTCCCAGTTGAGCAACGCCTCGGCGTCCGAGATCGCTCCCTACGGCCAGTGGTGGGCGGACTGGGCCTCGACCTCGAACCAGTGGATCCAGGGCGGCTCGGAGACGGGCGGCGCGGGTGCCGCGTACGACTACGCCATCCTGCATGTGAAGCCGCAGTCCGGTTCCAAGTCCCTTGAGGAGACCGTCGGCGCCGCGCTCGACGTCGACTTCTCGGCGCCCTCCGCGACCGAGGTCGGCTCGATGGGCGCCTGGGGCTACCCGGCCGCACCGCCGTACAGCGGGCTGAAGATGTTCAAGTGCCTCGACCGGCCGGGCCGGTTGTCGCTCAGCACGGCCCTGCCGACGATGTACCGCATCGGCTGCACCATGACCGGCGGTTCGTCCGGCGGCGGCTGGTTCCGCGTGGTGGACGGCAAGACGGAGCTGGTCTCCAACACGTCGATCGGCCCGTCCGACAACACCTGGCTCGCGGGCCCCCAACTGGGCACCACCGCCGAGTCCCTCTACGAGAACATGGGCAGGACGTACGGCGGCCGCTGACCCTCACGCACGCGTGCATGCCGAAGGCCCGCCCCCGGGAAGAGAGTTGGGGGCGGGCCTTCGGACTTGCCTTGCTACGACCGTCAGGCCAGCGGTGCCGGGACGTACGGCGCGAGTTCCGCCGCCAGTTCCTCGTGCACCCGGGCCTTGAGCTGGGTGCCCTCCGGGGTGTGCTCCTCGGAGATGACCTCGCCCTCGGAGTGGGCGCGGGCGACCAGCTTGCCGTGGGTGTACGGCACGAGCGCCTCGATCTCGACCGAGGGGCGCGGCAGTTCGCTGTCGATGAGCGCGAGCAGCTCGGCGATGCCCTGGCCGGTACGGGCCGAGACCGCGATGGAGCGCTTCTCGTTCCGCATCAGCCGCTGGAGCGTCAGCGGGTCGGCCGCGTCCGCCTTGTTGATGATGACGATCTCGGGCACCTTGGTGGCGCCGACATCCCGGATCACCTCGCGTACGGCGGCCAGCTGCTCCTCCGGGACCGGGTGCGAACCGTCCACCACGTGCAGGATCAGGTCGGCGTCGCCGACCTCCTCCATCGTGGAGCGGAAGGCCTCGACCAGGTGGTGCGGCAGGTGCCGGACGAATCCGACGGTGTCGACCAGCGTGTACAGCCGTCCGCCCGGGGTCTCGGCCCGGCGCACGGTCGGGTCGAGGGTCGCGAACAGCGAGTTCTCGACCAGCACGCCGGCGCCCGTGAGGCGGTTGAGCAGGGACGACTTGCCGGCGTTGGTGTAACCGGCGATCGCGACCGAGGGCACCTTGTGGCGACGGCGCTCCTGGCGCTTGATGTCGCGGCCCGTCTTCATGTCCGCGATCTCCCGGCGCATCTTCGCCATCTTCTCGCGGATACGACGCCGGTCCGTCTCGATCTTGGTCTCACCGGGCCCACGGGTGGCGAGGCCGCCGCCCGAGCCGCCGCCCATCTGACGGGACAGCGACTGACCCCAGCCGCGGAGCCTCGGCAGCATGTACTGCATCTGCGCGAGCGCGACCTGCGCCTTGCCCTCCCGGGACTTGGCGTGCTGGGCGAAGATGTCGAGGATCAGGGCCGTACGGTCGATGACCTTGACCTTGACGACGTCTTCGAGGTGGATCAGCTGGCCCGGGCTGAGCTCACCGTCGCAGATGACGGTGTCGGCGCCGGTCTCCAGGACGATGTCCCGCAGTTCGTTGGCCTTGCCCGAGCCGATGTAGGTGGCCGCGTCCGGCTTGTCGCGGCGCTGGACGACACCGTCGAGGACGAGCGCGCCCGCGGTCTCCGCGAGGGCGGCGAGCTCGGCGAGCGAGTTGTCCGCGTCCTGGACCGTGCCCGTGGTCCAGACGCCTACGAGTACGACGCGCTCCAGGCGGAGCTGTCGGTACTCGACCTCGGTGACGTCCTCAAGCTCGGTGGAGAGGCCGGCGACGCGGCGCAGGGCCGCGCGCTCGGACCGGTCGAACTGGTCGCCGTCCCGCTCTCCGTCGATCTCGTGGCTCCAGGCGACGTCCTCTTCCATCAGGGCATCGGCCCGAAGACCTTCGGGGTAGGCGTGCGCGAAGCGCTCAGTGTCCTGGGAAGGGGAAGAAGAGGAGGTCATTGGGTCCTTACGTCGATGGGAGTCCTGCAAAGGTCACAACGTGCGAGCGCCTCCGGAGATTCCCGGTGGCTGCCGGATGTGTCCCCCGGTGACCCGCGCCGCCGACCCGACGATGGTCGCACGGCGCGGATCGCCACGTCACTGCCTTATTTATTGCCCGTCACCGCCTCATTTCACCGGTGCCTGCGACTTCCAGTCCGGGTGACCCGGCATCGGCGGGGTCTTCTCGCCGTAGAGCCAGCCCTGGAAGAAGTCGCTCAGGTCGCGGCCGGAGATCGCGGAGGCGAGTTCCTCGAAGTCGGCGGTGGTGGCCGTGCCGTCCCGGTGAACGTTTACCCAGGTGCGCTCCAGGCGTTCGAAGGCCGGGCGGCCGATCTCCTGGCGCAGGGCGTAGAGGGCGAGGGCGGCGCCGTCGTAGACGTTGGGGCGGAAGATGCTGATCTTCTGTCCGGGCGCGGGCGCCTTGGGGAGTGCGGGCGGTCCGCCGGCGGCGCGCCAGCCGTCGGAGGCCGCGTAGGCCGCCTTCATGCGTGTCTCCATCGGCCTGTGCGCCTTCTCTTGGGCGTACAGCTCCTCGTACCAGGTGGCGTGTCCCTCGTTGAGCCACAGGTCGGACCAGGTGCGGGGGCTGACGCTGTCGCCGAACCACTGGTGAGACAGCTCGTGCACCATGATCGACTCGACGTACCACTTGGGGTAGGCGGGCTCGGTGAAGAGATCTCTCTCGAAGAGAGAGATCGTCTGTGTCTCCAGTTCGAAGCCGGTGGACGCGTCGGCCATGAGCAGCCCGTACGTCTCGAAGGGGTACCGGCCGACCTTGCTCTCCATCCAGGCGATCTGGTCGGGGGTCTTCTTGAGCCACGGTTCGAGCTGCTTGGCGTCCTTGGCGGGGACGACGTCCCGCATCGGCAGGTCGTGCGGCCCGGTGCGGTGCAGCACGGCGGAGCGGCCGATGGACACCTGGGCGAGTTCGGTGGCCATCGGGTGCTGGGTGCGGTACGTCCAGGTGGTGTTCCCGCCGACCTTGTCGACGCCCGCCGGCAGTCCGTTGGCGACGGCCGTGTAGGCGTTGGGGGCGGTGACCCTGATGGTGAACATCGCCTTGTCGGAGGGATGGTCGTTGCACGGGAACACCAGGTGCGCGGCGTCGGCCTGGTTGGCCATCGCGAGCCCGTCCTTGGTGCGCACCCAGCCGCCGTCCTGGCCCTTGGCCGACACCGGATCACTGGTGTGCCGCACGGTGATCCGCGTCCAACTCCCCTCGGAAATCGGCCTCTCCGGAGTCACGACCAGATCCTCGCCGGCACTGGCGAAGGTCGCGGGCCGCCCGTCGACCTCGACCGAGTCCACGGTGCCGTGCGCGAAGTCGAGGTTGATCCGGTCCAGCGTCTCGGTCGTCCACGCGTCGATGGTGGTGACGGCCTGGAGCGGCTTGGTGTTGCTGCCGGGATATGTGAACGAGAGGTCGTACGACGCCACGTCGTAGCCCGGGTTGCCCAGCGTCGGGAAGAGACGGTCACCGACGCCCAGGGGCGTGGGCGGCGCACTCGCGGCGACGAGGCAGACGGACACGGCAGAGGCGAGCAGCGCCGCCTTCAGCCGTCGGGAGTTCCTGGTGCGCGACCGGGGAGCCGGATCACCGGAGCCGGTGCGGGGGATGCCGATGCCGGTCGTGCCGGTGCAAGGGGTGAGCAGCATGCACCACCGCTACCAGCGCACACGTACCCCACGGCGCCGACTCGCGCCCGGCCCACTCGAACGGGGTCCTCCTGGGGGCTTACGGGGCGCCGAACACACCGGGGCGTGCGGGCGGGCGCGGGCTTTCCGTGTGCTGGGGGGTGGCATGCCCGCGCGTGCCTCTTTCAGAGCGTCGGGGAGAGGCCTACGCGTGGTTTCAGGCGCCGGGGCACTCAAGTCAGCGCGTCTCAGCGGGCCGGGCCGTTTCGCGCCGGCGCCCGCCTCGGAGCCCCGGCCGTTCAGCGTCGGCACGTCCTTCCAGGGTGCCGGGGACACTCGAATCAGGCACGCCTCAACGGGGCGGACCGTTTCACGGCGGCGCATGTCTCCGAGGACCGGCCGCTCAGCGTCGGCGCGTGTCTGAGAGCTCCGGAGGACTTCACGGCGGACGAGCGTCGCAAAGCCCCCTCCGGGGGAGCTCATGACGGATGCGTATCTCAACGAGGCGGGGCGGACCAAGGCGGACGCGGGTCTCGGAAGTCCGGCCCACGGCTTCAGACGGGGCACACCTCAGAATCCCAGGGGCGGCTCAAGCTGAACGCACGCTCCAGGAGACCACGGTCTATCCAAACCGGGCGCGCACCTCAGCGGGCCGGTGGTGAGGCCGGCGCCCGGCTCGGAGGAACAGAGGCTCCAGGCAGACCCACGCCCCCAGAGGCCCAGGGCAGCTCAAGCCGAGCGCGTATACCGCAGGCCGACCGCAAAACCCACGCCGGCTCAGAAGACCAGGCGCGGCTCCATGCGGGCACACACCTCAGAAGACCAGAGGCAGCTCAAGCCAAGCGCATGGATCGCGGGTCGATGGCGCACCCCACGCCCGTTTCAGGGGAGCAGTGGGGGCTCAAGACAGACGCAGGTCTCCGAAGATCAGAGGCCGCTCAAGCCGAACCCGCACCTCAACGGCCTGGCAGCGCAACCCGCGCCCCGCTCAGAAGGCCGTCGTGTTGTGGTGCTGCGCGCGGCTCACGTCGTAGACGCCCGGTACGTTGCGCATCGCCCTCATGAGAGTCAGGAGGTGCGCGGCGTCCGGGAGTTGGAGTGTGTAGGTGTGGCGGACGCGTTGCTGGGTGGGGGGTTCGACGGTCGCCGAGACGATTTCCGCGCCCTCCAGGGCGATCGCCTCGGTGAGGTCGGCGAGGAGATGCGGGCGGCCGAACGATTCGGCTACCAGCGTGACGCGGCACTCGGTGGTGTCGCCCCAGCGCACTCCGACCTCCGCGCGCCCCACGCTCTTCATGTGCGCCACCGCGCTGCACTCCACGCGGTGGACGGTCACGACGCCGCCGCGTACCGAGAATCCGGTGACCTCGTCGGGCGGTACGGGCGTGCAGCAGCCGGCGAGCCGTACGGTCGCGCCGGGCTGGTCGACGACCGGGGTGGCGGGGGCGTCCCCGGAATTCAGTGTGCCCGGGGTGACTTCGGAGACGGGGGGCGCCGAACGGACGCTCTGCGCCCCCTCGTTCACCGCCGCGCCCTCTCCGTCGTCGCTTCCCGGATGCGCCGCGATCCATCGCTGGATGGCGATCCGGGCGGCGGGCGTGTGCGCGTGCTCCAGCCACTCCCTGGAGGGCTCGGAGGCCGGGTCCTGGCCCATGAGGAGCTGGACGGTGTCGCCGTCCTTCAGAGCCGTGCTGAGCGTCGCCAGGCGGCCGTTGACGCGGGCGCCGATGCAGGCGTGGGCGTCCTCGCCGTACTGCGCGTACGCGGCGTCCACACAGGACGCGCCGTCGGGCAGGCCCAACGTGCCGCCGTCGGGCCGGTACACGGTGATCTCGCGGTCCTGGGCGAGGTCCTCGCGGAGCGTCGACCAGAAGGTGTCGGGATCGGGCGCGCCCTCCTGCCAGTTGAGGAGGCGGGAGAGCCAGCCGGGCCGGGTGGGGTCGGCGCGCTCGCCGTCGTTCGCGGCCTGTTGCTCCTCCGAAGGAGGAGCGTAGGGATTGCCGAGCGCGATGACACCGGCCTCGGCGACCTTGTGCATCTGGTGGGTGCGGATGAGGACTTCGACGACCTGGCCGTCGGTGTGGGCGACGGCCGTGTGCAGCGACTGGTACAGGTTGAACTTGGGTACGGCGATGAAGTCCTTGAACTCCGAGACCACCGGCTTCAGGCAGGTGTGCAGTTCGCCGAGGACGCCGTAACAGTCCGCGTCCTCGTTGACGAGCACCAGGAGACGGCCGAAGTCGGCGCCACGTAGTCGGCCGCGCTTGCGGGCGACGCGGTGCACGGAGACGAAGTGCCGTGGCCGGATGAGGACTTCGGCCTGGATGCCGGCGTCGCGCAGGACGGTGCGCACCTCGTCGGTGACCTCGGCGAGCGGGTCGTCCGTGCGCGAGGCGTTGTCGACGATCAACTCGCGTGTGTGGTCGTACTCCTCGGGGTGGAGGATCGCGAAGACCAGGTCTTCCAGTTCGGTCTTGAGCGCCTGGACGCCGAGCCGTTCGGCGAGCGGAATGAGGACGTCCCGGGTGACCTTGGCGATGCGGGCCTGCTTCTCGGGGCGCATCACGCCCAGGGTGCGCATGTTGTGCAGCCGGTCGGCGAGTTTGATCGACATCACGCGGACGTCGCTGCCGGTCGCGACCAGCATCTTGCGGAAGGTCTCCGGCTCGGCCGCGGCGCCGTAGTCGACCTTCTCCAACTTCGTGACGCCGTCGACGAGATAGCGCACCTCGGCGCCGAACTCCTCGCCGACCTGATCGAGTGTCACTTCCGTGTCCTCGACCGTGTCGTGGAGGAGGGAGGCCGTCAACGTCGTTGTCTCGGCGCCGAGTTCGGCGAGGATCAGCGTCACCGCGAGAGGGTGCGTGATGTACGGCTCGCCGCTCTTGCGCATCTGGCCGCGGTGCGAGGACTCGGCCAGGACCCAGGCGCGGCGCAGCGGTTCGAGGTCGGCGTCGGGATAGTGGGCGCGATGCGCCTCGGCGACATGGCCGATGGCGTCCGGCAGCCGGTCGCGCGCGGTGGGACCGAGCAGGGCGGCCCGGCCGAGCCTGCGCAGGTCGATCCGGGGGCGGGCCTTCCTGCGGGGCACTGTGTTGGTCACAGGGCCTGGGCTCGCAGGGTTCGTGGCCTCCGCACTCATGGGCACCTCCGGCTGCTTGACCGGCGGACGGGTGCCCCATGGCGTACTCGGCTCAGGGGATCTTCGATCCCCCGTCCGGGCCGGTGCTTGATGCTACCGAGCCCACCACGTGCGACTGACCGCCTCTCGCCGAGCGTGAAACGGATCACCCATTCGAGCGAAGGTCGGCAGGTTTACGGTTTTGCGCCACGGCATATCAGGTCAGCCGTGGTTTCCGGCCGCACCGGACGTCGGAGACTTCGGATCAGGGCGTCCGGAGCGGCCAGGACTGCGATTCACCCGTTCAGCGGATGGCGTTTTCCAGCCACTCGGCATCGATCTCGCCTTCGGCGACGATCACCGCGGGACCGGTCATCTCGATCTGACCGTCGGGCCGCTCGGTGATCACCAGCGTTCCACCGGGCACATCGACGGTGTACGTCGCGTGCGTCCCGGTCACGGCAGGGTCGGCGCCGTCTCTGCGGGCGGCGGCCACGGCGACCGCGCACGCGCCCGTGCCGCACGAGCGGGTCTCGCCGGCGCCGCGCTCGTGCACGCGCATGGCGACATGTCCGGGGCCGCGGTCGACCACGAACTCCACGTTCACGCCGTCCGGGTAGGCGGCGGCCGGGCTGAAGGGCGGCGGGGACAACAGGTCGCCGGCCTGCGCGAGGTCGTCGACGAAGGCGACCGCGTGCGGGTTGCCCATGTTCACGTTCCGCGCGGGCCAACTGCGCTCGCCCACGCTCACGTTGACATCCCCTTCGGGGAGGCGGGCCTTGCCCATACCGGTGGTGACGTCACCGTCCTTGGCGATGTGCATGGACTTCACACCCGCGCGCGTGGCGATCGCGAAGTCACCTTCGGCCACATATCCGGCTCGCTGGAGATAGCGGGCGAACACACGGGTGCCGTTTCCGCACATCTCCGCGATCGACCCGTCGCCGTTGCGATAGTCCATGAACCACTCCGCCTCGGCGGCCATGTCCCGCGCCTCGGGGTGCGCGGCGGACCGCACGACGTGCAGCAGTCCGTCGCCGCCGATACCCGCGCGGCGGTCGCACAGGGCGGCCACGGCGGCCGGGGACAGGTCGATGGCGTTCTCGGGGTCCGGGACGATCACGAAGTCGTTCTCCGTGCCGTGCCCCTTGAGGAAGGCGATCCGCGTGCTCATTCCTCGATCGTACGGGGTGGCTATGACAACCCGACGAGCCCGGTGAACGGCTCAGCGACAGAGGTCGGCGCTAGCGGAGCCTGGCCACGCGCCACACGGCCAGGACCACGACTACGGCCACCACCAGGGCGTACGCGATGACGACCCGCCAGTCCGGACGGCGCCCGGAGCCGCGCTGCGGGAAGCCGGGCCAGGTGTAACCGACGCGACGGGCGGCCGTCGTACCCCAGCCGGCCGCGCAGGAGCAGATGAGCAGACCGAGCATGGCGACCACGGCCCCGCTGTCGCCGAAGTCGAAGGCGAGCGGGAAGGCGAACATCAGGGAGCCGACCGCGGCCAGGGCCACGATGGGAGCGAGCTGCCAGATCCGCAGGCGGCGCTGCGGGCGGAGTTCGACCTCGACCTCGGGGCCGGCGAACATCTCGTCGGGCCCGGGACCGTCTGCGGTCACGCCACCCTGGATCTCGTCCGGGCCGTCCGGGCTCAGTCGGCCGTCGGCCTCTTCCGGTTCACCAAGGTCAGCGGTGACCTGATCGATGCCTTCTGCGGTGTCGCGAGGGCCGGCCTCCATCGCCACGCGCCCTCCCAACTCGGACTCCACTTGGTCGATCGAAGCTCGATGATGGCACGCCCCCGGAGGCCGGAACCTCGGCCGGAGCGTCCCGATGCCATGACGTGATCAGGCTGTGACCGGTCGTTCGACCAACGCCAGTGCCAGGTGCGGCAGTTCTGTGAGATCCGCCGCAGCCCCACTCAACCAGTGCACCCGGGGATCGCGTCTGAACCACGAATCCTGACGGCGCGCGAAGCGCTTGGTTGCACGCACGGTTTCCGTGCGCGCCTCCTGTTCCGTGCACTCCCCCGCGAGCGCCGCGAGCACCTGCTGATAGCCGAGCGCGCGGGACGCCGTGACCCCCTCGCGCAGACCGCGCGCCTCCAGCGCGCGCACCTCGTCCACGAGCCCCGCGCTCCACATCCGGTCGACCCGGCGCGCGATGCGCTCGTCGAGCTCGGGGCGCGCCACGTCGACGCCGATCTGGACGGTGTCGTAGATCGAGTCGTGGCCGGGGAGGTTGGCGGTGAAGGGCTTGCCGGTGATCTCGATGACCTCCAGGGCCCGGACGATACGGCGGCCGTTGCTGGGCAGGATCGCGTGCGCGGCCTCGGGGTCGGCGGCGGCCAGGCGGGCGTGCAGGGCACCGGAGCCGCGCAGGGCGAGCTCCTCCTCCAGGCGGGCCCGGACCTCGGGGTCGGTGCCGGGGAACTCCAGGTTGTCGACGGCCCCGCGCACGTACAGCCCGGAACCGCCGACCAACACCGGCCAGCGCCCCTCGGCGAGCAGTGCGTCGATGCGCTCACGGGCGAGCCGCTGGTACTCGGCGACGGACGCCGTGACCGTGACGTCCCAGATGTCCAGGAGGTGGTGCGGGACACCGTCGCGTTCCTCGGGCGTCAGCTTGGCGGTGCCGATGTCCATCCCTCGGTAGAGCTGCATGGAGTCGGCGTTGACGACCTCGCCACCTAGGCGCTGGGCCAGGAAGACGCCCAGATCGGACTTTCCGGCCGCGGTCGGTCCGACGACGGCGATGACTCGGGGGGCGGGGGGTGCGCTGCTCACGTTCCCAGTCTCGCAAACGTCGGACCCTCGCCTCGAACGAGTTACGTGACAGCACGCGCGCGGGGTCGTTGCCCGTTGCGAGGTATCCCGCCGCCGGGTTCTGGAGGCGGTGACCCGGGCGACGCAAACGGACGCACCGGGCTACGCGGGATTTCGCCCGCACGAGTAACGTATGGAGTTGATATGGGCGTTTTTGACCGGATTCTTCGGAGGTCGAAGGCTACGGAGGAGGCGTCAACCGCCGAAGCGGTGGCCGACACGCAGACGGTCGAGGCACTGACGGCCGAAGCGGCGGACGAGGTGTCGGAGACCGAGGCGGGGGCAGGGGTCGAGGAAGCGGCGGAGACGACGGCGAAGGAGGCCGTCCTGACCGGCGAGTCCGTCGACGCTGTCGACAGCGTCGAGATTCCGAAGCAGCAGTCCGCCGAAGTGGCCGCCGACAACGAGGCCGGTGAAGGCGCCCGAACGTAACTGCCCCGCGTGGAAAGGTGAACCATGGGTCTGATGGACAGCTGGAAGGCCAAACTCGCCCCGGCGAAGGACAAGGTCTCGGGCCTCGCGCAGCAACACGGAGGCAAGATCGAGAACGGCCTGGACAAGGCCGCGAAAATGGTCGACGAGAAGACCAAGGGCAAGTACAGCGACAAGATCCAGACGGGCACGGGCAAGGCCAAGGACGCCATGGACCGACTCGCGCACCAGGGCGACACGGGAAGCGCCGGGAGCACGGGGGCGGAGGGCAGCGGCACGACCACGCCGCCGGACCCGACCCCGCCGGCTTCCTGAACGGCACCTGCACATCGATCGGCGGACGGCCGGGGGCGTACGACTCCTCGGCCGTCCGCCGTTTCGTGGGCCGGGGACGGGGGCGGTTCGGATGCCGGAGGGTGGGGTCGATTCAGAGCGGGGTGAGTGGCGGCGACGGCGGTGCGTGGGCGCTGCGGCCGCCTCGGGCCCGCCGCCTGGCGACCCGCGTTGCGCGGTTGCCGCGCTGCCCGTCTGCCGTCTGCCGTCTGCCGTCTGCCGTCTGCCGTCTGCCGTCTGCCGTCTGCGCAACGACTGTGGCCGGCGGGAGTGTGTCACGCGCGCCGGGCGCAGGCATGGGTCACCCCAGGGCGCTCTCAGAGGACTGTCTCCGTTGCCCTCCCCCACCACTACCTAGCTCGCCGGCCCCACCCCACCTGGGGCGCAGCGCATGCCGCATGGCGCAACCCCTCGGCCCGGCGCAACCGCACAGCACCCCGCACACGCAACGCCTAGATCACGCCACGCCCTAGTGACGACGGCGGCCCAGACCACGTCACCCCCGTCTACGGCCTCAGTGCGCCAAGCACCCCGCCCCCGCCGCCCCACGAGCCCGCACCCGCACCTACGACCAGGTAGCGACCACGTACCCGACCCCATACGGCGCGTCCTCGTACAACAACGCCCCGCCGAGGTCCGCCCCCTCCGCCGCGCCCGCGAGCACCTGCCACGGCGCCCGGCCCGACGCCTTCAGCTCGTACGCCAGCTCGGCGTCCAGCGCCTTGACGGCCGCGACGTCCGCCGCCCCCAGCGCACGCGCGACCTCCGCGTCGAACGGTGCCGCCCGCTCGTCGAGATAGCCCGGCGCCTTCAGCGTCCGGCACGCGCTGGCGTCGCCCATCACCAGCAGCGCGACCCGGTCGGCCTGCGCGACGATGTCCCTTCCGGTTTGAATACACCGCTCGGCCTCAAGAGGTTCCCCCACGCCGAGACCTTCGATCGGGGCGTCGGACCACCCCGTGCGCTCCAGCAGCCACGCCGCGACGGCGAGCGAGGGCGGAAGCTCACGCTCCGACGCCGTGCCACTGTCCCCGGGCCCATCCCCGTTCCCGTTCCCACCCAGCCGTACGGCGAGATCCACGCCGAAGCCGCGGAACGAGCCCCGGGTGCCCTCAGGATGCGGCCCGCGCCCGCTCTGCTCGGC
The DNA here is from genome assembly GCF_035982055.1 of Streptomyces sp. NBC_01288. Taxonomy (NCBI): domain Bacteria; kingdom Bacillati; phylum Actinomycetota; class Actinomycetes; order Kitasatosporales; family Streptomycetaceae; genus Streptomyces; species Streptomyces sp. NBC_01288. The sequence goes on from NZ_CP108427.1 coordinate 2,799,182, forward strand.
GGGCCCGACGACCACCAGGCGGTCGGGCCGGGCGGCGGCGAGCACGCCCAGCGCGTCGGTGCACGCGGCCCGCGCGGCGGCCAGTTCGGGCGCGGCGCCCGCGGCGACCTCGGGGACGAGAAGCGGCGGGCAGGGACAGACAGCGGCGGCTACGAGCATGGCCGGAACACTAACAAGGCGCCCGACAAGTCACGCTGACAGTCCGCATGGCCACACCGTCGACTCGACGTCGATCCGGCATCGGCCCGGCATCGCGCCCAGCGGGACGCGACGACCTCAGTCGCAGCCGCAACCGCTCCCCGTGGCGACCGGCAACGGCGCGGGTGCGCCGATCTTCGGCAGGCCCAGCATCACGCCGGCCGGCTTGGCGGCCTCGGCCGCGTTGCGCTTCTCCCAGGCGTCGCCCGCGCGCGTGGGACGCACGCTCAGGGTGGGGCCTTCGGCGAGGAGGTGGTGCGGGGCGGCGTACGTGATCTCGACCGTCACCACGTCACCGGGGCGGACGTCCTGATCCGGCTTGGTGAAGTGGACGAGGCGGTTGTCGGGGGCGCGGCCGGAGAGGCGGTGGGTGGCGCCGTCCTTGCGGCCCTCGCCCTCGGCGACCATCAGCTCCAGGGTGCGGCCGACCTGCTTCTTGTTCTCGTCCCAGGAGATCTCCTCCTGGAGGGCGACGAGACGCATGTAGCGCTCCTGGACGACCTCCTTGGGGATCTGGTTCTCCATGGTCGCGGCCGGGGTGCCGGGCCGCTTCGAGTACTGGAACGTAAACGCTTGCGCGAAGCGCGCCTCGCGGACCGCGTGCATCGTCTGCTCGAAGTCCTCCTCGGTCTCCCCGGGGAAGCCCACGATGATGTCGGTGGTGATCGCGGCGTGCGGGATGGACGCGCGGACCTTCTCGATGATCCCCAGGTAGCGCTCCTGGCGGTACGACCGGCGCATGGCCTTGAGGATCGGGTCGGAGCCGGACTGCATGGGCATGTGCAGTTGCGGCATCACGTTCGGCGTCTCGGCCATCGCGGCGATGACGTCGTCGGTGAAGTCGCGCGGGTGCGGGGACGTGAAGCGGACGCGCTCCAGACCCTCGATCGCGCCGCACGCGCGGAGCAGCTTGCCGAAGGCCTCGCGGTCGCCGATGTCGGAGCCGTACGCGTTGACGTTCTGGCCGAGCAGCGTGATCTCGGAGACGCCCTCGCCGACCAGGGCCTCGATCTCGGCGAGGATGTCGCCGGTGCGGCGGTCCTTCTCCTTGCCGCGCAGCGCCGGGACGATGCAGAAGGTGCACGTGTTGTTGCAGCCGACGGAGATCGACACCCAGGCCGCGTAGGCGCTCTCGCGTCGGGTCGGCAGCGTCGAGGGGAAGGCCTCCAGGGACTCCGCGATCTCGACCTGCGCCTCTTCCTGCACGCGCGCGCGTTCCAGCAGGACCGGCAGCTTGCCGATGTTGTGCGTCCCGAAGACGACGTCCACCCAGGGCGCCTTCTTCACGATGGTGTCGCGGTCCTTCTGGGCGAGGCAGCCACCGACGGCGATCTGCATCCCGGGGCGCTTCGTCTTCATCGGGGCGAGCCGGCCGAGGTTGCCGTAGAGCCGGTTGTCGGCGTTCTCACGCACGGCGCAGGTGTTGAAGACGACGACGTCCGCGTCCCCGTCCGAACCCTCGGGCGCGCGCACATAACCGGCCCCCTCCAGGAGACCGGAGAGCCGCTCGGAATCGTGAACGTTCATCTGGCACCCATAAGTGCGCACTTCGTACGTCTTGACGTCCACTGCCTCGCTCCGGTCACCGCTGCTCATGTGACAAGGGTAGGCGGTGCCGGGAGTGGCTCTTCCGGCGGCCGAAAACCGCCGTGCCTCACGTCACTCGTCGACCGTGCCCCACCCCTGCTCGCGCAGCACCCCGGAGACGTCCGGCGCCTCGTAGTGCTCCCCCTTGAGCACCTTGCCGTCGGCCCGGCGGGCGATCTCGCCGTCCGGGCCGATCTTGGTCATGTTGGCGCGGTGGATCTCGGCGATCACCGCGTCGAGGTCGACGCCGTGGACGAGGGCTGTGCCGTACGCGACGTAGACGACGTCGGCCAGTTCGTGCGCCAGCCGGTCCAGGGGGCCGCTGACGGAGACCTCGGCGACCTCCGCGGCCTCCTCGGCGAGCAGTTCGCCCCGGTGGGCGGCGAGGTCGGGGGCGACCTCGGCGGGGGTGGTGCGGGCGTCGAGCCCGAAGGCCAGATGGAATTCGCGGACCAGGTCGGCGGGCGAAGAACTCATGCGACGACCCTAATGGCCGCCACTGACACCCCCGGACCGCCAGGGGCTGTCGGACAGATCTGCTCGCAGACCCGGGGCGCATGCACTCCAACCGCACGCACCAGCCCCCTGTCACCCGCGCCGATCAGCCTCCGTCGATTCCCTCCGCCCCGATCCGCCGCACAGCCCCGACCGCCGCCCTGCCCTGGTCACCACCGCGCACGGGCTGGCAGGATCGCGCGCATGCTCAAGGTGTTCTCCCGTATCAGCAGGCGCCGGGCCCTCCAGGGCGCGGCCGCCGGCCTCGTCGCGTTCGGGCTGTTGCTGTGGTGGCTGCTGCCCCTGGGCGACGAGCCGCCGACCGGGACGGTCACCTTCAGCACGGGGACCCCGCTGGGGGTCTACCAGGAGTACGGCAAGCTCCTACGCACCGAGTTGGACAAGGACATGCCGGGCCTCACGGTGAAGCTGGTGAACAGCGACGGGTCGCAGGAGAACGTCGCGCGCGTGGCGACCGGCCACGCCGACTTCACCATCGCCGCGGCCGACGCGGTGGGTACGTACGAGATGGAGGGCAAGCCCGGTGCGGCCGGGCTGCGCGGGGTCGCACGGCTCTACGACGACTACGTCCAGCTCATCGTGCCGCGTGACTCGGACATCGACTCCGTCACCGATCTGCGGGGCAAGCGCGTGGCCATAGGGCCGGACCGCTCGGGTGTGCGGCTGATCGCCGACCGGGTGCTCACGGCGGCCGGCATCGACCCGAAGAAGGGCGTCGACCCGGTGGCGGCCGGCATCGACACCGGACCGAACCTGCTCAAGCGGGGCAAGATCGATGCCTTCTTCTGGTCGGGCGGGCTGCCGACGGACGGCCTGAAGGACCTCGCCAAGAACTACGCGTTCCGGTTCGTACCGATAGAGGCGACCCTCGTGGCCAAGATGCACGAGCAGGGCGACGCCACTCGCTACTACCGCGCCACCAACATGCCGGAGTCGGCCTACCCCACCATCCAGCGCGGGTCCACCGTCCCGACCATCGCCGTGTCCAACCTGCTGATGACCCGCGAGGACATGAACGCCCGGCTCACCGAGTGGATCACCAAGACCGTGATCAAGAGCCGCGACGGCATCGGCAAGCAGGTCCACTCCGCACAGCTGGTGGACCTGCGTACGGCGATCTACACGGACCCCCTGGCCCTGCACGAGGGCGCCCGACGCTACTACCGCTCCGTCAAGCCGTAGAGACATGGAGCCGCAGGACCGGGCGTCAGGGCCTCAGGGCCCGCCACAGGCCCTGAACCGCCGGCCCAGGCCCGGGAACCTCAACACCGGCCTCTGAGCCGCCCGTTCAGGCCGTGGGCCCGCTCCTGGGCACCGACACGGTCACCTTGAGGCCGTGCGGCTCGTGGTGGTCGTACGTGAGGGAGCCGCCGCCCGCGGCCAGCAGGACCTGGGAGATGGACAGGCCGAGGCCGGAGCCGTTGATGTTCTGGTGGCGGCCGCTGCGCCAGAAGCGGTCGCCGACGCGGGCGAGTTCGTCCTCGGTGAGGCCCGGGCCGTGGTCCGTGACGACGACGGTCGTGGTCTCGCCGTTCGACGCGACCGTCACCTCGACGGACTCGTCCTCGGGCGTGAACTTCACCGCGTTGTCGATCACCGCGTCCAGCGCGCTGGACAGCGTGACCGGGTCGGCCCAGGCCGTGGTGGGCGGGCAACTGCCCACCAGGCGCACGCCCTTGGCCTCGGCGGTCGGTGCCCAGGCCGCGACGCGCTCGGCGGTCAGCGCGCCGATGTCGGTGATCCTGAGGTCGGCGTCCGCGTGCTCGGCCAGGGCCAGGTCGAGCAGGTCGTCCAGGACCTGGGTCAGGCGTTTGCCCTCGGTACGGACCGAGGCGATCTCGTCGTTGTCCTCCGGCAGTTCGAGTGCGAGCAGTTCGATGCGCAGCAGCAGCGCCGAGAGCGGGTTGCGCAACTGGTGCGAGGCGTCGGCGACGAAGGCGCGCTGCTGCTCCAGCACGTCCTCGACGTTGTCCGCCATCTCGTTGAACGAGCGGGCCAGGCGCTGGAGTTCCGGCGGCCCGCCGGCGGCCGCGACCCGGGATTTGAGGCGCCCGGTGGCGATGTCGTGGGTGGTGGCGTCGAGGACCCGTACGGGTCGCAGGACCCAGCCGGTCAGCCGGAGGGCCGCGCCTACGGCGAGCAGCATCGCGGCGATCTCGCCGGCGCCGATCGTCAGCCAGCCGCGCAGGGTCCGTGAACGCATCGGCCCGGTGGGCGAGTCGGTGACCACGACGGCGATCACGTCGCCGTCCCGGATGACCGGCGAGGCGACGACCAGGCGGTTGCGCTGCCAGGGCCAGACCTGTTCCGGGTCGTGGCTGCGGCGGCTGAGAAGCGCCTCGGCGAACGCGTCGCGCACCTCGCCCGTCTTGGGCAGCAGGAAGTCGTCGGGCGCGTTCGCCATGGAGATGTCGGTGCGGTAGAAGACGCCCGCGCGGATGCCGTAGACCTCGTAGTAGCTGGCGAGTTCGCGGCCGAGGGTCTCCTGGCGCTCGTCCGGAACCGTGTTGGCGGGGCGTGATCCCGTGGGCGCGTCGGTGACGAACTGGGCGAGGGCCGCGAACCGCGCGGTGTCGTCGATACGGTCGACGATCACCTTCTGCTGCTGGGCCGCGGCCGTGCTGATGGCGAGCGGGACACCGAGCGCCAGCAGCACGGCCGCCATCAGGACGATGAGCAGCGGGAGAAGACGTGTGCGCACCCGGGCCCGCTACGTGGCCGGGGCGACGAGCCGGTAGCCGACGCCCCGTACGGTCTCGATCAGCGCGGGCATCCGCAACTTGGCGCGCAGGGACGCGACATGCACCTCCAGGGTGCGTCCCGTGCCCTCCCAGCTGGTGCGCCACACCTCGCTGATGATCTGCTCCCGCCGGAACACCACTCCGGGGCGTTGTGCCAGCAGTGCCAGCAGGTCGAACTCCTTGCGGGTCAGTTGGACGACCGAACCGTCCACGGTGACCTGACGGGTGGGCAGTTCGATGCGCACCGGGCCGAGCCGCAGCGCGGTGTCTCCGCTCCCGCCGGCGTCCTCGTGGACGCTGCGCCGGCTGACGGCGTGGATGCGGGCGAGCAGTTCCCCGGTGTCGTACGGCTTCACTACGTAGTCGTCGGCTCCGAGGTTGAGGCCGTGGATGCGGGAGCGTACGTCGGAGCGGGCGGTGACCATGATCACCGGGGTGCTGGTGCGCTTGCGGATCTTGCCGCAGACCTCGTAGCCGTCCTGGTCGGGCAGGCCGAGGTCGAGGAGGACGACACCGAAGCCGTCGCTCTCGGGGACGAGTGCCTGGAGGGCCTCCTCGCCACTGCGAGCGTGCGTGACGTCGAATCCGTGCCGCGCCAGGACCGCGGACAGAGCGGCGGCGACATGGTTGTCGTCCTCGACGAGGAGCAGTCTCATCCCGGCCCCCTCCGGTTCATCGTTCGTATGGTGTCGGCCTGTACAAAAGCACGTCTCACGCGCGCGTGCACCCAGGCAGTCACGCTGATGGACGAAGACGCCGTCAAGTGGGTTCCGGTTGCGTGCGGCCTTCCGTTATCCAGCCGGTACGGATCCCGGCGACAAAGTGCTACGACACGTGTCCTATTGCTATCCGATCGTGATGCTCAGATCTCGCTCAGATGTGATGACGCTGGTCGTAAGGCCTCACTACTGTCCTCCGCAACCGACGAGGACGGAGCCAGCAAGCGATGACCGAAGTATCGGTGGCCAAGGAAGATGTGGCCGCGACCGGCGAACTCGTCGTCCTGAAGAGCGTCAACAAGCACTTCGGCGCGTTGCACGTACTCCAGGACATCGATCTGACGATCGCCCGCGGCGAAGTCGTCGTGGTGATCGGGCCCTCCGGGTCCGGGAAGTCCACTCTGTGCCGCACCATCAACCGCCTGGAGACGACCGATTCGGGTTCGATCACGATCGACGGCAAGCCGCTGCCCCAGGAGGGCAGGGAGCTGGCCCGATTGCGAGCGGACGTCGGGATGGTCTTCCAGTCCTTCAACCTCTTCGCGCACAAGACCGTGCTCGAAAACGTGATGCTGGGTCAGATCAAGGTCCGCAAGGCCGACCGCAAGCAGGCCGAGGAGAAGGCCCGGGCGTTGCTCGACCGGGTCGGCGTGGCCACGCAGGCGGACAAGTACCCGGCCCAGCTGTCCGGCGGTCAGCAGCAGCGCGTCGCCATCGCGCGGGCGCTGGCCATGGACCCCAAGGTGATGCTCTTCGACGAGCCGACCTCGGCCCTCGACCCGGAGATGATCAACGAGGTGCTGGAGGTCATGCAGCAGCTCGCCCGGGACGGGATGACGATGATCGTCGTCACCCATGAGATGGGCTTCGCCCGCTCGGCCGCCAACCGAGTGGTGTTCATGGCGGACGGCCGCATCGTCGAAGAGGCCGTGCCGGACCAGTTCTTCAGCAACCCGCGCAGCGATCGGGCCAAGGACTTCCTGTCGAAGATCCTTCACCACTGACGACCGCCGGCGATCAGCGCCGACACCCACCGACGATCAGCCACGAACGCTGACGAACCGCTACAGCCAGCCACTGGCGGCCCGCCGACGACGGGCGGCCGCCGACTGCCGCTGAGGGTCCCGCACACCCTCAGGGCCACCGTCACGCGCCCTGACGGGCCCTCATCTCCTCTCCAGCCGAAGGATGTTCACCATGAAGCTCCGCAAGGTCACCGTGTTCGCGACCACCGCTCTCGTCCTCTCGCTCGCCGCGACGGCGTGCGGGAGCAGCGACAAGGACGACTCCGGTTCGGGCTCGGGCGGCGGCAGCAAGATCAAGATCGGTATCAAATTCGACCAGCCGGGCCTCGGCCTGAAGCAGCCGGACGGGACCTACGCCGGCTTCGACGTGGACGTGGCGACCTATGTGGCCGGGCAGCTCGGCTACAAGCCCGCCCAGATCGAGTGGGTCGAGACCAAGAGCGCCGACCGTGAGAACGCGCTGGCCCGCGGCGACGTCAAGTTCATCGCGGCCACGTACTCGATCAACGACGAGCGCAAGAAGAAGGTCGACTTCGCCGGGCCCTACCTGCTGGCCCACCAGGACCTGCTCGTCAAGAAGGACTCGACGATCGCGAAGGCCACGGACCTCAACGGCAAGAACCTGTGTTCCGTGACCGGCTCGACCTCGGCGCAGAACATCCACGACACGATCGCCCCGAAGGCCAACCTCCGTGAGAACTCGGGCTACTCGGAGTGCATCGCGGCCCTCCAGAGCGGTGCCGTCGACGCGGTGACCACCGACGACTCGATCCTCGCGGGCTTCGCCGCGCAGGACAAGTTCAAGGGCCAGTTCAAGCTCGCCGGCCTGAAGCTCAGCAACGAGAACTACGGAATCGGCGTCAAGAAGGGCGACTCCGCGACCGTCACCAAGATCAACACCGCGCTGGAGAAGATGGTCAGCAGCGGCGCCTGGAAGACCGCGGTCACCAAGAACTTCGGCCCGGCCGACTACAAGAACGAGCCCGCCCCGAAGATCGGCAACATCGTCAAGTAAGCCCGAGAAAACCCCGGTAAGGCAGGCCCCATACCCGGAAGCGCGGGAGACAGTGTTCGACTTTCTTCAAGGTTATGACGTCCTCGGGGCGTTCTGGATGACGGTGAAACTCACCGCCCTCTCCGCCCTCGGCTCCCTGGTCTGGGGCACACTGCTGGCCGGCATGCGGGTCAGCCCGGTCCCCCTGATGCGTGGTTTCGCCACCTTCTACGTCAACACCGTCCGGAACATCCCCCTGACGGTCATCATCGTCTTCACCTCGCTCGGCCTCGCCGACATCTTCGGCATGACCATGGGCGCGTCCGACGACTTCAAGGTGCAGGGTTTCCGGCTGGCACTGCTGGGTCTCGTGGGGTACCACGCGGCCTTCGTCTGCGAGGCGGTGCGCTCCGGCATCAACACCGTGCCCGTCGGACAGGCGGAGGCGGCCCGCGCCATCGGGCTGAGCTTCAGTCAGGTGCTGCGGATCATCATCCTTCCGCAGGCGTTCCGCGCGGTCATCACTCCGCTGGCCAACGTGCTGATCGCGCTGACCAAGAACACCACCGTGGCGGCCGCGATCGGGGTGGCCGAGGCGGCCGCCCTGATGAAGACGATGATCGAGAACGAGGCCCAGACGGTCGCCATCGGCGCGGTCTTCGCATTCGGCTTCGTGGTACTGACCCTGCCCACCGGCCTCCTCCTCGGCTGGCTGGGCAAGCGACTGGCGGTGAAGCGATGACCTCCGTCCTCTACGACGCGCCCGGCCCCCGCGCCAAGCGGCGCAACGTGCTCCTCTCTGTCGTGTTCTTCGTCCTGCTGGCCCTCTTCTTGTGGTGGGTCTGGCAGACGATGGACGACAAGGGCCAGCTGAAGTGGGCCCTGTGGCAGCCGTTCACCACGTCGGACGCCTGGACGACGTATCTGCTGCCGGGCCTCGGCGACACCCTGAAGGCCGCCGGCCTCGCCATGGTGATCGCCCTCCCCCTGGGCGCGTTCTTCGGTATCGCCCGGATGTCCGACCACCGGTGGGTGCGCGTCCCGGCCGGCGTGGTGGTCGAGTTCTTCCGGTCGATCCCGGTCCTGCTGCTGATGCTGTTCGCGAACGAGTTCTACGTCCGCTCCACGGGCATCGGCAGCGAGGAACGGCCCCTGTACGCCGTCGTCACCGGCCTGGTGCTCTACAACGCCTCGGTGCTCGCCGAGATCGTCAGGGCGGGCATTCTGTCCCTCCCCAAGGGGCAGACGGAGGCCGCGCACGCGATCGGTCTGCGCAAGGGCCAGACGATGACGAGCATCCTGCTCCCGCAGTCCGTCACCGTCATGCTGCCGGCCATCGTCAGCCAGCTCGTGGTCATCGTGAAGGACACCGCGCTGGGCGGTGTGATGCTGGGCTTCACCGAACTGCTCAACGCGCGCAGCACCCTGGCGGCCAACTACGCCAACGTGGTGGCGAGTTTCATCGTCGTAGGAATCATCTACATCGTGCTGAACCTCGCCCTCACCACCTTCGCGAGCTGGCTGGAGCGCAGGCTGCGGCGCAGCAAGAAGAGCACGGGCGCGACAGTCGCCCTCGAAGACGCCACCGGGCTCAACCCCGCGCAGGTGCAGGGCAGTTTCGGAGCCGGCGCCGGCGGCTCGATCTGATGATCGGTCAAGTGGCATGAACGACACGGAGGCAGTGGCATGATCGCCACTGCCTCCGTCACTTGACGCAAGCACCGGCAATGGGTTGCATACGTTCTGTGATCGTGCACCCTGCTCCAACTTCCTGCTCACATGCGTCCCTGAGGACACCGTCACGGGCAGGGGGCGCCGCACCGTGGACCCGGTGATCATCGTCGGGGCGGGGCCCGTGGGGCTCACGCTCGCCCTGGCACTGGCGCGGCAGGAGGTGCCCTCCGTCCTCCTCGACGAGGGCCCGGGCAAGGACGAACCTCGCCCCGCGCGCACCGTCGTCCTGAGGGAGGACACCGCAGCGCTCCTGGAGCGACTGACCGGCGTGCCGCTCGCCGAGCTCGGGACGCGCTGGGCCGGATGGCGGTCGATGCGGCGCAAGCAGGTGATGCGCGAGATCACGTTCGACGAGACCGAGCCCGCCCCGCTGCACATCGCGCAGCACGTCCTCACGGGCGCCCTCCGCCAGGCCCTCGCGGGCGAGCGGCTGGTGAAGATCGCCGTGGACAACCGTCTCGACTCGCTCGAACAGGAGCCCACGGGCGTCACCGCCCACACCCGCGGCCCCAAGGGCACCTGGTGGCGCGGCAGTTACCTGGTCGGCTGCGACGGCCCGCGCTCGACCGTGCGCAAACTCCTGGACATCCGCTTCCCCGGCCGTACGGCGGTGGAGCGACACGCCGTGGCCGCGCTGCGCACGGAACTTCCGTGGCCCGACCAGGCGTTGTTGCATCGGGCGCCTCCGTGGCGGACGTCCGGACCCTCGGCCGGGGAGGTCACCGGACGCCCCCTCCCGGACGGCGTGTGGCGCCTGGACTGGCTGCTGCCGCCGGGCAAGGACCTGGTCACCCCCGAGCTGCTGCTGGCCCGCATCCGGGAGACGCTCGCGGGCTGGACCGAGGGCCCGACACCGCCGTACGAACTGCTCGACACCGGCGTGCACACCGTGCACCACCGGCTCGCGCGACGGTGGCGGGCGGGACGGGTGTTCCTCGCCGGGGACGCCGCACATCTGTTGGGGGCGCTCGGGACACAGGGGCTGGACGAGGGGCTGCGGGACGCCGACAACCTCGCCTGGAAACTGGCCCTGGCCTGGCACCACGGGCCGTACGAGCCGCTGCTCGACAGTTATCAGGCGGAGCGGCGGGCGGTCGTCGCGGCCCGGCTGCGCGCCGCCGACCAGGCGCTGCCGCTGGTGCGCGGCGGCGCCGGACTGCGCGCGGTCGTGCCGGGCTCGGCCCGCGGCCACGACGTGCTGCTCACGGAGGGTCACCTGGGGCACGGCGCGCTCGGTGCGCCGGGGGCGTACGCCGACTCGCCGCTCGCGCCCCGGCACATCGAGGCGGAGGTGCCCGTGGACACCCCGCCCGGCGCGCCGGTCGCCGATGTCCTGGTCACCGCCGAGGACGGCGCCTTCGTACGGCTGCGGGACCGCCTAGGGCGCGGCTCCCTGCTGGTCGTCCTGGTCGCGCCGGGCACGGGCGTGTGGGAGCGCAAGCACTGGGTGACGGCCGGAATCATGCCCCGCCTCGCGGCCGCCGTGACGGCGCTGCCGCACCCGGCCGAGCTGCTGGTCGCCGAGAGCTACCCGGGCGCCGCCGCCCACACCGTCCTTCTCGTACGGCCCGACGGTCACCTGGTCACGGCGCTGAGCGGGGTGCGTCCGGCCGACCTGTACGCGGCGGCCGAGGCGACCCTGGGCGGCCCGACGAGGACGGAGGCCACGGCCGGCTCGCGCTGAGGCCGACGTATCCGAACTGTCCACATAGTGACGCTGAGTTGACCGGCCCGCACCGCCGTGCTGTACTCCGGACCATGACCGACACCTCTGTCCACCTCTGGCGGAAGGTCCACCTGGACCTCGTCCGCTACGTGGGCTGTGTGTGTCACGTCGCCTGCTGAATTCGCATCTCTCTCACCCGCGCGCGCCACTGTCGTGATGCCTGCGCGCACCTTCGCGAACACTCATCAGGACGGTGCACGTGTCTGTCTCCCCTTCTGCCTCCGTGTCCCCCGCCGCGCCCTCCCAGGCCCCGACGCAGGCGGACCTGCTCGACTTCGTCCGGCGTACGGCCGTCGACGCCGAGCTGATCGCCTCGCTCCCCCTCGACCCCGAGGGCCGCACCTGGGTGCGGCTCGAAGGTCCCGGCGGCAGCGAGGCGTGGCTGATCGGCTGGCCGCCCGGCAGCGGCACGGGCTGGCACGACCACGCCGAGTCGGTCGGCGCCTTCCTCACCGCCGCCGGCGAACTCAAGGAGAACTCGCTCGCCGCCCGGCTCCCGAGCAACGGCTGGAAGACCCTCGAACTGGAGGAGGGCGTGGACCGCGAACGGCGGCTGCCGACCGGCAAGGGCCGCGCCTTCGGCCAGCACCACGTCCACGAGGTGCTCAACGAGTCCTCCGAAGAGCACGCGATCTCCGTCCACGCCTACTACCCGCCGCTGCCGCAGATCCGCCGCTACAGCCGCACGGGCCCGGTACTGCGCCTGGAGCAGGTGGAGCGCCCGGAGGACTGGCAGTGAGTGCCGCGCACGAACAGCCGCTCGGCATAGACGAGTTGCTGAAGCGGACGCGCGCGACCTACGAGCGGATCGAGGCGCGGGCGGCGTACGAAGCGGCCCGCGGCAACAAGGCCCTCCTGGTCGACATCCGCTACGCGGCCCTGCGCGACCGCGACGGCCTCATCCCCGGCGCCCTGGTCGTCGAGCGCAACGAACTGGAGTGGCGTCTCGACCCCCGGGGCAGCCATCGCGCCCCCGAAGCCACCGACCACGACCTGCGCGTCGTGGTGATCTGCAACGAGGGTTACGCGTCCACCCTGGCCGCCGCGTCCCTGCACCGACTGGGCCTGCACCGCGCGACGGACCTCGTCGGCGGCTTCCAGGCCTGGAAGGCGGCGCGGCTGCCTGTCACGTCGTAGACACACTGTCCACGACGTGACACACCACATCTACGACGTGACGCGCCGACCCGCTCACGACCCGTCGGAGGGGCAGTAGAGCGGGGCGGTGTCCGCGTTGGTCCTGGTGATCAGGCGGGCCGGTGTGGTGGCGATCTTCTCCACCTTCTCCTTACGGAGAAGGCTGATGGTGTTGGTGACGGCCAGTTCGCCGGTGTCCTTGGCCGAGTTGGAGACGGTGGCGGCGAAACGGCCGTCCTTGAGGGCGGCGAGGGCCTCGTCGGTTCCGTTGACCGTCACGATCTTGACCTCCTTGCCGCCGGCCGCGTCGAAGGCCTTGCGGGCGGCGAACGCCATCTCCTCGTTGGCGACGAAGGCGTAGTCCAGATCAGGATGCGCTTTGATCATGCCCGCGGCGACGATCTTCGCTTTGGCGGCGACGAACATGGCGGGCTGGTTCGCGACCACTCTCACGTTCGCCGGCAGCCCCTTGGTGAATCCGCCGACGAGCAGGTCGGAGGCGGCTCCGGGGGCGCCCGCGATGACACCGACCTGCACGTCGCGCCCCGCGGCGTCGTCCTCGATCCAGCCGGCGTCCAGCTTGCCCACCGCCTTCAGGTCGACGACGACCGCCCCGAGGATGTCGGACGGATCGGCGCTGACCGAGGTCAGGAAGATCGGGATGTGCGCGCTCTTGGCCTTGGCGATGTCGCTCTTGAGGGCGGTGGTGTTGACCGTCTGCAGGATGATCGCGTCGACATGGCGCGCGATCATGTCCTGGATGTTGGCCAGCTCCCGCGCGGCGTCCTGATGCGAGTTGACGGTGACGAGCTTCGCGAAGTTACTCTTGGCCGTGTTCTCGATCGACTCCTGCAGACAGGTGTGGAACTCGGTACTGCCGCCGTTGACGAACCCGAGGGTGGTGGGCCCGTCGTGGGCGGGCGCGGCACTGGACTCCAGTCCGCAGCCACTCAGTAAGAGACCGGTACCGACCAGGAGGGCCACCGGCGTTCTTCGGTGGCGAGCGGGCAGGGACAAGGACAAGGCGGGCCGCCTTTCAGGGCGTACGAGGACCGGTCGGCGAAACGGCCGGAGGCACTCGGGCAGGCCTGACTGCGGCTCAGCGGGCGGAGACGGCCGAGGTTCGGCAAGCGTGGAGGGCCGAGGTTCGGCAGCAGAAGCTACTCCCGCGGCAAACGTGCGCACCCTCTGCGTAACGCACGCTAAGTCTGCGGAACGCGTGCCCTTCGGTGGGGCACGTGTCCGCGTGGCCGGTGGGAGGGACGGCTGACGGTTGCGGTCGCTCGCTTTCGGGACGGGTGGCTGCTTCCTGCGTTCACTCCCGTGCGGTCGCCACCGAGACTGCCCGGCCCCGGAGAGTCACGCGTCCCGGCCACCGCGACCACCGTGAGGTACACGAGGGAGTGACCGACGGTGCCGCCCGGCCGGTCATACCGACGCTGAACGCGGTCAGGACGGCGAGAGCGATACCGCTGCCGAGCGCCTTGGCGAGCAGCAACACCAACAGCGCCTCGGTGCGCAGCATCCGCAGCACCTGCCGGCGAGTCGCCCCAGTGAGGCAGAGCAGCGCGAACTCCCGGACACGTTCCGCGACCGACATGGCAAGCGTGTTGATCACCGCGATGGCCATGAACGCCAGGACGAGGCCCATGCCCAGATAGTTGAGCTCGGCATTCGCCTGCTGCCGCTGCCCTGTGGACACCCCCGCGCCGGGTGTGCCGGGTTCCTGTGCCATGCGTACACAGTCGTTTGTGCACAAGTGTCTGTGCACTGGGGCAATCCGGCGTCTTCGACCGGGGGTTGGCCCTACCTCGGGCACCGGGCCGGTGCTTGCCTGAACGCGGTCGGCGCCCCCGCGCGTCCACCGTGTTCAGGACGTTCGCACCACCGGGAGGTCAGAACCGGATCGGTGCCGGATCAGTACCCCTCGTCCCCGAGGAACTCCGTGTCCTCGCCCTCTTCTTCCAGCGCCTGCCGGACCACCCTGAGGGCCATGCCCTGGGAGTAGCCCTTGCGGGCCAGCATGCCCGCGAGGCGGCGCAGCCTCTTGTCCCGGTCGAGGCCCCGGGTGGACCGCAGTTTGCGGTCGACCAGTTCACGGGCCGTCGCCTCCTCCTGCTCGGAGTCGAGCTGGGAGACGGCCTCGTCGATCAGCGTCGAGTCGACGCCCTTGGTACGCAACTCCTGGGCGAGCGCGCGCCGGGCCAAGCCCCGGCCGTGGTGCCGAGACTCCACCCAGGCGTCCGCGAACGCACCGTCGTTGATCAGCCCGACCTCCTCGAACCGCGACAGCACCTCGTCCGCCACCTCGTCCGGGATCTCCCGCTTGCGCAGGGCGTCCGCGAGTTGCTTGCGGGTGCGCGGGTTCCCGGTGAGCAGGCGCAGGCAGATGCCCCGCGCCCGCTCGGCCGGGTCCGCCGGCGGCTCCTCCTTCTTCTCTGCCCTCGACGAGGAGAAGTCGCCTCCGTCCCCTCCGGATGACTCGCCGAAGCCGCGGCTACTGCCACGGCGCCCGCGTCTACCGCGTGCGCCGTCACCACGCGCCGTAGACCCTCGCGAGCCGCCCTCGCCCCGAACTCCGCGGCTGCGGCGCGAGCCGCTGCCGGATGCGTCGTCATCGGAGGACCCGTCGCCGGGCGAACTGCCGCCGGGCGCCGAGCTCCTGAAAACCCGACCGGTGCCCGCCGGACCATCGCCGGGCTCCGGGCCGCCGAAAGGCGGACCGGGCTCCCCCGCGAAACCGCCGCCCGGCTCGTCGCCGTACGGCCCGTCCATGCCGTACGGCTCCTTTGGCGTGCTGTCCGCACCATAGGCCAGGCCGTCGCCGCCTCTCCCGCGCCCCTGCGGGGCGTCGGGATACGCGTACTCGGCCCAGTCCGTTCGTCGTGTCACGGGTCAGCTCTTGGCTGCCGTGGCCTTGGCCTTGGTGGTCTTGGCCGCGGCCGGAGCGGGCACCGCCTTGGCGGCGTCGTCCGTGGCGGAGGGGACCGCCGCGTCCGCGACCGGCTCGGCAGCGGGCTTGTCCTTCTCCGGACGGACGCCCACGCCCAGCTTCTCCAGGATCTTCTTCTCGATCTCGTTGGCCAGGTCGGGGTTGTCCTTGAGGAAGTTGCGCGCGTTCTCCTTGCCCTGGCCGAGCTGGTCGCCTTCGTACGTGTACCAGGCGCCGGCCTTGCGGACGAAGCCGTTCTCCACGCCCATGTCGATCAGGCCGCCCTCGCGACTGATGCCGTGGCCGTAGAGGATGTCGAACTCGGCCTGCTTGAAGGGCGGCGCGACCTTGTTCTTGACGACCTTGACGCGGGTGCGGTTGCCGACCGCGTCGGTGCCGTCCTTGAGGGTTTCGATACGCCGGATGTCGAGTCGCACCGAGGCGTAGAACTTCAGCGCGCGGCCACCGGTCGTGGTCTCCGGGGAGCCGAACATCACGCCGATCTTCTCGCGGAGCTGGTTGATGAAGATCGCGGTGGTCCCGGACTGGTGGAGCGCACCTGTGATCTTGCGGAGCGCCTGGCTCATCAGGCGGGCCTGGAGACCGACGTGGCTGTCTCCCATCTCGCCCTCGATCTCCGCGCGCGGGACGAGCGCCGCGACGGAGTCGATGACGATGAGGTCGAGGGCGCCGGAGCGGACCAGCATGTCCACGATCTCCAGGGCCTGCTCGCCGTTGTCCGGCTGGGACAGGATCAGGTTGTCGATGTCGACGCCGAGCTTCTTCGCGTACTCGGGGTCGAGGGCGTGCTCCGCGTCCACGAACGCGACCTGGCCGCCGGCCCGCTGGGCGTTCGCCACCGCGTGCAGGGTCAGGGTCGTCTTTCCGGAGGACTCCGGGCCGTAGACCTCCACCACTCGGCCGCGCGGCAGGCCGCCGACACCGAGGGCGACGTCCAGTGCGGTCGACCCGGTGGGGATGACCTCGATGGGCTCGTTCGGCCGCTCGCCCAGGCGCATCACCGCGCCCTTGCCGAATTGCCGTTCAATCTGTGCGAGTGCGGCGTCCAACGCCTTCTCGCGGTCGGTTCCTACCATGGGTTCCACCCGGTTTGCTTGAGTCGATCGCTTCACGTCAAAGACGCTAACGCCTGCCACTGACAATGCGCCCCGACGCCCGCCCAGCCTGTGGATAACTCGGACACTTCACCATCAAAAGCCTGTCGAAATGCCCGTCATGGCCTCGCCGGAGCTTCCATGAGAATGGATGTTCGATTTTCGTGTCAAGCGCACCACGCGGCACTCGCGTCATCGATGTCCGTGGCGCCTCATGCCGTGGCAACGCTTCGAATGACATGGAAATCCTTCCCGTGCCGGGGGTCGGGCCCGTTGACTGGCGGCAGCCAACGGCAACCGACGCAGGGAGAGTTCGATGAAGATGTGGAAGCGCGCGGGGATCGCGGCCGTGCTGGTCACGGCGACCGTCGGCATCATGAGTCCGGCGGCGTCGGCCGCGCCCATGCCGTGGGAGACCAGCCGTGTGCACCACCCCGCACCGGCGCAGGGCACGGCGATCACCTCGGTCGGCGAGACGGGCACCGTCACCATCCTGTGCAGCGGTGGCTGCTACCAGTAGGAACCTCCGCGAGCGTCACGCGCGCCGCCGGGCCGTCGGCCTTCCCGGCACGCCCTCGTACCTTGATGCCACCGGACGATCACGTCCCGACCGGCCGACAGCGCACGTTCACCGCGGCCGCGTGGTCATCACCGTTCAGGAGCCCGAGCCGGACCGGGGCGCCGCCGGGGTTGTCGTAGAGCCGGATGCCGTCGCCGAGCAGCACCGGCACGATGTGCAGGTCGATCTCGTCGATCAGTCCACGCTCCAGGAGTTGTCGGCCGATCGTGGGCGAGAGCACTTCGAGGTTCTTGCCCCCGGCGGCCTCCAGCCCGATACGGACGGCGTCGGCCACATCGCAGTCCAGGAAGGTCACCCCGGGGGCGGGCGGCGCGTCGGCGGGGTGATGTGTGAGGACGAACACCGGCCCCTGCCACGCGCCCCCGTAGACGCTGCCGGCATCGGGGAAGGCATCGAAGCCGTCCCGGCCGCCCAGTACGGCACCGGTCGTCGCCGCGTACTCCTCGACGAGGCCGGCCCGGAACGAGAACCCCGTCATCCAGTCCATCGCGTGGTCCGGCCCCGCCACGAACCCGTCCAGCGACATCGTGAAGTGCCACAGCACCTTGCCCGCGGCGATCTGCGGTTCGGTGTCCGCCAACTGCTGGGCGGGCGTGGTCTCGACACTCTGCGGGGCCTTTGCGGTGGACATGATCGATCCTCGCTTCGGGGGTCACCGTTCCGCGGATTCCGGGCGGCTCTCACCTCCTTGGACCCGGCGCGCCCCCGAAACTCATCGCCGCACACCTGGGAGCACTACTTCCTCCGTCGTACGGCGGGTGTCTTCGGGCGTACGACGACTGCGCGGCGCGTTCCCGCGAGGCTCGGGCCATGACTCGGACCCTGAAGACCGACGTACGCCCCGCCGAGCGTCTCTGCCAGGTGACCGGTGCCCTGTTGATCCTCTCCGGGCTGGTGCACCTGGGGGTGTTCGCGGCCGTCGGCGGCCCCTGGTACGGGCCCGTCTCCTGGCGCAAGCCCGTCACGTTCGGGCTCTCCTTCGGGGCGACGCTGATCGCGGTCACCTGGGTCACGTCGTACCTGCGTGTCGGGGCCCGGCTGCGCACCGTGCTGCTCGTCGTGTTCGCCGCCGACTGTGTCGTGGAGGTCGGCGGCATCACCCTCCAGGCGTGGCGCCGGGTGCCGTCGCACCTCGACATGGAGACGCCCTTCGACACGGCGGTGTCCATGACGCTCGCAGTGGGCGGCGGTGTCCTCGTGGTGCTGCTCACCGTGTTCGCAGTGGCGTCCTTCCGGCACCGCCCGACAGGGCCTACGGGGATGGCGCTCGCGGTGCGTTCCGGGTTCGCGATCCTGCTCGTGGCGCTGGCCTCGGGCGCCGCGATGATCGCGCGCGGGGTGGTCCTCGCCCGGACCGGTCACCAAGAAGCGGCGTACCACTCGACGGCCCCGCTCAAGCCGCTGCACGGGGTGAGCCTGCACGCCGTCCTGGTGTTGCCTGCCCTGGCCTGGCTGCTGTCCCGCACGACCTGGAGTGAGGCGGTACGGCGGCGGACCGTGACCGTCGCGGTCGGATGCTACGTGGTCGCCGTGGCCTGGGCCGGGGTGTGGGCGGTGCTCACGCACTGACCGCGACGCCCTGGTGTTCTCGCCGGATCATCCCTCAGGAGGAGCCGGAGGAGCCCTCCCCGGGGCTCTTCGGTTCGGAGTCGGTCGGCTCGGAAGCCGTCGGCCCGGAGTCGGAGTTGATCGACCCGGAGTCGGCCACTGTGGACTCCGTCGCCCTCGTCCGCCCCTCCCACAGCCGTCGCGCGCGCGTCACCAGGCCGGGCCCGCTGGAGTCTCGGGTGGTCCGGTGTCCGTGGACCCGGGGATCGTCTGTGACGGCGTACCGCTTGACGTACGCCCCGAGGAACGCCTGGAGCGTGGCGACGGCCGGGATGGAGATCAGCGCGCCCACGGCACCCAGGAGCGCGGTGCCCGCGATGACCGAGCCGAAGGCGACCGCGGGGTGGATGTCGACGGTCTTCGCGGTCAGCTTGGGCTGGAGCATGTAGTTCTCGAACTGCTGGTAGACCACGACGAAGATCAGCACCCACAGCGCGTACCAGGGGTCCACGGTGAAGGCGATCAGCATGGGCAGGGCGCCCGCCAGATACGTGCCGATGGTCGGGATGAACTGGGAGACCAGGCCCACCCAGACGGCGAGCACGGGCGCGTACGGGATGCCCAGCGCCTGCAACAGGATGTAGTGCGCCACTCCGGAGACCAGCGCCATCAGACCGCGGGAGTATATGTAGCCGCCCGTCTTGTCAACGGCGATCTCCCACGCGCGCAGTACCTCGGCCTGCCGGGCGGGCGGCAGCACGGAGCACAGCGCGCGCCGCAGTCGCGGCCCGTCGGCGGCGAAGTAGAACGAGAACAGACCGATCGTCAGCAGCTGGAAGAGACCCCCGAGCACCTGGGTGGACACGTCCAGCACGCCGGTCGCGCTGTTCTGCACGTACTTGCGCAGCCAGTCGGAGTGGAGCAGCCCCTCCTGGATGTCGACCCGTCTGAGGTCGGTGTGGAAGTGCGTGTTGACCCAGTTGATGACGGAGTCGAGGTAGTCCGGGAAGTCCTCGATCATCTTGATGATCTGACCGGCGAGCATCGACCCGAGGAGGGTGACGAACCCGGCGCTCACGATCAGCAGGCCGAGGAAGACCAGGAAGGTGGCCAGCCCCCGGCGCATGCCGTAAGCGGCCAGCCTGCTCACCGCGGGCTCGATGGCGAGGGCCAGGAAGAACGCGATGAGGATGTTGATCAGCAGCCCGATGAGCTGGTGGAAGGCCCAACTGCCCAGCTGGAACACGGCGACGAGGGCGAGCGCCAGCACCATGGCGCGGGGCAGCCAGCGCGGCATGCCCGGGCCCGGCGCGGCGCCGTCGGCCGGGGGCCGGGACGGCGGCGTACCGATCGGGGATTCCTGCTGGGCGTCGTGCCCGGTCTCGTCAGTGACTGCCACGGTGCAAGTCTCGCCTACGCCACTGACAACCGGTCACCGCCGTCGATCTTCGTGACCGATCAGCGACTTTCCCGCGGAAGATCAGCGGCTTTGGCTCGGAACGTTCATGACGTCGCAGACCACGCGCCACACGTCCTTGGCCTCCCAGCCCGCGTCCAGCGCCTCGTCCACCGTCCGCCCGCCGAGTTCCGTCATCACGTGATCGCGCGCGAAGCTCTCGGCGTATCCCGCGCCGAAGTGCTCCGTCATCCGCTGCCAGAAGACCGTCAACCGCATGACACCAGTATCCCGCCCTGAGAGTGGGACCAGGTCGGGACCCCTTGCGGAGACCGCTTTCCGTCCTACGGTCTGACGCATGGCCGAAACAGGAGCTTCCCCACTCCCCCCGACGCCCCCGGCGCACTCCCCGCTCTTCCGCGCCGAGCACTTCGTGTGGCTCACCGCGCGCGTGCTGGAACAGCGCCTCTTCGCGTACCACTTCCTCAACGGCGAACCCGATCCGGTGGAGACCGCGCTGGACGCCTACCGCAACGAGGACGGCGGCTACGGGCACGCCCTGGAACCCGATCTGCGCGGCCCGGTCAGCCAGCCGCTGCACACCGGGCACGCGCTGCGCGTCCTGGACGCCGTCGGGCGCTGCGGCGGGCAGCGGGTGGAACGCGTGTGCCGCTATCTGACCTCGGTCTCCACGGCCGACGGCGCCCTGCCGTCGATCCTTCCCGGCCAGCGCGGCTACCCGACGGCCCCTTTCGTGCCGATCGTGGACGACCCGCCCAGCGAACTCCTCGCCACCGGGCCGGTGGTGGGCCTGCTGCACCGCAACGAGGTGTGGCACGCCTGGCTGTTCCGGGCCACCGACTTCTGCTGGCAGGCCGTCGACTCCCTGGAGAAGTCGCACCCCTACGAGATCGAGGCCGCCGTCGCCTTCCTGGACTCGGCACCCGACCGCCCGCGCGCGGAGGCCGCCGCCGACCGCCTCGGCCGCCTGGTGCGCGAGCACCGGCTCGCCGCCCTGGACCCGGAGCGTCTGGAGGCCTACCCGGTCGCCCCCGGGTACGCGCCGGGCGAGCACCACTTCCCGTACGACTACGCGAAGACCCCGAGTTCCCTCGCGCGCGCGTGGTTCACGGACGACGAGATGGCCCGCTCCCTCGACCACCTGGCAGGCGATCAGCAGACGGACGGCGGCTGGCCGATCCGCTGGCGACAGTGGGCGCCGGGCATCTCCCTGGAGGCACGCCCCATGGTGACGATCCAGGCGCTGCGCACCCTGAAGGCGTACGGCCGCTCCGTGGGCTGACCTCGGGTCGCCTCAGCCGCCGATGGCCCGTACACCTGCCGTCACCAGCACGGCCGCCGCGACGACGAGCAGGAACGGTGCCCGCAGCACCAGCGCCACGGCGGCGGCCGCGAGCCCCGCGGCCCGGGCGTCGAGCACGAGCGCGTGCCCGTCGGCGAAGGTCTGCTGGGCTGTGAGCGCGGCGAGCAGGGCGACCGGCAGCAGAGCGGCGAGCCGCCGCACCAGCGGCCGTTCAAGGGCGCCCGCGGGCACCAGGAGCCCGGCGAGCTTGACGACGTAGCAGCCGAGGGCGGTCGCCGCGATCGCGATCCAGACGGTCAACGGTCTTCCTCCTGTGCGTCGTAACTGCCTTCTTCTGGTGGGTCGTTACGCGCCCCGCCCTGCCGACGGCCCTCTACGTAGAGGGCGATCGGCGCCGCGAGAGCCGCCGCCAGGACCGGCACACCGGCCGGCAGCACGGGCAGCAGGCCCAGTCCCAGGAGGACCGCGAGTGCGGCGACGGCACGCTCGGTGGTGGTCGTGAGCATGGGGGCGAGCAGCGCCAGGAAGACGGCGGGCCCGGCCGCGTCGAGACCCCAGGCGTCCGTGTCCCCGATGGCCTTGGCGCCCAGGGCGCCGAGCAGCGTGGTGAGGTTCCACAGCAGGTACAGGGTGAGCCCGGTGACGGTGAAGCCGATCCGTGCGGCACGCCGCGTGGGCTGCGCGAGGGTGACGGCCGCCGTCTCGTCGATGATCCACTGGGCGGCGAACGGCCGCACCGCGCGCGGGAGTGCCAGCAACTGCGAGAGCCGTAGCCCGTAGAAGGTGTTGCGCACGCCCAGGAAGAAGGCTCCCGCCGCCGCGGTGAGCGGATTGCCACCGGCCGCGAGCGCTCCCACGAGCGCGAACTGGGAGGCGCCGGTGAACACCAGGAGGCTGAGGGCACAGGTCTGCAGCAGGGTGAGCCCGCCACCGGCCGAGGTCACCCCGAAGGCGAACCCGGACAGCCCTACGGCGACCCCGACTCCGAGGGCGTCCCGTACGACGGCGGAGTCCGGCTTGTCCCCTGCGTTGGAGTCCGGTTCTCCTCCCGCTCCGGCGCGTATGTCTTCTGAAGCGATCTGTTCTGCCACGTGTCGGACGGTACGAGCAGCCGGTGTCCGGCGTCTTGTACGTTCTTGCGCTCCCGCTGGTACGCGCCCGGGGGTACGCCCACGATCCGGGCGAAGTGCCGGTTGAGGTGCGGCTGGTCCGTGAACCCGACGGCGACGGCGGCCTCGGCGGGCGCGGTGCCCGCGTCCAGGAGGCGGCGTGCCTCCCGCACCCGGGCGTCGGTCAGCCAGGCGTGGGGCGGCATTCCGTAGGTGCCGCGGAACGCGCGCAGCAGCGCGAAGGGGCTGGTCCCCAGATCCCCGGCGAGCCGCTCCAGGGTGGGCGGTTCCGCCATCCGTTCCTCCAGCACGGCACGCGCGCGTGCGGCGACCCGGCCACCGGCCGTGGGCACGGCGCGCTGCGGCAGCGGTCCGCCGTTCAGTCGGAGCAGTCTGGTGACGGCGACCCGCAGCAGGGTGTCGGCGGCGAGCGCGTTGCCCTCGTCGGCCGCGCGCAGGATCTGGTGGACGAGCCCGACGGTGTAGGGGTCGTCGAGCACGGGCCTGATGAAACCGGGAGTGCCACGGATCGAGGTGGTCTCGGCGGCTATCGCGGCCACCACCTCGGGCGACGGATAGACCGCCCCGTACCGCCAGCCCTCGGGCACGCCCGCCCGGCCGGTGTGCGGAGTGTCCGGATTGACCAGTGCGAGCGCCCCCGCCCCGGCGGACACGTCGCCCCCACCGTGGTGGAACACCTCGACGCCGTCCGCGATGGCGGCGATGACGAAGTTCTCGTGTGTGTGCCGTACGAACGTCTTGCGGATGTACCGGGCCCGCAGCAGGTCGACGCCGGGCAGTTCCGTGTACTGCCAGTGCCGCGCCAACTCACCCGAACCCGCCATACGGCCATTCTCCGCCACGGCGGCGGAACGAAGCGGTCCCGCCCACGGCGACCGGAAGCCGCCGAAACGATCCTGGCCACAGCGGCCGACCGGGACCGAACCGATTCCGCGAGTCACCGTCGCGGAATCCCCGCAGGTCAGACGCGTTGTCAGTGGTCGGGTGCAGGATGGACGCATGGTCAGCTCCGCACATCGAGCCCTCGACGGCTTCTCCCCCGCGACCCGCGGCTGGTTCACGGGGGCCTTCTCCGCGCCCACCGCGGCCCAGGCCGGCGCGTGGCAGGCCATCGGCGAGGGCTCGGACGTGCTGGTGGTCGCCCCGACCGGCTCCGGCAAGACCCTGGCCGCCTTCCTCGCCGCCCTGGACCAGCTCGCCGCGACACCCCCGCCCGCCGACCCGAAGAAGCGCTGCCGCGTCCTGTACGTGTCTCCGCTGAAGGCCCTCGCGGTCGACGTGGAGCGCAACCTCCGCTCCCCGCTCACCGGCATCCGCCAGGAATCCGTCCGCCTTGGCCTGCCCGAGCCCGAGGTCAAGGTCGGCATCCGCTCCGGCGACACCCCGCCCGCCGAGCGCCGCGCCCTGTCCACCCGCCCGCCGGACATCCTGATCACCACCCCGGAGTCCCTGTTCCTGATGCTGACGTCGGCCACGCGCGACGCGCTGACCGGCATCGAGACGGTGATCCTGGACGAGGTGCACGCGGTCGCCGGCACCAAGCGGGGCGCGCATCTCGCCCTGTCCCTGGAGCGGCTGGACGAGTTGCTGCCGAGGCCTGCCCGCCGTATCGGCCTCTCGGCGACCGTCCGCCCGGTCGACGAGGTCGCCCGCTATCTCTCCCCGCGCCGCAAGGTGGAGATCGTCCAGCCGAAGTCCGGCAAGGAGTTCGACCTCTCCGTGGTCGTACCGGTCGAGGATCTGGGCGAGTTGGGCGGCTCCCCGGTGGCCGACGGAAAGGAGGGCGCGGAGAAGCCCTCGATCTGGCCGCATGTCGAGGAGCGCATCGCCGACCTCGTCCAGTCGCATCGTTCAACGATCGTGTTCGCCAACTCCCGTCGCCTCGCGGAGCGGTTGTGCAACCGGCTCAACGAGATCGCCTACGAGCGCGCGACCGGCGAGCCCCTGGACGAGCACCACGCACCGGCCGAGCTGATGGGCGGCTCGGGTGCCGCCCAGGGCGCACCCCCGGTCATCGCGCGCGCCCACCACGGCTCGGTCTCCAAGGAGCAGCGCGCCCAGGTCGAGGAGGACCTCAAGGCGGGCCGCCTGCCCGCCGTGGTGGCCACGTCCAGTCTGGAGCTGGGCATCGACATGGGTGCCGTCGATCTCGTCATCCAGGTGGAGTCCCCGCCCTCCGTGGCCTCCGGCCTCCAGCGCGTCGGCCGCGCGGGACACCAGGTCGGCGCGGTCTCCACGGGTGTGGTCTTCCCGAAGTACCGGGGCGACCTCGTCCAGGCCGCCGTGGTCACCGAGCGGATGCGCACCGGCTCCATCGAGTCCCTGAAGATCCCCGCCAACCCCCTGGACGTCCTCGCCCAGCAGCTCGTCGCGATGACGGCGCTGGACACCTGGCAGGTCGACGACCTGCTCGCCACGGTCCGCCGAGCCGCACCCTTCGCCTCGCTCCCGGAGTCGGCGTTCACGGCCGTGCTCGACATGCTCGCGGGCCGCTACCCGTCCGACGCGTTCGCGGAGCTGCGCCCGCGCGTGGTGTGGGACCGCATCGCCGGCACGATCACCGGCCGCCCCGGAGCGCAGCGCCTCGCCGTCACCTCCGGGGGCACAATCCCCGACCGCGGTCTCTTCGGCGTCTTCCTGGCCGGCGCCGACCCCAAGAAGGGCGGCGGCCGGGTCGGCGAGCTGGACGAGGAGATGGTCTACGAGTCCCGGGTGGGCGACGTCTTCACGCTCGGCACCTCCTCCTGGCGGATCGAGGACATCACCCGCGACCGCGTCCTGGTCTCCCCCGCGCCGGGCGTCCCCGGCCGACTGCCCTTCTGGAAGGGCGACCAGCTGGGCCGCCCGCTCGAACTGGGCCGCGCGGTGGGCGCGTTCCTGCGCGAGGTCGGCTCACAGCCCAAGGAGGACGCCCGCCTGCGCCTCCTCGCCGCGGGCCTCGACGCCTGGGCCGCTGAGAACGTCCTGTCGTACCTGGCCGAACAGCGCGAGGCCTGCGGCCACATCCCGGACGACCGCACGATCGTCGTGGAGCGCTTCCGGGACGAACTCGGCGACTGGCGTGTGGTCATCCACTCCCCCTTCGGCGCCCAGGTCCACGCCCCCTGGGCCCTCGCCCTCGGCGCCCGCCTCTCCGAGCGCTACGGCATGGACGCCCAGGTGATGCACGCCGACGACGGCATCGTCCTGAGGCTGCCCGACGCCGACCTGATGGGCCTGGACCTGCTCGACCAGGAACCCGTGAAGGCCGGCACGGAGTACGACGCCGACCAGGCCCCCGTAGGCGCTGCGGACGTCGCCTTCGACAAGGGCGAGGTCAATCAGATCGTCACCGACCAGGTCGGCGGCTCGGCCCTGTTCGCGGCCCGCTTCCGCGAGTGCGCCGCCCGCGCGCTGCTGCTGCCGCGCCGCAACCCCGGCAAACGCACCCCTCTGTGGCAGCAGCGCCAGCGCGCCGCCCAACTGCTCCAGGTGGCAAGCGAGTTCGGCTCGTTCCCGATCGTCCTGGAGGCGGTCCGCGAATGCCTCCAGGACGTCTTCGACGTCCCCGGCCTCACCGAGCTGATGGGCGACCTGGAGTCCCGCAAGGTGCGCCTCGTCGAGGTCACCACCCCCGAGCCGTCCCCCTTCGCCCGCTCCCTCCTCTTCGGGTACGTCGCCCAGTTCCTCTACGAGGGAGACTCACCGCTCGCCGAGCGCCGCGCCGCCGCCCTGTCCCTGGACTCCCACCTGTTGGCCGAGCTGCTCGGCCAGGCGGAGCTGCGCGAACTCCTCGACGCCGAGGTGCTGACCGAGCTGGAGCGCGAACTCCAGTGGCTCACCGAGGACCGCCGCATCAAGGACGTCGAGGGTGTCGCCGACCTGTTGCGGATGCTCGGCCCGCTCACCGACGCCGAGTTGGCCGAGCGGGGCGCGGAGCCACTGTGGGCCCAGGAGCTGGCCGCGGCCCGCCGCGCGATCCGGGTCCGTATCGCCGGTGCCGACCACTGGGCGGCGATCGAGGACGCGGGCCGCCTGCGCGACGCGCTCGGCACGGCGCTGCCGGTCGGCGTCCCGGAGGCGTTCACCGAACCGGTCAAGGACCCGCTCGGCGACCTCCTCGCGCGCCACTCCCGCACCCACGGCCCGTTCACCTCGGCCACAGCGGCGGCCCGCTTCGGCCTGGGTGTGGCCGTCACCGACGGCGCGTTGCAGCGACTGTCAGCCAACGGCCGTGTCGTACAAGGGGAGTTCCACCCGGCCGGCATCGGCCAGGAGTGGTGCGACACGACGGTGCTGCGCCGCCTGCGCCGCCGCTCCCTGGCCGCGCTGCGGCACGAGTTGGAGCCGGTGTCACCGGCCGCACTCGCGCAGTTCCTCCCCCAGTGGCAGCACATCGGCAAGGGCCACGGCCTGCGCGGCATCGACGGACTGGTGCGCGCCGTCGAGCAGTTGCAGGGCGCCTCCGTGCCCGCGTCCGCCCTGGAGAAGCTCGTCCTGCCGTCCCGCGTGGCGAACTACGCACCCGCGATGCTCGACGAACTCACCTCCGCCGGCGAGCTGGTGTGGGCCGGCGCGGGCTCCCTCCCCGGCAAGGACGGCTGGGTCTCCCTGTACCTGGCGGACGCGGCCCCCCTGCTCCTCCCGCCACCACACCCCCTCGAACTCACGGCACTGCACCAGTCGGTCCTGGACACCCTCTCCGGCGGCTACGGCCTCTTCTTCCGCCAGATCACCGACCAGATCCGCGCGACCACCCACCCCGACGTCACCGACCCCCAACTCGCCGACGCCGTATGGGACCTGGCCTGGTCCGGACGGCTCACGAACGACACGCTCGCCCCCATGCGCTCCCTGCTCGGCTCCGGCCGTACGGCAGGTTCCACGGCCCACCGCGCCAAGCGCACGGTCCCGCGCGGGCGTTACGGTTCCCTCACCGCCGCCGCACGCCCCGCCTCCCGCACCGGTCCGCCGACCGTCGCGGGCCGGTGGTCCCTGCTCCCCGCCCACGAACCGGACCCCACCGTGCGCGCCCACGCCCTGGCCCGCACCCTGCTCGACCGGCACGGCGTGGTGACCAGGGGAGCGGTCGCCGCGGAGGGCGTCGAAGGCGGCTTCTCGGCGACGTACCGGGTCCTCTCCGCCTTCGAGGACAGCGGTCAGGCACGGCGCGGCTACGTCGTGGAGGGCCTCGGCGCCGCCCAGTTCGCGATGGACGGCGCGGTGGACCGCCTTCGCGCGGTAGCCAACGCCCGCGACCGGGGCGACGACCTGCCCACTCCGGACCCGACGGCCAACGACCCCTACGGCTTCGGCGCCGTCACCGGCTCCAACTCACCGACAGCCGCCCCTGGCAACGGTTCCGCCGACCCGTCCGGAACCCCGAGCGCCACCTACAACTCGCCTGACCACGGTGGCGGACAGGCTCCCTACGCCTCACCGGACACCAACAACCAGCAGGCTCCGTTCGCCTCCCCCGCCGACCACGGCCGACACGGCACACGACACTCCCCCGGAGTCCACGACTTCGCCGACGCCTTCGGCCCGTTCACCGACTTCGACGACCTCGACAGCCTGGCCACACCCGACGGCCACCTCCCGACCCCGGGCGCCCCCGCCTCCCATCCCCCGGCCCCAGGCGACTACATCTCACCCCGCGACTTCCCCGCCCCGCCGCCCCAGGGCAACACCAGCTCCCCCTACGCCAACCACCACACCCGTCGCCCCTCCCTCGCCACCCAAGCCGTGGTCCTGGCCGCAGCCGACCCCGCGAACGCATACGGCGCCGCCCTCCCCTGGCCCGAGCCGCCGACCGGCGCCGGGCACAAGCCGGGGCGTAAAGCGGGCTCTCTCGTCGTGCTGGTCGAGGGCGAGCTGACGCTCTACATGGAGCGCGGCGGCAAGACCCTGCTCGCCTGGCCTTCCACACCGGACACCACGGCCACCGAAGACCCACGCCTCCAGGCGGCCGCCGAGGCCCTCGCGGCAGCGGCCCGAGCCGGTTCCCTCGGCACGGTCACGGTGGAACGGGTCAACGGCGCCTCGGCCCTGACCTCCCCCATCGGCACCCTCCTGGAAGGAGCGGGCTTCATCGCAACACCACGCGGCCTGCGCCTCCGCGCATGAACATGAACCGGACCAACGCCCTTCCAGGGTCCGGCCGCCCTCACCCCGAACCCCCCTGCCCCGCACCACCGCTCACCCCGAGCCGAACCCATCGCCGCTGCCGTGCCCGCCCCAGCCGCAGCCGCAGCCGCAGCCGCCGACGGCGATTCCACCCCACAGGGGCCGCCCGCACCCGACGACGAAAGCATCACGGGCGGTGCGGGTGGGGAATACATCCAGGCCGATGGCGAAGCCGAGGCCGTAGGCAGCGGCTCCGCCAGTCTCGCCCTCACCCCTTGCCTCGCCCTCACCCCACGTCACCCCTCACCCCAACCCCCTCCACGCCCCGCACCCCCCCCTCCCATGCCACCCTTGACCCATGCCTGAAGGCGACACCGTCTGGCAGACCGCGAAGCGCCTCCACGCGGCCCTCGCGGGCAAGATGCTGACCCGTAGCGACCTCCGCGTGCCCAAGTACGCCACGGCAGACCTCACCGGCCGCGCCGTCCTGGACGTCACCCCCCGGGGCAAACACCTGCTGACCCGCGTCGAGGGCGGCCTCACCCTCCACTCGCACCTACGGATGGACGGCACCTGGAAGGTGTACGCCAACGGCCAACGCTGGAGCGGCGGCCCGGCCCACCAGATCCGCGTGATCCTCGGCACCGCCGACCACACTGCCGTCGGCTACCGCCTCCCCGTCCTCGAACTCCTCCGCACAACCGAAGAACACCGCGCCGTGGGCCACCTCGGCCCCGACCTCCTGGGCCCCGACTGGAACCCCCAACTGGCCCTCGCCAACCTCCTCGCCGACCCCACCCGCCCCCTCGGCGAGGCCCTGCTCGACCAGCGCAACCTGGCCGGCATCGGCAACATCTACAAAAGCGAACTCTGCTTCCTCCTCGGCGCCACCCCCTGGCTCCCCGTCGGCGCACTCCCCGCCGACCGCGCCGCCAAGCTGCCCGCCATCGCCAAGCGCCTCCTGGAAGCCAACCGCGGCCGCCCCATCCGCAACACCACAAGCACCCTCACGAACAACTCCCCAAACCCAAACCGCACCACAGGCCCGACCACCCCGCCCCACCCCACTCCAGGCACCCGAGCTACACCCCCCGGCACCCCAGCCCACCCCACCCCACGCACCCCCACCACACCCCCCGGCACGGGCCTCCTCCGCCCCGCCACACACCCCCACACCCCAGACCTCTTCGTCTACGGCCGAGCCCCCCGCCCCTGCCTCCGCTGCAACACCCCCATCCGCACGGCCAACCAGGGCGACGGCTCCCGCGACCGCCCCACCTACTGGTGCCCGACCTGCCAAATAGGACCGGCACCTGCCAGATAGGGCTGGCGCCGGGCACCGCCCCACCCCACAGAACTCAGCACCGTACGACTAATTGACGACCCGTCAGAAACCCTCGTACGGTCGGTTCATGCCCGTCAAGGCGTACGACCTCACCGGACGCACCGCTTTCGTCACCGGCGCCGCCAGCGGTATCGGCCGCGCCTCCGCCGTGCTGCTCGCCGAGGCGGGCGCCACCGTGCACTGCGCCGACCGCGACGCGCAGGGTCTGCACGAGACGGCGACCCTGATCAAGGACCAGGGCGGCACCGCCCGCACCCACCACCTCGACGTCACCGATCGCGCCCAGCTGAAGCAGGCCGTGGACTCCTGCGAGGACCTGCACGTGATGGCCGCGGTCGCCGGGATCATGCACAGCAGCACCGTGCTGGAGACCCGGGACGAGGACCTCGACCGGGTACTGAGCGTCAACTTCAAAGGCGTCCTGTACGCCTGCCAGGAGGCGGGCCGACTGATGCTCGACCGCGGCACCAGGGGCAGCATCGTCACCATGGCGTCCGGCGCGATCGACACCGGAGGGGCCGGACTCCTCTGCTACAGCGTGACCAAAGCGGCCGTCGTCCAGCTGACGAAGACGCTGGCGACGGAACTGGGCCGGCATGGCATCCGCGTCAACGCGGTCGCACCGGGCTGGATCCGCACGCCCATGACCGACCACCACGAGGCCGAGGCGCAGGCGCGTACCGAGGCGATGATGGTCCGCCTGTCACCGCTGGGCCGGGTAGGTGAGCCGGAGGACATCGCCCACGCCGTGCTGTACCTGGCGTCGGACGCGTCGTCGTTCACGACGGGCCAGATCCTCCGCCCGAACGGCGGCGTCGCGATGCCTTGGTAGCCGGCACCGACTCGACGTCCGGCGACGGTCCGGTGGCCGACGACGGCCAGGCGCCCTGCGACGGCCCGGTGCCCGGCAACGGCCCGTCCGCCGGCCACACCCCAGCCTCCGTCACGCCAAGGTCAGTCGGCCCCCCCAGCCTCCGTAACGCCGATGTCAGTCGGCCCCCCACCAACCGTCGCGCCGAGGTCCGGCGACACCCCGGCGACCGGCGCAACGGACACCCGCCAGGCCTCCCGCCACCGCCCCGCGGCCACGGCCCCCGCCGCCCGCGCCTTCGGCATGCAGTGCACCGGAAGCAGACTCAACCCCCACCCCCCAGCCGCTACGGCCCCCTCCAGCGCCCCCGCGTGCGCCGTCAGCGCGAGGCGCAGCACAGCCCACCACCACACGGCGCAGAGCCCGAGCGCGAGCCCCCAGCGTGCTATTCGCCCCGCCATGGCCCCACCTCCAGCCCGACGCCAAAACGTCACGGTCACCCGCAAGAAGGGCGCATCAACGGCACACGGACGCACCACTCGCCTCAACGATGACCGCCCCGAGCCACACCGGCAAACGGACCGCCCCAGCCGCACAGGCCCCCGACCGGACCGACCGACGTCCGGCTTCCGCCCCGCCAAGCGCCCGCCACCGCCACCGCCACCGTCCCCACGCGAAACACGACAAGGCGAGAACGCGAGAACGCGAAAGACCCCGACCGCGCCCCTCCAGATCTCCCTGGAGAAGCCCCGGCCGGGGCTCGCACACATCGTTGAGGCCGGTCAGCGCCTCATCGGTCTAGATCAGCATCAGCGTCAGCGTCACGTCAGCGTGAGCGTCACGCGGCGACCACGTCCACCGCCTCGGCGGGGGCCTTGATGGTCACCCGTTCCGGTGGCACGCCGGTCACCGACACGGAACCCAGCATCGGACGTACCGACGTGGGTACAGAACCGGTGGCCGCAGCAGACTGGGCCAGCTCGGCGAGAGCGAGCTCGTCGCTCACTTCCCGCATGAGTTCGGACATCCGTACGTCCAACGCGTCGCAGATGGCGGACAGCAGTTCAGAGGAAGCCTCTTTCTGCCCCCGCTCCACCTCGGAGAGATAGCCGAGTGAGACTCGGGCGGACGAGGAGACTTCGCGCAGAGTACGGCCCTGGCGCTGGCGCTGCCGACGCAGCACATCGCCCAACAGGCGACGGAGCAGAATCATCGGTGGCTCCCTCCTCGGACCGCGTAGCCGCATCCTTCTCGCCCCACCGTACCGCCTTGCGCCGCGGCCGTGCGGGGAGCGATGTCGTGTTCACTCAGGGCTGCAAACATCAAAACCCCCCGTTCTGTTCCGTATCCTGTGTCCGCTCATTCCCGGTCTGTTCGCTCACGAGCCGCTCCAGAAGCAGCGCGAGTACGCTCCGTACACTCTCTCTACGAATTTCCGCCCGGCCGCCGTTCAACCGCAGCGCGGCCACTTTCCCGCCACCGGCGGCATCCGAATCAGGTCCGAAGGGCCCGTCCACGGCCACGAAAACGGTGCCCACGGGCTGTCCGTCCTGCGGCTCCGGGCCCGCCACGCCGGTGGTCGCGATGCCCCAGTCGGCGCCCAGCGCCTTCCGCACACCGGCCGCCATCTGGGCCGCGACCTGCGCATCCACCGCTCCCCGCTCGGCCAGCAGGGCGGCGTCGACACCGAGCAGCTGATGCTTCAGCTCGGTGGCGTAGGCGGTGACCGAGCCGCGGAAGGCCTTGGAGGCTCCGGGCACCGATGTGACTTCCGCCGCAACCAGACCACCGGTGAGCGACTCGGCGACAGCGAGCGTCGCACCGCTCACCGTCAGTAGTCGCACCACTTCAGTGGCCGTGGAACTCACGCTTCCGTCTCCTCCGACGCGGCCATCCGCTCGGCGATTCCCTGCCTGCGCAGCACAATGGCCTGTCTCACATAGTCGAGCCCGGTCAGCACGGTCAGAACGACCGCCGCAGCCATCACCCAGAACCGCAGAGTGGCCAGCCAGCCCGTCAGCGCCAGCACATACATCCCTACGGCCACGCCCTGGACGAGCGTCTTCAGCTTGCCGCCGCGCGACGCGGGAATGACGCCGTACCGGATGACAACAAAACGCAGCAGCGTGATCCCGAGTTCCCGGCCGAGGATGACGACGGTCACCCACCACGGCAGATCGCCGAGCGAGGACAGACAGATCAGCGCCGCACCCATGATCGCCTTGTCGGCGATGGGGTCGGCGATCTTCCCGAAGTCGGTGACGAGGTCGTAGGTCCGCGCCAGATGGCCGTCGAACAGGTCGGTGATCATGGCGATGGCGAACGCGGCCCAGGCGAACGAGCGCATCGCCGGGTCGTACCCGCCGTCGGCCAGCATCAGGGCGACGAAGCCGGGGACGAGCAGCAGCCGGAGCATGGTCAGGAAGTTGGCGATGTTCCAGACGCTCGCCTGGTTGACGGCCGCGGCCACGACCTTCGCACCGCGCGCCGGCCGCGGACCACCGGGCAGACCCGACTCGGCGACACCGGACGAGGTACTACCGACCGAGGCGCTGCCAAGCGAAGCACTGCCGACCGAGGCACCGCCGGAAGAGGCACCACCGGCCGCGACTCCCCCGGAGGGGACACCACCGGAGACACTGCCCGACATCGCGCCGGAAGAGGCGCCACCGGAGGCCGCACCGGAACCCGCGCTCGCGGGCGCGCCGCTCGCGCTGGAGGTGTCGCCCGCCGCCGATGCCGGGACTCCGGTCATCTGCCCGCCTCCTCACTACACGCGAGCGAGCCCAGGAGCGGCTCGGCCACCAGGTCGACACCTTCCGTACCGACCACCTTCGCCTCGACCATACGGCCGACGCTCAGGCCCTCGCCGCTCGTGAGGAGCACCTGGCCGTCCGTCTCCGGCGCCTGGTGCTCACCGCGGCCGTAGGCGCCGTCCTCGGAGTCCACCGACTCGACCAGCACCTGCACGGTCTCGCCGACGCGCTCCTCGGCGCGCTGCGAGACGAGCTCCTCGGCGAGCCGGGAGATGTGCGCGAGCCGCTTGTCGACGACGTCCTGGTCGAGCTTCTTGTCGTACGTCGCCGCCTCCGTGCCCTCCTCGTCGGAGTAGCCGAAGACACCGATGGCGTCCAGGCGCGCGCCGTTCAGGAAGCGCTCCAGCTCGGCCAGGTCGGCCTCGGTCTCGCCGGGGAAGCCGACGATGAAGTTCGAGCGCACGCCGGCCTGCGGGGCCTTGGAGCGGATGGTGTCGAGCAGTTCGAGGAAGCGGTCGGTGTCGCCGAAGCGGCGCATGGAGCGCAGCACGTCGGGCGCGGAGTGCTGGAAGGACAGGTCGAAGTAGGGCGCGACCTTCGGCGTCGAGGTGAGCACGTCGATGAGCCCGGGGCGCATCTCGGCCGGCTGGAGGTAGCTGACCCGCACCCGCTCCAGGCCGTCGATGTCCGCCAGCTCGGGCAGCAGCGTCTCCAGGAGGCGGATGTCGCCCAGGTCCTTGCCGTAGGACGTGTTGTTCTCGGAGACGAGCATGATCTCCTTGACGCCCTGCTCGGCCAGCCAGCGCGTCTCGTTCAGGACGTCGCTCGGGCGGCGGGAGATGAAGGAGCCGCGGAAGGACGGGATGGCGCAGAAGGTGCAGCGCCGGTCGCAGCCGGAGGCGAGCTTCACCGAGGCGACCGGGGAGCCGTCCAGGCGGCGGCGCAGGGGCGCGCGGGGGCCGGAGGCGGGCGCGAGGCCGTCCGGGAGGTCGACCGGGCCGTGGCCGGGCAGCGCGACGTCGGCGGCGGACTCCTGCCGCTCGGCGGGGCTGATCGGCAGCAGCTTGCGGCGGTCGCGCGGGGTGTGCGAGGCGTGGATGCCGCCGTTGAGGATGGTCTGCAGGCGGTCGGAGATGTCGGAGTAGTCGTCGAAGCCGAGCACTCCGTCGGCCTCGGGCAGCGCCTCGGCGAGCTCCTTGCCGTACCGCTCGGCCATGCAGCCGACCGCGACGACGGCCTGCGTTCTGCCGTGACCCTTCAGGTCATTGGCTTCCAGGAGGGCGTCGACAGAGTCCTTCTTGGCGGCCTCGACGAAGCCACAGGTGTTGACGACGGCGACGTCCGCGTCCTCGGCGTCCTCCACGAGTTGCCAGCCGTCCGCCTCCAAGCGGCCTGCGAGC
This sequence comes from Streptomyces sp. NBC_01288, assembly GCF_035982055.1. Lineage (NCBI taxonomy): Bacteria > Bacillati > Actinomycetota > Actinomycetes > Kitasatosporales > Streptomycetaceae > Streptomyces > Streptomyces sp. NBC_01288. The sequence goes on from NZ_CP108427.1 coordinate 2,834,001, forward strand.
TCCTCCGAGTCCACCTCGTTACGGGCGCAGCCAAGAGTGACGAGTGCGACGGTACGGCGTTCAGGCATGGGCTCAAGACTACTTCGTCCCACTGACACCCCACGTCGAAGGGGTTGGCCGATCTTGGCCAACCCCTTGGAACAACCACCACGCCGGACGCTTGACCGGCCTCAAGGTCTCAACCGACCTCGGGGTCGCCCTTCGTGTACGTGAGGCGTTCCACCGCTCCGGGCTGGAAGTCGTCCTCGATCTTCTTGCCGTTGACGTAGAGCTGGATCACACCGGCGTCGCCGAGGATCAGGTTGACCTTCGAGCTGTCCTGGAAGGTCTTGGACTCGCCCTTCTTAAGAAGTCCGTCGAAGAGCATCCGGCCGTTGTGGTCCTTGGCGGAGATCCAGCTGCGGCCGTCGACCGCGCTCACCTGGACCGTCACCTTGTCCTGCGGCGCGGCGGCGATGGCACTGTCGGAGGGGTCGGACTTGGGCGTGGCGGTGGTGTTCGAGGGCTTGGGCGCGGCGGGCTTGCCGGCGCTGGGCGTGGCCCCCTGGGTGACCTGTGACGCGGCGTCAGTGTCGCTGTCGCCGCCCTTGAACGCCGTGAACCCGACGAAGCCGACCACGGCCACGATCGCGGCGACCATGGCCGCGGTCCAGTTGGGGCCCCGCCGCTCGGGACGGATACGTTCCGCCTCGAAGAGGGGCGCCGCCGGAGTCGGGGCCGGACGTCCGCCGTGGTCGTCGTCGTAGCGCGCGAGGAGGGGGGCGGGATCGGTGTGGACGGCCTTGGCGAGGGTCCTGATGTGCCCGCGGGCGTAGACGTCACCGCCGCAGGGCGTGAAGTCGTCGGCCTCGATGGCGTGCACGATGGCGATGCGGACCCGGGTGGCACTGCTGACGTCGTCGACGATCAGCCCGGCGGCGATACGTGCCTGCTGCAGGGCTCGGCCGACGGAAGGGCGGGCTTCTTCCTCATGACCGTCTGAGGAACGACCGTCTTCGAACGGACGCTCGTCTTCAGGGGAGTTGCCGATGGACACGGGGGCGCCTTTCGAGCGTGTAGCCGCCTGTGCTGGAAATTCAGTCTAGGGGGGGTACCGAAGGGTGGGGCAACCGGGCGGTGGGACTTTGTACGCCATCGGTATGGCCGGAGCGCCCGATGGCGAGCCAGACACGGACCCCATGGTGGGAGCCCCGTCTGTCTTCTCGCTCAACTTGACGTACGGCAAAGGGAAACGGTTGCCCGACGATCTCTAACGGGTGGATCACGGTCGCATCCTCTCGGCGGACCTTGCGGCGGACGCCTACCCTTCAGACTCCCCGCGGATCACCGCGAGCACGCCATCCACCTCGTCGGCCTTCACAAGAACGTCACGCGCCTTGGATCCCTCGCTGGGTCCGACGATGCCCCGGGACTCCATGAGGTCCATGAGCCGCCCGGCCTTGGCGAAGCCGACGCGCAGTTTGCGCTGGAGCATCGAGGTGGACCCGAACTGCGTGGACACGACCAGCTCGACCGCCTGGCACAGCAGGTCGAGGTCGTCGCCGATCTCCTCGTCGATCTCCTTCTTCTGCTTGCTGCCCACGGTGACGTCGTCCCGGAAGACCGGCGCCATCTGGTCCTTGCAGTGCTGGACGATCACCGCGACCTCGCCTTCGGTGACGAAGGCGCCCTGCATACGGGTCGGCTTGTTCGCCCCCATCGGCAGGAACAGCCCGTCGCCCTTGCCGATCAGCTTCTCGGCGCCGGGCTGGTCGAGGATGACCCGCGAGTCGGCGAGCGAGGAGGTGGCGAACGCGAGCCTGGAGGGCACGTTCGCCTTGATGAGACCGGTGACGACGTCGACGGACGGCCGCTGCGTCGCGAGCACCAGGTGGATGCCGGCCGCGCGCGCGAGCTGCGTGATGCGCACGATGGAGTCCTCGACGTCCCGGGGGGCGACCATCATCAGGTCGGCGAGCTCGTCGACGATCACCAGGAGATACGGATAGGTCTTGAGCTCGCGCTCGCTGCCCTCCGGAGTCTTCAGTTTGCCGTCGCGGATGGCCTGGTTGAAGTCGTCGATGTGCCGGTACCCGAAGGCCGCGAGGTCGTCGTACCTGAGGTCCATCTCGCGTACGACCCACTGGAGCGCCTCGGCGGCCCTCTTCGGGTTGGTGATGATGGGCGTGATCAGGTGCGGGATGCCTTCGTAGGCGGTCAGTTCGACGCGCTTGGGGTCGACGAGGACCATGCGCACGTCCTCGGGGGTCGCGCGCACCATGACGGACGTGATCAGGCAGTTGATGCAGGACGACTTACCGGAACCGGTGGCTCCGGCGACCAGGACGTGCGGCATCTTCGCCAGGTTGGCCATCACATAGCCGCCCTCGACGTCCTTGCCGAGCGCCACCAGCATCGGGTGGTCGTCCTCGGCCGCGTCCGCGAGGCGCAGGACGTCGCCCAGGTTGACCATCTCGCGGTCGGTGTTCGGGATCTCGATGCCGACCGCGGACTTGCCTGGGATCGGGCTGATGATCCGCACATCGGGGCTGGCGACGGCGTAGGCGATGTTCTTGGTGAGCGCGGTGATCCGTTCGACCTTGACGGCGGGGCCCAGCTCGACCTCGTAGCGCGTGACCGTCGGCCCGCGCGTGAAGCCGGTGACCGAGGCGTCGACCTTGAACTCCATGAAGACGTTCTGGAGGGAGGCGACGACGATGTCGTTGGCGGCGCTGCGCGTCTTGCCGGGGCCACCTCGCTCCAGGAGGTCGAGCGACGGCAGCGAGTACGTGATGTCGCCCGACAGCTGGAGCTGCTCGGCCCGCGGCGGCAGGTCCCGCATCTCCTCCGGGGGCGCCTTGGTCAGGTCCGCCACGACTCGCCCGACCGGCTCGGCCCTGAGCTTCTCCTGCTTGGGGCGCGCGGCGGGGGCCGGGACGGGCGTCGGGGTGGTGTCCTCGCGGTCTCCCCCGACGCGAACGCCCTGGGTGAGGTCGGCGACGATCGGCGAGGGCGGCATGCCGTGCAGGACGGCCCCGTCGAGCGCGGCTGCGGCGGCCGCCGCGACGTCCACGGCGTCCATGGGGCGGTGCATGTCGGGCTGGGGCACCGCGGAGCGCCTGGGGCGGCTCCGGCGCTTCGAGAGGGCGTCCTGCTCCGCGCTGTCGGGGTCGTACGCCTCCGGGGCGCTCCCGCGCTTGCGGGGGCGCCCGGGCAACGCCTCGCGCCACTGCTCGTCGTAGCGCTCGTCGTCCTCGCCGAACTCGTCCTCGTCGTCGAAGTCGTGGACGATGCCCAGCTTCACGCCGAGCAGCCGCAGGCGCTGCGGGATCGCGTTGACGGGCGTGGCCGTGACGACCAGGAGCCCGAAGACCGTGAGCAGCACGAGCAGGGGTACGGCGAGGACCTCGCCCATCGTGTACGTCAGCGGGGTGGCGACGGCCCAGCCGATGAGGCCGCCGGCGTCCCTTATGGCCTGCATGCCGTCGCTGCGCGCGGGCGCGCCGCAGGCGATGTGGACCTGGCCGAGCACGCCGATGACGAGCGCGGACAGGCCGATCACGATGCGGCCGTTGGCCTCGGGCTTCTCGGGGTGCCGGATGAAGCGCACGGCGATCACCGCGAGCAGTATCGGCACGAGCAGGTCGAGACGGCCGAAGGCGCCGGTCACCAGGATCTCGACGAGGTCGCCGACCGGGCCGCGCAGATCGGCCCAGGTGCCGGCGGCGACGATCAGCGCGAGGCCGAACAGCAGTAGCGCGACGCCGTCCTTGCGGTGGGCCGGGTCCAAGTTCTTCGCCCCCTGCCCTATGCCGCGGAACACCGCGCCGACGGCGTGCGCGGTGCCGAGCCAGACGGCGCGCACGAGCTTGACGATGCCCCCGGTGGGGCTGGGAGCCGGCTTGGGCGCCGGGCGCGCGGTCCTCTTGGCGACCGCCTTCTTCGCCGGAGCCCTTTTCGCAGCGGCCTTCTTCGCCGGAGCCTTCGCCGGAGCAGCCCTCTTGGCGGGCTGCTTCTTGGCTGCGGAGGGACGTGAGGCCATAGGTGTGAGGTTACCTGTGGAGGCGGCAGGGGACACGTGCGTCCACTGCTTCACCCGTTCGTGTCGCCCGTACCGGACCGGGAACTGACGGCCGCTCACGCACAACTGCGCCCGCGGCGGACGTCAGTTCTGCGACGGGACCGAATTCGCTCCATTGCCCGTACCCGGCTCCAGGGCGTCGAGTGCCCTGCGCAGCCCGGTGAGTTTGCGTTCGAGATGAGCCGCGGTCGCTACGGCCGCCGCGTCCGCCGACTCGTCGTCGAGCTGCTTCGACAGCGCCTCGGCCTGTTCCTCCACGGCCGCGAGCCGCGCCGACAACTCGGCGAGCAGTCCGGCCGGTTCCTTGGCCGCACCGACCGCGGGCTTGCCGCCGCCCTCCAACTGGAGCCGCAGCAACGCCGCCTGCTCCCGCAACTGGCAGTTCTTCATGTAGAGCTCGACGAAGACCGAGACCTTCGCGCGCAGCACCCACGGGTCGAACGGCTTGGAGATGTAGTCGACCGCGCCCGCCGCGTAACCCCGGAAGGTGTGGTGCGGGCCGTGGTTGATCGCGGTGAGGAAGATGATCGGGATGTCCCGGGTCCGCTCCCGTCGCTTGATGTGCGCGGCGGTCTCGAAACCGTCCATGCCCGGCATCTGGACGTCCAGCAGAATCACCGCGAAGTCGTCCGTCAGCAGCGCCTTGAGCGCTTCCTCCCCGGACGATGCCCGAACCAGTGTCTGATCGAGCGCAGAGAGGATGGCCTCCAGCGCCAGCAGATTCTCCGGCCGGTCATCGACCAGGAGGATCTTGGCCTTCTGCACCATGGCCCGCCCTCCTCGCCCCGGATGTGCACCGGGCGCCGCCCCAGAGGACGACTCTCTTGCGCCGTCCGTCCTTGTGCCGGTCATGGTAGCCGCACCCCGCCCGTCGCCACACCCTGTCACCGTGATGTCACTGTGCACGTAGCAGAAACGCAGCGGGAGACCAGAAGGTTCCCCGAATCCCGTACTTCTACACGGCTCCGGGCACCCTGAGTCAGCAACTCCGCGTGGCCACCGAACGTTCCCCACACCGTTCCCACTGCTTTCCCGTCAAGTCCGGTCGTTTCCTTCACTCCGTACGCATCCACTGCTCCATCACCGCCAGCAGATGATCGGGATCGACCGGCTTGGTGACGTAGTCCGAAGCACCGGACTCGATCGCCTTCTCCCGGTCGCCCTTCATGGCCTTCGCGGTCAGCGCGATGATCGGAAGCCCCGCGAACTGGGGCATCCTGCGGATCGCCGTCGTCGTCGCGTATCCGTCCATCTCAGGCATCATGATGTCCATCAGAACGACCGTCACATCGTCGTGCTGCTCCAGGACTTCGATGCCCTCACGGCCGTTCTCCGCGTACAGCACGGACAGACCGTGCTGCTCCAGGACACTGGTCAGCGCGAAGACGTTGCGGATGTCGTCGTCGACGATCAGCACCTTCTCCCCGCCGAACCGGATGCCCCGGCGCGACGGCGACTCCGGAGCCGTCCACTGGTCCCGTACGGTCTGCCCCAGCTGGGTGGACTGCTCGATGGCCCTGCGGCGGCGCCTGAAGAGCGCGGCGGCACCGTTCTGCGTCTCGTGGTACGACTTCACCTCGGCCGGCGTCCCGAAGTCCACCTCACTCCGCTCGGAGAGTTCGGCGAGTTCCGCCGCGGACGACGCCACCAGGTCGCCCGCCTCCAGCGCCGGCAGTTGCTGGTAGCCCTGCGGGGGCAGTTCGCTGGGGTGCAGCGGCAAATACAGCGTGAACGTCGAGCCGCGTCCCGGTTCGCTCTGCGCGTGGATCTCACCGCCGAGCAGCTGCGCGATCTCCCGGGAGATCGACAACCCGAGGCCCGTACCGCCGTACTTGCGACTGGTCGTACCGTCCGCCTGCTTGAACGCCTCGAAGATGACCCGCATCTTGCTGCCGGCGATCCCGATCCCGGTGTCGGTCACCGAGAACGCGATCAGACCGGCGTCCGCGTCGCGCAGCGAACCGGCCTCCAGGAGCTGCTCCCGGATCGCCACCGGCACATCCGCGCCGGCCGGTCGGATGACCAGCTCGACCGCTCCGGAGTCGGTGAACTTCACCGCGTTGGACAGCAGGTTGCGCAGCACCTGGAGGAGGCGCTGCTCGTCGGTGTGCAGCGTGGCGGGCAGTTCCGGCGACACCCGTACGGAGAGGTCGAGGCCCTTCTCCGCGGTCAGCGGGCGGAAAGTGGCCTCTACGTAGTCGACGAGTTGGACGAGCGCGATGCGCGTCGGGGAGACGTCCATCTTGCCCGCCTCGACCTTCGACAGGTCCAGGATGTCGTTGATCAGCTGGAGCAGGTCGGACCCCGCGCCGTGGATCGTCTCGGCGAACTCGACCTGCTTCGGGGAGAGGTTCCCCTCCGCGTTGTCGGCGAGCAGCTTGGCCAGGATCAGCAGCGAGTTGAGCGGTGTGCGCAGCTCGTGCGACATGTTGGCGAGGAACTCGCTCTTGTAGCGCATCGACACCGCGAGCTGCTCGGCGCGCTCCTCCAGGACCTGCCGCGCCTCCTCGATCTCGGTGTTCTTGACCTCGATGTCGCGGTTCTGCTGGGCCAACAGCTCGGCCTTCTCCTCCAGTTCGGCGTTGGACGACTGGAGTGCCTTCTGCCGGTTCTCCAACTCGGCCGACCGCTCCCGGAGTTGCTCGGTCAGCTCCTGCGACTGCTTCAGCAGCACCTCCGTCTTGGTGTTGACGGAGATGGTGTTGACGCTGGTCGCGATCATCTCGGCGATCTGGTTGAGGAAGTCCTTCTGGATGTGCGTGAAGGGCGTGAAGGAGGCCAGCTCGATGATGCCGAGCACCTTCCCCTCGAACAGCACCGGCAGCACGATCACCTGCGCGGGCGGCGCCTCCCCGAGCCCCGAGGAGATCTTCAGGTAGCCGCTGGGCGCGTTCTCCACGAGGATCGTGCGCCGCTCCTGGGCGGCCGTCCCGATCAGCGCCTCACCGGGCCTGAACGAGGTCGGCATGGAGCCCATGGAGTACCCGTACGACCCAAGCATGCGCAGTTCGTACGCCTCCTCGCCCTCGGCGTCCGCCAACGGCAGCGCGAGGAAGAACGCGCCGTGCTGCGCGGAGACCACCGGCGTCAGCTCGCTCATGATCAGCGAAGCGACGTCGTCCAGGTCGCGGCGGCCCTGCATCAGCGCGGAGATGCGGGCGAGGTTGCCCTTGAGCCAGTCCTGCTCCTTGTTGGCGATCGTGGTGTCACGCAGGTTGGCGATCATCTTGTTGATGTAGTCCTGCAACTCCTGGATCTCGCCCGCCGCGTCGACGTCGATCTTCAGGTTCAGGTCGCCGCGGGTCACCGCGGTCGCCACGCGCGCGATGGCACGCACCTGCCGGGTCAGGTTCCCGGCCATCTCGTTCACCGACTCGGTGAGGTCGCGCCAGGTGCCGTCGACGTCACGCACGCGTGCCTGACCGCCCAGCTGTCCCTCGGTGCCCACCTCGCGGGCGACCCGGGTGACCTCCTCGGCGAACGACGACAGCTGGTCGACCATCGTGTTGATCGTCGTCTTCAGTTCGAGGATCTCGCCGCGGGCGTCGATGTCGATCTTCTTGGTCAGGTCGCCCTTGGCGATGGCCGTGGTGACCATCGCGATGTTGCGCACCTGACCGGTCAGGTTGGACGCCATGCCGTTCACGGACTCGGTGAGGTCCTTCCACGTGCCGGCCACACCGGGCACGCGCGCCTGACCGCCGAGGATGCCGTCCGTGCCCACCTCGCGGGCCACCTTGGTGACCTGGTCGGCGAACGAACTCAACGTCTTCACCATCGTGTTGAAGGTGTCGGCGAGCTGCGCGACCTCGCCGCGCGCCTCGATCGTCACCGTCCGCGTCAGGTCGCCGTTGGCGACGGCGGCCGCGACCTGGGAGATGTTCCGCACCTGCATGGTCAGGTTGTTGGCCATCAGGTTGACGTTGCCGCTGAGGTCCTTCCAGATGCCCGTGACACCCGGTACGTGCGCCTGACCGCCCAGGATGCCCTCGGTGCCCACCTCGCGGGCCACCCGGGTCACCTGCTCGGCGAAGGACGACAGCTGGTCGACCATGGTGTTGACGGTCGTGACGAGTTCGAGGATCTCGCCCTTGGCGTCGACGGTGATCTTCTTGGAGAGGTCGCCCTTGGCGACGGCGGTCGTGACCTCGGCGATCTGGCGCACCTGGATGGTCAGGTTGTTCGCCATGAAGTTCACCGACTGGGTGAGGTCCTTCCAGGTGCCGGAGACACCCTGCACCTCGGCCTGACCGCCCAGCTGCCCCTCGGTGCCCACCTCGCGGGCCACCCGGGTGACCTCCTCGGCGAACGACGACAGCTGGTCGACCATCGTGTTCAGGGTGTTCTTCAGCTCCAGGATCTCCCCGCGCGCGTCCACGGTGATCTTCTGGGACAGGTCACCCCGGGCCACCGCGGTCGCGACCTGGGCGATGTTGCGGACCTGCGCGGTGAGGTTGCCGGCCATGCCGTTCACCGAGTCGGTCAGGTCGCGCCACACACCGGCGACGCCGGGCACCTGCGCCTGCCCGCCCAGACGGCCCTCCGTGCCCACCTCGCGGGCCACCCGGGTCACCTGGTCGGCGAAGGCCGAGAGCTGGTCGACCATCGTGTTGATGGTGTTCTTCAGCTCCAGGATCTCCCCGCGCGCGTCCACGTCGATCTTCTGGGACAGATCGCCCTGGGCCACCGCCGTGGTCACCTGGGCGATGTTGCGCACCTGGGAGGTCAGGTTCCCGGCCATCGAGTTGACGGAGTCGGTCAGTTCCTTCCAGGTGCCCGAGACGCCGTCCACGCGCGCCTGTCCGCCCAGCCGTCCCTCGGTGCCCACGTCACGGGCCATCCGGGTCACCTGGTCGGCGAACGACGACAGTTGATCGACCATCGTGTTGACGGTGTTCTTCAACTGAAGCATCTCGCCGGACACGTCGACGGTGACCTTCTGCGACAGATCACCGTTGGCCACGGCCGTCGTCACCTGCGCGATGTTCCTCACCTGTCCGGTGAGGTTGCGGAACGCCGTGTTGACGGAGTCCGTCAGGTCCTTCCACGTCCCGGCCGCGCCCGGCACCTGTGCCTGGCCGCCCAGTTCACCCTCGACACCGATCTCGCGCGCCACGCGCGTGACCTCGGCACCGAAAGAGGACAGCTGGTCGACCATGCCGTTGACGGTGTTCTTCAGTTCCAGCATCTCGCCGGCCACGTTCACGGTGACCTTCTGGGACAGGTCACCGCTCGCCACGGCCGTCGTCACGGCGGCGATGTCCCGCACCTGGATCGTCAGGTTCCGGAAGACCGTGTTCACCGAATCGGTGAGGTCCTTCCACGTTCCCGCCGCACCCGGCACGTTCGCCTGCCCGCCGAGCTGCCCCTCGGCACCGACCTCGTTGGCCACGCGCGTGACCTCGTCCGCGAAGGTACGCAGCGTCTCGGTCATCTGGTTGATCGTCTCGGCGAGCTGGGCGACCTCGCCCCGCGCGGAGACGGTCACCTTCTGCGACAGGTCACCGTTGGCGACAGCCGTCGTCACCTGGGCGATCCCGCGCACCTGGGCCGTCAGGTTGCCGGCCATGATGTTCACCGAGTCGGTGAGGTCTTTCCACACCCCGGCCACACCCGGCACCTGCGCCTGGCCGCCCAGTTCGCCCTCGGTGCCCACCTCGCGGGCGACTCGCGTCACCTCGGAGGAGAACGACGACAGCTGGTCCACCATCGTGTTGACGGTGTTCTTGAGCTCCAGCATCTCGCCGGCGACATGAACGGTGACCTTCCGCGACAGGTCACCCTTGGCGACCGCCGTGGTCACCAGCGCGATGTCCCGCACCTGGGCCGTCAGCCGGTACGCCATCGTGTTGACCGACTCCGTGAGGTCCTTCCACGAGCCGGACATGCCACGCACGCGTGCCTGCCCGCCCAGCTTGCCCTCGGTGCCCACCTCGCTGGCCACGCGCGTGACCTCGTCGGTGAACGTCGACAGCTGGTCAACCAGGTTGTTGACGGTCCGCCCGACCTTCAGGAACTCCCCGCGCAACGGATGCCCGGTCCCGTCCGGCGCCTGCGTCCGCAGCTCCATCCGCGGCGACAGATCACCCTCCGCCACCGCGGACAGCACCCTTCCGACCTCGGAGACGGGCCGTACGAGGTCGTCCACGAGCGCGTTGGAGGCGTCGATGGCCGAGGCCCAGGAACCCTCGCAGGCGCCCGTCTCCAGCCGTTCCGTGAGTTTTCCCTCACGGCCCACCATGCGCCGCACCCGGGACAGCTCGCCCGTGAGGTGCAGATTGCGGTCGGCAACCTCGTTGAACACGGCGGCGATCTCCGACATCACGCCGTCGCCGGACACCGTGAGCCGCTTGCGGAAGTTCCCGTCCCGCATGGAGACCAGAGCCGTCAGCAGCCGGTCCAAGGAGGCCGCGTCCACCTCCGTGGTCCCATTGCGTGGTTTGCGCTGGTTCTTCAGGGACTGTCCGCCTTTCGCGCGCGTCTTAGTGCCCCGCGTCGCTGCGCCAGACTCCACTGTGTCCCTCCCGCAGGGGTCGACCGTTACCGCTGTGCCGGTGTGCAACTGCTCGGCGTATCAGGTTCCGCCGCGTATCTCTGCCCGGTTTACCGGGCTTCAACAAGGTGTGGTGTCCTCCGTCCACAGAAGACACCCGGCCTGCCCGGACCTTCACCAGAATCCTGCCCAGTGTTTCACCCTGCCTGAACCAGGCCATAACAGTTCGGCAGCTTCGCACACGGTCCGCACACCCTGGGGACGGAAACACTGCGGACCGGCATCCGCATGGACGGTGAAGGTAAGTAACCTTGCATGCGGCTGTCCAGCCGCGCCGGTTCCGTCCGGCCTGGGCGGTGGCACGAGCACGAGCGGGCAGGCATCGGAGGGGCACCGCACCATGACCACCGGACTGCATCCTGGGGGAACGCCCCAGGATCCCCCGCCGACCGGAAACCAGCCGGTGCCCCGGCAGGCGCCGATCGGCCATGGTGACCTGCCCGCCGACAACAGGCCGAGGAGTTCTGTGATCACCGCGCGCGCGGCCGCCAGCTTCGAGCCCGTCGGACGATCGGTCGCCACCGCGCGGTCCTTCGTCCGCGACACCCTTCAGGGCTGGGGCTTCGCCGACATCATCGACGACGCCGTGGTCCTCACCAGCGAGTTGGTGACCAACGCCGTCGTCCACGCGGGCACGGCCGCGGATGTTCTGTGCCTACGGAGTGACGACGGCGCGAGGATCGAGGTCGCCGACCACTATCCGGAACGCGAGATCCCCCTCCAGGGGGCCGCGATCACCATGAGCAGCCCCGACCGCGAGGGCGGCCGCGGCCTCCAGCTGTGCGCGGCCCTGGCCAGCCGCTGGGGCGTCGACTACACCCCCACGAAGAAGCTGGTCTGGTTCCAACTCGACCTCCCCGCCCGCCCGGTGGGCACCCGCGCGGCAGGCCCGTCCCTGCCGGCCGCCCTGCTCCCGCTCGCCGACGGCAGGGTCCGCGTCGCGGTCGTCCAGATCGACCGTGCGGGCTCCATCGCGTCCTGGAACGAGGACGCCGAGGAACTCTTCGGCTACGCCGCCGAGCAGGTCACCGGCAAGCCCCTCACCGACCTCGCCGCCTGGCCGCACACCCCGGGCACCAGCACCGGCATCGCCGAGGCCCTCCGCCTCTCCCGCTGGGAGGGCACCTACGGCGTCCGCGGCGCCGACGGCCGGGTGACCCCGGTCTACGCCTCCCACCTCCGCGTCCGCGACACGGACGGCGAGCCGTCAACCGTGTGCCTCCTGGTGAGGGACCACGAACGCGCGGTTCTACAGACCCCGTTGCGCGGCCCCGCCCCCGACGCGGCGTCCACCCCGGACGGCCAGAACACCGACCCCTTCGAGGTGTTCATCGGCTCCCCCGCGCCGGACGACCTCGACGGCCTCCTCCAGCGCACGGTCGAGCGCGCCCGCGACATGCTCGACGGAGACTCCGCCTTCCTCCTCCTCGCGACCGACGACGAAACGGAGTTGGAGGTCCGCGCCTCCACCGGCCTGCCCTCCGCCCGCCAGCGCTTCGCGCGCGTGCCCGTCGAGGCGGGCCCCGGCCGCTACGGCTCCGCCCGCATGCCGGCCGTCCACGAGGACCTCCAGGCCGTCCCGGGCGCCGTACCGCTCCTGAGCGGCACCGGAATGCGCTCGGTCGTCACGGTCCCCCTCAAGGTGGAGGGCCGCCTCACCGGCTCCCTGGGAGTGGCCGCCGAAGGCCCCAACAAGTACTCGAACGAAGAAGCGCTACGGCTCCAATTCGCCGCCGACCGCATCGCGTTGGCGGTCGAATCGGCCCGCCTCGGCGAGCTGGAACGCCTGCGCCGCGGCTCCCTCAGCTTCCTCGTCGAGGCCTCCGACCTACTCGCCGGCACCCTGGACCGCGACCAAACCCTGGCCCTGATGGCCCAGATGACGGTCCCGACCCTCGCCACCTGGTGCGCGGTCTACACGATCGCCGACCAGTCCTCGGACCCGTACCTCTCGTACGTCCTCCACGAGGACGAGGAACTCATCGACGGCATCAAGTCGTTGCTCTCGAAGATCGCCCCTCCGGACCCGGTCCCCACCCCCGGCGCCCGCGTCTGGGCCGCCCCCGCCGAGGCCGCCCACCAGGCCGCCCTGCGCACCTCCATGCGCAGCCTCGGCCTCGGCGAACCCACCCGCCGCGTCAGCTCGGGCATCGGCCCAACTCTCGCCACGGCGTCGGCAGTCGGCGGCGAGACGGTCGTCCTCCCCCTGGTCGCCCGCAATCGCGTCATCGGCATGCTGACCCTCGGCAAGCCCACCGACGAACACTTCCGCCAGGAAATCCTGGAACTGGCCGAGGACTTGAGCCGACGGGCCGCCCTCGCCCTCGACAACGCCCGCCTGTACTCGGAGCGCACGGCCATCAGCCAGTCCCTCCAGCGCAGCCTCCTGCCCCCCGACCTCCCGCACATCGAGGGCGTCGAGGTCGAGGTCATCTACCGCGCGGCCGGCGAAGGCAACGAAGTAGGCGGCGACTTCTACGACCTCTTCCCTATCCGGGACGGCGTCTACGGCTTCGCCATCGGCGACGTCTGCGGCACCGGACCCGAGGCGGCCGCGGTCACCGGCCTGGCCCGCCACGCCCTCCGCCTGCTCGCCAGGGAGGGCTTCGGCGGCCCCGCGGTCCTGGAGCGCCTCAACTCCGCGATCCTCGACGAGGGAGCCCGCAGCCGCTTCCTGACGCTCCTCTACGGCGAGTTGTGGCCCCAGGAGGACGGCAGCGCCGAACTGAAGGTGGTCTGCGCCGGCCACCCGCTCCCCCTCCGCCTCCGCCAGGACGGCACGGTCGAACCGGCCGCCGAGCCCCAGCCCCTCCTCGGCGTCATGGACGACCTGGAGCTCTACGAGCAGACGGTCACCCTCGACCCCGGCGACGTCCTCCTGTGCGTCACGGACGGCGTCACGGAACGCCGCGAGGGCACCCGCATGCTCGGCGACGACGGTCTCACCGACGTCCTCACCACCTGCACGGGCCTCACAGCGGGAGCCGTAGCGGCCCGCGTCATGCGCGCGGTCGAACGCTTCGCGTCGGACGCCCCCTCCGACGACATGGCCATCCTGGCGATGCGCGTCCCGGGCCTCCAGAAGGACTGACCGTCCCCGAACACGCAGAAGGCCCCGCCCAATTGGGCGGGGCCTTCTGATGTCTGGAGCCCTCTAACGGAATCGAACCGTTGACCTTCTCCTTACCATGGAGACGCTCTACCGACTGAGCTAAGAGGGCCTGTCGCTTTCCCGAGGTTTCCCTCGCGGCAACGAAAAGAATCATACCCCGAACAGGCCTGTGCGCCCAACCACCGCCTCCCGACCCCGACTCGATCAGAAAGCGGGCTGCAACAGCCCCCCGAGCGCGTTGCACGCAGAAACGATCCGCTGCATCTCCCGCTTGGTCAACGAGGCGTCCACCGGCAGCGCGAGCGTCTCGTCCGCGGCCCGCTCGGTCTCCGGCAGAGCCACACACCGACGGAACTCCGGCAGCCGATGCACAGGAGTCTTCACCGGCACCCGGCACTCAACTCCCCTACCGCGCACGGCCCGAGCGAAGGCGTCACGATCCGGCCGGCCGTTCCCCGGCACCCGCACGACGTACTGCTGGTACGTGTGCCCGTCCCCACCGTCCGGCGTCCGCACCCCACGCAACTTCGCGTCAAGATACGCAGCCCGCTCCCGCCGCTGAGCGACTTCGTCGTACGGCGCCTCGGACTCCCCCTGCTGCAACACCAGCAGCCCATGTCGCTGCCCGACCCCGAGCAACCGCCCGACATCAGCGGACCGACCGAATCGATGCACGACAACTATCGCCGCCGTACGCGGAGTTACGGCCGCTTCGACAGCGGACACGTCGAGGCAGTAGGTCACCGGATCTATGTCGGCGAACACCGGCAGGCCACCCGCGAGGGTGACGGCCTCGGCGACTTCCACGTTCCCGAACGCCGGCACGACGACCTCGTCACCGAGTCCGACGCCTGCGGCCCTGAGCATTGCAGCAGTACCCATGCTCGGATGGTGATTGCGCAACGTGAACTTCAAGTGACGGCAAACAAAAAAGGGTTGGACCCCGAACCGAAGTTCAGGATCCAACCCTTTCAATATTTGTTCGGCGGCGTCCTACTCTCCCACAGGGTCCCCCCTGCAGTACCATCGGCGCTGTAAGGCTTAGCTTCCGGGTTCGGAATGTAACCGGGCGTTTCCCTCACGCTATGACCACCGAAACACTATGAAACAGACAACCGCACCATCACCGTGACCATGGCAATGGGGTTGTTCGTGGTTTCAGAACCAACACAGTGGACGCGAGCAACTGAGGACAAGCCCTCGGCCTATTAGTACCGGTCACCTCCAGCGGTTACCCGCCTTCCAGATCCGGCCTATCAACCCAGTCGTCTACTGGGAGCCTTAACCCCTCAAGGGGGTGGGAACACTCATCTCGAAGCAGGCTTCCCGCTTAGATGCTTTCAGCGGTTATCCCTCCCGAACGTAGCCAACCAGCCATGCCCTTGGCAGAACAACTGGCACACCAGAGGTTCGTCCGTCCCGGTCCTCTCGTACTAGGGACAGCCCTTCTCAATGTTCCTGCGCGCGCAGCGGATAGGGACCGAACTGTCTCACGACGTTCTAAACCCAGCTCGCGTACCGCTTTAATGGGCGAACAGCCCAACCCTTGGGACCGACTCCAGCCCCAGGATGCGACGAGCCGACATCGAGGTGCCAAACCATCCCGTCGATATGGACTCTTGGGGAAGATCAGCCTGTTATCCCCGGGGTACCTTTTATCCGTTGAGCGACGGCGCTTCCACAAGCCACCGCCGGATCACTAGTCCCGACTTTCGTCCCTGCTCGACCCGTCGGTCTCACAGTCAAGCTCCCTTGTGCACTTACACTCAACACCTGATTGCCAACCAGGCTGAGGGAACCTTTGGGCGCCTCCGTTACTCTTTAGGAGGCAACCGCCCCAGTTAAACTACCCATCAGACACTGTCCCTGATCCGGATCACGGACCCAGGTTAGACATCCAGCACGACCAGACTGGTATTTCAACGACGACTCCCCCTGAACTGGCGTCCAGAGTTCACAGTCTCCCAGCTATCCTACACAAGCCGAACCGAACACCAATATCAAACTGTAGTAAAGGTCCCGGGGTCTTTCCGTCCTGCTGCGCGAAACGAGCATCTTTACTCGTAGTGCAATTTCACCGGGCCTATGGTTGAGACAGTCGAGAAGTCGTTACGCCATTCGTGCAGGTCGGAACTTACCCGACAAGGAATTTCGCTACCTTAGGATGGTTATAGTTACCACCGCCGTTTACTGGCGCTTAAGTTCTCAGCTTCGCACACCCGAAAGTGCACTAACCGGTCCCCTTAACGTTCCAGCACCGGGCAGGCGTCAGTCCGTATACATCGCCTTACGGCTTCGCACGGACCTGTGTTTTTAGTAAACAGTCGCTTCTCGCTGGTCTCTGCGGCCACCCCCAGCTCAAGGAGTAAATCCTCTCACCAGTGATGGCCCCCCTTCTCCCGAAGTTACGGGGGCATTTTGCCGAGTTCCTTAACCATAGTTCACCCGAACGCCTCGGTATTCTCTACCTGACCACCTGAGTCGGTTTAGGGTACGGGCCGCCATGAAACTCGCTAGAGGCTTTTCTCGACAGCATAGGATCATCCACTTCACCACAATCGGCTCGGCATCAGGTCTCACCCTTGTGTCATCCGGATTTGCCTAGATGACGGGCTACACCCTTACCCCGGGACAACCACCGCCCGGGATGGACTACCTTCCTGCGTCACCCCATCACTCACCTACTAACCGCTTGGGCCGGCGGCTCCACCACTTTCCATTCCCCGAAGGGTCCGGAACGGCTTCACGGCCTTAGCATCACGATGCTCGATGTTTGACGCTTCACAGCGGGTACCGGAATATCAACCGGTTATCCATCGACTACGCCTGTCGGCCTCGCCTTAGGTCCCGACTTACCCTGGGCAGATCAGCTTGACCCAGGAACCCTTAGTCAATCGGCGCACACGTTTCTCACGTGTGTATCGCTACTCATGCCTGCATTCTCACTCGTGAACCGTCCACCACTAGCTTCCGCTGCGGCTTCACCCGGCACACGACGCTCCCCTACCCATCCCAGCACCCGTTGGGGCTTAATTGCTGAAATGACACGACTTCGGCGGTACGCTTGAGCCCCGCTACATTGTCGGCGCGGAATCACTAGACCAGTGAGCTATTACGCACTCTTTCAAGGGTGGCTGCTTCTAAGCCAACCTCCTGGTTGTCTCTGCGACTCCACATCCTTTCCCACTTAGCGTACGCTTAGGGGCCTTAGTCGATGCTCTGGGCTGTTTCCCTCTCGACCATGGAGCTTATCCCCCACAGTCTCACTGCCGTGCTCTCACTTACCGGCATTCGGAGTTTGGCTAAGGTCAGTAACCCGGTAGGGCCCATCGCCTATCCAGTGCTCTACCTCCGGCAAGAAACACACGACGCTGCACCTAAATGCATTTCGGGGAGAACCAGCTATCACGGAGTTTGATTGGCCTTTCACCCCTAACCACAGGTCATCCCCCAGGTTTTCAACCCTGGTGGGTTCGGTCCTCCACGAAGTCTTACCTCCGCTTCAACCTGCCCATGGCTAGATCACTCCGCTTCGGGTCTTGAGCGCGCTACTATATCGCCCTATTCGGACTCGCTTTCGCTACGGCTTCCCCACACGGGTTAACCTCGCAACACACCGCAAACTCGCAGGCTCATTCTTCAAAAGGCACGCAGTCACGACGCATCAAGTAAACTTGATGCGCGACGCTCCCACGGCTTGTAGGCACACGGTTTCAGGTACTATTTCACTCCGCTCCCGCGGTACTTTTCACCATTCCCTCACGGTACTATCCGCTATCGGTCACCAGGGAATATTTAGGCTTAGCGGGTGGTCCCGCCAGATTCACACGGGATTTCTCGGGCCCCGTGCTACTTGGGTGTCTCTCAAACGAGCCGTTGATGTTTCGACTACGGGGGTCTTACCCTCTACGCCGGACCTTTCGCATGTCCTTCGCCTACATCAACGGTTTCTGACTCGTCTCACAGCCGGCAGACTGTGAAAGAGAGATCCCACAACCCCGTACACGCAACCCCTGCCGGGTCTCACACGTATACGGTTTGGCCTCATCCGGTTTCGCTCGCCACTACTCCCGGAATCACGGTTGTTTTCTCTTCCTGCGGGTACTGAGATGTTTCACTTCCCCGCGTTCCCTCCACTTGCCCTATGTGTTCAGGCAAGGGTGACAGCCCATGACGACTGCCGGGTTTCCCCATTCGGAAACCCCCGGATCAAAGCCTGGTTGACGACTCCCCGGGGACTATCGTGGCCTCCCACGTCCTTCATCGGTTCCTGGTGCCAAGGCATCCACCGTGCGCCCTTAAAAACTTGGCCACAGATGCTCGCGTCCACTGTGCAGTTCTCAAACAACGACCAACCACCCGTCACACACCGCTTACACGATGCTTTACCGGGGTCGGCACTGAAGGCAGCCTCACGGCCGTGCCCTCAGACACCCAACAGCGTGCCCGGCACCATCGCCACTCGTGATCAGCTTTCCACGCCCCGAAGAGCAGTACTCGCAGCCATGAGATGACCGACAGTGCCGAATAATCAACGTTCCACCCTTGAGCAACCAGCACCGGACATTCGCCGATGAACTGGCCTCTGACCGAGCGAACTCGGTTAGAAGTGCTCCTTAGAAAGGAGGTGATCCAGCCGCACCTTCCGGTACGGCTACCTTGTTACGACTTCGTCCCAATCGCCAGTCCCACCTTCGACAGCTCCCTCCCCACAAGGGGGTTGGGCCACCGGCTTCGGGTGTTACCGACTTTCGTGACGTGACGGGCGGTGTGTACAAGGCCCGGGAACGTATTCACCGCAGCAATGCTGATCTGCGATTACTAGCAACTCCGACTTCATGGGGTCGAGTTGCAGACCCCAATCCGAACTGAGACCGGCTTTTTGAGATTCGCTCCACCTCACGGTATCGCAGCTCATTGTACCGGCCATTGTAGCACGTGTGCAGCCCAAGACATAAGGGGCATGATGACTTGACGTCGTCCCCACCTTCCTCCGAGTTGACCCCGGCGGTCTCCTGTGAGTCCCCGTCACCCCGAAGGGCACGCTGGCAACACAGGACAAGGGTTGCGCTCGTTGCGGGACTTAACCCAACATCTCACGACACGAGCTGACGACAGCCATGCACCACCTGTACACCGACCACAAGGGGGGCACTATCTCTAATGCTTTCCGGTGTATGTCAAGCCTTGGTAAGGTTCTTCGCGTTGCGTCGAATTAAGCCACATGCTCCGCTGCTTGTGCGGGCCCCCGTCAATTCCTTTGAGTTTTAGCCTTGCGGCCGTACTCCCCAGGCGGGGAACTTAATGCGTTAGCTGCGGCACCGACGACGTGGAATGTCGCCAACACCTAGTTCCCACCGTTTACGGCGTGGACTACCAGGGTATCTAATCCTGTTCGCTCCCCACGCTTTCGCTCCTCAGCGTCAGTAATGGCCCAGAGATCCGCCTTCGCCACCGGTGTTCCTCCTGATATCTGCGCATTTCACCGCTACACCAGGAATTCCGATCTCCCCTACCACACTCTAGCTAGCCCGTATCGAATGCAGACCCGGGGTTAAGCCCCGGGCTTTCACACCCGACGTGACAAGCCGCCTACGAGCTCTTTACGCCCAATAATTCCGGACAACGCTTGCGCCCTACGTATTACCGCGGCTGCTGGCACGTAGTTAGCCGGCGCTTCTTCTGCAGGTACCGTCACTTGCGCTTCTTCCCTGCTGAAAGAGGTTTACAACCCGAAGGCCGTCATCCCTCACGCGGCGTCGCTGCATCAGGCTTTCGCCCATTGTGCAATATTCCCCACTGCTGCCTCCCGTAGGAGTCTGGGCCGTGTCTCAGTCCCAGTGTGGCCGGTCGCCCTCTCAGGCCGGCTACCCGTCGTCGCCTTGGTGAGCCATTACCTCACCAACAAGCTGATAGGCCGCGGGCTCATCCTGCACCGCCGGAGCTTTTAACCCCCACACATGAGTGCGGGAGTATTATCCGGTATTAGACCCCGTTTCCAGGGCTTGTCCCAGAGTGCAGGGCAGATTGCCCACGTGTTACTCACCCGTTCGCCACTAATCCCCACCGAAGTGGTTCATCGTTCGACTTGCATGTGTTAAGCACGCCGCCAGCGTTCGTCCTGAGCCAGGATCAAACTCTCCGTGAATGTTTTCCCGTAATCGGGAATGACACACACGAGAGCGGAACAGTCAGGCGGAATAAGCCCGACCGTTCACAGCGTCCTCGCTGTATGTTTTCTTCAAAGGAACCTCGCCCCAACCATCGTGATGATGAGCTGGAGACGGGGTATCAACATATCTGGCGTTGATTTTTGGCACGCTGTTGAGTTCTCAAGGAACGGACGCTTCCTTTGTACTCACCCTCTCGGGCTTTCCTCCGGGCTTTTCCCTTCGGTCTTGCGTTTCCGACTCTATCAGACCGTTTCCGGTTCCGATTTCCTCGGTGCTTTCCAGGTTCCCGCTTCCGCGTTTCCCTTTCCGGCGATTCCGACTTTATCAGAAGTTCTGAGTCGGATTTTCCGGCCCCTTCGGGAGTGGCTCCCGTACACGCGAAGTGTCCGGGTTCCCCCTCAGGCGGAGCCGTAAACGTACTGGAGCGGGCCACCTCGATGCAAATCGAGGTGGCCCGCTCCAGGTTCACGCGTACGAGGGGTCGTACGACGGTCAGACCTCCACGACGACCGGGAGGATCATCGGCCTGCGCCGATAGTTGTCGGAGACCCACTTGCCCAGCGTGCGGCGGATCAGTTGCTGCAGCTGGTGGGGTTCCACGACGCCGTCCTGGGCCGAGCGCTCCAGGACCTCCGTGATCCTCGGGACCACGTCCACGAAGGCGGAGTCGTCGATGCCGGAGCCGCGGGCCTGGATGTGCGGGCCGCCCGTGATCTTGCCGGTGGAGGAGTCCACGACGAGGAAGACCGAGATGATGCCCTCGTCCCCCAGGATCCTGCGGTCCTTCAGCGCCGGCTCGCCGACATCGCCGACCGAGAGGCCGTCGACGTAGACGTAACCCGCCTGGACCTTGCCCGAGATCTTGGCCTTGCCCTCGATGAGGTCGACGACCACGCCGTCCTCGGCGATGACGATGCGGTCGTGCGGGACGCCTGTCATGGCGCCCAGTTCGGCGTTGGCCCGTAGGTGGCGCCATTCGCCGTGGACCGGCATCAGGTTCTTCGGCTTGCAGATGTTGTAGAAGTACAGCAGCTCGCCGGCCGAGGCGTGTCCGGAGACGTGGACCTTGGCGTTGCCCTTGTGGACGACGTTGGCGCCCCAGCGGGTGAGGCCGTTGATGACCCGGTAGACCGCGTTCTCGTTGCCCGGGATGAGCGACGAGGCCAGGATCACCGTGTCGCCCGCGACGATGCGGATCTGGTGGTCGCGGTTGGCCATGCGGGACAGGGCGGCCATCGGTTCGCCCTGCGAGCCCGTGCAGACCAGGACGACCTGGCTGTCCGGGAGGTCGTCGAGTGTCTTGACGTCCACCACCAGGCCCGGCGGGACCTTGAGATAGCCGAGGTCACGGGCGATGCCCATGTTCCGGACCATCGAGCGGCCGACGAAGGCGACCCTGCGGCCGTGCTCGTGCGCCGTGTCCAGGACCTGCTGGATGCGGTGGACGTGGCTGGCGAAGCTCGCCACGATGATCCGCTTGCGGGCGTTGCCGAAGACCTGCCGCAGGACGTTCGAGATGTCTCGCTCGGGCGGGACGAAGCCCGGGACCTCGGCGTTCGTCGAGTCGGCGAGGAGCAGGTCGATGCCCTCCTCGCTGAGCCGGGCGAACGCGTGTAGATCCGTGAGACGACCGTCCAGCGGGAGCTGGTCCATCTTGAAGTCGCCGGTGTGGACGACCATGCCCGCGGGCGTGCGGATGGCGACCGCCAGCGCGTCCGGGATCGAGTGGTTGACCGCGACGAACTCGCAGTCGAAGGGGCCGATGCGCTCGCGGTGCCCCTCGGCGACCTCCAGCGTGTACGGCCGGATGCGGTGCTCCTGGAGCTTCGCCTCGATGAGGGCGAGGGTCAGCTTGGAACCGATCAGCGGAATGTCCGCCTTCTCACGAAGGAGGTACGGGACTGCGCCGATGTGGTCCTCGTGGCCATGTGTGAGGACGATGCCGTCGATGTCGTCGAGGCGGTCCCTGATGGACGTGAAGTCCGGCAGGATCAGGTCGATCCCGGGCTGCTCCTCCTCAGGGAAGAGCACGCCGCAGTCGACGATGAGCAGACGGCCGCCGTATTCGAAGACCGTCATGTTTCGGCCGATTTCCCCGAGGCCACCGAGCGGGGTGACCCTCAGGCCGCCTTCGGGGAGCTTGGGCGGCGGGGCGAGTTCAGGATGCGGATGACTCAAAAGACTCTCCTACCCATGCGCGCCACGTACCTGTGGGCACGTGGCGCGCATGACGTTCGTGCAAAAGCAGTTATCGGATGTGGGGTGCGGGCGCCGAAGCCCCGCGTATTCAGTTGTGAAGTCCGTTGTCAGAGCTGTACCCCGCCGGCGGCAAGATCGATCTTGAGCTGGGCGATCTCCTCGGGCGAGCACTCGACCATCGGTGAGCGCAGCGGTCCGGCGGGCAGTCCCTGGAGGGTGAGCGCGGCCTTGGTGGTCATGACGCCCTGGGTGCGGAACATGCCGGTGTAGACGGGGAGCAGCTTCTGGTGGATCTCGGTGGCCTTCTGGACGTCACCGGAGACGTACGCCTCCACCAGGGTGCGCAGCTCGGGTGTGACCACATGGCCGACGACCGAGACGAAGCCGACCGCGCCCACGGAGAGCAGCGGCAGGTTCAGCATGTCGTCGCCGGAGTACCAGGCCAGGCCGGTCCGGGCGATGGCCCAGCTGGCGCGGCCGAGGTCTCCCTTGGCGTCCTTGTTGGCGACGATCCGCGGGTGCTCGGCGAGTCGGACCAGTGTCTCGGTGCCGATCGGGACGCCGCTGCGGCCGGGGATGTCGTAGAGCATGACCGGCAGTTCGGCGGCGTCGGCGACGGCCGTGAAGTGTCGGTAGAGGCCCTCCTGCGGGGGCTTGTTGTAGTACGGCGTGACGACGAGCAGGCCGTGTGCGCCGGTGCGTTCGGCCGTGCGGGCGAGTTCGACGCTGTGGTGGGTGTCGTTCGTGCCGACGCCGGCGATGACGTGGGCGCGGTCTCCGACCGCTTCCAGTACGGCTCGTACGAGATCCGTTTTCTCCGCGTCGCTGGTGGTCGGGGACTCACCGGTGGTGCCGTTGATGATCAGGCCGTCGTTGCCTGCGTCCACCAGGTGGGTAGCGAGCCGCTGAGCGCCGTCGAGGTCGAGTGCGCCGTCCGCCGTGAAGGGCGTGACCATGGCGGTGAGGACCCGCCCGAAGGGGGTCTGCGGAGTGGAGGTCGGAGCCATGGGTAACACGCTACTCGCTGCTCAATGCGGGGTCTGCCTTAGGGGCAGGCGACAAGTCGTGACAAATATGGAGCCCGGCACTGCCTGCTCGGGGGTTCAAGCAGTGCCGGGTCCGTTTGATCAGGCTAGATGAACTTCTCCAAATGCCGCAATACGGACACTTCGCGCGGCCCATCCGTACATGTGTGCCCGACCGGCAAACAGAGGTGCGCTACGGGGCGACACGACCGTTGGCATTGAAGGCGGCGTAGGTGAGCGGCATGAGCTTGGCCCACTGCTCCTCCATCTTCTCGCCGACCATCTCGATCTCCCGCTGCGGGAAGGACGGGACCTTGGCCAACTCGTGCTGCGTGCGCAGGCCGAGGAAGTGCATCAGCGAGCGTGCGTTACACGTGGCGTACATCGAGGAGAAGAGGCCTACGGGGAGCACCGCGCGGGCGACCTCGCGGGCGACGCCGGCTGCGAGCATCTCCTGGTACGCCTCGTACGACTGGCGGTACGAGTCCTCCATGGCGCGGCCGACCAGCTCCTGCTGGGCCTCGGTGCCCTCCACGAAGACGTACTTGCCCGGGCGGCCCTCCTGGACCAGCTTGCGGGACTCCCCGGGGACGTAGAAGACCGGCTGGAGCTCCCGGTACCTTCCCGATTCCTCGTTGTACGACCAGCCCACCCGGTGCCGCATGAACTCGCGGAAGACCAGGATCGGGGCGCTGATGAAGAACGTCATCGAGTTGTGCTCGAAGGGGCTGCCGTGCCGGTCCCGCATCAGGTAGTTGATCAGACCCTTGGAGCGCTCGGGGTCCTTGCCCATCTCGTCCAGGGACTGCTCGCCGATCGTCGAGACGCGGGCGGCGAAGAGCACGTCCGCGTCGGACGCGGTGTGCTTGACCAGCTCGACGGTCACGTCACTGCGGAAGCTGGGCTTGAGGTCGTCGGCGGGAGTGTCGGTCACGGCTCGGAGGGTCCTTCCATCACGTCTCTCGGGCGGCGCCCACTCTACGGCCCGGCACTGACATCGGGGCGTTCGGTGCCGTGCCGCGACATTCATTGGCGAACTTCTGCGAATTCGGTGAAACAGGGCACCAATTGGGGCGTTCGCTCGTCTGTCTTGGTGAGAGCCACCCGTTCGATCCCGATTCGACCCCAGAGGGGAGAAGCACCACCGATGTTCCGTCGGCGCGAACCTGTTCCGTTCGCCTTCATCGCCGAGACCGACCGCTTCCGCAGCAATGTCGCACCGCCGCCACGTGAGCGTGCGTCCGCCGGTCAGATAGCCGGGCGTTGGCTCCTGGGCCTCACCATCATCGCCGGAATCGTGGGCTCCGTGGTCCTCGGGATGCCGGCGCTGTCCCAGAACAGCCTCTCGACACAGAACCAGCAGTCCCAGGCCGCCGACAATCGCTGACCTGGCGCGCGGCCGTACAGCTGACCATGACTCATCCGGACCCCCAACGGTGGTGAGCGGGAACACGGCCGGATAGCCTCACCGGGCACAGCCCACGCATGGATTCAGTGAGGACACCAGCCGTGCCCCTGCCCTTCCTTACGGCCGACCGCGCATTCGAGGCCGCGGACGAGCTCGCGCTGCCGTTCGACGACCGCGACCGCTGGCGGCGCCCCTACCGGCCCGGACCGTGGCGGGTGGCGGTGGCGGCGCTCGTGCTGCTGCTCGCGTCGTACGTGCTGTTCGCCGCGGTCATCATCGCGTTGACCGGTTCGCGGTCCGAGGCCGCGGTGATCCTCGGTATCGCGGTGGCCGTCATCCTCTGTGCCCTGCGGCTGCTGCGCATGGGCGTGTGGGTGAGCGCGCGCGGGCTGCGCCGGGTGCGGTTCCTCTTCACCCTCACGGTGCGGTGGGACCGGGTGGTCGCCGTGCGCACGGTGCAGCAGCCGGTGCGCTGGCTGGGACTGCCGCGCACGGTGCAGGGACAGGCGCTGCTCCTCGTACGGAAGGACCGTGCTCCGGAGGACGTGACCGCGCTGCTGACCACGCACGACATCGACTTCGTGGCGCGTGCCTCCTCCTTCGACCGGGCCGCGGACTCGGTCGAGGTGTGGTCCGACGAGTACCGGCGGAGCTGACCGCCCGACAGCAGCAGTAAGCCGAGCAGTCGTATGCCGAAGGGGCCGGTCCGCGGTGAGTGCGGGTCGGCCCCTTCGGCATACGGGCGTTCAGGCCTGGACGGGGCGGCCGTCGTGCAGGGCGATCGCGCGTTGCATCGCCTTGCGGGCGCGCGGGGTGTCGCGGGCGTCGTGGTAGGCGACGGCGAGGCGGAACCAACTGCGCCAGTCGTCGGGGGCGTCCTCCGTCTCCGCCTTGCGCTTGGCGAAGACCTCGTCGGCGGAGTCGCGGTCGATACGGCCGCCGGCGGTGCGCCTCAACTCGTCGACGGGCAGGCCGCCTTCGGCGTCGAGTTCGGCGGCGAGCTTGTTGGCGTCGCGGACGAACTGGGTGTTCTTCCAGAGGAACCAGATGCCGATCACCGGCAGGATCAGGACCGCGATCCCGAAGGTGACCGTGATGAGCGTGCCCGACTGTATGAGCATGACGCCGCGGCTGCCGACCAGGACGAAGTAGAAGACCAGGACGGCGGCCGTGACGGCGTAGGTGACTTTGGCGCGCATGTCAGCCGAGGTCCAGGAAGTGCTCCAGGCCGAAGGTGAGGCCCGGGGTCGTCACCACGCGGCGGGCGCCGAGCAGGATGCCCGGCATGAAGCTGCTGTGGTGGAGCGAATCGTGGCGGACGGTCAGCGTCTCGCCCTCGCCGCCCAGCAGGACCTCCTGGTGGGCCAGCAGGCCGCGCAGCCGGACGGCGTGCACGGGGATGCCGTCGACGTTCGCACCACGCGCGCCGTCCAGGGGGGTGGTCGTGGCGTCCGGCGCGGGGGCCGAGCCCGCCTTGGCCCGCGCCTCCGCGATGAGCTGGGCCGTGCGGGTCGCGGTGCCGCTGGGGGCATCCACCTTGTTCGGGTGGTGCAGTTCGATGACCTCGACCGACTCGAAGTAGGGCGCGGCGATCTGCGCGAACTTCATGGTGAGCACGGCGCCGATGGAGAAGTTGGGCGCGATGAGGACGCCCGTCTCCGGCGACTTCGCCAACCAGCCGTTCAGCTGCGCGAGGCGTTCGTCGGTCCAGCCCGTCGTACCGACGACGGCGTGGATGCCGTGCCGTACGCAGAAGTCGAGGTTGTCCATCACCGAGGCGGGCGTGGTCAGTTCGACCGCGACCTGGGCGCCCGAAGCCGTGAGCGCCTCCAGGGTGTCGCCCCGGCCCAGGGCGGCCACCAGTTCCATGTCCTCGGCGGCCTCGACGGCTCGTACCGCCTCGGCGCCGATGCGGCCCTTGGCACCGAGGACCGCCACGCGCAGCTTGCTCATCGTTCTTGCTTCCTTACCGGATACGGGTTCCGACGGCGGGTGTTAAGCGACGGCGTCGTGCAGCCGGGCCGCCTGCTTGTCCTTGAGCGGGCCGATGACCGCCAGCGAGGGCCGCTGTCCCAGGATCTCGCGGGCGACCTCGCGGACCTCGTCCGGGGTGACCGCCGCGATCCGGGCCAGCAGGTCGTCGACGGACATCTGCTCGCCCCAGCACAGCTCGCTCTTGCCGATGCGGTTCATCAGCGCGCCCGTGTCTTCGAGGCCCAGGACGGTGGAGCCCTGGAGCTGGCCGACGGCGCGGCCGATCTCGTCGTCGGACAGGCCGTGTTCGGCGACCTGGTCGAGTTCGTCGCGGCAGATCTTCAGCACGTCGTGGACCTGCGAGGGCCGGCAGCCGGCGTAGACGCCGAAGAGGCCGCAGTCGGCGAAGCCGGACGTGTACGAGTACACGCTGTAGGCCAGGCCGCGCTTCTCCCGGACCTCCTGGAAGAGGCGGGA
This sequence comes from Streptomyces sp. NBC_01288, assembly GCF_035982055.1. NCBI lineage: Bacteria > Bacillati > Actinomycetota > Actinomycetes > Kitasatosporales > Streptomycetaceae > Streptomyces > Streptomyces sp. NBC_01288. The sequence continues at coordinate 2,860,982 of NZ_CP108427.1, forward strand.
GGACATGCCGCCGCCGAGGGCCGTGTTGAGGACACCCAGTGCCCAGCGGCGCTCGTCGGTGCGGGCCAGGCCCGGCATGCCGAGGACGACGTGCGCCTGCTCGGTCTTGCGGCCGATCAGCTCGACCTTGCCGGTGGAGCGCAGCACGCGGCGGCCCTCGCGCGGGGCGATGGGTGCCGCCTCGGGGGTGCGGAAGGCGCCCGCCTTGTCGAAGGCCGCGCGGACCTGTCGTACGACCTTGTCGTGGTCGATGTTGCCGGCCGCGGCGACCACGAGGTGGGTCGGGTCGTAGTGCTTCTTGTAGAAGCGGCGGATGCGGTCCGCGGTGAGGGCGTTGACGGTGTCGACCGTGCCGAGGACGGGACGGCCGAGGGGGTTGTCGCCGAACATCGTGCGCGCGAACAGGTCGTGCACGCAGTCGCCCGGGTCGTCCTCCGTCATGGCGATCTCTTCGAGGATGGCGCCGCGCTCGACGTTGACGTCGTCCTCACGGATGAGGGAACCGGTCAGCATGTCGCAGACCACGTCGATGGCGAGCGGCAGGTCGGTGTCGAGCACGCGCGCGTAGTAGCACGTGTACTCCTTCGCCGTGAACGCGTTCATCTCGCCGCCGACCGCGTCGATCGCGGAGGAGATGTCCAGGGCGCTGCGCTTGTGCGTGCCCTTGAAGAGGAGGTGCTCCAGGTAGTGCGTGGCGCCGTTCAGGGACGGTGTCTCGTCGCGGGAGCCCACGTGTGCCCAGATGCCGAAGGTCGCGGAGCGGACCGAGGGCAGCGTCTCGGTGACGATGCGCAGGCCGCCCGGGAGGGTGGTCTTACGGACCGTGCCGATGCCGTTGGTGCCCTGGATGAGGGTTTGGGTACGGGCGACGGCCCGCGCCTCCGAGGAGGTGCGGGCCGTCGTCGTGGAGCTGGTCGACGTCACTTGTCGTCGTCGTCCTTCTTGTCGTCCTCGGCGTTCTCTTCACCCTCGATGACGGGGATGAGGGAGAGCTTGCCGCGGGAGTCGATCTCGGCGATCTCGACCTGGACCTTCTGGCCCACGCCGACCACGTCCTCGACGTTCTCCACGCGCTTGCCACCGGCGAGCTTGCGGATCTGCGAGATGTGCAGCAGACCGTCCTTGCCCGGGAGCAGCGACACGAACGCGCCGAAGGTGGTGGTCTTGACGACCGTACCCAGGTAGCGCTCGCCGACCTCCGGCATGGTCGGGTTGGCGATGCCGTTGATCACTGCGCGAGCGGCCTCGGCCTGCGAGCCCTGCGCGGCACCGATGTAGATGGTGCCGTCGTCCTCGATCGTGATGTCGGCGCCGGTGTCCTCCTGGATCTGGTTGATCATCTTGCCCTTCGGGCCGATGACCTCGCCGATCTTGTCCACGGGGATCTTGACGGTGATGATCCGCGGGGCGTTCGGGGACATCTCGTCCGGCGTGTCGATCGCTTCCATCATCACGTCGAGGATGTGGAGGCGGGCGTCACGGGCCTGCTTGAGGGCGGCGGCCAGGACGGAGGCGGGGATGCCGTCCAGCTTGGTGTCGAGCTGGAGGGCGGTGACGAACTCCTTGGTGCCGGCGACCTTGAAGTCCATGTCGCCGAAGGCGTCCTCCGCACCGAGGATGTCGGTGAGGGCGACGTAGTGCGTCTCGCCGTTGATCTCCTGGGAGATCAGGCCCATGGCGATACCGGCGACGGGGGCCTTGAGGGGCACACCGGCGTTCAGCAGCGACATGGTGGAGGCGCAGACCGAGCCCATGGACGTCGAGCCGTTCGAGCCGAGGGCCTCGGAGACCTGACGGATCGCGTAGGGGAACTCCTCGCGCGTCGGGAGGACCGGCACGATCGCGCGCTCGGCGAGCGCGCCGTGGCCGATCTCGCGGCGCTTCGGGGAGCCGACGCGGCCGGTCTCGCCGACGGAGTACGGCGGGAAGTTGTAGTTGTGCATGTAGCGCTTGCGGGTCACCGGGGAGAGGGTGTCCAGCTGCTGCTCCATGCGGAGCATGTTGAGGGTGGTGACGCCCAGGATCTGGGTCTCGCCACGCTCGAACAGCGCGGATCCGTGCACGCGCGGGATGGCCTCGACCTCGGCGGCGAGCGTACGGATGTCCGTGACGCCGCGGCCGTCGATGCGGACCTTGTCCTTGATGACGCGCTCGCGCACCAGGGACTTGGTCAGCGAGCGGTAGGCACCGGAGATCTCCTTCTCGCGACCCTCGAACTGCGGGAGCAGCTTCTCGGCGGCGATCTCCTTGATGCGGTCCAGCTCGGCCTCGCGCTCCTGCTTGCCGGCGATGGTGAGCGCCTGGGAGAGCTCGCTCTTGACCGCGGCGGTCAGGGCCTCCAGGACGTCGTCCTGGTAGTCGAGGAAGACCGGGAACTCGCCGGTCGGCTTGGCGGCCTTCGCGGCGAGGTCGGCCTGGGCCTTGCAGAGCACCTTGATGAAGGGCTTCGCGGCGTCCAGACCGGAGGCGACGACCTCCTCGGTCGGCGCCTCGGCGCCGCCCGCGATCAGCTGGATGGTCTTCTCGGTTGCCTCGGCCTCGACCATCATGATCGCGACGTCGCCGTCCTCCAGGACGCGGCCGGCGACGACCATGTCGAAGACGGCGTCCTCAAGCTCGGTGTGCGTCGGGAACGCGACCCACTGGCCGTTGATCAGCGCGACGCGGACGCCGCCGATCGGGCCGGAGAAGGGCAGACCGGCCAGCTGCGTGGACGCGGAGGCGGCGTTGATCGCCACGACGTCGTACAGGTGGTCGGGGTTGAGGGCCATGATCGTGGCGACGACCTGGATCTCGTTGCGCAGGCCCTTCTTGAAGGACGGGCGCAGCGGGCGGTCGATCAGGCGGCAGGTGAGGATGGCGTCCTCGGAGGGACGGCCCTCGCGGCGGAAGAAGCTGCCGGGGATCTTGCCGGCGGCGTACATCCGCTCCTCGACGTCCACCGTGAGGGGGAAGAAGTCGAGATTGTCCTTGGGCTTCTTGGAGGCGGTGGTGGCCGACAACACCATGGTGTCGTCGTCCAAGTACGCCACGGCGGAGCCGGCGGCCTGCCTGGCCAGCCTGCCCGTCTCGAAGCGGATGGTGCGGGTGCCGAAAGTGCCGTTGTCAATGACGGCCTCGGCGTAGTGGGTCTCGTTCTCCACTAGCGTTTTCTCCGTTACTTGTCGTCTTTCGTCCCTCCCCGCCCGTGTGGCGGGGGGACGGTGGCGGAGAAGCGCTGTCTGGTGCGGGCCGGTCTTCGATCGAAGCACCCGGGGCTTTCCTGCCCGGGGGCCACTACCGAGGACCGGCGGCTGCGAGGCGCGCTTCTCCTCTTCGTGGTCGTGCTCTGTCGCACGGGGTCGTGCTGGGTCGTACGTCCTGCGTCTCACATCGTGCGTTGTGCTACCACACTACAAAGCGTGAGTGACACTCCGCACGTTTCCGCACGTACGGGCAATCCGCACATACGGCAAAGGGAGCGGCTCCCGATCGTTTCGGGAACCGCTCCCCTTCACGGCGTCTTACTTGGCGCCCGCCGCACCGCGGCGGATGCCCAGGCGGTCCACCAGCGCACGGAAGCGCTGGATGTCCTTCTTGGCCAGGTACTGGAGCAGCCGGCGGCGCTGACCGACCAGGATCAGCAGACCACGACGGGAGTGGTGGTCGTGCTTGTGGGTCTTGAGGTGCTCGGTCAGGTCCGAGATACGGCGCGAGAGCATGGCGACCTGGACCTCGGGGGAGCCGGTGTCGCCCTCCTTCTGACCGAACTCGGTGATGAGCTGCTTCTTCGTAGCGGCGTCGAGCGACACGCGTACTCCTCGTAGTCTGAGATGTGCCACCGAGTGCCCCTGGTCCACTTCTCAGGGGAGCTTCCGTAACTCGGGAGGCGGGATCCGTAGGGCGCTGCCTCCGGAGCGGTGAGCTCCAAGGGTGCGTACACAAACGGCCGCTACACAGCGTACCAGCCTGGGGGGATGCCTCGGTCCAGGTCTGTGAAGGGCCCTGACCGGGGCGGATACGGCCACTAGGGTGATCTGCGTCTACACGTGGATCGCAGATCACGTCGGTTCGTCGGGAAGGGGTCGCTTCGCCATGGCGGAGACGGAGCAGGAGATCAAGGCACGCAAGGAGCGGGAGCGGGACGAGCTGTACGCCCTCGACATCTCGGGTGTCGAGTGGCGCAGCGCGCCGGGCACGGAGGACCACGAGGAGCGCGTCGAGATCGCCGACCTGCCCGACGGCGCGGTGGCCATGCGCTCGTCGCTCGACCCGGACACCGTGCTGCGGTACACGGAGGCGGAGTGGACCGCCTTCGTGCTGGGCGCGCGGGACGGGGAGTTCGATCTGGAGCCGGCTCCGGAGGAGCAGCAGCAGTAGTCGCAGTGGTCGTACGGTCGTACGCGGGAAGAAGGGGCGGCACGCGCACGCGTACCGCCCCTTTTGCCGTCGTCGCATCGTGCCGTCACTGCTTCGTGGCGCTGCTCCCGATGCCCAGGACCAGCCAGATCCACGCCTTGCCGCTGCTGGGGCCGTCCGCCGCGTGGGCCGCGAAGTACAGCCGGCCGTCCTGGACGACGATGTCGTTCGCGTCCAGGGTCGTGAGGGTGTCGGCGTCCGACGGCACCCCGAAGTAGAGGTACGGGGTCTCCTTGCCGGTCTTCGGGTCGAGGCCGACGAGTGCCGACGGCGAGATACGGTCGTCGCTCATCCGCAGCGCGAGGAGCCGGCCGCCGCTCACGCGCAGCGGGTACAGCAGGGAGTTGGGCCCGGACTCGAACTTCTCCGTCGTCCTCCCGGTCGCCAGGTCGAAGCCGATGACCCAGTTCGAGGTGTGCGGGGCGCCCGCCTCCTTGCTCCGGACGAAGACCTGGCCGAGGCCGACGGCGATCGTCTGGCAGTCGTCGACGACCAGGTAGTCGACCGCGTCGGAGCAGTCGCCGACGTAGTTGCCGCTGGTCAGGCCGATCGTGGCGCGCACCGTGCCCCGGTCGTCCAGGGAGAGCAGCTCGGTGAAGCCCGTCTCCCCCGCCGAGATCGCCACGACGGGCGGATCGCTCGACGGCAGTTCGAGATCCCGCAGGCCCTTGGTCCCGGCGTACGTCCACTTCTCCTTGCCGGTGCCGGGGTCGACCTTGCGCACCTTGTAGGTGATCGTCTGCCAGGAGGCGGCGGTCGTGCTGTCGTCCCAGCACTCAAGACGGACCAGCAGGGCGCGTCCGCCCGCGGCCCCCATGTCCTGGCACGAGCCGGACTCCGTCGTACGCCAGGTCCGCTCGCCCGAGTCCATGTCGTACGCGTCCGTGCCGCCGCCCCAGGTGACGGCCACGGTGGCGTGGGTCAGGGTGACGCTCGGGGTGTCCTGGGTGGCGCCGTCCGTCGGGGTGCCCGGTTCGTCGCCGATCGTGGAGACGGGGAACTCGTGCTCCCAGATCCGCTTGCCGTCGTCGAGGTCGAAGAAGGCGACGTGGTTGCAGAGGGACGCCTTGTCCTTGCCGTCCCTGAAGACCACGGCCGTACGGTCCTCGCCGGTCACACGGCGGGTGTAGCCGCAGATCGGGCCGGCCAGGCGGAGTTTCCACACCTCGTCGCCCGGAGTGGCGTCGGTGCCCGTCCTGAAGCCGACCAGGGTCTGGTTGATGCCTTTGGCGAGGATCTTGTCGGTGGCCCAGGTACCGGGCATCTCGGTGTGCTCGCCGGCGACCGCGTCGTCGGTCGAGAAGCGGAAGGCCATGTCGCCGGTGGTGGTGGCGGGCTTCTTCTCGACCGTGTCCCGGACGTCGAGGCGTCCCGGGCTCGCCGCGGGGGCGTTGTCGGTCGTCGCCCTCGTCTTGTCGTCGCCCCTGACCGCCAGCAGGCCGGCCGTGCCCGCGGCGGCCACGAGGACGACCGCGAGCAGCCCGAGCAGTCTGTTCCGGCGGCGCTTCTTGTGCTGGTCGTTCTGGGTGAGGACGGAGTGGGTGTATTGGGAGGGGGGTGGGCCGAAGCTCACGCGGGCGGATCCTTTCGGCGCCTTTTCATCGGCAGTGCGTCGTCTTCACCGGTAGTGCGTCGTCGTACGTCTGCTTCTCTTCGGCTGTCGGTGACGCCGGGTCAGCTCGTCAGTGAGCGGACCGTCGCGTACACGTCGAAGACGGCGAGCGCCAGCGGCACCAGCGTCAGCAGGACGAAGCCCTCGGCGATCTCCAGGAAACGCCCCCAGAACGGGGTGAGACCGCTGCGCGGGACGATCAGGCCGAGCGCGGTCACCAGCGCGGTGGCCGCCGCGATCGCCGCGACGAGCCAGACCGTACGGAGGTCGAGGCCGCCGCGGTCGCCGTGGAGCGCCTCGTGGATCAGGGAGTACGGCGGGTTGAGCGCGAGGCCCAGGCCGAGCAGCACGAGGGAACCGAGTCCGGCGGCCAGGACGGGGGCGACCTGCGCGGTGTAGCGGAAGAGGTGGGCACGCATCAGCAGCGCGACACCGGTCGCGAGGGCGAGCAGCTGGGCCCAGACGTCGTCGGAGAAACCGAGGACGGCCGAGGCGCCGACGGCGGTGACCGCGCAGCCGCCGACGAGGCCGACGAGGAGTTCGTGACCGCGGCGCGCCTGGGCGGCGACGCGTTCGGTGTCGACGGCTTCCTGGACGGCGGGCTCGGCGCCGTACGCGCTGCGCGGGGCGGTGTTCGGGGGGTCGAAGCCGATCGGCAGGCGGGCGAAGCGCATCGAGAGGCCCGGCAGGAAGGCCAGCGCGCCGACCGCGACCGGAGCGCACAGGGCGGCGATCTCCGACGGTGTCCAGTGGGCCCGGATCGCGATGAACGCGACGATCAGGCCGACCGCGGACGCGAAGACGAGGGCGACGAACGGCGCGTCCCCGCCGGGTGAGCACAGGGTGAGGACGACCGCGGCCACCAGTACGGCCGCGCACGCGAGGAGGAATTGGAGTTTGCCGATCCCCTGGCCGTCGGTGAGCGGCAGGAGGCCCGAGCCGGCCACCCCGATGTCGGTCAGGGCGCCGAGGCCCAGTGCGATGGCCGAGGACCGGTCGTCGTAGACCCGGGCGCGGACGCAGGCCAGGACGACCAGCAGGACGCCGACGACGGCGGCGAGGATGCCGGGCAGGCTGTTCATGTCGTGGCGCGGGTCGGCGGTCCAGGCGACGAAGGCGAGCAGGGCCGGCAGGACACCGCCGCCGACGAGGCCGGCGGCACGGGTCAACTCGCCGTCCCACAGCGTGTGTTCGCGGGTCACCGCGGCCGAGACCGCCTCGGACACGTCGTCGAACACGGCCGGCGGGAGCGACTCGGAGAAGGGGCGCAGGGTGAGGAGTTCGCCGTCGAGAATGCGCTGGCCGGCGAACGTGCGGGAGCTGTCGAGGACGGTGCCGTCCCGGCGTACCAGGTGATAGCCGACCGGGGCGCCCTCGGCCGGGCTCTGCCGGGAGAGCCTGAGGATCTCCGGATAGATGTCGGCGACCGGGATGTCGTCGGGCAGTGCCACGTCGATGCGACTGTCGGGCGCGACGATCGTGACCCGGCAGAAACCGAGCCCCGGGCCGGTGCCGACAGGGGCTCCGGTACCGGGCCCGCCCGCCGCGGAGGCCGTGATGCTCACCTGTTGATCCCCCTCAATGGTGATGGTGCGTCTGCGTCGTGAAGGTGTCGCGCGGGGCGTTCCGCAGACCTTCACATCGTGCGGAATGCCCTGTTTTTGCAGCCTGGTCGGCGTGTGCTCACGCGAACATCCGGCACCCTACCGCTCACCCGTCCCGCGCGAAGTCAGTAGGATCGCGCGGCGGCCTGCGTCCGCCTGACACGGGGTGGCGGACGGTAGTCCCGGGGCCGCGCAAGGGAATTGGTGAGCAGTGAGCCACATCGTCGTCAAGCGCCCGCCGCGCGCGCTGCCGTCCGAGGTGCCCACGGACGAGATCGTTCTGCAACCTCCGCCGGAGTTGCCCCGGGGGCATCAGGAGAGCGTCCTGATGCAGTTGCTGCCGACGCTCGGCATGGGCGGCTCGGTGGTGTTCTTCTTCACGAGCGGACAGCCGTTCATGAAGATCATGGGCATGGTGATGATCGTCTCGACGGTGGCCATGTCCATCGCGATGGTGGTCCGCTTCCGCCGCGGCAACCAGGGTCAGCTGGCGGATCTGCGCACCGACTACCTCCGCTACCTGGCGCAGACCCGGCGGACCGCCCTGGACACCGCGCGGGCGCAGCGCGACGCGCAGTACTACCTCCACCCCTCCCCCGAGCAGCTCTGGGCGCTGGTCGCCGAGGGCAGCCGGGTGTGGGAACGGCGGCCGGGCGACGAGGACTTCGGCCAGGTGCGCATCGGCCTGGGCCGGCAGTCGCTGGCCACCGCGCTCATCGCCCCCGAGACCGGCGGGGTGGATCAGCTGGAGCCGCTGACGGCGGGCGCGATGCAGCGCTTCCTGTCCGTCCACGGCACCCTCGACGACCTGCCGATGGCGGTGTCCCTGCGCGCCTTCTCCTGCCTCACCATCAGCGGCGAGGCGCGGTCCGTACGGTCCTCCGCCCGGGCGCTGGCCGGTTCGCTGGCCGCGCTGCACTCGCCCGAGGACCTGGTGATCGTGGTCGCGGCGGCCAGGGAGGCCCTGCCGCACTGGGAGTGGGCCAAGTGGCTGCCGCACGCGCAGGCGCCCGGCGCCACGGACGGCGCGGGCAGCCGCCGGCTGATCGACAGCGACATCCGCGAGCTGGAGAACCTGATCTCCGCCCGGCTGACCGGACGTCCGCGCTTCCACCCCGACGCGACACCGCTGCCGGACGAGCCGCACATCGTCGTCGTCCTCGACGGGGTCTCGCTGCCCCCCGACTCGGTCCTCGCCAACCCCGAGGGCCTCCAGGGTGTGACGCTCGTCGACGTCGTCCCCGGCGAACCGGCCGCGACCCGCGGCGAGCTCTCCATCGTCGTACAGCCGACGTCGGTACATCTGGAGTCCGATCACGGAGACGTCTACGAGGGGACGCCCGACGCTCTCTCGTACGAGTCCGCCGAGGCGCTCGCGCGGCAGTTGGCGCCGCTGCGGATGGCGTCCGGTGGGGACGACGATCAACCGCTGCTCGCCAACCTGGAGTTCACCGATCTGCTGAACCTCGGTGACGCGGCCTCCGTGGACACCAAGCGCACCTGGCGGACGCGTTCGCTGGCCGAGCGGCTGCGGGTGCCGATCGGGCTCGGCGAGGACGGCCGGCCCGTGATGCTAGACCTCAAGGAGGCCGCGCAGGAGGGCATGGGCCCGCACGGACTGTGCGTGGGCGCCACCGGCTCCGGCAAGTCCGAGCTGCTGCGCACCCTGGTCCTCGGCCTCGCGGTCACCCACTCCTCGGAGACCCTGAACTTCGTCCTCGCGGACTTCAAGGGCGGCGCCACCTTCGCCGGCATGGCGCAGATGCCGCACGTGGCGGCCGTGATCACCAACCTCGCGGACGATCTGACGCTGGTCGACCGCATGGGCGACTCCATCCGCGGCGAGCTCAACCGCCGCCAGCAACTCCTGCGCGACGCGGGCAACTACGCCAACATCCACGACTACGAGAAGGCGCGCGCCGCGGGCGCCCCGCTCCAGCCGATCCCCTCCCTGGTGCTGGTGATCGACGAGTTCAGCGAACTGCTCACCGCCAAGCCGGACTTCATCGAGATGTTCGTGCAGATCGGCCGGATCGGCCGCTCGCTCGGCGTGCATCTGCTGCTGGCCTCGCAGCGCCTGGAGGAGGGCCGGCTGCGCGGTCTGGAGACCTATCTGTCGTACCGCGTCGGTCTGCGCACCTTCTCGGCGGCCGAGTCGCGGGCCGCGCTGGGCGTGCCGGACGCCTACGAACTCCCGAACGTCCCCGGGTCCGGCTTCCTGAAGTACGGCACGGACGAGATGGTGCGGTTCAAGGCCGCCTACGTGTCCGGTACGTACCGCTCGGACGCCCCGCAGGCGTCGTTCGGTGCCGGTCAACTGCCGGTCGACCGGCGGCCGGTGCTGTTCACGGCGGCCGAGGTGCCGGTGCACTACACGGCGGTTCCGCAGCAGCGCAGCGAGTCCCCGGACGTCGACGACGCGCTCGCCGACACGGTGCTCGACGTCATCGTGCGCCGCCTTGAGGCGCAGGGTCCGGCGGCCCACCAGGTGTGGCTGCCGCCGCTCGACAGCCCGCCCTCGCTGGACGGACTCCTGCCCGGCCTCACGGCGGTGCCGGGCCGCGGACTCACCCAGCCCGGCTACGAGGGCGCGAGCCGGCTGGTGGTCCCGGTCGGCCTCGTCGACAAGCCGTACGAGCAGCGCCGCGACCACCTGTGGATCGACTTCTCGGGCGCGGCCGGCCATATGCAGATCGTCGGCGGCCCGCAGTCCGGCAAGTCCACCCTCCTGCGCTCCCTGATCTGCGCCTTCGCCCTGACCCACACCCCGCACGAAGTCCAGTTCTACGGCCTCGACTTCGGCGGCGGCGGTCTGTCCTCGGTGGCCGGCCTGCCGCACGTGGGCGGCATCGGCTCCCGCCTCGACCCCGAGAAGGTCCGGCGCACGGTCTCCGAGGTGTACGGCGTGATGACGCGCCGCGAGGAGTACTTCCGCTCGGCGGGCATCCCGTCGATCGCGGAGTTCCGGTCCCGCCGGGCGCGCGGCCAGATCTCGGTCACGGACCAGCCCTGGGGCGATGTCTTCCTCGTCATCGACGGGTGGGGCAACTTCCGTGCGGACTATGAGGGGTTGGAGGCGGCGGTGCTGGACATCGCCGCGCGCGGCCTGGGCTTCGGCATCCACCTGGTGCTCAGCGCGTCCCGGTCGATGGAGGTCCGCGCGAACCTCAAGGACCACCTGATGAACCGCCTCGAACTGCGGCTCGGCGACACGATGGACTCCGAGATCGACCGGAAGGTGGCGGTGAACGTCCCGACCGGTGTCCCCGGACGCGGTGTGTCGCCGCAGCGGCTGCACTTCATGGGGGCGGTGCCGCGCATCGACGGCCTGGTCTCGGACACCGACCTGGCGGACGCCACCCAGGCGCTCGCGACCGAGGTGTCCCGGCACTGGGAGGCGCCGGGTGCGCCCGAAGTACGGCTGCTGCCGCGCGAGTTGGCCGCGGCGCAGCTTCCGCCGGGCGACCGCCTGCCGCAGCGCGGGGTCGCGTTCGGCATCGACGAGAACAACCTGGAGCCGGTCTTCGTCGACTTCGAGCAGGACCCGTTCCTCCTCGTCTTCGGCGAGAGCGAGTCGGGCAAGTCGAACCTGCTGCGGCTGCTGATCAAGCAGGTGACGGAGCGGTACACCGGCGACGAGGCGAAGCTCTTCGTCATCGACAACCGGCGCTCCCTGCTGGACGCGACGCCGTCCTCGCACCTCGCCGAGTACATCCCCATGTCGAACGCCATGGACCATCACATGGTCGCCCTGGCGGACCTGATGCAGCGCCGCACCCCGACCGCGGACGTCACGGCCCGGCAACTCCGCGAGCGGAGCTGGTGGCAGGGCCCGACGGTGTACGTCGTCGTGGACGACTACGACCTCGTCTCCACGTCCAGCGGCAACCCGCTGGGCAACCTCACGGAGATGCTGCCGTTCGCCCGTGACGTCGGCGTCCGCTTCATCATCGCCCGCTCCACGGCGGGCGCCGGACGCGCCGCGTACGAGCCGTTCATGCAGCGGATGCAGGAACTGGGCGCCCAGGGCGTCGTCCTGGCGGGCGACCCCGGCGAGGGCGACGTGCTGGGCGGGGTGCGGCCGCGGCCGATGCCCGCGGGGCGCGGGGTGTTCGTGTCACGGAAGCGGGGGAAGCCCTTGGTGCAGACGGGGTTGATGCCCGAAGGGGAGTACTGAGGGTGGGCGGTACGAGCGCCGCGGACGTGACGGCAACCGACCAAGGCCGTCCCGGCGCCTTGAACCAAGGCTCTTGGTCGGCCTGTTGGGTGGGTTGACGGACTGGTCCCGTCCGACGGGCGGGGGCCTACAGGGGCACGGGGAAGGCAGCCACACGTGGCATGGGACGAGTGGGAACAGCTGAAGAGTCAGGCAGCGCAGAAGCGGTCGGCGCGCATGCGGATCGATCAGCTTCCGACGGACGGTGGCGGCGGCAGCACACCGCAGGGTGATCTGACCGTCGACCACAAGGATCTGGACGCGATCGGCGACCGGGCGTTCAAGCTCTGGGAGGAACCGCGAGGTGTTCACCGCGCGGGAGAACCAGTTGCAGAAACTCAGCGGCCTGTGGATCGACGCCAATCCGAACCACGGAAACAGCAACAGGTACACATTGACGTCCGAGATCAACGGTGCCGCTTTCGACGGCAACGCACGGGCTCAAGGACTGACGGGCGATCAGTGACCACGGGTGTATCGGGGCCTTCGGTGCGGCGGCACGCGACTGCTGCGGTGGCGCTCCTTGTCCTTGTCCTTAACCTGGCTACGGCTGGCTGCACGGACTTGGACGCACGCGCCTACGCCGTTCCGGACAAGGTCTGTGGGGTGGCCGTCGACTCGGATCTCCTGTCCCCCTTCCTGCCGGACGGGCAGAAGCTCACCGAGCGCGCGTACAACTCCGGGCAGGAGAGCCCGCGTTGCCGTCTGTCGGTGGACGGCAAGCTGATCGTCTACCTGTCGGGCGATGTCGTTCCCGCGGAGACCGACCCCATCAAGGTCCAGGACCGGGCCCTGGTACGTCTCGGCAACCCCGCGTCCGTCGTCGACATCGGTGACAGCGCAAGGGTGGCGGACAACGGAGCCTTGGCGGTGGCCGCGTGCACGTACGAAGGCAGCCGGCGCAAGTTCGTCACGTTGGTGCAGCTCCAGGAGAAGGTTCCCGCGAAGACCTCGCAGCGGCGGGATGCGATGCGCTCGTTCCTGGGCGCCTACTTCCCGAAGGCGATGGCCAAGCAGGGGTGCGAGCAGGCGAGTTGAGCTGCGGTTGCGGATGAACGCGCGGTTGTGAGTGAACGCGCGGTTGCCGTCGGCCGCGATTCCGCAGCCGGGCGATCCTGCGCGGTGTCAGGGACTTGCGGTGCTGCCACGCGTGGGGCCGTGGTTTCGAAGGCCCAGGCTCCTGGTCACCTCCGCCGCAGTGACTCGAATGGCCTGTGGAGGGGATGCGGAGGTTGGTCGTTCCCGTTTGGAATCGGTCAAGTGAAGCTGATCCATTGGTAAATTGAGAGATCGGTTCCGCCATGTCGAAGCACGCGAGGTAGCTCGCCGGCCTTCGCCAGGACGAGGGCGGAGCAGGCCAACGGGGAGGGGCCGCGCATGGCGTGGGACGAGTGGGAGCAGCTGAAGTCCGAGGCGGCTCAGAAGCAGTCGGCGCACATGCGACTCAACCAGCTCGCGCCCTCGGGAGGCGGCGGGGGCGGGGGCGGGGGTAAGAGCGCGTGGGGCGACCTCACTGTCAGCCAGAAGGACCTGGCCGCGGTCGGCTCGGCGGCACAGGACTTGTTCGACGACTTCGGGCAGTACAGCGACTACGCCCGTGTCGCCTCCATGACTGCCGCCGGCGGACTCAAGGACGAAGGCTTCGCGCTCGGTGGGGCTCTCGATCATGTCGCAGGGCGCTGGGTCGACCAGGTGCAGTCCCTGCTGGACGCCTGCGCGCACATCTCGAACCACCTGCGGTTCACCAAGAACCAGCACGCGGGCGACGAAAGCTACATCGCGGGCACACTCAGCAGCATCTCCCTGTTGGACAAAGGCTTCGACCACAGGACGGACCGCTGATGGACCTCGACGCTCTCCGCTTCGGTAACTTCTCGAAGCTCGGCGAGGCGATCACCGACTGGGAACAGATGACGACAAAGCTCGCGACCCTCAAGGGGGACGCGGAGCGCAACCTCAAGGGCAGGGCGGACAAAGCCAACTGGTCCGGCGTCAACGCCACTGTCACCCGCGAGTTCGTCGACAAGACTGCCGCCGAGTTCGCCGACGCCCATACCCAGGCCGACTCCATCACGAAGATCCTCGCCGATACTCGTGGCGAACTCATCGGTTTCCGTACCCAGTTGAACGACGCGATCACGCGGGCCTCCCGGCAGAACCTCAGCGTGATCGACACCGGCGACGGCACGTTCACCGTCGCCGGGAACACCCGGCCCGACTGGGCGTCCGACCCCAGCGGAAAGACCGGCGTGACGGATCAGGGAACGGTGGACGACTTCCGCGACGAGATCCAAGGCATCCTGACCAAGGCGACACAGAGCGACCAGAGCGCCGCGAAGGTTCTGAGGCTTCTTGTCGACGAGACCGAGTACGGCTTCGCCGATGCCTCCTACGTGAACCGGGATGAGGCGGCAAACGCCGTCGCGGCTGCGGAGAAACTGGCGAAGATGGCCAAGGACCCGGCCGACATGAGCCTCGACGACATCGCAGCCTTCAACCGCACGATGGAGAAGTACCACAGCGACTCCCTCTTCGCTGAGCAGTTCGCGACCCGACTGGGGGCCAAGGGGACGCTCCAGTTCTGGACCGAGATGACCTCCGTCCACGCTGGTGCCAGGGGCTCGGAGCTCACGACCATGAAGGACCTACAGGCAAACCTGAGCCTGACTCTGGCCACGGCATCCTTCTCTGACTCAGACGCCATGCGGGACTGGAAGAAGGACCTCGTCGCCGAGCGCAACACGAACTTCCGCGCCGCCGACTCGCCCAACCCCGTCGGCGCCCTGGGCTCCCAGATCATCAGCAGCCTCATGGGCAAGGGCGAGTACGACACCGAGTTCCTCGACGACTACCGGGAGAAGCTGTTCAAGGCGGACAAGGCAGCAGGGGACGCGGGCACCCATGACCTGTGGGTCAAGGGGTACGACGCCGTGGATCTCGTCTTCGGCGACGGGAACGGCAGAGACCCATTGAAGGGGCTGTTCGACGGACTCTCCCACAATCCCGAGGCGGCGGAGCACGCCTTCGGGTCCAAGTCGGATCTGGAGCACATGCTCGGCACCACCGGCTACACGGACCGAGGTGAGTCCCTCGGTCGTGCCCTGGAAGCCGCCGTCACGGGAGTTCCCGACGGTGACACCACCACCAAGGCACCGGGACACAGCGTGGCTCAAGTACAGATCATGGCGAACATCGTGGAGGCGGTGGCGCAGCCTGGCGGGGGTGCGGACCTGGTGGCCAGGGGTCTGGGCGAGAGCTTCGGAGACATGGCTGCTGCTTATATGCCGGAGATCAGCCAGGCCCTGGCCGGTCCTCACTCGAATGCTGTTTTCCTTACGAACAGCGAATGGCCCGACGCCTTCCAGGGGGAACACGTCGCAGACGTGGTGAGGTTCCTTTCCGCGACATCCACGGACCCTGCAGGCAGGGCCGGGATTATCTACGGGGAAAGCATTTACACCGGCAGCCTGCTCGAATCACACCTTGCCGACCCGTCCTTGTTCGACGGCCCCCGCGATCAGGTTCTCGCGGATATCGGCAAGAATGCGGGCACCATCGAGGGTATCGTCGGGCATTCCGTGGCAGACGGTGATGTCAAGGCCGCCGTCGACGGCGAGGCGGACTACAACAATGCTCTGACCCAGAAGGGGAATGCCGCCAAGAGTTGGGTCAGTATCGCTTTCACGGGCCTCAAGCTCCCCGAGCATCTGGGCGGCGAGGTCATGGGTTCCGTGGTCGGCGGAGCAGCCGGAGCCGTTGCGGGTGGGGCCGTTGACCGTCTTCTTGAAGGCCAGCAGATGCATGGAGCCAAGGATGAAGGGCTGTACGCGAGCGCCAAGGACCTGTACGCCATGCGAGACTCCGTCAACCAGCAAACACAGTGGTCAACCGACGACGCACTCGCTCGGCACCATGCGGACCTGCCCAAAGATGGCACCGCCGATATCGTCGGCAACGCCGTCAACGAAGGATGGGACGCCAGTAGTGAGTACCTGAGCAACACGAAGGAGCGTCCCTGATGGAGACGTCGCAGACGAGCAGAACGCAACCCCCCATCTGGCCAAGCGTAAAAGCTGCCATCCTAATCCTGTCGGTTATCGGGCTGTTCTGCGGCGCTGGTTGGACTTTCCTGAACAAAGGCCTCTATCTACTCCCGAACAAAATGTGCGACGGCACCCTTGAGCGGGACACGGTCAAGCAAGTGCTACCAAAGGCCCGATCGGCCGACAGCGGATTCGGCAGCCAGGGTGCCGGGTACAATCTCACTTTCTCGTGCCATGTGACCACCAGCAACGATTCGATTCTGTCCGGGACGGCGCAGGTCGAGCCGGTATCCCGTGATCAATGGCTCAAACACTTTCGAGGTACCGGGAAGCAGAATCAGCTCATCCGCGTCTCCGTGGGCAAGATAGAAGCCCTGGCCCAGATCGATTCCAGCGAAAACACTTCATCGGTGTACGTGCCCTGTGCTCCGCGCAGCGTCCCTTCGTACAACTCCTCCCAACCGTACGCAGTGGTCGGTGAGACCTGGATCAGCAATCCTGCCCACACCAAGAGCATTCCGCTACGACAGACCCTGACCGATTTCGCGTATCAGCTCGCCCAACACACCTACAAGCTGGGCGAGTGCAAGGAACCCCGCGACTTTCCCAAGGAACTGCCCCGCTACGGGAGCGACTGATGAAAAACGACGGGTTCGTGTGCGTAACGCTCGTTGGCGGGCTTACGGAAGCCGTGGGTGGTGCGAGCATGAGCTTGGTCATGCGGCCGATACCCTCGCACTTCGCGTTGCCGTGGCCCGGCGACGGTGCGACGTCGTAGCGGTTTCCGACGGATTTTCGTCGGTTACGGGCGAGGAGTTGCGGATGGCTCTGCTCGGCCTCAATCAACCCGACGTTCCATACGTCATCCGTTACGGCGGCGGGCGATGGAAACATTCCGTTTCGATAGCGCGGAACTGCGCGACCCCCTGCAGAACACCGTCCTGAAGTGGGGCTGGACCTGGCGGGGCGTGGTTTTCGGCAAGCTGTGAGTTCAGCCCGGAACGCAAACACCGGGGTGGGCACCTCCCGTGCGTGCCCACCCCGGTGTTGCTGTTGTCAGCCTGTCCTACTCGAAGAAGCTGGCGGCCTTCTTGTCGCCGCCGCGGTAGTCGCCGCCGGCCTGGTGGACCTTCTGCGTGATGGACAGCAACGCCTGGTGAATGGCGGAGGTGTGGCCGTCCCACTCCCTCGACTTCCGGTTGAAGGACTCGTAGGCGTCACCGGCCCAGCCCTCGGCCGCGTCGTGGACGCCCTTCTTCAGCGCCGTGAGGTCGCTCTCCAACTGCTTGGCCAGGTTGCCGAGTTCAGTGGCGAGCGCGTCCAGGGTGCCGTACTTGACGGCAAGATCCTGCATGTGCGGCGTGCCGGTCATGATTCCTCATCTCCTTGACGATGTGAGAGGGACCTCGCGGTCCGGGGTGCGACGCTCGGGGCGGTCAGTAGAGGTTGAGCGCCGAGGTCTTCGCACCGGCGTCCACTTCGATGCTGGAGATCGTGGAGTGGAGTTCGTCCTCCAACTTGTCCTTGTCCTGCTTGGTGAGGTGAATTCCGTTCAGGAAGTCGTCGAGCATGCGGCCGATCCCGACCATGTGGTCGTTGATCTCGTGCTGCTTGGTCTTGAAGGCGTTGGCACCGTGGCCCGTCCAGTTCGCCTCGATCATGTCGATGCAGCCCTGGAGCTTCTGCAGGTGCTTCTTGACGTTGTCGTACCTGTCGATGACGTTCGTCTGGAGCTTTTGTACATGTGCGTCATCAAGCTTGCGGCCGTCAGCCATCTCGGCACTCCCTTTCGCGAGAGAGGTTGGTGTTTCTGGGACGCAACACCGAGTGGTGAAGCGCTGGTTGGTCGGGTGAGCCCGGTGTACAAGCTCTCATGCGCCTCGCCGCGAACGAGCCACCGCGAAGGCTCCACCGCCGAGCACGACTACGGCCGCTGCGGCGCCGAGTGCGATCCACAGTGTGGTGTTGCCGGACGAGTCGGAGGTCGAGGCTGCGGCTGAAGTCTGGCCGCCCGAGGTGGGGTTGGGGGCTTTGGGCGAGGTCGATGCGGAGGCGGAGGCGGAGGGCGAGGCGCCCGTGACGCCGGTTCCGTTCTCGAAGCTGAGCGGGTCCGTGCCGGCGGCACCCGGGTTGATGCTGCTGTTCTCCAGCACCTTGCGGGGGCGGATCAGGCCGTAGCCGAGGTAGTTGCTCGGCTTGTTCTTCGGCCAGTCGCGGCCTGCGGTGTCGATGAGGGTGGCCAGGACTTGATTGGCCGTCCAGTTGGGGTGCGCGGACCAGATTAGGGCGGCGGAGGCAGAGGTCAGGGCGGTCGCTGCGCTGGTACCACCGCTGACGCAGTACGACTTGAATGTCGCGTCGCACCACACCGGAACGTTGCGACCCGGGGCCGCCAGATCGACGTAGTTGCCGTGCTCCGAGAAGTCGGCCACCTTGCCGTCCTTGTCGGCTGCGGCTACGCCGACGACGTACGGGTCTGCGGCGGGGTAGCCGATGAAGTTCTTGGTCTCAGCATCGTTTCCCGTAGCGGCGAACATCAACTTGCCCTTGGATTGGGCGTACTTAACGGCCTTGGCCTCGTCCGGGTCAAGGATGTCGCCGCCGAACGACATGCTGATGATCTGGGCATCGCTGTCCGCTGCAGCCTTGATCGCATCGGCGGTCGAAGGCGTCTTCTTTACGTCGGTCTTGTTCTTCACGCCCTTGGTCAGCACCCGGTAAGGCACGACCTTCGCACCGGGGGCCAGGCCCTGCAGACCGCCTCCGGCGCCAGTGCCGGCAATCATCTCCGCCATGGTGGTCCCGTGGCCCAGATAGTCGTTGGTGGCGTTGTACGAGACGGCCTGATGCACCCCGTCCACGAGCACCTGGCCCTTGAGGGATGGAGTGTCCGGGTTTACACCAGTGTCCAGCACGGCAACCTTGACGCCTTTGCCGGTGCTTACCTTCCACATCCCCTTCGCGTCCATAATGTCCAGGTACCACTGCTTCGACTGGACATCGGCGGCAACCGCGCTCGGAGCCAGCCCCGAAGACACAATGGCGAAAGCGCCAAGTGCGGCACACACGGCCGACACTCGTCTTCCGGCACGTCCTCGGAGGAACGCGGTCGATCTGCCACGCGGGCTGGTCCCTGTCATGCTTCTGCTGATCCTCGCTCGTGGTCAGTCGGTCACGGGCGGCGTGTTGCGCCGCTGCGCATCTTGCTCGCGCTCGCCCTCGCGGTCTTCTCGGTTCGTACTGCGTCGACTTCCCGCCGACCCTTTCGCTACCCCCGGTGCGCCTCCGGTGCCGTCGGCGCCCCTGACATTGGAAGGTCGGCTCCTGGGAGTGCCGACCACACCGTCGGAGTTGCCCACGACGGGTCGACCAGACTGTCCCGGGCGCGCGCCCGGGGCGGATTTCGGCGCCCCGATCACCCCGCGCTGGCCGATCTTGCCCGCAGGCGTACGGGAGTTGGAGTTACCCTCGGCACCGACGACCGTGCCGCGAGGCACCCTGGGGCCGCTCACTCCCGAGGCAGCGCCTGTGGTGGGCTTTCCTCCGACGACGCCGTTGCCACGTGCCGCCCCTGTGGAAGTCGGCCCGCCGGCCTGGCCTCCCGTCGGCCCGCCGACCGGGCGAGGCGTTCCGCCGGAGATGGCCCGACCGAGGGGTGATCTGCCTGCCGCTGTTTCACCACTCCGGATGCCCGACTGCCCTGTTGCGGCGGCACGCCCCATCGGGCCTGTGTTGCCACGCCCGCCGGTCACGCCACCGGGGTTGACCGCACGTCCCTGCGCCGAAATCGGGGATCTGCTCCCGGTCGCTCCGCCGAATCCCGAGGTGCGTCCCGTCGAGGTGCCGAAAGCAGGAGGAACCGCGCCCGAGACCAAAGGCGGAATCGTCCCGCCGTTACCTCCGCCCGAAGCGGGCATCGACGGAGGCAGGTTGGTCGCCGGCTTCGTGATCTCCTGGGACGGCAGGGTGCCCACACCGTCGATCTTCGTACCGACATTCACGTCCGGGTGGGTACGTGAGTCATCCACGTGCCTGACCGTCGGAGTGGTGTCGACCGAAGTCGGATGGTTAGTCACCACGCTCGAAGCGTGATGGTGAGTCGTAAGATCCTGAGTACCGCCAAGGCTCTGGCTTTCTTGCGTTTTGCCGGGGTCAAGCCACGGATCCTTAGACGTCGGCTGCGGCTTGGGCACCCCCACATCCGGCATAGCCTGCAAAAACGTAGGCGGTTCCTGTGCCGCCAGTGCCTCCTCCGACACCGAGTAGAAGGACGACAACCGATTCATCTGGTTGATCGCCTCTTGGCGGTCCTTCTCGACGTTGACCGCAGCGGCGTACTGCTTGTTGCCCGCGACGCGCGCAGGCATCGGAATCTCTGCGGGCGTCTGGGAGTCGAGCCGGGTGTCGCGCGGTGGCATGGCGCTACGGACGGAAGCCAGGCCCATGGCGGCGGCCGAGATCTGGGTCCCGGCGACCTCCGCGAAGGACGCGAGGTTGACGGCGTAGGTGACGAGGTCGTTGCCCCAGTCACGGAAGGCCTGACCGGAGTCGCCCTCCCAATCGACGTTGCCGATATGGCCGCTGAGCTCTTCGGCCGCGTCACTGATGGCATCGCGAGCGTCCCATAGGGCCTTGCCCGCAGTCTCCAGGTGCTCCGGACTCGCGGTCTCGACCATGTCGATCATGTCGTTGAGGCGGTGGTTCTCGAAGTCGGTCTTGCCGAAGAAACGGACATGGCCACCGAATATGCCGTTCATCGCATTCGACGCGATGTTGGCCGCATCGATGACGCCGACCTGCTGGGCCACCTGCGTCAGTTCCGCCTCGTGCGGATTCGGCTGCTTCTGCTCGTCACCCATCAGTACCCGGCCTTGGACTGCTTGTCGTCGGAACGCCCCTGCTCGGGCTTGCCGTTCTTCGCGGCCTCCGCGGCCTGCTGCTCCTGCAGCGCCTGGGCGTGCTCACGACTGACCTGCGTCTGGATCTCCCAGAATCGGCGCCGCTGGTCCTCGTCCACGTTGTGGAAGTTGTTGTGCGCGGCGCTCACAGCGATCTGGAGCGCCTCGATCTGGAGGCCCAGGTTCTTGGAAAGCGCGGTGAGACGCTCGTGGACCCGCTCGTACTGTGCGTGCAGACCCTTGGCCTCGCCGAAACTCCCGGCACCGCCGAAGGATGCCTGGGTGAGCTCGTGCGCCCCGACCTTGTGCGCGCTGCCCGGTGAGCTCTCGAAGGTCGAAAGCACCCCGTCCACACGCTTCTTGAACGTTCCGAGCGCTTCCAGGCTTGCCCTGAAGCCCCCTCCACCGTCAACAGGAGGCATGATGCCTTCCCCTCCCCGTTTTCGTCGCCCGCCCCCGGGCGACCGCACCCCTTGAGCGTTCCTCTCCGCAACGCAATCACTCTAGTCGCTTCCTGTGACAGTCCCAACTGCCTTATGCGACAGCTGTGCTACCACTCGACCAAGCTTCACCTCTCCTTCACGGCCCGCATTCGCGTCCACCTGGGCAACTGCGGCCCCCTGACGCTACGTGACCTGCGGATCGGTGGCCTGAGTACGGCTACTCAGTCGTCGTAGTCGCGCAGTTGTGAGTGAGCGTCAGGGTGGGTGGAGGGGTGGCGCGAAGCCGTCGTTGCTGCGTGGCCATTGCGAATGGCGTCGTCCGGTTCCGTCAACTCCCGCCGTGGGACTGCTCCTTCGCAGGTCGCGGCCTCTTGACAGACAGAGGGAGGGTGTAACGGCGCCACCCGCGGGTCCGCCGGGCGTCAGTCCAGCCCCGCGACCTTCCGCGCCCGCTTGCGCGCGTCCCGGGTCGCCACCGCCGTACCGCCGAGTCCCGCCACCAGCACGGCCGCGCCCAGGGCGACGTAGGTCGCGAGGCGGGCGTCGTGTTCGTCGGCGGTCTCGCCGAGTTGGAGCTTCGCGGGGGACGGGGCCTGGGCCTTGGTGAGACCGTCCTGGGGGTCGGGGGACTCGATCGGGTGGTCGTCCTCGGTGAGCGCGCGGACCGGGTCGACGACGCCCCAGCCGACGAGGCGGTCGTGGCCGGCGATGGTGCGCTCGGCGGTCTGCTCGATCTGGGCGACGACCTCGCGGGCGGTCCAGTCCGGATGCTTCGCCTTGATCAGCGCGGCGACGCCGGCGACGTACGGCGCCGAGAAACTCGTACCGTTGTCGGAGCAGTGACCGCCCTTGGGGACGGTGGAGATCATGTCGACGCCGGGTGCCGCGACGCCGACGAAGTCGCCGGACTGGGAGAAGGACGCGCGTTCGTTGTTGCGGTCGGAGGCCGCGACGGCGAGGACGCCCGGGAAGGACGCCGGGTACGTCTTCTTGACGTTGCCGCCCTGGCCGCCGTTGCCCGCCGACGCCACGACCACGATCTTCTTCGACAGGGCCGTGTCGATCGCCGACTCCAGGGAGGGGTCCGGCTTCACCGCGTTCGACGTGTCCTGCGAGATGTTGATGACGTCGGCCTTGGCCTGGATCGCGTAGGTGACCGCCGCAGCGAGAGTCTGCGCCGTGCCGTGGCCGTCCGCGTCGTTCTGCTCGATCGGGATGATGGTCGCCTCGGGGGCCAGGCCCACGAAGCCGGTGCCGCCGATCGGGCGGGCCGCGATGATGCCGGCCACCTTGGTGCCGTGTCCCACGGTGTCGGTCGTGCCGTTCTCGCTGCCCCGCGCGATCTTGTCGCCGTTGCTGTCCTTGAGGTTCCTGGGCATGAGGTTACGGCCGCTCTTCACGTCCACCGCATGGGTGAGCTGCGGGTTCTTCACGTCCACGCCGGTGTCGATCACCGCCACCCGTACGCCCTTGCCCTTGGACTGGCTCCACAACTCGTCGAGGAGGACGCGTTGCAGGGCCCAAGGGCGGCCCGGGTACACCTTGTTGGGGAACGTGCACTGGTCCGAGAAGCCGTCGTCCGCCGCCGCGGGGGGCGCGAGCACGACGGTGGACACGGCCAGGGTCGCGGCCGCTGCGGCCATCGCCGCCGTGGCACGGAGGAGGCGGGAGGAAGGTGCGTACGACATGCCCAACTCCCCCTACGAACCCTGCGGTTGACGTGCCGCCGCCGTCGACAGGCGGGGACCCGTGGGCAGGAACTCGGACCAGGAGGCGGGGATCGGCGCCGGGTCGACGTCGGCGTAGCCGAGGCGGATCTGGGCCTGCTCGGCCTCTTGCTGCTCCTGCTGGCGTTCCTTGGCCGTCGTACCGATGCCCGCGTCGTTCGTGGCGCTGTCGGCGTTGGACTGCAGGACGTAACGCAGGCCCGTGTCGGTGACCAGGAAGACGGGGCCTGCCTTGGTCTCCTCGCCCTGGAACTGGCGGAAGAGCTGGCCGGAGCCGGGGGTGACGTAGGCGCTGGTGGAGTCGGTGGGGAGCGGGGCCGGGAAGTCGGTGCCCGCCCAGGTCGTCAGGGTGGTGGCGCCCTTGCCGTCCACCTTCTGTAGGACGTTGCAGATCGTGCTGCGGCTGCCGGACGTGTCCGAGGCCTCGTTGACGGCCGTGGGTTCCTTGGTGGGCCAGCGGTGCTCGGCGCCGAAGGTGCCCTCCGGGGTGATCGCGCCCGGGCTCACCGCGGTGGCGTGACCGGCCTGGCCGAGGGGGGCCAGATCCTTGCTGGACAGCAGGAGTTGGGCGACGAAGGCGGAGACCTGCGCGACCCGGCCAGGAAGCACTACGTAGTAGTGCTCACCGCTGGCGTCGGACGCCTTGAGCACCATGCCCGCCCTGTTGGCCGACGCGTCCAGCTCGCCCGGGGCACCGGCGGCCGTACCGGGTGTGGAGCCGATGGACGGGAAGGTGATCGGGTCGCCCTGGTGCAGGGTGGCCAGCCACTCCGGGGAGACGCGCTCGGGCTCGCGGCCGGAGCCGACGACGGCGCGCAGCAGCAGCTCGTCGCTCTTGTCCACGCGGTACGCCGTGCCGCTCGCGTCCACCACGTAGCGGTTCTTGTCCGGGTCCACCACGTAGAGCAGTTCTCCGCCGCGCAACCGCTGCTTGCCCTCGGTCTTCTTCATGTCGCGCTCGGCGAGGACCAGCGCCGCCTTCTGGATGGAACCGCCGCCCGCGCTCGGGCGCTCGCACACCGCCCAGCGCTTCTCGGCGCCCGCCTCGCTCGCCGAGGGAAGCCGGTCGGGGGCGTACGGGATGCCCACGGTGACGCCGTGCGGGATCTTGCCGCCGTCGAGGACCGACTCGTCGACGGTGACAACCTCGCCCTGGCCGGCGTTGAGGAGCAGCTTCGCGGACGCCATGTTGAGGACGGGGTGCAGCTGGGCCTTGCCGTCGGTCGTCAGGACGACGTAGCGGGTGGTCGACTTGCTGGCGACGATCACCTTCGACTTGGGGGTGGCCCAGCCCTGCGGCGCGGTCGGTTTGAACATGCCCCAGGCGCCGAAGACCGCCATGACGACCACGCCCACGATGACGCCGGGCACCACTCCGCGCAGCGGCCGCGGCGCCCCCTCCTCCGAACCGTCCGGGGAGGACTGCACGAAGGACGCCAGCATGCGCCGCTTCGCGAAGGTGTAGGCGTTGAGCTGGTCCCGCCGAGATGCCATCTGTGTCTGTCTCTCCCCGTGTTCCGCCTGGCCGGCGCTCGGGGGTTCACCGTCCCCCGCCCATCGATGTCAGACCGGGCACCTACTATGCCTGGTATCCGCGGGGACGTGGGGAGCGGGTAGGGTACCTGGACCTTCAGGGGCCCTATGTGGTGCTGAAACAGCAGTGAGTTGTGAGCAAAACGGGGGGATGGAGTGATGGCTTCCGGAACGCGGACGCGGTCTCGTGACCGGTCGCGGACGAGGGGCTCCGCAACGCCCGGGCCGGGGTCCGCGCAGTCGCCGTCCGCGGCGGGCGCATCGCCCCCGGGAGCGGGCGGACTTCATCTCAGGACGCGCCGCGGACAGGGCGGGGCATTCCGGTTGCAACGGCTCGTCCTGCTGGAGATCGCGGCTGCCGTCCTCCTCGTCGGCTGGGCGATCGACCCCATGGCGCTGGTGCCGGCGGGCGTCGTCGCCGTGGCGCTCGTGCTGCTGGCCTTCGTCCGCCGGCGCGGCCGTTCCCTGCCCGAATGGCTGGGTACCGCGCGGGCGTTGAAGGCACGCCGGAAGAGCGCCGCGAACACGGAGACACCGCCGGGCACGGAGCCCGGTCTCGCACCGGCCGTCGAGTGCGACCCGACCCTGCGGACCTACTCGTACGGCGGCCGGGACCGGCGTCCGATCGGGCTGATCGGGGACGGCACCTTCGTGACCGCCGTCGTACAGGTCGAGGCCGATGTCACCGCGCTGCGGGCCGACCGGAACCGGCATCCGCTGCCGCTCTCGCTGGTGCGGGACGCGCTCGAAGTGGACGGTATCCGGCTGGAGTCGGCGCAGCTCGTGCTGCACACCCAGCCCGCGCCCGCGCTGCACCTGCCCCAGCACTCGGTGGCCGTCACCAACTACGCGCCGTTGCAGGAGCAGACCGGCGCCCCGGCGGTGCGCATCACCTGGATCGCGTTGAAGCTCGACCCCGAGCAGTGCCTGGAGGCCGTGGCCGCCCGGGGCGGAGGGCTCACCGGAGCGCAGAAGTGCGTCGTGCGCGTCGCCGACCATCTCGCGAGCCGCCTCACCGGTGCCGGATTCCGCACGACGATCCTGAACGAGGAGGAGCTGACCGCGGCCCTCGCCACCTCCGCATGCGCGAACCCCCTGGTGACGGCGGAGGCCGGACGGACCGAAGCGCGGGAGCGCCGGACCGAGGAGTCCAGCCGGAGCTGGCGCTGCGACAACCGCAGACATACGACGTACTGGATCCGCCGCTGGCCCCAACTGGGCGGTCGCGGACCGTCGTTGCCGCAGCTGATCGCCCTGCTCACGGCCACCCCGGCGCTCGCCACGACGTTCAGCCTCACGCTCGCGCGCGGGGAGCGCCAGGAGGTGTCGATGTGCGGGCACCTGCGGGTGACGGGCCGCAGTGACGACGAACTGGTCGCGGCGCGGCGCGCGTTGGAGGGCGCGGCACGGCACACGGGCCTGGCACTGGCCCGCCTCGACCGCGAGCAGCTCCCGGGTGTGCTCGCCACGCTGCCCCTCGGAGGTGCCCGATGACCGCGATGACGATGCTGCGCAGCGGCTTCGGCCTGATCGGCCCGCGGCACCCACGGCATGTGCTCTCCCCCGAGCAGGTGGACGCGCTCGCGCTGCCCATCGGGGACGACGGCGTGGTGATCGGCGTCGACGCGGAGGGCCAGCCCGCGGTGCTGGGCCTCAACCGGCCCACTCCGTACGACGTCGTCCTCATCGGCGGTCTGTGGACCGCACAGGTCATCGCCCTCAGAGCGGCGGCGACCGGGGCGCGCGTCGCCGTGGAGACCGGCCGGCCGCAGGCCTGGATGCAGATGGTCCACGCCATGGGCGGCGGACAGAACGGCCTGGCGGTGTACGACGTGGGCCGTGTCCAGCCACAGGGGGCCTCGGCGGGCACACCCGTGCTCGTGGTGCGGGACTGCGGCATGCGTCCGCCGCGCGGGCGGGTCGTGTCCGGGCCCTGGCAGTCGGTGCTGACCCTGCTGCCGTATCTCAGTCCTGTCGCCCCTCGGCTCATACGGCAGGCGCGGCTCGTCGGAGTGCAGCGGATCTCGCCGGACGAGGCGGCGGAGCTGGGCCGGGCCATGGCGCTCCCCCGGGCCGACGTCGATTCCCTGCCCACGCTCCCCGACGGCGTCACGCTCTGGTGCGGCGACCGCGACCGGCAGTATGTGATGACACAGCCCACGGACGCCGAGATCGGATTGTTGGGTACACCACGCCGGATGGACTGAACCGACGGACCACCGACCGACATTGACCGATTGAGACCCTTTCGCCGCTTCTCCCGTAGGGGATGCGTTCCACTACCACCCGTTTTGCGCGAGGAGTTGGTGGGCACGTGTGCCGGTTCAGGGCGTCATGTGGCGCGTTGGACGGACGCGGAGAGGTGGGCGGGCCTGCCGTGAGGTTGCTTGTGGTGATTAGGCTGGGACCGGGCGCCGCGTCAGGGCCCGCGGCCGGGCCGACAGCGCTTCGGGGGACGGGCCGGGCGGATCCGATCGATTCGGGCCGCCGACCGACCGTTCCCGACGCTTTCGACGGACCGGGCCCGTACGACACGAGCGGTCGCCCCAGCACGACATGAGGGTGCTCGACCACACCAGGAGGAATTGTGAGCAGCGATCGGGACGGGATCCGCGGGGGCTGGGCCACGCCCGGCGATGACCAGCCCGACGACGAGTCCGCCATCGAGATGACGGGCGAGTTCACGATCGACTACGCGCCGCCGGCCTGGTACACGCAGAACTCGTCCGGCGCGTCGGGCGCGTCCGCGCAGGCCTCGCCGCCCCCGACCCCGGCGAGCGGAACGGCTATGCCGCCTCCGCCTTCGGCGCCCCCGGTCGGCCCCGCGTTCCCGGTGCCGGCACCGCCGGACAACTCCGGCTTCCAGACCGGCTGGGCGCCCGCGGCCGCGGTTCCGCCGCCTGCGGTCCAGCAGGCGCCCGCGGTTCCCGAGGAGGACCCCGAGAGCGGCGACCTCGTGAGCGGCGCGACGATGCGGATCTCGTCCGCCGCGTTGAAGCGGGAGATCACGGAGCGGGGTGATGTCGGGGCGGACGCCGCGTCGGCACAGGCCAGTCCTGAGCGGGGCGACGCGGAGACCCCTGTGGCTCCGACCGCGGCTCCGGCCGAGGTTCCTGCGGCCGACGAAGGTCCCGCGGAAGGCGCCGAAGTCTCGGACGCCGCTGCCGGTGACGTCGCCGGTGACGTGGAACCGGGTTCCGGGGAGCGGGAGTTCGAAGGCGAGGTGCCGACGAACGACGGTGACGCCGAGGGCAACGAGGACACCGACGCCGCCGAGGTGACCGCTCAGGACGAGGACGGCGCGGCCACCGACACGGACACCGCCGACGACGAGAACGCCGACGACGCCTCAGCCGCCTCCGTGGCACACCCCGACGCAGACCCGGCCGGTGCCCCGGAGGACGAGCCGAGCAACATCGACACCACACCGGCTGCCCCGGCCACGCCAGCCACACCGCCCACGCCCGAGGCCGACGCCCCCCAGGCCGCCGACCCGGCCACGGGTGCCACCGGCGACGTACCGGCCGACGTACAGGAAGCCCCTCCCGCCTGGGCTCCCCCGCCGGCCCCGCAGAGTGGCGTCCCGCCGTTGCCGCCGTCCTACCAACCCGCCGCCCCGGCCCCGGCCGACCAGTGGCCCGCGCAGCCCCACCCCCAGGCTCAGCAGCAGCCGGCGGACCCCGCCGCGCCCCAACCGCCCGCGCCACAGCAGCCCGTCGCGGCTCCGGCCCAGCCGCCGTCGCCGCCCCAGCAGCAGCCCCCGTTCCAGCCGCACCCCCCGCGGCCGGCACCGGCGGCCTGGGACGCACCACCGGCACCGACCCCGCAGGGCCCGGCGCCCACGCCCGTGGCGGGCCCCACCGGTTACGGCTTCCCGCCCACCACGCCCCCGGCCCCGGCCCCCGCGCCGAACCAGCAGAGTGGCTACGGCTTCCCGCCCTCACCGGCACCGCAGACCCAGCCCGCCCCCCACACCCCCAACGCGCCGGACCAGCAGGGCAGTTACGGCTTCCCCCCTGCACCCCCGCAACCGGGCCCGCCCACCCCCGCCGCGCCGAACCAGCAAGGCGGCGGCTACGGCTTCCCGCTCCCGCCCGCGCAGCAGGCCCCGCCCACCCCGGCACCCCCGAACCAACAGGGCAGCTACGGCTTCCCGCAGGGACCGGCACAGCAGGGCACGCCCGCCCCCAACGCGCCGGAACAGCAGGGCAGTTACGGCTTCCCTCCGGCACCCGCACAACCGGGCCCGCCCAACCCTCAGAGCGGCTACGGCTTCCCCCCTGCGCCCCCGGCTCCCGCGCAGCAGCAGCCCCAGCCCGACGGACCGCAACCCCCGCACGCACCCCAGCCGCAGGCGCAGCCCCAAGCCCAACCCCCGGTGGACCCCCGCACCGGCGCCGCCTGGCCCCAGCCCATCCAGCACGACCAGCGGCAGCCGACCAACCCCGGTGCCGCGCCGCTCGGTTACACCGCTGCCGTGGAACTGTCGTCGGACCGGCTGCTCAGCAACAAGAAGCAGAAGGCGAAGAGCGGTCGGCCCGGTGCCGCGCCCTCGCGGTTCAAGCTCGGCGGGAAGAAGGAAGAGGCCGAGCGGCAGCGGAAGTTGGAGCTGATCCGTACGCCGGTGCTGTCGTGCTACCGGATCGCGGTGATCAGCCTCAAGGGCGGTGTCGGCAAGACCACGACCACCACCGCACTCGGCTCCACGCTCGCCACCGAGCGCCAGGACAAGATCCTCGCGATCGACGCCAACCCGGACGCCGGCACCCTCGGCCGCCGTGTGCGCCGCGAGACCGGCGCCACCATCCGCGACCTGGTCCAGGCGATCCCGTACCTCAACTCGTACATGGACATCCGCCGGTTCACCTCCCAGGCGGCCTCCGGCCTGGAGATCATCGCCAACGACGTCGACCCGGCCGTCTCCACCACCTTCAACGACGAGGACTACCGGCGCGTGCTCGACGTGCTGGGCAAGCAGTACCCGATCATCCTCACCGACTCCGGCACCGGTCTGCTCTACAGCGCGATGCGCGGTGTGCTCGACCTCGCCGACCAGCTCATCATCATCTCGACGCCGTCCGTGGACGGTGCGAGCAGCGCGAGTACGACGCTGGACTGGCTGTCGGCGCACGGCTACGCCGACCTGGTCTCACGCTCGCTCACCGTCATCTCCGGTGTCCGCGAGACCGGCAAGACGATCAAGGTGGAGGACATCGTCAGCCACTTCGAGACGCGCTGCCGGGGTGTCGTCGTCGTGCCGTTCGACGAGCATCTCGCCGCCGGTGCGGAGGTCGACCTCGACATGATGCGGCCGAAGGTCCGGGAGTCGTACTTCAACCTCGCGGCCCTGGTCGCCGAGGACTTCGTCCGCCACCAGCAGATGCACGGCCTGTGGACGAGCGACGGCAACCCGCCCCCGGTACTGGCCCCGCCGATGCCGGGCCAGCAGGGATACCCGGGGTACCCGGGCCAGCAGGGCCAGCCCGGGCAACAGGGACAGCCGGGCTATCCGGGCCAGCAGCCGTACCCGGGCCAGCAGGCTCCCGGCCAGCCGGGTCACTACCCCCAGCAGCAGCAACAGCACCAACCGCAGCCGCAACCGCCGCACCCCGGTCAGGAGCTGTACGGCCAGCAGCCCTACCCCCAGCAGGGTCAGCCCCCGGCGCAGCAGCCGGCCCCGCCGTATCCCCAGCACCCGGGTCAGCAGCCCCCGCCGCCGTACCCGCAGCACCCGGGCTACGGCCAACCCCCGCAGGCTCCTCAGCAGGACGGCGACCAGGCTCCGCCCCCGCCGCCTCCCGCACCCCCGCAGCAGTAGGCGCACACGAAGGGCGGCCGGTACCCGTGGGTACCGGCCGCCCTTCGGTGTCGTAGAAATGAGAACAGCTATCCGGCGTCGCCCGTGTCCGCCGAGATCAGCTCCCGGCAGCGCTTCACGTCCTGCGCGATCTGCTCCAGCAGGCCCTCCAGCGAGTCGAACTTCGCCTGGCCGCGCACGAAGGCGAGGAAGTCGACGGCGACGTGCAGGCCGTACAGGTCGAGGCCGACGCGGTCGATCGCGTACGCCTCCACCGTGCGCTCGGTGCCGTCGAACTGCGGGTTCGTGCCGACCGAGATCGCGGCCGGCATGGCCTCGCCCTGGACGTGGAGGTAACCGGCGTAGACGCCGTCCGCCGGGATCGCCGTGTGGGGCAGGGTCTCGACGTTGGCCGTCGGGAAGCCCATTTCGCGACCTCGCTGGGCGCCGCGCACGACGACGCCCTCCACCCGGTGCGGGCGGCCGAGAATCTCGCGGGCGCCCTCGACGTCGCCCTCGGCGACCAGGCGCCTGGTCAGTGTGGAGGAGAAGGGCTCACCGCCGCCCGCCGCACCGCTCACGTAAAGATCCACCACCTCTACCTCGAAGTCGTATGTCCTGCCCTGCTCGATCAGGAAGGCCACATTGCCCGCGGCCTTGTGGCCGAAGCGGAAGTTGGGGCCCTCGACGACCGCCTTCGCGTGCAGTTTGTCCACCAGGACCTTGACCACGAATTCGGCCGGGGACAGTTTCGAGAACTCTTTGGTGAACGGCAGGATCAGCACCGCGTCCACCCCCAGCTCGGCCATCAGTTCGGCACGGCGGTGGTGCGGGGCGAGCAGCGGGGGGTGGCTGCCGGGGCGCACGACCTCGCTGGGGTGCGGGTCGAAGGTGACGACGACCGAGGGAACGCCCAGCTCACGGGCGTGCTCCACGGCATGCCGGATGATCAGCTGGTGCCCGCGGTGGACCCCGTCATAAGAACCGATGGTGACGACACTGCGCCCCCAGTCCTCAGGGATGTCCTCCAAGCCACGCCAGCGCTGCACTGTGACCGCTCCTCATCGAACCCGTGTCCGTATGTAGACCTGTGTCATTGACCTCTTACGCAGGTCTAAGGGTGCCATGCCGGGGGCCTGTGGCCCGCATCGGCCTGGAGGCTGTGACCGGGCGCACGTACCAGAGCCGCTACGCGGGAACCCCCACCCCGGCCAGGTTCTCGATCATGCGCCGCGTGCCGGGTCCGACCACCGCCGCCCAGTCCTCCGGGGTGTCGGCCAGCCAGCGGGCCATCAGGGCGGCGAAGCCGGGCACGTGGCGGCCCAGGTCGACAAGCCCGCGGTCGAAACGGGTCGCGCCCGCGGGGGTACGGACGAGCAGCCGGCCGGTGCGGTGGACGAGGTCGCGGATCTCGTCGTCGTCACGGCGGCCGGCCGTGTGCAGGAGTGCGTCCAGGACGGCGGGGTCGTGCTCGTGCGTGAGCAGGAACTCCAGGAGTTCGCGGCGCAGGGGGCGGGAAATCGGGGTGCCGGGGGCGGCGAGCACAGGGGCGAGGGCGATCCGTACCGACGCCGGGCCGCCGCTCAGGAGGCCGGTGACCAGAGGGAACAGCAGGACGCCGGCGGTGGGGCCGTGGTCGAGGCAGCGGTCGACGTAGACGCCGAGGTACGCGGCCGTCTCCGGCCACCGTACGGCGGTCTCGCGCACCAGGGCGGCGGCCCGGCGGGCGAGCGCCGGGGTCGTGACGTCGGCGAGCGTACGGACGGCCTCACTCGCGTGCGGTCCGTGCAGGCGGGCGCGGAAGGCCTCCAGGACCGGTTCGGGGTGCGTGGTGAGGGCGGCGGCCAGCGCGCTCGGCGGGAACTGCGGGTCGCCGGACGCGAAGTGCCGTAGCGCCTGCGGGAGATGGCGGGTGCGGGTGCGCGGATCGCGGACCAGGAGGGCGAGCGCGCCGCCGTGCAGGGTGGAGTCGGCGGGGCGGGCCAGGAGGAACTCGGCCGCGTAGCGCAGGAGTTCACGGTCCGCCTCGGTCCGTACGTGCGGAGCGGCCCGCAGTCCGTACGCCACCGCCGCCACCCTGCGCGCCGGCCGCTCGTCGTGCGCCCACCGGTCCACCGCCCGGCACACGGCCGACGGCTCCTCCTCGGCCAGCACGGCGAGGAGTTCGTCGGCCCGCCCGTGCGCACAGCCGACGAGCACCTCCGTCAGATCGTCCAGCGCCCGCCGCCGATGCGTGTGCAGCAACGCCTGCGCGGCCGTCGCCACGGTCGCCTCCGGCGTCGCGGGCAACGACCGCTCGTCGTCGAACCACCGGGTCAGCAGCGGCTGTACGACGGCGGGGTCGGCGGCGAGCAACTCGGCGGCGGTGTCCAGGAAACGGGGCGGCGCGGTGCCCTGCGGGGCTGCGTCGGTGAGCACGAGCCGCCGTAGCAACTCGAACCGTTCGGCATGGGGCAGGTGCAGCGCGGTCCAGAACTCCGGCGCGAACTCCTTCGGTACGACCGCCTGTTGCTGCCTCCGCGCCACCAACTGGTCGGCCAGCAGCCGCAACGCGTTGCCGTACGGCGTGGCATCGGGCACCCTTCGCAACACCTCGGCGAGCAGCCGCGCGGCCCACCAGGAGTCCGGGTCGACGTTCAGGGCGTCCGCCAACTCCTCCAGTCGTAGGGCCAGTTGGTGCGTGCCGTGTTGCCTGGCGAGGAGCAGCAGGGCCTGCACGACAGGGCCGATGCGGTGATGTGGCACGGGGAGTCCGGTGCGTGGAGTCCTGGAACGGTGGACCAACGCCCGCAGGGCCTCGTCGAGGTCGAGGTGGGTGCCCTGGATCCAGTCGGCCAACTCCTCGTGGGCGAACCGGTATCCGGTCCCGGCCGGCACGAGCAGCCCCTCGGTGAGGACTGCGGACGCCCACCGGCTGCCACCGCCGAGCCGCGCCGGTGCGGGACCCCACGGGAACACGGCCTCGAACGACTCCCGGTCCAACTCCCCCTGCCCCGGCCCGAGACTGCGCCGCGCCGCCTCGTGCACCTGCCCGGACACCTTCGCGGCGAGCCGTCGCACGGCGGTGCCGCGCAGCCCGTTCTCGGCGGCGAGCCGGACCGCGATCCGGAGGCACATGAGGTCGAGGTGGGCGGCGAACACGTCGTCCCGGTCGAGCGGGGCGCCAGGTGCGGCGGGCAGCGCGGCGAGCACCTCGGAGAGGAGCCGGAGGGCGAGAGGATGCCGGGCATCGGCTTCGGCAAGGACGCCGTCCGGAACGCCGTAAGCTGCGCGGGCTCGGCGGGCTTCGTCCGGGCCGAGATCTCCAAGCTGAACGCATACCGGCGGAACCGCCCTGGGGGCTGCGCCCCCAGACCCCTCATCGGCCTGAACGGCCTCGTCCTCAAACGCCGGACAGGCTGAAAAATGCGGACCGGCGTCACCAGGCGCGGGCGCCTCGAAGAGAAGCGGACCGACACGGTCAGCCGCAGGCGCCCCGGAGTGAGCCGGACCGACCTCGCCGACCTCAGGCTTGCCGGAAGAAGACTCGCCGTACAGCGACTCCCTCGGAAACCCCGCCCCCGCCCCTTCCCAGTACTCCGCCCGACACCCCACCACCAACCGCGCCCCGCTCTCCCGCAACCACTCCCCCGTCCCCCGGGTCCACTCGCCCAGCCGATGGGCAAGCACAGGCGGCATCTCCTCAGGCCCGTCGAGCAGCAACAGCAAGGGCCGCCCGGCGTCACGGGCAACCCGCGCCAGTCGCTCGGGACCGACATCGCCGAGGTCGCCGCAGTCCCCATGCGCCGAGACGGACGCGGCGACGATCCGTGCCGCCCGCTCCACCGTCCTACGCACCGCGTCCGCCACCGACGCGTCCCCGTTCCGCAGATCGGCACCGCGCAACCACAACGTGGGAGCCGGCTCCGCACCCCCGTTGCGCCGCGCGGCGAGCGCCGCGAGCTCCGTCGTACGGCCGCTGCCCGGCGCTCCGACAAGACCCAGCACGACGGCCGGACTCTCGACGAACGCGACGAACTCCCGTACCAGCGAGGGGCGTTCAATGGGCTCCACCACACACGAACCGTCGCCGTCCAGCCCGGGACCCACGAACCCCGCGAGCGCCCCCGGCGGCCCGTCCGACCCCACCGACGTGGCCGTCAGTTCCAGGACTCCCGCCAGATTGAGGTCCGCGCCGTACGCGGGCACCGTCGCGGAATTCCGTGCTAGGAGGTCACCCAACGGGCCCTCCCCACCGCCCACTTGGCGTAGCGGCACCGCGAACCCCGTGTCGCGTTGCCCGGACTGCAATGCCGTGCCGAGGACACCGATCACCGCTCCGGTCACCGCGTCGAGGACCGGGCCTCCGGCCGCTCCCCCACCCAGCCGCAGCGCGTCCCGCCCCGCCGTGCCGATCGCCAACTCCAGGGCGTCGTCCAGGAGATGGAAGCGGTCGGTGGCCGTATAGGTCACGGAGGTCGCGCCCAGGAGGCGGGCCTCGCGCCAGCGGTCCGCTGCGACGCGGACGTAGGTGCCGGTCTCGACGCGGTCCCGGACCGTGACGGGGAGCGGGTCGACGCCGAGGCCCTCGGTGCGGACGAGGGCCAGGTCGAGGGCCGGCAGCGGGGTCACCGCGTCGGCGGTCACGAGGCAGGTGCGGTCGCCGGCCGCGTGCAGGACGAGGCGGGACAGTCCGTCGACCGCCTCGTGGCTGGTGATCACCGTGCCGTGGTGGTCGGCGACGAATCCGGTGCCGCGCGGGCGCCCGGCGAGGTCGCGGATGCGCACCAAGGACTCGTCACCGGCAGCGGGCGCAGCACCTGCCGCGTCACCAACAGCCGACACGGCGCCCCGCGTCGACCGCTCCGCCCGTGCGTCTTCCCGCGTCCGACGGCCGCCGCCCGTCCGCAGGCCACGTCCCGCCATGGTCGAACCTCCCCGCCGTACCCATGCCCTGTGTTCGACGGTAGGCGTGGCGTGATCAGCGGGACAGATCGCGTGGTGAACGCGCCCCCTTCCGCTCCCTCGGTTCACTCCGAGCGCCTGCCCGGACGGGTGAATAGAAGCGGAGGGTTGGATACACCCTAGGGGTGGGGGAACCGAGGGGGGACCGTGGAGCGGCGGGAACGTGGACCCCGTGACCGCCGCTCCACGGGCGGGACTTGAGACCCCGTCCCGCCCGTGGAGCGACTCTCAGGCGAAGACGGCGAGGCTCTTGGCCTTGCCCTTCTGTTCCTCCACGAGTGCCAGGAAGCGGCCCTCGGGATCGAAGACGCCGACCGCGCCGACGCCCGTGTACTCCTCGGGGATGTCCAGGCGGACTCCGTTGAGCAGCAGCTTCGCCCGACGGGAGTCCACGGACCAGCGCGGGAACGCGGCTTCCGCGGCCTCGGCCATCGGCATCACGGTCAGCTCCTCCTGGAGCTGGTCCAGGGTCCTCGCCGTGTCGAGCTTGTACGGGCCGACGCGGGTGCGACGGAGAGCGGTCAGGTGGCCGCCCACGCCGAGGTCCCCGCCCAGGTCGCGGGCCAGGGCCCGGATGTAAGTGCCGGACGAGCAGACCACCGAGACCACCAGGTCCAGGACGGGGGTGCCGTCCTCGGCGACGGCGTTCCGGACGTCGTAGACCGCGAAGGAGGAGATGGTGACGGGGCGGGCCGGGATCTCGAAGTCCTCGCCGTCGCGGGCCCGTTTGTACGAGCGCACGCCCTTGATCTTGATGGCGCTGACCTTGGACGGGACCTGCATGATCTGGCCGCTGAGCTTGGCGATCCCGGCGTCGACGGCGTCCCGGGTGACCTTCGAGGCGTCTGTCGACCCCGTGATCTCGCCCTCTGCGTCGTCGGTCAGGGTGCTCTGGCCCAGCCGGATCGTGCCCAGGTATTCCTTCTCGGTGAGGGCGAGGTGCCCGAGGAGCTTTGTCGCCTTCTCGACTCCCAGGACGAGTACGCCCGTTGCCATGGGGTCGAGGGTGCCCGCGTGCCCGACGCGGCGGGTGCGGGCGATGCCGCGCATCTTGGCGACCACGTCGTGCGAGGTGAAGCCCGACGGCTTGTCCACGATGACAAGGCCGTCGGGCGTCGGGGTTTTCTCGGTCATTCGGCGGTGTCGTCCTCGTCGTCGTCCTCGTCGTCCGGCTTCTTGTACGGGTCTGCGTCACCCGCGTACGTGGCACCCGCCGAGACCTCGCGTACCTTCTCGTCGGACTGCCGCGCCTTGTCGAGGAGGCCCTCGATGGTCTTGGCGGTGTCCGGGAGGGCGTCCGCGATGAAGGTGAGGGTCGGTGTGAACTTCACGCCGGCCGCCGTGCCCACCGCGGAACGCAGGATGCCCTTGGCGCTCTCCAGACCGGCTGCCGCCTCGGCCCGCTGCTCGTCGTCCCCGTAGACCGTGTAGAAGACGGTCGCCTCCCGCAGGTCACCCGTGACGCGGGTGTCCGTGATGGTGATGTGGGTGCCGAGCCGCGGATCCTTGATCCCGCGCTGCAGCTTCTTGGCCACCACCTCTCGGATGAGGTCCGCCAGCCTCTTGGCACGCGCGTTGTCGGCCACTGGTCCGTCTCCTTAGTAACTACGTCTTGCTGCGACTACGTCTTGCCGCTTGCTTCGGTCTTCGTCCGGCTTCAGTCTTCGTCGCTGTGGAGTCTGCGTCGAACGGAGAGCAGTTCCACCTCGGGCCGCGCGGCGACGAGTCGCTCGCAGCGGTCCAGTACGTCGGTGAGATGTCCCGTGTCCCCGGAGACCACCGCGAGCCCGATCTCGGCCCTGCGATGGAGGTCCTGACTGCCCGTCTCGGCCGCGCTCACCGCGTACTTGCGCTGGAGTTCGGCCACGATCGGACGGACGAGAGAGCGTTTCTCCTTCAGCGAGTGGACGTCGCCGAGGAGCAGGTCGAAGGACAGAGTCCCCACATACATGTGTGTCCGGATGTCCCGCCGGTTCGGGGTATGGGCGCCGGTCTCGGACGCCGATACAGGAACCGTACACGCAACGGCCGGGGCCGATCGACGGAAATTCTCTCCGCCGACCGGCCCCGATCGCGTGCTGTGTCGATCAGCCGCGAGGCTTCTCGCGCATCTCGTACGTCGCGATGACGTCGTCGACCTTGATGTCGTTGAAGTTGCCGAGGTTGATACCGCCCTCGAACCCTTCGCGGATCTCGGTGACGTCGTCCTTGAAGCGACGCAGACCGGAGATGTTGAGGCTCTCCGCGATGACCTTGCCGTCGCGGACGAGGCGCGCCTTGGTGTTGCGCTTGACCTCTCCGGAGCGGACCAGGACACCGGCGATGTTGCCCAGCTTGGACGACTTGAAGACCTCGCGGATCTCCGCCGTGCCGAGCTCGACCTCCTCGTACTCCGGCTTGAGCATGCCCTTCAGGGCCGCCTCGATCTCCTCGATGGCCTGGTAGATCACCGAGTAGTACCGGACGTCCACGCCCTCGCGCTCCGCCATCTGCGCCGCGCGGCCCGCAGCGCGGACGTTGAAGCCGATGACGATCGCGTCGGAGCCGGTCGCCAGGTCGATGTCCGACTCGGTGACCGCACCCACGCCGCGGTGCAGGACGCGGATGTCGACCTCTTCGCCGACGTCGAGCTGGAGCAGCGAGGACTCGAGAGCCTCCACCGAACCGGACGCGTCGCCCTTGATGATGAGGTTGAGTTCCTGCACCAGACCGGCCTTGAGGGCCTCGTCCAGGTTCTCCAGGGAGAACCGGACACCACGCCGGGCGAAGTTGGCGTTGCGCTCGCGCGCCGCCCGCTTCTCGGCGATCTGACGTGCCGTGCGGTCCTCGTCGACGACGAGGAAGTTGTCGCCGGCGCCCGGGACGTTGGTGAGTCCGAGGACGAGGACCGGGGTCGAGGGACCCGCCTCTTCCACGTTGTCGCCCTTGTCGTCGAGCATCGCGCGGACACGGCCGTAGGCGTCGCCGACCACCATGGTGTCGCCGACCCGCAGGGTGCCGCGCTGGACCAGGACGGTCGCGACGGCGCCGCGGCCCTTGTCCAGGTGGGACTCGATCGCGATGCCCTGCGCGTCCTGCTCCGGGTTGGCCCGCAGGTCGAGCGAGGCGTCCGCGGTGAGGACCACGGCCTCCAGCAGGCTCTCGATGTTGAGGCCCTGCTTGGCGGAGATGTCGACGAACATCGTGTCGCCGCCGTACTCCTCGGCCACCAGACCGAACTCGGTGAGCTGACCGCGCACCTTGGTCGGGTCGGCGCCCTCGACGTCGATCTTGTTGACCGCGACCACGATCGGCACACCGGCCGCCTTGGCGTGGTTCAACGCCTCGATCGTCTGGGGCATCACACCGTCGTTGGCCGCCACCACGAGGATCGCGATGTCGGTCGACTTGGCACCACGAGCACGCATGGCGGTGAACGCCTCGTGACCCGGGGTGTCGATGAAGGTGATGCGACGCTCTTCTTCGTTGACGACGGTCGCGACCTGGTAGGCACCGATGTGCTGGGTGATGCCACCGGCCTCGCCCGCGACGACGTTCGTCTTGCGGATGGTGTCGAGGAGGCGGGTCTTACCGTGGTCGACGTGACCCATGACGGTCACGACCGGCGGGCGAACCACCAGGTCGTCCTCGTCGCCCTCGTCCTCGCCGAACTCGATGTCGAAGGACTCGAGCAGCTCGCGGTCCTCCTCCTCCGGGCTGACGATCTCCAGGACGAAGTTCATCTCGTCCGCGAGGAGCTTCAGCGTCTCGTCGGAGACGGACTGCGTGGCAGTGACCATCTCGCCGAGGTTCATCATCACGCCGACGAGCGACGCCGGGTTGGCGTTGATCTTCTCGGCGAAGTCGGTGAGCGACGCACCGCGCGACAGACGGACGGACTGTCCGTTGCCACGAGGCAGCATCACACCGCCGACCGACGGGGCCTGCATGGCCTCGTACTCCTGGCGCCTCTGCCGCTTCGACTTGCGACCGCGACGCGCGGGACCACCGGGACGACCGAAGGCGCCCTGTGTGCCACCGCGGGCACCCGGACCACCGGGACGGCCACCGAAGCCGGGACGGCCACCGCCGCCACCGGCGGGAGCACCCGGACGGCCGGCGAAACCGCCGCCACCGCCACCGGGACCCGCGGGACGACCGGCGAAACCGCCACCGCCGCCACCCGGACGACCGGCGAAGCCGCCGCCGCCACCACCGGGACGACCGCCGCCGCCACCCGGACCACCGGGACGACCGCCGCCGGCACCGGGACCGCGGCCACCGGGGCCGCCACCGGGACGGGGGCTACCCGCAGCGGGACGCTGCGGCATCATGCCGGGGTTCGGACGGTTGCCGCCGGGGCCACCGCCGGGACGCGGAGCGCCGCCCTGCGGGCGGGGCATGCCGCCCGGGCTCGGACGCGCGCCGCCGGGAGCACCTGGACGGGCACCGCCCGAAGCGCCCTGGGGACGGGGACCGCCCTGACCGGCACCCTGCGGACGCGGAGCGCCACCAGGGGCACCGGGACGGTCCGAGCCGCCGGGACGCGGGGCACCGGGACGGGGAGCCCCGGGGCGCGCCATGCCGGTGGAACCACCGGAGGTGAACGGGTTGTTGCCCGGACGGGGACCGGCCGGACGAGCACCGGGACGCGCGCCCGGACCGCCCTGACCACCCGGACGCGGAGCGCCGGGACGGTCGCCGCGGTCACTGCGCTCGGGACGGTCGCCACGACCCTGACCACCCTGGCCGGGACCGGCCGGACGGGCACCGCCCGGACGGGGAGCCTGGCTCGCCGGACGCGGGGCGCCCGGACGCGGGGCAGAGCTGGAACCGCCCGTAGAAGCAGGGGCGGCAGGCGCGGCCGGAGCCTCGGGAGCCGCCGGAGGCGCGGTGAACTCGGGCGCGGTCGGCGCCGGCGAGGCCGGAGCCGGACGCGGCGCGGGCCGCGGACCCGGACGGGGGCCGCCGGCGGAGGCCGGTGCGGCGGGCGCGGCCGGGGCTGCGGGAGCCTCGGCAACGCTCTCGGCGACAGCCGGCTTCGGGGCCGGCGGGCGCGGGGCGGCAGGGCCCGGACGGGCACCCTGCGCCGGAGAGGGGGCACCCGGACGAGCCGGGGCAGCCTTGCGTGCGGGGGCGGGCTTGCCGCCTCCGTTGCCCTGCTGGAGGGCGTCTGTCAGCTTGCGTACAACGGGCGCCTCGATCGTCGAGGACGCCGAACGGACAAACTCACCGAGTTCTTGGAGCTTGGCCATGACGACCTTGCTCTCCACCCCGAACTCCTTGGCGAGTTCGTATACCCGGACCTTAGCCACTTCGCTCCTTTTAGGTCCGGGTGCGTCCGGACCGTCGCTACTTCATGGGCGTACTCATCGCGTGCTCATCGAGTGCTCATCGCAATCTCGACCTACTTCCAACTCGCGGAATACCGGGCCGCACGGAGGTTCCGTACGACTCGCTCTTACGGTGTCGCCTGCTCGACGTAGAGGCGCAACGCCTTTGTGTCGAGCGCTCCCTGGGCACGCAGCGCCCGTGGGAACGCCCGGCGGCGTACCGCCAGGTCCAGACAGACCAGGGCGGGATGCAGATACGCACCCCGGCCGGGCAGCGTACCGCGATGATCGGGAGCGCATTCGCCCTCGACCGCCACGATGCGCAGCAGTTCCTTCTTGGCCGCTCGCTCCCGGCACCCCACACAGGTGCGTTCAGGGCATGCGCGGGCTCGCGTCCGGCCAGACACTGCTAAGTCTACCTCCCCGCACCGACCTCACCCCTTCGGGGGAAGAATCGAACGGTTGTTGTCGTGATCTAAGCCACTCGCGGCCGAGATCTATTCCCCTGCCTGGTCGGACGGCTGTTCGGTGTCCGGACGGATGTCGATGCGCCACCCCGTCAGCCGGGCCGCGAGCCGGGCATTCTGCCCTTCCTTGCCGATCGCCAGGGACAGCTGGTAGTCCGGCACCGTCACGCGCGCGGAGCGGGCCGCGAGGTCGACCACCTCGACCTTGGAGACCCGCGCCGGGGAGAGCGCGTTGGCGACCATCTCGGCCGGGTCGTCCGACCAGTCGACGATGTCGATCTTCTCGCCGCTCAGCTCGCCCATGACCGCGCGCACCCGGCCGCCCATGGGGCCGATGCAGGCGCCCTTGGCGTTCAGACCACTGCGGGTGGAACGGACGGCGATCTTCGTACGGTGGCCGGCCTCGCGCGCGATGGCGGCGATCTCCACCGACCCGTCGGCGATCTCCGGCACCTCCATGGCGAACAGCTTCTTCACCAGATTGGGATGCGTACGGGACAGCGTCACGGACGGACCGCGCACACCCTTCGCCACCCGGACGACGTACGACCTCAGGCGCATGCCGTGCGGGTACGTCTCGCCGGGGACCTGTTCCTGCACCGGCAGGATGGCCTCCAGCTTGCCGATGTCGACGAGCACGTTCTTCGGGTCGCGGCCCTGCTGGACGACTCCGGTGACGATGTCGCCCTCACGGCCCGCGTACTCGCCCAGCGTCGCGTCGTCCTGCGCGTCCCGCAGGCGCTGCAGGATGACCTGCTTGGCGGTGGTGGCGGCGATCCGGCCGAAGTCGGACGGGGTGTCGTCGAACTCGCGCGCCTCCTGCCCCTCCTCCAGGTCCTCGGGGTCCTCCTTCGCCCACACGGTCACATGACCGGTCTCCCGGTCGAGCTTCACGCGCGCGTGCCGGCGGCTTCCCTCGGTGCGGTGGTAGGCGATGAGGAGCGCCGACTCGATCGCCTCGACCAGCAGGTCGAAGGAGATCTCCTTCTCCCGCACCAAGCCCCGCAGGGCACTCATGTCGATGTCCACGGCTACGCCTCCTCTGCGTTCTCTTCGTTGTCTTCTGTTGTGTCTTCGATGTCTTCGGTGTCTTCGATGTCGTCGTTCTTGTTCTTGCGGTTGAACTCGACCTGCACGCGGGCCTTGACGACGTCCGCGAAGGCGAGCCGCTTGGCGGTGGGCTTGCGCCCCTTCACACCGGGCACCTCGACGTCGATGCCGTCGTCGTCCACGGTGATGATCCGGGCGACCAGCTCACCGCTCTCGGCCAGCTGGAACTTCACCAGCCGGTCGGTGGCGCGTACGTAGTGACGGTGTTCGGTGAGTTCGCGCTCGGCGCCGGGGGTCCCGACCTCCAGGGTGTACTCGCCCGCGCCCATCGCGTCGGTCTCGTCGAGCTTCGCCGAGAGCGCGCGGCTCACATCGGCGATCTGGTCCAGATCGGCACCGGTGTCCGAATCGACGACCACGCGCAGCACCCGCTTGCGGCCCACCGAGTCCACCGCGACCTCTTCGAGATCGAGTCCCTGGGAGCCGACGAGCGGTTCCAGCAGTTCTCGCAGCCTCTCGCTCTGGGTCGTGCTCATCCGGGTGACTCCTCGGCCGCGTGTGCTGTTGTGGGTAGGGCGCGTGTCTGCACAAAGGGTATCCGGTCTCAAGGTGTGTTGCCGTCCACCTGCGGGCGGACCGGTGCCGGTGACTGCCGTCAGGCCTACGCGCGGGTACCGTGATCACGGGCGTGCCGCCCTTCCCGTCTCTTCGCCCGCCTTTTCGTTCGTACGAGCCCCCCGAGGACGATCTGCCGTGCCGTTCCCCCCACCTCCGCGCACCCTCCTGGGGCCGCGCAGAAGGAGCCTGCTCGCCTCGGCCGCCGGAGCCGTCCTCCTGGTGGGCTGTTCCACCGACGGGGACGACTCCGGGACCGCGGGCGGCAGCGAGTCCGCCGCCGAACACGCACGCGCGCGTGCGGCCACGGACAGCGAGACCCTCCTCCGGCACTACGACGAGGTACTCGCCGCGCACCCGACGCTGGCGGACCGCCTGGACCCGCTGCGCGCGGAGGTCGTACGGCACGCGGCGGCCTTCGGAGGCGGAAGCGGCGGCTCTACGGCCTCCTCCTCGCCGTCGGCATCGGCGTCCGCGTCGTCCACCCCCGTTGCGGCGGCCCCTGGCGATGCCCTGGCCGATCTGGCCACCGCCGAGCGGGCCCTCGCCGACCGGCGGGCCAAGGCGCTGCTCGATCTGCCCGGCGAACTGGCCCGGCTGCTGGCCTCGGTGGCCGCCGCGGGGGCCGCGCACGCGTATCTGCTGACGGAGGGTGCCAAGTGAGCAGCGAGGAGAAGGCCGCGGAACTGACCGCGTTGCAGGCCGCGTTGGCCGCCGAGCACGCGGCGGTGTACGGCTACGGCGTCGTCGGCGGGCGCATCCGCGAGGGCCGGCGCCAGGAGGCCAAGGCGGCCTACGACGCGCACCGCGCCCGGCGCGACGCGCTGGTCCGCGAGGTGCGCGACCTCGGCGGCAAGCCCGTGGCCGCGTCCGCCGCGTACGCGCTGCCGTTCCCGGTACCGGACTCGGCGGCGGCCGTAGAACTCGCCGCGGGGCTGGAGGACCGCGTCGCCGGGGTCTACTCCGACCTCGTGCGGGCCTCGACGGACGGGGTGCGCGGTACGGCCACGGAGGCGCTGCGGGAAGCGGCGGTCCGCGCGGTGCGCTGGCGGGGCGGGAGCGTACCCTTCCCTGGTCTCGCCGAGCGGGCCGCGACACCCGCGGCCTCGGCGACACCCACGGCGTGATCCGCACCGGGACGCAAGACCGCAGGACCGTAGGAAGGGAACAACTCGCGCATGGCTTTCGAACCGCCGCAGCGTCTGGTGAGGGCGCTCGGGGAGACGGCACCGAGCGGTGACGACTGGTTGGAGAAGCTGCCCGAGGTGGCTCAACAGGCCGTTGATCTACGCGAGTTGACTGTGGAGCGGGTGCAGGTTCCCGGTGGGCGCAGCAGTTTGGTCGTGCTGGTGCGGCGGGCCGACGGGACCCCGGCCGTGTTGAAGCTGGCCCCGCGTCGGGCCCGGCCGGAGAGTGAGCGAGCCGCGCTGGCGCGGTGGGGTGGGCTGGGGGCCGTGCAGCTTGTCGAGCCGTTCGCCGCCGAGGGTGTACTGGTGCTGGAGCGGTTGCATCCTGATGTGTCGGTGCGGTCGTTGCCGGAGGCGAAGGCCCTGCTGGAGGCGGCGGGGACGTTGCGGCGGTTGTGGGTGGAGCCGCCTGGTGATCATGCGTTTGAGACTGTGGCCGAACGGACGGGGCGGCAGGCGCGGGTGATGCGCGGCAGTGGACCGGAGGTTGCCTCGTTGGTCTCGGCCGCGCTGGAGGCTCGGGAGGCCTTGTTGGCTGCGCCGCCTGAGGTTCGGTTGCTGCATGGGACGTTTCGGCAGAGCAAGGTGCTTGCGGCTGAGCGGGTGCCGTGGCTGGCCGTGGGGCCGGATCCTGTTGTGGGTGAGTGTGCGTTTGATCTGGCTCGGTTGGTTCGGGATCGGGTTGAGGATCTGATCGCTACGCCGTCGGGGGCTTCTACAACTCGGCGGCGGATCAAGCGGCTTGCTGAGTCTTTGGATGTGGATCAGGAGCGGTTGCGGGGGTGGACGTTGTTCCGGGCGGTGGAGTCCGGGGTGCGGGCGCTGCGCGTGGGGCGGCCTCGGGATGCCGAGTTGTTGCTGGAATTTGCCGGGTGGCTCTAGGTCTCGTTTTTGTCTGCGGGTGCGTGGGGGCTGGTCGCGCAGTTCCCCGCGCCCCTAAAAGACGGGCGTCTCA
The DNA here is from genome assembly GCF_035982055.1 of Streptomyces sp. NBC_01288. Classification (NCBI taxonomy): domain Bacteria; kingdom Bacillati; phylum Actinomycetota; class Actinomycetes; order Kitasatosporales; family Streptomycetaceae; genus Streptomyces; species Streptomyces sp. NBC_01288. Next base: position 2,905,783 of record NZ_CP108427.1, read on the forward strand.
ATTAGCCCCGTTTTGCAGGGCCGTTCGGACTCCGTCCTTCCACACCTCCGTTATGTTGCCGGGCAGCGCCGTCAGGTCGTAGGCGTTGCCCTCGACGAGCACCAGGTCTGCTCTGCGGCCCGGCTCTACTGTGCCCAGGTCGTCGTAGCCCAGAAGACGCGCGGCCGACGACGTGGTCGCTGCCAGCACCTCGCCCGGGGTCATGCCGCACGCCTCCATCAGCGGAAGCTCGTCCAGGTTGGTGCCGTGGGGGCCGATGCCGCTGTCTGTGCCCATGGCTATGCGGACGCCTGCCTCGGCTGCTCGGCGGACCGAGGTCGCGTGGGCCTCGGTGACCTCCTTGGCCTTGCGGAGCATCGCTTCGGGGATCTGGATGCCGGACTCGGCGGCGCGGATCACCGACACCGGGGCGATCAGGGTGGGGACCAGCCAGGTGCTTCGCTCCAGCATGAGGTCGATTGCCTCGTCGTCCAGGTGGATGCCGTGTTCTATGGAGCGGACTCCGGCTCGGACGGCGTTCTTGATGCCCTCGGCGCCTTGGGCGTGGGCCATGACGTAGCGGCCTTGTGCGCGTGCCTCGGTCACCAGGATGTCGAGTTCCGCCGGGGTGAACTGGCTGTGGCGGGGGTCGTCGCGTGGGGAGAGGACGCCGCCGGTGGTGCAAACCTTGAGGACCTCGGCGCCGGCGCGGAGCAGGGTGCGGGCGGTGCGGCGCATCTCGTCGGGGCCGTCGGCGAGCGCGGGTGGGCGGCCCGGGTGCGGTACGGCGAGGCCGGCGCACTGGCCCGAGGGCATCCAGGGGTCGCCGTGGCCGCCGGTCTGGGTGATCAGGCCGATGGAGATCTGGACCCGGGGGCCCGTCAACAGGCCGTCGTCCACTGCCTGTTTGATGCCCAGGTCGGCGCCCGCCGCGTCACGGACCGTGGTGATGCCCGCTTCGAGGGTGCGGCGCAGGTTCACCGCTGCCTCGTAGAACTGGTACGAGAACGGCTTCTGCAACGCCCCCAGCAGGCCTATGCCGTTGAGGGTGAGGTGGACGTGGCAGTCGAACAGGCCCGGGAGCAACGTGCGCCCTGTGCAGTCGATTTGGGTGTCGCCGTCCAGGGACGCCCCCACCTCGACTATGCGGCCGTCGGACACGACCACATCTGCGGGGGCCGGGGCTGCGCCGGTGCCGTCGAAGACCAGGCCGCCCGTGAAGACCGTACGGAGTGGGGAGTTGTTCATGCCGTCACCGCAACCTGCTTGTCGGGTTCGGGAGTTGTCCTGCGGGCCAGGAGGCGTTCGGCGGGTACCGCGAGGGTCAGGACGATCAGGTTCGCGGCCAGGCCGATCAGGCCCACGTTGACGTTGCCCGCCAGGTCCTTGTTCCAGAACGTCAGCCAGATGACGGCCAGTTCACCCACGAACAGGCCCGCCAGGATGGGGATCTTGCCCACCGGGCGGCGGGTCAGGAAGCCGAGGGCGATGGCGGGGGCGAGTTGGACCGTGCCGCTGTAGGTGAGGAGCAGGAGGTTGGCCAGCAGTTCTGGGCGGAAGATCGCCAGCAGGAGGGACAGGCCGCACGCCGCCACCACCGTGCCGTGGTTGATCCAGAACTGGGTGCGTTCGCCCTGTACGCGGGCGATGTTGCGGGCCACCAGGGAGGAGATGCCGATCAGGATGCCCGCCGCCGGGACCATCGCCGTCGCTATCGCCGCGATCACCACCAGGCCCGTCGCCCACGCGGGCAGGACCTGCTTGCTCAGGGTCAGCAGGATGCCGTTGGCCGAACTGCCCGGCTTGAGCACGAGGATGGCGGCGAAGCCGACGATGATCGGCATCAGGAGACAGAGTTCGTAGAGGGGCATCCAGGTGTAGTTGCGGCGCAGGACCTTGGGGTCGCGGGCGGACATCACGGCGGGCCAGGCGTGCGGGAGACACATCAGGCCTACGCCGATCGCGCTGACCAACATGCTTGTGGTGAACCAGACTTGGTCGGAGGGTCCCGCGTGGATCGTCAGCATCTCGGGGTGCAGCTTGTCGATGCGGTGGAACATCGCGCCGACTCCGCCCGCGAAGTGGGAGGGGATGGCTACGAGGAGCACGCCCAGGACGATCAGCATGACGACGTCCTTGAAGTACGACGTCATCGCGACGCCGTGCAGGCCCGCCCACAGGACGAAGGCCACGACCAGCACGCTGCCGATGATCATGCTGAGGGTGCCGGAGGACGAGTTGCCGGTGACCAGCTGGACGATCAACCCCAGCCCGGTGATCTGGAGTTGGAGATACGGGAGGACGAAGACGACGCCGAGGACGGCCGCGACCGTGCCGAGCAGTTTGCTGTCGTAGCGGTCCTCCAGGTAGTCGCCCTGGGTGAGGTAGCCGCGCTCCTTGCCGAGCGACCACAGGCGCTTGGCGAGGAAGAACAGCACCATGTAGCCGATGGGGACGTACGGGAGGGCGTAGAGGGCCGCCACTCCGCCGCTGAACGCGAGGCCTGCCATGCCGAGGAAGGTGAAGGTGGTGAACACCTCGCCGGCCTGGAGGAACCACATGCTCACCGCGCCGAAGTTCCGTCCGCCCACGGCCCATTCGGACAGGTCGGCGGCGGGCTTGCGGCGACCGGCGAAGCCGAGGACGCCGATCAGCACGATGCCGGTGAACGTCATGATCAGGATGGTCGTCACTGGTCGACTCCCTCGGCGGTCGTGACGGTCGCGGTGGCGTCGGTCGACTCGGCTGCCTCGCGGGCCATCTGACGCTCCGTCAACAGCAGTGCCGGCGTGCACATCACGCACCACGCCGCGCCCCACACGAGCATCCGGGGCAGGCCGAACCACAGCCCTTCGGTGTTCACGAACGGCAGGAACGGCATGAGGGCCAGCGCGAGCGCGGGCACGGCGGGGATCAGGTGGTAGGGACGCACTACGCCTCCTTGGCAAGGGAGTTGAGACGGTCCAGTCGGCGGACGGCGAGTTCGGCGAGCAGGGCGGAGCCGTCGGAGACGACGCTGTCGTCGAAGGCGGCGAGCGGGGAGTGGTTGCCGGGCGCGGTCTCCGGGTCGCCGGTGGTGTCGGCACCCAGGAACACGAAGGCGCCCGGCACCCGGTCCAGGACCCGGGAGAAGTCCTCCGAGCCGGTGATCGGGTCGGCCAGCGGTGCGAAGCGCTCCTCGCCGAAGGCCTCGCGGACGGTGTCGGCGAGGAAGTCGTGCTCGGCGACGTGGTTGACCGTGACCGGGTACTCGGGGACGAAGTCGACCTCGGCGGTGAGGCCGTGGGCCGCCGCGATGCCCTCGCAGAGGCGTACGGCGACCTCGGCGGCGCGTTCGGCGGCGGCCGGGGTGAAGGTGCGCACGGTCGCCTCGAAGACGGCGTCGTCCGGGATGATGTTGCGCCGGGTGCCGGCATGGAAGGTGCCGACGGTGACCACGACCGGGTCGAAGACGTCGAAGCGCCGGGTCACCATCGTCTGTAGCGCGGTGACCATCTCGCAGGCCGCCGGCACCGGGTCCAGCGCGGTGTGCGGGCGGGAACCGTGCCCGCCCGCTCCTACGACCCGTACGTGCAGGCCCGCCGAGGCGGCCATCAGCGTGCCGGGGCGGGAGGTGAAGACGCCGGTGGGGTACGACGACGAGCTGACGTGCAGCCCGTAGGCCGCGTCGACCGGGCGGCCCGCCGCCGCCAGGACCCCCTCCTCGACCATGTGCCCGGCGCCGTCCCAGCCCTCCTCCCCCGGCTGGAACATGAACACCACGTCCCCGGCGAGGAGTTCACGCCGGTCGGCGAGCAGCCGGGCGGCGCCGACGAGACCGGCGGTGTGCAGGTCGTGGCCGCAGGCGTGCATGGCGCCGTCGATGCGGGAGGTGAAGTCCGCGCCGGTGCGCTCGGTGACCGGCAGGCCGTCCATGTCTCCGCGCAGCAGGACGACGGGGCCGCGTCCTGGCTCGTCTCCGCCGGGCTCGGTTCCGCCGCCGCGCAGGACCGCCGTCACGGAGGACAGTGACGTGCCCGTGCTGATCTCCAGCGGCAGTCCGTCCAGGGCGGCCAGCACCTTCTCCTGGGTGCGCGGCAGATACAGGCCGATCTCCGGTTCCTGGTGCAACGCCCGGCGCAGGACGGCCAGTTCGCCCTGGAGCTCGTGTGCGTCGTCTCTCAGCGTCATCCCGATCCCCTCGTAGGTCACTCCCGCAACTCCAGGACGCTGCCCAGCCGGGCGGGCGCTCGTGCGTCGGGCGCCGTACGGACCGTGCTTCTGGTCGGCAATGATGAGAGGGCGGTGCATCACCGCGGCGATTTTTGGAGAGATCCGCCGTACAACGGCCGTCAATCCGAGGGATCCACCATGCTGTCCGAATCCGATCTCGCCCTGGTCAACGCGTTGCAGCTCCGGCCGCGTGCTCCCTGGTCGCTGATCGGCAGAGCGCTGGGGGTCGGGCCGGTGACGGTGGCTCGGCACTGGGAGCGGCTGGTCGAGCGGCGGGAGGCGTGGCTGACGGCCTATCCGGGCGCGGCAGTTGGGGAACGGCTGGCGTTCGCGTTCGTGCAGGTGGACTGTGCGCCGGGTGAGGCGATGCGGGTGGCGCGGACGGTGGCCGGTGACGCGCAGCTGACCGCCGTCGACTATGTGGCGGGGCCCTGTGATCTGGTGCTGCACCTGGTGGCGGCGAGCCTGGAGGGGGTGTCCCGGTATGTCGTCGAACGGGTCTCGGGGCTGCGGGGGGTGGTGGGGACGCGGACGTTGGTGGCGCCGCGGATGTATGCGGAGGGGAGTCGGTGGCAGGTTCGGGCCATCTCGCGTGAGCAGCGGGGGTTGTTGATGGCCGCGGAGTCGTCGCCGTCACCGGGGATGTCGCCTCGGTTCGGGGAGTTGGATCGGGATCTGCTGCTGGCCCTTGGGGAGAACGCGCGTGCCTCGTATGCGGAGTTGGCTTCGCGGCTGGGGGTTGGGGCGAGTACCGTCCGGCGGCATTTGGGGGCTGCTCTTGCGGGTGGGGTGATTCGGCTGCGGTGTGAGGTTGCTCGGTCTCTTTCGCCTGCGCCGGTGACGATGTTGTTGTGGTTGCGGGTGCCGCCGGATCAGTTGGAGCGGGCGGCTCGGACGCTCGGGCGGTTTCCTGAGGTGCGGATGTGTGCGGCGGTCAGTGGGGCGGCGAATTTGTTGGTCGGGGTGTGGTTGCGGTCGCCGGGGGATGCGGTGGGGTTGGAGAGCGAGATGGTGGCGAAGTTGTCTCGGTTGGAGATTGTGGATCGGGCGGTGACGTTGCGGCCGGTGAAGTTGGGTGGGTGTTTGTTGGATGAGCGGGGGCGGATTGAGGGGCGGGTGGCTATGGATTTTTGGGGCGGTTGAGCTCCCGGGGGGTGTCCGTCGTATTCAGGCTGCGGGTTCGTTGTGGCTGGTCGCGCAGTTCCCCGCGCCCCTTAGGGGGTTGCCCTCGGCGTTAGTTTCAGGGCTAGGACGGGGCAGTCGGAGGCCGCTCGGCGAGCCCTTTTTATCGCGCGGGGCGGTATAGGCGCCCCGTCCACCAGCGGGTAGCCCCACTCGTCCAGGGTGACGTGGTCCGGGAGCAGCTCGGCGCACAAGCCATGGCCCTGGCAGGCCGTCCAGTCGATGTCGATCTTCTGGGGTGTTTTCTGGTCCATGGTCAGTGGGCCTCGTTCGGGATCGGGAGCAAGGGGGTCACGTCGCTCGCGGTGCACAAACCCCCTGCGTGGGCGTCCAGTTCGGCCGCGAACGTGGTCAGCGCGCTGCGGACCAGGCGGACCGTGCCGTCGGGGTGGTGGCAGGCGCCTCTGCCCTCCACCAGGCCGGACCAACGGGCCACGTCCTGGCGGGTGTTGGCCTGGGGGCCGGGGGTGGCCAGGGTCTGGAAGGCGGAGGCTATGCGCGGGAGGCCGTTGAGGCAGGGGCCGCACTGGCCCGCCGATTGCAGGGCCAAGTAGCGGAGGACTCGGGCGGTTTCCGATATGCCGCAGCGGCCTGCGGGGAGTGCGGCCAACACTCCTGCTCCCAAGTCACCTGCATCCAGGGTGCGTTGGGCTGCCACTGCGGCCGGAATCCAGGTGCCGTGGTAGCCGCCGACCAGTACCGCGGATGTTCCGTCCAGGGGCAGGAGTCGGTTCAGGGAGAGGCCGAACGGGGCTTCCACCACCCGGACTTCGTGGCCCGGAACGTGCAGGGTGCACAGGGTGCTGCCCGGCTGGGTCGGGGTCCCCGCGCTGCGGAACCAGTCGGCGCCGTAGCGGGCGATCAGGGCGAGGTGGGCCAGGGTTTCCACGTTCTGGATGAGGGTGGGGGCTTTGCGCACCCCTCGTTCGCGGACCGGGGGGCGTTGGTGGCGGGGCAACGGGGCGTTGCCGGAGACGTATTGCGCCAGCGCCGATGCCTGGCCGGACAGGAAGCGTTTGGGCAGGCGGATGACTTGTACGGGGAGCGGGTCGTTGCGTTGGGCCAGGGCCGACTCCAGGTAGGACGCGCCGTCCTCCACCGCCAGGTGGACCTCCCCCGCACCCACCGCCCGGGCCGCCAACTGGAGCCCGTCCAGGACCAGATGGGGCGAGAGGCGCAGGAGCGTCTTGTCTTTTCGGCTGGCCGGTTCGCCTTCCGCTCCGTTCGCTACGACCACGGGGGCGCGGCCCGTGCGACGGCTCGCGTCGGCCACCGCGACCAGCTTGCGGTACGTCGGGAACGCGGCGCCCCCGCGTCCGGTGAGGCCGGATTCGGCGACCGTTCTCATGAGGGTGTCGGGATCTCCGTACGACAGTGGGCCGTAGCGGAGTTCGTGGGTGGAGAGGTCGGCCGCGGTGCTGCCGGGGGCGAGGAGGCGGGGGGACATGTAGATGTCGGTGAAGGTCGTGGTCGTCGTCGTGGTCACGATCGGGCTCCTTCGGCTGTGCGGAGCAGGGCTGCGGGGGTGCGGCGGGACTCGCGGGCGGAGTGGGCCGTGCGGATACCGAAGGCGGCTACCACCGCGGCCACGCAGGACACGGTCAGCCAGGTCATCCAGTCGGTGCCGGTGTCCGTGCCGATGCCGATGCCGTGGATCAGGGCGACCGGCCAGGAGGCGTACGCCAGCCAGTGGAGCGCCCGCCAGGTGCGGTGGCCGATGCGTTCTCTGAGGAGGCTGGTGACCAGGACCGCGAGCATCAGGTCGAAGGCGACCGTGCCGAGGCCGAGCCAGAACGGCTCGTAGTCGGAGACGAAAGGGACGACCGCGTCTACGACGGTGATGTTCACGTATCCGTCGATCACCGCCATCGCGATGTGCAGCGCCAGGAACGCGGTCGCGGAGAGGGAGAGGGTGCGGTGCAGGTTCACCGTGCCGAAGCGAGGCAGGCCGGGGAGCCGGGTGCGCAGGCGGACCGCGATGCCGAGCAGGACCACGACCGTGAACAGGACGAGGCAGACGGCTCCGCTGGCACGGTTGGCGTACCAGAGGACCTCGGAGCTCATGCGGTGACCGCCTTCTGGGTGGGCCAGCCGGGAGTCGTGACGACCGTGCCGTCCTGTGCCACCAGGCGGGCGGGGAGGCCCAGGCGCGTCAACCAGCGTTCCGCGCCTGCCCCCTTGACCAGGCACGCCGTGCTTGCCGCGTTGGCGTCGGCGCTCGTCGCGGCGGCGACCGAGACCGTACGCCAGGGGCTGCGGACCGGGAGGCCGGTGCGCGGGTCGACGATGTGGTGCAGCTCGTAACCGCCCCGGCGCCAGCGGCGGGCCGCCGTGCCCGAGGTGGCCAGGCCGCCGGAGCGCAGGGCGATCGTGGCGTACGTGCCGTGCGTGGGCGTCTCGTCGACGGAGCCGGTGACGTCCTGCACGCGGATGTTCCAGCCGCCGGCCGGGGGCTCCCCCGCGACGGCCGTGTCGCCGCCGAGGCTCACCAGGACTCCGCAGCCCGCCACTTGGGCGAGCATCGCGGCGGCCTTGTCGGCGGCCCATGCCTTCGCCGTGGCGCCGAGGTCCAGGCGGACACCGGCCGGGACGGTGACCGTGCCCGTCGTACGGTCCAGGTCGATCGTGCGCCAGCCCGGGGCGCGCTTCACGGTGAGCCGGATCGGGCGGTCGTCCTCCTGGACGAGGGTGAAGTCGCGGTCGTAGCCGATGGCGTTCATGGCCGAGCCGACCGTCGGGTCGACCGCGCCGTCCGTCGCCTCGGCGGCACGCAGCGCGACCGCCAACGCCTCCGCGAGCAGCGGGCTGACGGTAATCGGGCGGCCCAACGCGGCGTCCAGCGCGGTCAGTTCGGAGTCGGTACGGAATCTGCTGCACGCCGCGTCGACCTCGGCGAGGTGCCGGGCGAGGAGCAGGTTGCAGGAGTCCAACAGGGCCGGGTCGGTGACGACCAGCCGGACGCTGGTGCCGAGGGCACGCCAGTCCGCGGCGGCGGTCGTGCGCGGGGTCGCCGCGGTCGTCGTACTCATCACGACGCTCCCGACGTGGAGTCGGTGGAGCCGCCGGAGGACGAGGTCACGCCGGACGAGGACGACTGAAGGTCTGATGACGAAGATGAGGAGGAAGACGAGGACGAGGACGAGGTCGAACTGTCCGATGTGGACGAGGTGTTGGAGGAGGCGGACGGCGAAGGTGTCGAGGACGACGATGAACTCGTCGTACCCGTGCTGCCCGCCGCCGTGTCCGCCTCCGCGTCCGACTGCATCGTGCCGACCAGGGCGAACACCCCGGCCGCCGCCGCCAGCGTGATCGCCGCCGTGGCGGCCGCGATGCGCCGCTTGCCTCTGCGGACCGCCGTAGCGGCCCCACGCTCCTTGACTGTCATGACCGTTCCCCTCCGCAGTGACGCTCTGTCACGTCCTACGGTCGGGGACCAGCCTGAGAGAAGTCTGTGAGGCGCCCATACGCCTGCGCAGAACTCCCTGAGAGATCTCTTACAGGGCGGGCTGTGCGGTCAGGCGCACGATCGCCTCGTCGACGGTCAGTTCCTCGCGCTCGCCGGTCCTGCGGTCCTTCAGTTCCAGGACACCCTCGGCGGAGCGGCGGCCCGCCACCAGGATCTTCGGTACGCCGATCAGCTCCGAGTCGGTGAACTTCACGCCCGGGGAGACCCCGGCGCGGTCGTCGACCAGGACGCGCAGGCCGGCCGCGCGCAGCTTCTCCGATACGTCCAGGGCGAGTTCGGTTTGGAGGGCCTTGCCCGCGGCTACGACGTGCACGTCGGCCGGGGCGACCTCGGCGGGCCAGCACAGGCCCTTGTCGTCGGCGGTCTGCTCGGCGAGGGCGGCGACCGCGCGGGAGACGCCGATGCCGTAGGAGCCCATGGTCACGCGGACCGGCTTGCCGTGCCGGCCGAGGACGTCGAGCTTGAGGGCGTCGGCGTACTTGCGGCCGAGCTGGAAGATGTGGCCGATCTCGATGGCGCGGTCCAGCTTGAGGCCGGTGCCGCACTTGGGGCAGGGGTCGCCCTCCTGCACGACCACGACATCGACGTACTCGCCGACCTCGAAGTCACGGCCCGCGACGACGTTCTTGGCGTGCGTGCCCGCCTTGTTGGCGCCCGTGATCCACGAAGTGCCGGGGGCCACGCGCGGGTCGGCGATGTACGTGACCTTCTCGCCCAGGCCCTGCGGACCGACGTAGCCACGCACCAGGTCGGGACGGCCGGTGAAGTCCTCCGCCGTCACCAACTCCACTGCTGCGGGGGCGAAATGGGCCTCGACCTTGCCCAGGTCGACCTCGCGGTCACCGGGGACTCCTACGGCCACGATCTCGCCGTCGACCTTCACGAGGAGGTTCTTCAGGGTCGCGGAGGCCTCTACGCCGAGGTGGGCGGCGAGGGTCTCGATGGTGGGGGTGTCGGGGGTCGGGATCTCTTCGAGCGCGGGCACGCCGGTGGCGTCCACGGGCTTCAACTCGTAGGTGATCGCTTCGGTGTTGGCGGCGAAGTCGCAGTTCGGGCAGTCCGCGAAGGTGTCCTCGCCGGCCTCGGCGGGGGCGAGGAACTCCTCCGACTTCGAGCCGCCCATCGCGCCCGCGGTCGCGGCGCAGATGCGGTAGTCGAGGCCGAGGCGCGCGAACACCTTCTGGTAGGCATCGCGGTGCAGGGCGTAGGAGTGGGCGAGGCCCTCGTCCTCGGTGTCGAAGGAGTACGAGTCCTTCATCAGGAACTCACGGCCGCGCAGCACACCGGCCCGCGGGCGGGCCTCGTCGCGGTACTTGTTCTGGATCTGGTAGAGGATGACCGGCAGGTCCTTGTAGGAGGACGCCTGGTCCTTCACGATCAGCGTGAAGATCTCCTCGTGGGTGGGGCCGAGGAGGTAGTCGCCACCCTTGCGGTCCTTGAGACGGAACAGCTCGGGGCCGTACTCGTCCCAACGGCCGGTCGCCTCGTACGGCTCGCGGGGCAGGATCGCGGGGAGCAGCACCTCCTGGGCGCCGATCGCGTCCATCTCCTCACGCACGATCCGCTCGACGTTGGAGAGCACCTTCTTGCCGAGGGGCAGCCAGCTCCAGATACCGGCCGCGGTACGGCGGACGTAGCCTGCCCGCACGAGCAGCTTGTGACTGAGGACCTCGGCGTCCGCCGGGTCGTCGCGCAGCGTCTTCGCCATCAACTGGGACATGCGCTGGACCGGTGCGTTCGCCATGGTTCCTGTACTCCTGCCGGGAAAGGGTGATGGCTAGGAGGTTAGCCGGGCGTGCTGTGCCGGTGGAAATCGGTTAGCGGCGGCGGAGTGGGAGGGGTGCCCCCATGACGGCGTACGGCTTCGGTGCGCTCGGGAACAGGACCTGGCGGGCTAGGTCCTCATAGCCGAGGGAGCGGTACAGGCCGCGGGCCGGGCTGTCGGTGTCGATCGCGGAGAGGATCGAGCGGGGTTCGGCGGCGGCGTCCGTGATGGTGGTGATCAGGGAACGGCCCGCGCCGCGGTTCTGGTAGTGCGGGTGGACGTGCAGCTCGGTGATCACGAAGGAGTGGTCGAGCCAGTCGTCGTGGTCCTGGGCTCGTAGGTACGGCTCTACGACCGTGGACCACCAGTGGGTGCGGTTGTTGGGCATGCCGTAGACGAATCCGACGAGGCGCTCCGCTGAGGTGGCGCCGAGTGCTCTTGCACCTGGGTAGGTCATGTGGCGCAGGACGATTTGCCTGCGTACGGCTACCTCGTCTGCGCCCAGTCCGAAGGCGAGGGCCTGTACGGCGAGGGCTTCGTCCACTCGGGCCGAGAGGTCCAGGGGGCCGATCACGACGTCTTCGGGGTGGCGGTGACCGTGACCGGGAAATCGCATGTGGGGAGAGTACAGGGGAGGTTCGGTTGTTGTTCGGGTGCGGGGCCGTCGTGGCTGGTCGCGCCCACGCGGCGGAGCCGCACATGTCACAGCCCCGCGCCCCTGGAGGGTCGCCCTTAGCGCGTTTCAGAACAGAATGCTCATGAAGGCGCCGACCTCCTGGAAGCCCACCCTCAGGTACGCCCGTCGCGCCGGGGTGTTGAAGTCGTTCACGTAGAGGCTGACCATCGGGGAGACGTCCGCGAGGGCGTAGCGCAGGACCGCTGCCATCGCGGGGGCCGCCACGCCCATGCCCCGGTACTCGGGGGCCACCCAGACGCCCTGGATCTGGCAGGCCTTCGGGGTTGCCGCGCCGATCTCCGCCTTGAAGACGACCTTGCCGTACTCGTCGAGACGCGCGAACGACCGCCCTGCGCCTACGAGTTCGGCCACTCGGGCCTGGTAGAGGAGGCCGCCGTCTCCGGCCAGCGGGGAGACGCCCACCTCCTCGGTGAACATCGCCACGCACGCCGGCATGATCGTGTCGATCTCGTCCTTGCGGATACGGCGGACGTACGGGTCTGCGGCGATGTCGGTGGGCATGCGGTCGGCGACCATGAGGGGCTGGTGGGCGCGGACCTCGCGGGCCGGGCCCCAGCTCGGTTCGAGGAGGCGCCAGAGCTGGGCGGTGGCCTCGGCCGGGCCGACGATCGAGGAGCAGCGGCGGCCTGCCCTGCGGGCACGGTCGGCGAAGGCGCGGACGGCTCTCGGGGTCGCGCAGATCGGGACGAGGTTGGCGCCCGCGTAGCAGAGGGACGTCAGCATGCCGTCCTCGTACCAGCCCCACATCTCGCCGCCGAGCCGCCAGGGGTCGAGGCCCGCGACCTGCACCCGCGAGGTCACGAAGGCGTTCGTGACCGGCTCGCGGTCGAGCACGGCGAGCGCGGCGTCCAGGTCGCTCGGTTCGAGCACCCGAGAGGTGGTCTGGGTCAACACGTACGGGGCCTCACCATGAGGGTCTGCTGGTCTCCGCACTGTACCCGCCGAGCTTGTGCGGCGCCGCTCGACTACGCCCCGAGCCATCTCACGCCCTGGACACGAGCCCCAGGAATGCCTGCCAGGTGCCGGGGGCGAGAGCGAGGACGGGCCCGTCGTGTTCGGGGAGGTGCTTGGAGTCTCGTACGTGGATGGTGGTGGGGCAGGTAGCGATCTCCACGCACTGCCCGCCTTCGCCGCTGCTGTAGCTGGACTTGCGCCAGGCAAGGGCGACTTCGAGGCACTCACCGCCGGCACCGCTGCTGTAGCTGCTCTTGAACCACATCAGGTCCGACGGCTTTTCGACGATCATGTCTCTCCCAGCACTCTCTCTAAGAAGGCCAGCGACTCACGTCACCCCCGGGCAGCAAACCCGAGAAACGCATCCCAGCTGGCGGCGGCAAGCGCGAGGGCGGGGCCGCCGTCTTCGGGAAGCCGCTTGGAGTCGCGTACGTGGATGGTGGTGGGGCAGGTGGCAATCTCTACGCACTGCCCGCCATCGCCCTGGCTATAGCTGGACTTGTGCCAGGTGAGGGCGACTTCGAGGCACTGGCCTCCCTCGCCGTCGCTGTAGGTGCTCTTGAACCACACCAGCTTCGACGGCTCTTCGATGTTCATGTCTCTCCCAGCAGCTTTTCTACGAACGACAGCGATTCGCGTGGCGTCAGGGCCTGTGCGCGCAGGATGCCGTACCGCTCGTCCATCTCCCTGACCGTTTGGTGATCGGCGTAAAGGCGGCTTCCCTTGTACGCGTCCACATAGCTGATCCTGCGCCCTTTCTCCGTCTCGATCAAGGTGAAGGAGCCGGACAAAGCAGCATGCTCCTCACGGTCGTTCGGCATGACCTGGATCTGCACATTGCGCTGCTGCCCAGTGAGCAGGATCTGCTCCAACTGCCCTCGCATGACCTCCTGTCCGCCAAGCCGCTTACGCAGAAGGGATTCCTCCACTACGAAGCTGATGGTGGGTGCTGGCTTCCGCTCGAAGATCGCCTGCCGGACCAACCGCGCCGCCACACGCTGCTCAATCGTCTCCTCGTCCAGCAGGGGCCGCCTCATCGTGAACACCGCCCGCGCGTAGTCCTCCGTCTGCAACAGGCCGTTGATCACCAGCGCGTCGTACACATGCCACCCAAGCGCCTTCTTCTCCAACTCCGCCGCATCCTGAAAGAAGGCCGGATACTGCGCCTTCTCCAGCTCCTCGACGAACTCGGTCAACACCCCCTGCGCGTCCAGCACTTCGTCGGCCTTGACGATGAACCTGGCCGGCGGAATACGCCTCCCCTGCTCATACGACGCGATCGTCGACGCCGAATACCCGGTGCGCGCCCCGAGTTGCGCCCGCTCCATCCCCGCCCGTACCCGGAACCGCTTCAACTGCCGCCCGAAGACATGCAGTACCCCCGACCCCGCCTCCGGCACATCCGCTTCAGCTTCCGCCGCTTCTTCGCTCATGCACACCTCATTGCCCTCGCCCCACCACCAGTCACGGCGCAACCGCGTACAACCGGCAGCCGTACGCGTACAACGCGTGACAGTCGCCACGTCACCGCTGTTCAACGCTACGCACGAGGCGGGAGCGTGGTGGCATGAAGTCACCGACTCCCCTGGACCGGCATATGCCACAACTCCCGGTCCCCCTGCACGAGTTCACCATGCGGTTCACGTCCACCCCGCGCGGGGCGCGGCTGGCCAGACGGCTGGTCTCGCATCGGTTGCACGACTGGGGTTACCCGTACGACGACACCGTCAACGAGACGGTCACGCTGGTCGCGGCCGAGCTGGTCGCGAACGCGGTGCGGCATGGGCACGTCCCCGGCCGGGATTTTCACCTGAGTCTTGTCGAGGCGGGGGCGCCCGGAACGTCGTACACCCTCCGTCTGATGGTCAGTGACACGCGAGGGGAGCGGCTGCCCGAGCCGAAGGGGCCGAGCGAGGGGGACTGTGAGTTCGGGCGGGGGCTGCTGCTCGTCGAGGCACTTTCCTCGCGCTGGGGTGTAGTGGCGCGCGCTCCCGGCAAATCCGTCTGGGCCGACCTACCCACATAAAAAAAGTGTGACACTTTCGCCGAAAGTGTCACACTTTTCCAACTACCCTCGTCCCTCAGCCGGCGACGGCCACCGTGGGTTCGCCGGAGGCGACGCCGTCCGCCTCCATCTGCTCGGCGATCTTCATCGCCTCCTCGATCAGCGTCTCCACGATCTTCGACTCGGGCACCGTCTTGATGACCTCGCCCTTGACGAAGATCTGGCCCTTGCCGTTGCCGGAGGCGACACCGAGGTCGGCCTCGCGGGCCTCGCCCGGGCCGTTGACGACACAGCCCATGACCGCGACCCGCAGCGGGACCTCCATGCCCTCAAGGCCCGCCGTGACCTCCTCGGCCAGCTTGTACACGTCGACCTGGGCGCGACCGCAGGACGGGCACGACACGATCTCCAGGCGGCGGGGCTTGAGGTTCAGGGACTCCAGGATCTGGTTGCCGACCTTGACCTCCTCCACCGGCGGGGCGGAGAGCGAGACGCGGATCGTGTCGCCGATGCCCTGCGAGAGCAGCGCGCCGAAAGCCACCGCCGACTTGATCGTGCCCTGGAACGCCGGGCCCGCCTCGGTGACGCCGAGGTGCAACGGGTAGTCGCACTGGGCCGCGAGCTGGCGGTACGCCTCGACCATCACGACCGGGTCGTTGTGCTTGACCGAGATCTTGATGTCCTGGAAGCCGTGCTCCTCGAAGAGGGACGCCTCCCAGAGGGCCGACTCGGCCAACGCCTCGGGGGTCGCCTTGCCGTACTTCTTCAGCAGGCGAGCGTCCAGCGAGCCCGCGTTCACGCCGATGCGGATCGGCGTGCCGTGGTCCTTCGCGGCCCGCGCGATCTCCTTGACCTTGTCGTCGAACTGCTTGATGTTGCCGGGGTTCACACGGACCGCCGCGCAACCCGCCTCGATCGCGGCGAAGACGTACTTCGGCTGGAAGTGGATGTCCGCGATCACCGGGATCTGCGACTTGCGGGCGATCGTCGCGAGGGCGTCGGCGTCGTCCTGCGTGGGGCAGGCCACGCGGACGATCTGGCAGCCGGACGCGGTCAGCTCGGCGATCTGCTGGAGCGTGGCGCCGATGTCCGACGTACGGGTCGTCGTCATGGACTGCACGGACACCGGCGCGTCGCCGCCGACCGCCACGGTGCCGACCTGGATCTGCCGGCTCTTGCGGCGCTCGGCGAGCCTGGTCGGTACGGACGGAATGCCGAGAGAAATCGCAGTCATCTGCTGTGCAACCCCAAGTCGTGGATCAAGGCCCCGGTCCCGGAACAGCGGGCTCCAGGCTTCGAGATTACGTCAACCCTGCGGACCCGAGCACATCCCAGCCGTAAACCCACTCAATGGAGAGCGGCCCGGCACAAGAGATGCCGGGCCGCCACAAACTACGAATGGCTAGGAGATTTTGACTGGGTTAACCACGTCCGCCACCAACACCAGCAACGTGAAGCAGACGAAGATCCCCGCCACCACATACGCGACCGGCATCAGCTTCGCCACGTCGAACGGGCCCGGGTCCGGGCGCTTGAGCACCTTCGCCAGGTTCCGCCGCAGCGCCTCCCACAGCGCGCCCGCGACATGCCCGCCGTCGAGCGGGAGCAGCGGGAGCATGTTGAAGAGGAAGAGGGAGAGGTTGAAGCCTGCCACCAGCATCAGGGCCATGGCCAGCTGCTGGGTGGGCGGGATGTCCAGGGTGAAGATCTCGCCGCCCACGCGGGCCGCGCCGACCACGCCCATCGGGGAGTCGGCCTGGCGGGGGGCGCCGTCGAAGGCCGCGTTCCACAGGGCCGGGATCTTGCCGGGGAGGGCCGCGATGGAGTCGACGGCCTCGCCCATGCGGTCTCCCATCCAGGTGACCGAGTCGCCGAAGTCCTGGCGGACGATGCCGGTGGCCGCGCTGAAGCCGAGGAAGCCGGCGGTGACGTACTGGCCCTGGACGATCTGGCCGCTGGAGTCCTTCTTGGCGACCTGGTTCGACGCGATCGTCGCCTGGAGGGTGAGGGCCTGGCCCTTGCGCTCCACGACGATCGGGACCGTCTTGCCGGGGGCCGCGCGGATCAGGTCGGACAGCTTGTTCCAGTCCGTCGTCTTGACGCCGTTGAAGCTGAGGATCTTGTCACCGGCCTTGAGGCCCGCCGCCGCCGCCGGGGAGGCCCGGTCCTTGTCCGTGCAGGTGTCGCGGTTCTGGCTCTGCGCGATGACGCACTCGGAGACCGAGCTGACCGTGTTGGTCTGCTGCGAGATGCCGAAGCCCATCAGGACGGTAAGGAAGAGCGCCACCGCGAGGATGAGGTTCATGAAGGGGCCCGCGAACATCACGATGACCCGTTTCCAGGGCTTGCGTGTGTAGAACAGGCGGGACTCGTCGCCGGGTTCCAGCTCCTCGAAGGCCGCCGAGCGGGCGTCCTCGATCATGCTGCGCCAGGGCGAGGTGGAGCGGGACTCGATCCTGCCGTCGGGTCCTGGCGGGAACATGCCGATCATGCGGATGTAGCCGCCGAACGGGATGGCCTTGAAGCCGTACTCGGTGTCGCCCTTCCGCTTGGACCAGATGGTCGGGCCGAAGCCGACCATGTACTGGGGCACCCGGATGCCGAAGAGCTTCGCCGTCGAGAGATGCCCCAGCTCGTGCCAGGCGATCGAGACCAGCAGGCCGACCGCGAAGACGACTATGCCGAGGATCATCATCAGGGCTGTCATGCACGCGCCTCCGCGTTCGCCGTGGTCGTCTGCGCTGTCAGTTCGCGGGCCCGGGCGCGTGCCCAGGTCTCCGCCTCAAGGACGTCGGACACGGTCAGTGAAGTTCCCGTGGCCGGTGTCCCGTGTTCCTCGACCACCCGTGTCACCGTCTCCATGATTCCGTTGAACGGCAGCGCGCCCGCGCGGAACGCCTCCACGCACTCCTCGTTCGCCGCATTGAACACCGCCGGAGCCGTGCCCGCGAGCTGTCCCACATGCCGGGCAAGCCCGACCGACGGGAACGCGTCGGTGTCGAGCGGGAAGAACTCCCACGTCGACGCCTTGCTCCAGTCGAACGCGGGCGCCGCGTCCGGGACCCGCTCGGGCCAGCCGAGCCCGATGGCGATCGGCCCGCGCATGTCGGGGGGCGTCGCCTGGGCGAGTGTCGAACCGTCCGTGAATTCCACCATCGAGTGGACATACGACTGCGGGTGCACGACCACCTCAATGCGATCGAAGGGAATGTCGTACAGCAGGTGCGCCTCGATCACCTCCAGCCCCTTGTTCACCAAGGTCGCGGAGTTGATCGTGATCACCGGGCCCATCGCCCAGGTGGGGTGCGCGAGCGCCTCTTCTACGGTCACTCGCGCCAGGTCCGCTTTGCTACGGCCGCGGAAGGGGCCGCCGGACGCGGTGACGACGAGCTTGCGCACATCGGCGCGGGTGCCGGCCGCGAGGGCCTGGAAGAGCGCCGCGTGCTCGGAGTCCACCGGGATGATCTGGCCCGGCTTGGCGAGCGCCTTCACCAGCGGGCCGCCGACGATGAGCGACTCCTTGTTGGCGAGCGCGAGGACGCGTCCCGCCTCCAGGGCGGCGAGGGTGGGCGCCAGTCCGATGGACCCGGTGATGCCGTTCAGCACGGTGTGGCAGTCGGAGGCGGCGAGTTGGGTCGCCGCGTCAGGACCGGCGACGATCTCGGGCAGCGGCTCCCCCGCGCCGTACCGCGCGGCGAGCGCCTCGCGCAGTGCCGGTACGACGTCCTCGCGGGCGACCCCGACCGTCCGCACCCCGAGCTGGTACGCCTGCTCGGCGAGAAGCCCGACCCGGCCGCCGTTCGCGGAGAGGGCGGTGACCTTGAAGCGGTCCGGGTTGCGCAGCACCAGGTCGATGGCCTGGGTGCCGATGGACCCGGTGGACCCGAGGATCACCAGGGCCTTGGGACCGTCGCCCACGACGGGGTCGTAGACGAGATGTGGGTCGGCGAGGGGTGCTGGACTGTCGCTCATCCCTCCATTGTTGCCGCAACGGGTGGCCGGGGGGACAGCGGTTCCCTCGGGCGGGTGGCTTATCGGCTCTCGTCGGTGATTGAAGGGAAATCCCCCTTTGTGAATACGGCGTGAAGGTCGTGTGATAACACTTCAGGTCTGCGCCGGTGGACGACCGGCGCGTGGACGACATCCTGGGGGGATTCTCCATGCGGATACGCGCTGCCCTGCCCGCACTCGCGGGCGCCGCGATACTCACCGGCACCTTGCTGAGCACTCCGGCCGAAGCGGCCGGCGGGGTCACGATCTACCGGGTCTGGTTCGACAGCCCGGGCTCGGACACCCGGTCCAACACGAGCCTGAACGGCGAGTGGGTGCAGATCAAGAACACCAGCCGGTCGGCGATCTCGCTCAAGGGCTGGATCCTGAAGGACGTCTCGAATCACCGGTACACCTTCAAGAACATCAAGATCGGCGCCGGCAAGTACATCAAGGTGCACACCGGCAAGGGCACGGACACCGCGGCGAACACGCACCAGGGCCGTGCCGCCTACGTCTGGAACAACACCAGCGACACGGCGACGCTGACGAAGTCCAACGGCAGCAAGGTCGACACCTGTTCGTGGACGACGCGGGATCCGAGCGACAAGTACTGCTGAACCACTGCTGAACGAGGGCTAGTTGACGGGGCGGTGCAGGTTGTCCGCCTTGGACGGGCCCGGGGTCGTATCTGCGATCCAGGGTCCGTCGCCCGACGGGTCGACGATGCCTTCCTCCAGCCAGGTGTACGCGCCGCCCATGACGCCCTTGACGACCTTGTGGTCGAGGGCGTCGGTGTTGGTCCACAGGCGGCCGAAGAGTTCCTCGACGCGGATGCGGGACTGTTCGCAGAAGGCGTCGGCGAGTTGGTAGGCCTCGCGGCCGTGATCGCCCTGGGTGCGCAGGAGTTCGGCCCGTACGCAGACCGCGCTCATCGCGAAGAGTTCGGCGCCGATGTCCACGATCCGGCCCAGGAAGCCCTGTTTGGTCTCCATGCGGCCCTGCCAGCGGGACATGGCGTAGAAGGTGGAGCGGGCCAGTTTGCGGGCGTTGCGCTCGACATAACGCAAGTGCCGGGAGAGGTCGATGCCGTGGCGGAACTCGCCGTAGGTGCCCGGGAGTTGGCCGGTGCCGGCGACCAGCTTCGGGAGCCACTTGGCGTAGAAGACGCCCGCGTTGGCGCCCGCTTTCGCCTTGTCCTGAAGGGACTTGTCGGGGTCGATGAGGTCACCGGCGACCTTGAGGTGGGCGTCGACGGCCTCGCGGGCGATCAGGAGGTGCATGATCTCCGTCGAGCCCTCGAAGATGCGGTTGATGCGGAGGTCGCGCAGGACCTGTTCGGCGGGGACCGCTCGCTCGCCGCGGGCCGCGAGGGACTCGGCCGTCTCGAAGCCTCGGCCGCCGCGGATCTGAACGAGCTCGTCGGCCATCAGCCAGCCCATCTCGGAGGAGAAGAGCTTGGCGAGCGCGCCCTCGATGCGGATGTCGTTGCGGTCCTCGTCGGCCATCTGCGAGGAGAGGTCGAGTACGGCCTCCAGGGCGAAGGTCGTCGCCGCGATGAAGGAGATCTTCGCGCCCACGGCCTCGTGGTCGGCGATCGGCCGGCCCCACTGCTCACGCGCCGCCGACCACTCGCGGGCGATCTTCAGGCACCACTTGCCGGCCGCGACGCAGGACGCGGGCAGGGAGAGGCGGCCGGTGTTGAGGGTGGTGAGGGCGATCTTCAGGCCCGCGCCCTCGGGGCCGATGCGGTTGGCGGCCGGGACCCGGACCTGGTGGAAGCGGGTGACGCCGTTCTCGATGCCGCGCAGGCCCATGAAGGCGTTGCGGTTCTCGACGGTGATGCCGGGCGAGTCGGTCTCCACGACGAAGGCCGTGATGCCGCCCTTGTGGCCCTCGCTCTTCGGCACCCGGGCCATCACGACCAGGAGGTCGGCGATCACGCCGTTCGTGGTCCAGAGCTTCACCCCGTCGAGGACGTACGAGTCCCCGTCCGGCACCGCGCTCGTCGCGAGGCGTGCCGGGTCGGAGCCGACGTCCGGTTCGGTGAGCAGGAAGGCGCTGATGGCGGTGCGGGCGCAGCGGGGCAGGAACTCCGCCTTCTGCTCGTCCGTGCCGAACAGCTTCAGCGGCTGCGGTACACCGATCGACTGGTGCGCGGAGAGCAGCACGCCGACCGCGGGGCAGGCGGAGCCCGCCAGCGCCAGCGCCTTGTTGTAGTACACCTGGGTGAGGCCGAGGCCGCCGTACTCGGTGTCGATCTTCATGCCGAGGGCGCCGATCTCCTTGAGGCCGCTGATGACCTCGTCGGGGATGCGCGCCTCGCGCTCGATGCGGGCGGCGTCGATCTGGGTCTCGCAGAAGACGCGCAGCTTCGCGAGGAACTCCTCGCCGCGCCGGGAGTCCTCGGCGGCCGGAAGGGGGTGGGGGTGGATCAGGTCGAGCCGGAAGCGGCCGAGGAACAGTTCCTTGGCGAAGCTGGGCTTGCGCCAGTCCTGTTCCCGGGCCGCCTCCGCCACCTGCCGGGCTTCTCGCTCGGTGACGGTGGGTTTGCTGGATGGAGCGGACATGAGGCTCACCTCGCCGCGAATCGGGCCCTCGGACCATGGCGGTTACCGACGGGTGCTACCCGATCGTATGTACCCGATCCACCGCGAAGCAGCCACCCTTCGCGCGTCCGTTCAGCCGATGTCGACGGAGTACGCCTTTGTGTCAAGGCGCCCCGATCCCTTGAAGACCTCGGTGCCGGACTCGATGCCGGAGACGTACTTGTCGTTGCTCAGCAGCTTCCGCCGGACGAGGGCCTGGGTGAAGTCGTCGATGTTCAGGGTCGCCTTGGTGGTGTTGGCGGTGCGGACGAAGGAGTACACGTTCCAGCCGATGTTCCCCTGGTAGATGTCCCACATCGCGCCGTCCAGGCTGACGCTGCCGTACTTGGTGCCGAGCGGGCCCGCGCCGCCCTGCCGGTTGAGCCAGATCATGATCTCGTCGGTGGGCTGGTCCGCCCAGTCGGCGGTGTTCTTGGAGTGCAGCCACAGGTCGTACGCCACGTCGAGCGTGCCCGGGTTGGAGCTGAGCGCGAACTCCCAGCTGGTCTTCACCGGCTTGCGGTCACCGACCCGGATCCGCAGCCCGGTGGTCGCCTTGTCGACCTTCCAGCCCCAGTGCCAGCCGAGGACGGTGCTCGCGAACGTCTTCACGTCCGCGTCGGTTCCCTTGCTGTTGTTGGCCCAGGTGAAGGACGTGCCCCACGAAATGGTGGACCCGGACCGGGAGTTGTCCCACACGCACTGGCTGCCGGTGGCCTTGTCGCGTCCCCACTGGTTGTTGTTGACGTAGTACTTGCCGAGCGTGACGGTGTCGTCGGCCGTGCACTTCTCGCTCGACTCACCCGCCTGGGCGACGGTGACACCGGCGAGGGCCGCGAGCGCGACCGAGGCGGCGGCGAGCACCTTCGCCTTCTTCGAGAGGCGGGGTCTGCGGTGTTGCATCGGGGGTCCTTCCGGGGGACGGTTCGTCTACGACCTCTCAGTGGCCGCCGACCCGCCCGGAGGTTGCCTCCCCCGCCCGGAGAAACTCTCGGAGTCCGGTGTTTCGAGAAAGTGTCGAAGCGCTTCGACAACCTATGGACACCCACACCGCCTGAAGCTAGTGTCGAACCACCCTCACCCGCCCTTGTCAGCAACGCGCACTGTCGAAGCGCTTCACAAAGCTTGGAGAGCTGGATGGTCACCCTCGCCGAGGTCGCCCAGCACGCCGGAGTCTCGGCGAGCACGGTGAGCTATGTCCTCAGCGGCAAGCGGTCCATCTCCGGAGCCACCCGGCAGCGGGTCGAGCAGAGCATCCGCGAGCTGGGCTACCACCCGAACGCGGGCGCCCGCGCCCTCGCCAGCAGCCGGTCGAACATCATCGCGCTGATGGTGCCGCTGCGCACCGACATGTACGTGCCGGTGATGATGGAGATCGCCATCGCCGTGGCGACCACCGCCCGCCTGCACGGCTACGACGTGCTGCTGCTCACCGGCGAGGAGGGTCCCGACGCGGTGCGCCGGGTCACCGGCAGCGGGCTCGCCGACGCGATGATCCTGATGGACGTCGAACTCGACGACGAGCGGCTGCCGTTGCTGCGCGGCACCGACCAACCCTCCGTACTGATCGGCCTCCCCGCCGACACCACCGGACTGACCTGCGTCGACCTCGACTTCGGGGCAACCGGCGCACTGTGCGTCGAGCACCTCGCCAAACTCGGCCACCACGACATCGCTGTCATCGGCGAGGCCCCCGCCGTCTACGAGCGGCACACCGGTTTCGCCGAGCGAACCCTCGACGGACTCCGGTCCCGGGCGCGGGAGTTGGGCCTGCGGGTGCTGCACCGGCCGTGCGAGGGCGGGTACGACGCGATGACGACGACCCTGGCCCGGATCTTCGACGAACGCCCCGGCACCACGGGCTTCGTCGTGCAGAACGAGTCGGCGGTCGAGCCGCTGCTCGCCCTGCTGCGCCAGCAGGGCCGGGCCGTGCCGGAGGACGTGTCGGTGGTCGCGGTCTGCCCCGACCAGGTAGCCACCCAGGCCTCGGTGCGGCTGACGTCCGTCGCCATCCCCGCGCAGGAGATGGGCCGTTACGCCGTGGAGCATCTGGTGGCCAAGCTCGACGGCCGAGGCAGCGACGAAGTCGTGCTGATCACACCGGAGTTGACGATGCGGGCGAGTACGGGGCCGGCGCCCGCGGTTTCCTGACCCCTTTTCCGACCTCAGAGCTTCACCCCTGTGCCGCCGCCAGGGCACCGCCATGTCCGCAACTCCTCTGTCTGCTCTTCTCACAGGAGCCCTCTCGTGAATCAGCCTGCCGAAAACCAGACCATTCAGGGCGCGGGTGCGGTCAGCCTCGCGCAGTCGTCGCCCACCGTCGGCACCTTCCGTGAGCGGGGCGGTGCGCTGGAGTGGAGCGGTCGTCAGGAGACCCTGCGGATCGAACCGTGGGGGCCGGACGCGGTACGGGTCAGGGCCCGGCTCGGCGGCCCACTGCTCGACGGGCTGCCGGGAGCCCTCCTGGACGAGGCACCGCCCACCGAGGCGAGCGTCAAGATCGAGGACGGTCAAGGGACCTTGACCGTAGGCGAGTTGACCGTCCACGTCGATGCCGAGGGCCTGATCCGTTTCCTGCGCACCGACGACTCCGCCGAACTCCTCGCGGAGGCCCGCGCCCACTTCTGGTGGCCCGGCTCGCGGCTCTACACGGCGGTCGGCAACGGCCACCACCGCCTGGAGCAGCGCTTCGCCGCGTACGAGGACGAGAAGTTGTACGGCCTCGGCCAGCACCAGCACGGCAGGTTGGACCAGAAGGGGCTGGTCCTCGACCTGGTGCAGCGCAACGCCGAGGTCGGCATCCCGGTGCTGGTCTCCAGCCGCGGCTACACCCTGCTGTGGAACAACCCGGCGATCGGCCGTGTGGAGCTGGCCGGCAACGGCACGCGCTGGGTGGCCGATTCGGCCCGCCAGATCGACTACTGGATCACCGCGGGCGACCCGGCCGACGGACAGCGCCGCTACAGCGCGGTGACGGGCCGTACGCCGATGCTGCCCAAGTGGGCGGCGGGCTTCTGGCAGTGCAAGCTGCGCTACCGCACCCAGGCCGAACTCCTCGCCGTGGCACGGGAGTACAAGCGCCGCGAACTCCCCCTCTCGGCGATCGTCTGCGACTTCTTCCACTGGACCCACCTGGGCGACTGGAAGTTCGACCCGGCCGAGTGGCCCGACCCGGCGGCCATGGTCCGCGAACTGGACGAGATGGGCGTGAAGTTGGTGGTGAGCGTCTGGCCCTCCGTCTCCCCGCTCAGCGAGAACCACTCGGTCCTGGAACAGCGCGGCTACCTCATCGGCACCCAGTACGGCCCGATGGCCCACGCCGACTGGCCGGACAAGGGGGTCGCCTCGACGGTCCAGGTGGCCTTCTACGACGCCACGAACCCCGAGGCCCGGGAGTTCCTGTGGTCGAAGATCCGCGACAACTACCTTGTCCCGTACGGCATCACGGCCTTCTGGCTGGACGCGTGCGAGCCCGAGCTGAAGCCGGGTTTCCCGGAGAACCTGCGCTACTGGGCGGGCCCGGGCCTGGAGGTCGGCAACATCTACCCGGCCGAGAACTCCCGCACCTTCCACGAAGGGCTGCTGGCCGAGGGCGAGTCGGAGATCATCACCCTCAACCGCTCGGCGTGGGCGGGCAGTCAGCGGCACGGCGCCGCGCTCTGGTCGGGTGACATCGGCACCGACTTCCCCACCCTGCGCCGCCAGATAGCCGCGGGCCTCAACACCGCACTCTCCGGCATCCCTTGGTGGAACACCGACATCGGCGGCTTCCACGGCGGCGACCCGGACGACCCGGCGTACCAGGAGGTCATGGTCCGCTGGTTCCAGTTCGGCGCGCTGTCCCCGCTGATGCGCCTGCACGGCTTCCGCGACCCGGGCATGCCGCTCGGCCCCGACATGACCGGCGGCCCCAACGAGGTCTGGTCGTACGGCGATCGGGCCCTGCCCATCCTGGAGAAGTACCTGCGGCTGCGCGAGCGCCTGAAGCCGTACGTGCTGGACGTGATGCGCGCCGCGCACGAGGAGGGGCTGCCGGTGATGCGCCCGCTGTTCCTCGAATTCCCGGCGGACCAGGCGACCTGGTCGGTCGACGACGCGTACCTCTTCGGACCGGACCTGCTGGTCGCTCCGGTGCTGACGGCGGGCGCCACGGCCCGTACGGCGTATCTCCCGGCGGGCGCGTGGTGGACGGACGCGTGGACGGGCGAGACGTACGAGGGCGGTACGGCGGTCACGGTCGACGCCCCGCTGGACCGGATTCCGCTGTTCCTGCGGGACGGGGCGACGCTGCCGGTCACGGAGTAGGGGTCGGGGCGCCCGATTTGGGGGGCGGGCGCCCGAGCCGTGACGCTTCCGTTGTGCGGAACTGTGGGCTCCGTCACAGCCGTACGGATCTTGTTCTGCTGGACTCCTCCGATGGTGTTACGCAAGCTCGCCATGGTTGCGGGCCTCGCCGCGTTCGCCCTGTATCTCTGGGGTCTGCTCCACGTCCTGGGCGCGCTCGTCCAGGCAGAGGACGGCGGCGCCGACTCCTCACCGATACTCCCCTGCCGTACGACCGACGGGCAGGAGGGCGGGCCGGAGGACCCTCGAGCCGCCCAAGTCGTGGACTACTCCGTGGACTTCGTCCCGCTCAGGTTCGTCTGCGAGATGACGGGCGGGGGCAGCTACGTCACCCACACCGTTCCCGGCTACGTCAACCCGGCGGTGTTCGGCCTTGTGCTGACCGCGCTCGGCTGCTGGGTCGGCGCGCTCGTCGTGGCACCGCCCGGCCCTCGCGGAGTACGAGGACCGGGCGGCTGAGCGGAGCACCGGGGTGCCCGGGTGGGTCAACTACTGCTGACGCTCTCGCTGTTGGTGGTGAAGTTCAGGCCGCCGGACGAGGACGTGATCTCGAACCCGAACTGAAGGTCCCCGATGGTCACGTTGCCGAACCAGCCCTTGGTGTCCTTGATCCACTTGAGGATGGGCAGGATGTCGACCGTGCCGGAGGTCGAGTTGGAGGTGCGCAGGAACGAGAACACGTCGTTGGCGCCGTTGTTGCCCTTGTAGACGGTCCAGGTCGAACCGCCCAGCGTGAGCGTGCCCTGCGAGGTGCCGAGGGCGCCGACGGCTCCGGTCTTGTTGACCCAGAGCATGATCTCGTAGTCGTAGTTGGTGTCCCAGATGTCGTACGACGTGTTGTACGCGCCGGACGACGGGACCGTGACGTTGTAGCTGCTGCTGAGCGAACCCAGCGAGGTGATCGACTTGTTGATCACCTTCTTGGCGTTGGGGTAGGACTTGATGCCGCCGGTGTTGGGGTGGTTGGCGTTGACGCCCCAGTTGGTACCGGAGTTGGCCCAGATGCACTGGCTGCCGGCGCCGGAGCCCCAGATGTTGTTGTAGAGCGTGTAGCCGTTCAGGGTCGTGGTGCCCCACTGGTCGCAGGAGCTCCAGACGGCGGCGGAGGCGGGGGCCGAGGCGAGTGCGACGGTGGCGCCGAGCGCGAGGGCGGGGGCGAGAACGGCCGTGAGTACGCGGCCCGGCTTGCGTGTTGCCATGGTGTCCCTTCCATGGGTGGGGGGAGGTGCGAGTGGCTACCGCGCCCCCAGGGTGAGGACGCGGTCTTCTCCGGCGACGAGGTCGAGCGGCTCCGTGCCGGAGGAAGTCCGGAGTTCGACGCGGTGAGTACGGGACGGCCGGATCAGCGCCGTGACGGAGTGGGGCGTCCAGCGCAGATCGACCTCCGCCCCGAACCTCGTGCGTACGCCGGTGAGTTGACCGTGCGGATACGCCGCCGGCAGCGCGGGCAGCAGGACCAGCCGGTCCGGGGTGGACTGCACGAGCGCTTCGACGACCACGCCGGGCAGGGTGTGCCCGGCGTCCGCGTTGTAGACGTCGCGGTTCGGGTAGTGCGCGCTCATCAGCGAGGCGTGGAAGAAGTCACCGTCGAGCACCTGCCCGAGGGCGTGCGCGACCCGCTCGCCGTCCCGGAGCCGGGCGGCGACGAGCGCGTGGTGGAGGTGCCCGTGCGCGGAGTCGTTCTCGGCTCCCCGGAGTTGGAGCGCGCGGTGCGCGGCGGCGGCGAGCCGCGGGGTGTCGTACGGGTTGATCTCGTCGAGCGGCCACACCCCGTAGAGGTGACTGAGGTGACGGTGGTCGTAGGTGTCGTCGAGGCCGGGCCAGGCCCATTCGGCCAGCGCGCCTTGGGAGTTGACCCGGTGCGGTGGCAGCCGGTCGGCGAGCGCCAGCCAGCGGGCCGCGTCGGGAGTGCCCGGGTGGTAGGCGGCGGCTGTGTGGAGCGCGTGCCGGGCGGCGGAGAGGTCCATGGCCGCGTTGATCGCGCCCCAACTGGCGTTGGCGTTCGCGGGACGGTTCTCGGGCGAGTAGGAGGGGACGAGGACGAGTTGGCCGTCCGGGTCGGTACTGCTTTCGCTCGTGAGGAAGTCCTCATAGAACAGGGCGACTTCGGCCAGCGCGGCGCCGGTACGCGGATCGCGCGCGCCGCGCGTCTCGTCGTGGTCGACGAGCGGCTTGAGCAACCAGTCCGCCCCCGCGGTCCACAGGTGCAGCGGGTACTCACGGCTGAAGTGGTACGACAGCCCAGACTCGCCGTCGGTGTGCGCGGGCGCGACGACACCCCGGGCGCCGAAGACGGCACGGGCGTTCTCGCGCCAGTCGTCGAGCTGACGGTGAATCAAGGACGCGAGCGCGTCGGTGACTTCTGGAAGGGCGGCACTCGCGGCGGACGCTGTCTGGAGGTTGAGGTTCGCGTCGTTGGTGAACGCCCCCGACCAGGCAGTGTTCCAGTCGCCGGTCCACAGTCCGGTGAGCCGGGGCGGCAACAGCCCGCTGGAGGAGAGGAGGTGATACCGGCCGGCCGCGAAGAGCCGTTCGAGGAGTGCAGGGCTGTGCGGCCGCTTCAGCAACTCACCACCCGGGAGGGCACGTTCGGCGTCGTCGGCGTGGAGATCGAGGGTGACGCGGGCGTAGGCCGTGCGGTGGAGCGCGAGGTGCCGGTCGAGGAGGGCGTCGTACGACTGCCGCTCGTCGATCAGTTCCCGTAGCGCCCGGGTCTCCTCTACGACGTCCAGCTCGCCGGTGTGGCGCCGGACTCGGGTGAGGAGAAGGACCGCCTCGGCCCCGTCGATCCGAACTCCCGTCGAGGTGAGCCGTGTTGTGCCGCCGGTGACCACGGCGAGGGTGACTCCGGTGTACGCGCGATCACTGTCGGGATAGCGGACGCGGAGGGTGAGAACGGCGCCGTCGGAGGTGAGGAACGTGCCATGTCCAACGCCCACCCCTGCCGGGGCACCCGGGAGTTGGTGGTCCTGGGCGAGGTCGAGGGTGAGTTCGGGGGCGGTCACGTGCTGGACGATCACGTCGTCGGCGCGGGAGACGAAGACGCGGCTGCGCCAGTCGTCACAGCGAGCCGTGACCTCGCCGGAGGTGAAGTCGACGGTACGGCGGTAGTCGCGCCCAGCCGCGCCGGACGGCCTGCGCAGCCGTAGCTGGAAGGCCGGATGAAAGGGCTGCACCCACTGGAGCGGGCGGTCGTCCGTGAACCTCTCGGCGGCGGCGAGGTCACCGGCGAGCAACCTCGCCTGGAGCGCGGGGAGTTCGGCGGCGAGGCGTGGAGGGCGGGCGTGTTCGGCGCCGTTCGGGCGGACGAGGGTGTGATGGGTGACGATGACGCGATCGTCGTTCGGATCGCCGAACACGAGGGCACCGTGGTGGCCGTTGCCGCTGAGGAAGGCGTCCTCCCAGCGGACGGCGGGGAGGGGTTCCCAGGTGGCGTGTACGGGGCCGGGTGGCGTGGGGGCGGTGGGTGCGGGATCGGTGGGTGCGGGATCGGTGGTCATGGGCGTAGCACCGCCGCGCCGTAGCGGCCGAGGGTGATCTCGCCCTCGACAGTCTTGTCAGTGAGCAAGTCGTGCCGGGTGCCCGCGAGTTCGACGGTGACCGGTTCGCGGCCGTGATTGAGCAGGAACAGCAACTCCCCGCGCCGTACGGCCTCGACGCTCAGCGGAAGCCCGGCGAGCACCGGACGGACACCCGCGTCGGCGGCGATACGAGCGAGCAGCGCGCGCAGTGCGTGGGGTTCCGGGAGTGTCGAGACGTACCAGGAACGGTCCCTGCGCAGGACGGCGGGGAGACCGTCCAACTCCCCGCCCTTGTAAGGGATTACCTCGTCGACAGCACCGGCCCCGGTCGTCCTCTCGGGCTCGATCTCCTCCGACCACAAAGCGCCGCGGAAGCCCTCGCACTCGGCGGTCTCCCCCGCGTCCAGCGGCCACCACTCGTGCAGGGTGCGGATGCCGAACAGTTCACGGAGACGGGCGTCCATGCCACCCGGCCGGACCCGGTCGTCCTCGTCGGCGATGCCGGTCAGGAAGCCGGAGACGAGGGTGCCGCCGTCTCGGACGTACGCGAGGAGGTTGTCGATGGCGGTGTCCGTGAGGAGATAGAGCTGCGGGACGACCACCAACTTGTAGGCGGACAGGTCGTGTTCGGGGTGGGCGAAGTCGGTGGCGAGGTGCGACTCCCAGAGGGCGCGATGCCAGGCGCGGAGGACGTCCGGGTACTCGACCTCGGTGGAGAGACGGCCGTCCTGCGCACCGGCCCACCAGGCGTTCCAGTCGTGCAGGATCGCGATGTCGGAGGTGATGTGAGTGTCCGTCACCTCGCCGCTGATACGCGCCAGTTCGGTGCCCAGCTGCTTGACCTCCTGGAAGGTGCGGCCCCGCTCCCCCGCGTGGCTGAGCATCCCGGAGTGGAACTTCTCGGCGCCCTGGCGGGATTGGCGCCACTGGAAGTAGCAGACGGCGTCGGCGCCACGGGCCACGGCCTGGAGGGACCAGAGGCGGTTGAGGCCGCGCGGCTTGGGGTGGTTCACGCCGCGCCAGTTGACCGGCCCGGCGGCCTGCTCCATGAGCATCCAGGGGCCGCGCGCCTGCGAACGGGTCAAGTCCTGTACGAGGGCCGCGCTTTGGGCACCGAGGGGATCGCGCGGATCGGGATACAGATCGACCGAGACGACGTCCTCCTCCTCGGACCAGCGCCAGCCGTCCTGGCCCACCCACAACGGCATGAAGTTGGTGGTGACCGGGAGGTGCGGGGTGTGCCGGCGGACGATGTCGCGCTCGGCGGTGTAGCACTCCAGCAGCATGTCGGAGGTGAAGCGCCGGAAGTCGAGCACGTGGGTGGGGTTGTTGAGGTAGTGGGCGTGACGCGGCGGCAGGACGCCGTCCCAGGCGTCGTAGCCCTGGCTCCAAAAAGCCGTGCCCCAGGCCGAGTTGAGGGCGTCGAGCGTGCCGTATCGCGTCCGCAGCCAGCGGCGGAAGGCGACGGCGGCCTCGTCGCCGTAGTCGAAGGTGCAGTACTCGTTGTTGATGTGCCACATCGTGAGCGCGGGGTGGCCGGCGTAACGGGCGGCCAGGGCCTCGGTGATGGCGGCGGCGTGGCTGCGATAGACGGCACTGGAGTGTGAGAAGTGCTGCCGCCCGCCCCACCACTCGATCCGGCCGTCGGCATCGCGGGGCAAGGTCTCCGGGTGCAGGCGCCCCAGCCACGGCGGCGGAGAGGAGGTGGGCGTGGCGAGGACGACCCCGATCCCGCTGCCGTGCATCAGGTCCATCAGCCGGTCGAGCCAGCCGAACTCCCGTGCTCCCGGCTCCGGTTCGAGCCTGGCCCAGGAGAAGACGCCGAGGGTGACGGAGTTGACGCCGGCGTCCCTCATCAGCCGGACGTCCTCGTGCCAGGTCTCCTCGGGCCACTGCTCGGGGTTGTAGTCACCGCCGAAGAGGATGCGCCCGCGGGTGGTGTCACTGAGCTGCGGCATCAGATCTGCTCCCCGTACTGGATGCCGCGCCCGTTGGTGGCGAGGTACACACGGCCGTGGACGCGCGGGTCACCGACGATGGCCTGACCGACCCAACCCCACTGGTGCTGGTCGTCGTTGATGCGCACCCAGGTCTTCGCCTCGTCGTCGGAGCGGTAGACGGCGGTGATGGTCTCGGTGGAGCCGACCTGGTAGATCGCGGGGTAGTCGACACCGGGGGCGGCCTTGCCGAAGCCAAGGGTGTACGAGGCCCAGCAACTGCCGACCTTCGAGAAGCTGACGCCCCCGTCGACGGACCGGTAGAGCCCGTTCCACTTGACGCTGAGCCACAGGTCACCGGACCGCCCAGGCGCCGCGACCAGCTGGAACTGACTGTCGCCGGAGGGCAGTCCACCCGCACGCTGTGCGAACGAACGGCCACTGTCAGTGCTGGCGTATAGCGTTCCTGTGTCGGTGTCGTATGCGTAGAAGAGCGTCGGGTCGGCCGGGTCGGCGACCGGCGTGGCGCCCTTCGGGAAGGAGGAGACCTCGGACCAGGTCGCGCCGTTGTCCGCCGAGCGATGGGCTGCGTACTTCGTGCCGTCCCAGTGCACGAAGGACCACAGCAGCGTACTGCCGTCGGCGCTGGTGGCGATCGGCCCCGGTGCGTCGTGGGCGAGGGAGGGCTGGGCAGCGAAGGGCGCCCAGGTCCGGCCACCGTCGCCCGAGTGTGCGCCGTTGCCGTTGTCGCCCCAGCCCGTGCGGACGACGTAGGCCGGCCTGCCCGCGGCCTGCGCGATTCCCGTCGCCGACCCGAACACGGGGTTCGTCGCCATGCCGCGCGACGGAGACGCCGTGAGCCGCTCGTGGTACATCACGCCGATGTCCCGCGAGGCGCTGATCAGGTGCGCCTCCCCGACCGGGGGCGAGATCAGCTGGATCACGGACGTCTCCTCCAGGCCACGGATCTGCGGCGCCCAGTGCGTGAGGTCACGGGTGCCGTAGAGCGTGGCGCCGGTGCCGTAGACGACGTGCTTCGAGTCGTACGGGTCGACGGCCAGGGCCTGGATCCACCAGCCGAACTTCGGCTGTTCCGCACCCCACT
This sequence comes from Streptomyces sp. NBC_01288, assembly GCF_035982055.1. NCBI lineage: Bacteria > Bacillati > Actinomycetota > Actinomycetes > Kitasatosporales > Streptomycetaceae > Streptomyces > Streptomyces sp. NBC_01288. The sequence continues at coordinate 2,937,528 of NZ_CP108427.1, forward strand.
TGAGGAAAGGAGTCTCGGACACGTCGAACACGGCAGCGTCCTTGAGGGACGTCCAGGTACGGCCGCCGTCGGTGGTCCGGTACAGGGTGTCGACGGCCGCCCAGCGGTTGTTGGTGGAGACGACGACGGTGCCGGCACGACGGGCGTCGACGGCGACGCCGCCGTAGCCGAAGCTGTCGCTGGACCCGTCGGACGTGGTCCCGCCCGGTACGACCGGCGTGACATCCGTCCAAGTCCCGCTCGCGACAGCCAACTTGTGCACACTGCCGGTGGACTGACCGTTGGGCCCGGGGGCGTCGGCGTACGTCACGTACAGCTCGCGGCTGCGTGCGTCGTACGCGGCGCGGATCGGGACCTTGGCGGAGGTGCCGGTGGGCTGCGCGGGGACGGCGGTCCAGGTGCTGCCGTCGGTGGTGCGGTAGAGGTTGACAGCGGTGGCGCTCCCGTCGCCGTCACCCCACCCGGCGTAGACGGCACGTCCGACGGCGACGAGGAAGGTGACGCCCTGCCCGGAGGCACTGGCGGTGGCCGGGAAGCCACTGACGGCTGCCCAAGTGGCGCCCCGGTCGGCCGACTTGAGCAACCCGTCGTGTCGGGTGCCGAGCCACAGGGTGTCACTGTCACGGGGATCGACGAGCAGCCTCTCCCCCGCACCCCGCCCGTCCTCGTTGCCGCCCAGCTTCACGGCGAGGTCGGTACGGGTCCAGGTCGCGCCCCGGTCCTCGGAGCGGAGTACGGCACCGTTGCTCGCCCAGGACTGGGCGTACGTGCCGACGGCGAGGTACAGCCGGTCCGGGTGCGCGGGGTCGACGGCGAGCGCCTCCACACCGAGCAAGTTCCAGTCGTCCCAACCGAGTTGATCGGTGAGGGGGGTCCAGCGGGCGGTCCGGTCGTCCCAGCGAAAGGCACCGCCGATGTCGGTGCGGGCGTAGGCGAGACCGCGGATGGAGGGGTGGAAAAGAACACCGGTGACGAATCCGGTGCCGCCGATTGCGACGTTGCGCCAGCGATAGGAGGGGCGTTCCGCGGCATTCGCCTTCGCGGTGAGACCCGGCACACTGGTGATCGCGGCGACAGCTGCAGCCCCGGCAAGAACGGCCCGGCGGCTCAGTCGGGACGCATGCATGCACATACCTCGCTGTATGAGATGGGGTAAGGAGAGGTGTTTTAGGGGCGCGGGGCTGTATCGATTTGCGGCTCCGCCGCGTGGGCGCGACCAGCCCCCACGCACCCGCAGACAAAAGACAACCGATTCAGCCCTTAACGGCGCCGGTAAGCATCCCCTTCTTAAAGTGCCGCTGCACGAACGGCGAAAGCACAGCCACCGGCAACAACGCCATCACCATGACCGCCATCTGCACGGCAAGCCCCGACAACTCCCCGGTCTTGATCGCCTGACCAAGCCCCACCGGAGCCTCCCGCTTCTGCACCAACTGGATCATGACATTCTGCAACGGCATCATGTCCTGGTCGTTCAGATACAGCGACGCGTTGAACCAGGCACTCCAGTACCCCACGGCATAGAACAACGTGATGACTGCCAGCACCGCCCGCGACAACGGCATGACAATGACCCACAGAATCCGGAAGTCACCGGCACCATCGATCCGCGCACTGTCGATGAGTTCCTGCGATATCCCCATGAAGAACCCGCGCAGCACAAGGATGTTGAAGACGCTGAGCGCACTGGGCAGGATCAACGCGAGATAGCTGTCGGTCAGGCCGAGCGACTGCACCAACAAGTACGTCGGAATGAGCCCGGCGCTGAAGAACATCGTCGCCAGCATCATCATCAGGATCCAGCGATGCCCGAGCGACCCGATACGCGAGAGCCCATACGCACACAGCACGGACACCGCCATGGAGAACGCCGTACCGACGACGGTGATGAGGACGCTGATGATCGCCGCACGGGTGACCTGGCCGCCGCTGAGGAGTTCCTTGTAGGCGACGAAGGTGATGCCCTTGGGCACCATGACGAGCCCGCCGGCCTGGTCGATGGTCTTGCGGGAGGAGAGGCTGGTGACGAGGACGATCCACAGCGGAAAGAGGATGGCGAGACAGGCGAGCGTGAGGACGAGCCCCTTGCCCGCGAGCCCGACCTTGCCGGGCTCCTCCTCCCAGGTGGGCCGGGGCGGCGCGGCCCAACGCCCGGGCGGCCGTGCGGACTTGGCAGACTTGACGGGCTCGACGGGTTGGTCGATGACGGCGGTCACTTCTTGTACACCCCCTGCTCGCCCATGAGGTGGGCCACTTTGTTCGCGGCGAGGACCAGCCCGAGGCTGATCACGCCCTTGACGAGTCCGGCGGCGGCCGCGTAGCCGAAGTCCTGGTTGCGGACGCCGTTCCACCAGACGAAGGTGTCGAGGACCTCCGCCGCTCCCGGCCCCACGGCGTCGCGCTGGAGCAGGATCTGCTCGAAGCCGACAGTCAGCGCGTCACCGACCCGCAGCACGAGCAACAGCGCGATCACCGGCCGCAACGCCGGCAGCGTGACGTGCCACATCCGGCGCCACCGCCCCGCGCCGTCCATCGCGGCGGCCTCGTACAGATCGGGGCTGACGGAGGACAGCGCGGCGAGGAAGACGATGATCCCCCAGCCCGCGTCCTTCCACACGCTCTGCGCGGTGATCAGGAACTTGAACGTGTTGGGGTCGGTCATGACGTCGAGGCCGTCGAAGCCGTGTTGCCGCAGGAGTTGCGAGAACAGGCCTGCCCCGCCCAGGAGTTGTTGGAAGACGGCGATGACCAGCACCCAGGAGAAGAAGTGCGGGAGGTAGAGGATCGCCTGTGAGAGCGCCCGAACCCGGGGCCTGACCACGCTGTTGATGAGCAGCGCGAGCAGGATCGGGATCGGGAAGAACAGGATGAGCTGGAGGAAGAACAGGACCAGCGTGTTCTGTACGGCGTTCCAGAATGACGAGTCCGCGAAGATCAGCTGGAAGTTCTCCAGGCCGACCCAGGGGCTGTGCAGCATCGAGACGATGCCGTTGTCGCTGACGTAGGGGTCGTAGTCCTCGAAGGCGACGATGTTGCCGAGGATCGGCAGGTAGTTGAAGACCAGGATGAGCAGGACGGCCGGCAGGGTCATCAGGAGCAGGACGCGGTCGCGTCTGAACCTGAGCCGCCAACTCACCTTCGCCTTGGGCTTGTTCTGCCGGGAGCCGGTGGCGCCGCCGGACGCCACCGGGGGCTTCCCTGTCGTGTCGGCCTCGGTCCTGCTCCGAGGCACCGTGCTGTGGGACACGGCCGTTCTCCTTGCCTCGGTACTCGGTCAGCTCGCCGCTGTGCCGTTGTCGTCGAGCAACTTCTGGTACCAGGCGCGGAGTTGCTCGCCGCCCTTGCTCTTCCAGTCCGATACGGCCTGCTGCATGTCGCTGATCTTCTTGCGGCCGCGGGTGATGTCGTCCTCCAACTGCTCGAAGTCGTTGAGGAGGTTGGTGTAGCGGCTCGGCTCGGTGATCTGCTGGCCGTAGAAGCTCGACTTCTTTGTGAAGGCGCCCATCCGCTGCTGCCACTCGACCTGCGCCTTGGCGACCTCGGGGAAGTCGGGGTGGGCGATCGTCGCGGCGGGACTGGCGACCATCACGTAGGCGTTGATGACCTCGTTGTTGCCCTGGTCGGTCTTGGTGGGGACACCGTTCTTGACGGTGTAATGGGTGCCCTCCACGCCGTAGTTGGTGAGCATGTACTCCTTGGTGCCGTACGGCGCGGCGGTGACGTTGGCGACGGCCAGCGCGTCGTGGATCACGGACTCGGAGGCCTTCTTGCTGATGAAGGCGAAGATGCCGGCCGGTTCGCCGGCCCACAGGGTCGGGTCGCCGCCGTCGTGGCCGAAGATGTCCATGCCCCAGATCTTGTAGGACGGGTTCTGGGTGGCCTGTTCGGCGGTGCGGCTCCACCACTGCGAGATGTCCTGGGCGTAGATGAGGAACTCGCCCGCCGCGAACTTGGGGCCCGGGTCGGTGGCCGCGCTCTTGCCCAACTTGGCGTCGGGGTGCACGTATCCGGCGGCGAACAGCTTGCGCGTCCACTCCAGCGCTTCGAGGTACTCCGGCGTCTCGACGCGGTTGACCAGCTTGCCGTCGACGAGGTTCCAGCCGAGCGACTTCTCGCTGCCGGAGAGCACGCCCCACATGTTGAAGGCCGTCCACTTCATGTCCAGGCAGGCCCAGCGCTTGGCCTTGGCGTTGGTGATCTCCTTGGCCAGGGCCATGAACTCGTCGGCGGAGGTGGGGACTTCGTACCCCTCCTTGTCGAAGATGTCCTTGCGGTAGAGCGGCACGATGTTGGGGACGTACGAGGACGGCATCGGCAGTCCGCGCAGCTTGCCGCCGAAGATGCAGCGCTGCCAGGCGTCGGACGGGATCGCCGCGAGGTTCGGGTAGTCCTTGACCTTGTCGCCGGCGAGGTAGGGGCCGAGGTCGGCGAACTTGCCGATGATGGCGCTGGGTATCTTGCCGCCCATGTTCCAGCCGGGGACGACCACGACGTCCGGGATGTCGCTGGAGGCGAGCACCGCGCCGAGCTTCTGGTCGTAGGTGTTGCCGTCCTGGTTCTGCCAGGCCACGTCGACGCCGATGAGGCTGTTCATCGCCTTGTAGTAGGCGTTGTCGCTCTTCGGCGGCGAGCCCCAGAACGGCGCCATGACGGTGACCTTGCCGCCCTTGCCGAGCTTCTTCGGCACCGAGGTCTTCAGCGTGGCGAGGTCCAGCTTGCTGGAGAAGCCGATCGCGGAGCCGTTCTTGGAGGGGAGGTCCGGGCTCACCACGTTGCTGGCCACGAAGGCCGGCAGCAGCTTCTTGACGCCCTTGCCCTCCGAACTGCCCCCGCCCGAACCGCTGTCCGAGGCCCCGCAGGCGGAGAGCAGCGGTACCCCACCCGCCACCGCTGCGGCGACGACCGCCGTGGAGGCGAGGAAACTTCTCCGGCTGGGAGCGGAGGCGGCGGAGGCGTTCGGCGTCATTGCGTCAACCCTTCATGGCGCACCAGGACACCCGGCGGTGGAGCCGTCGGCTGCGGTGTCTTGAGTGGAACAGAGCACTTAGTCGAAGCGCTTCGATGTTGCTGCGAGGTTAAGTGAACACCCAAGGGTGCACAAGGGTCGTTCCCAAGATTCCTCGGAGGTGCGGGGCATGACCTGTCCGTATGTGCTGCTTGAAATAACGGTGAAGGTCTCTTGACACCCGACCCGCATCGAATCAGCATCGAAGCGCTTCGAAAGAGCCGCGCCGCTCCATCGCAAGGGGAACCCCACGTGACCGCACAAACGCCGCCTACGCCGCCTTTCCGCGATCCGCACCTGCCGTTCGCGAAGCGCATCGACGACCTGCTGGCACGGCTCACCGCCGACGAGAAGGTCGGCTTCCTGCACCAGTACGCGCCCGCCGTGGAGCGTCTGGGCGTCGCCGCGTTCCGCACCGGCCAGGAGGCCCTGCACGGCGTCGCGTGGATGGGCCCGGCGACGGTCTTCCCGCAGGCGGTGGGCCTGGGCGCGACCTGGAACGAGGATCTCGTACGACGGGTCGGCGACGCGGTGTCCAAGGAGGTCCGCGCGATGCGGGCCCGCGACGACCGCGTCGGCCTCAACGTGTGGTCCCCGACGGTGAATCTGCTGCGCCACCCGCTGTGGGGCCGTAACGAGGAGGGCTACTCGGAGGACCCGAAGCTGACCTCGGTGATCGCCACCGCGTACACGCGCGGTCTGCGCGGCGACCACCCGACGTACTGGCGCACGGCCCCCGTCCTCAAGCACTGGCTGGCCCACAACAACGAGACGGGCCGCGACATCTCGTCCTCCTCGGTCCGCCCGCGCGTGCTGCACGAGTACGACCTGCGCGCCTTCCGCGAGACGGTCGAGGCGGGCGCGGTGGCGGGCGTGATGCCCGCGTACAACCTGGTCAACGGCCGCCCCAACCACGTCTCGCCGTATCTCCGCGAGCACCTGCGCACCTGGACCGACGAGGACCTCCTCGTCTGCTCGGACGCGGGCGCGCCCTCCAACCTGGTCGACTCCGAGCACTACTTCGACACCCACGAGGAGGCGACGGCGGCCTCGCTGCTGTCCGGCGTGGACAGCTTCACCGACCACGGCACGGACGCTTCGACGATCGTCGCGCGGGTCCAAGGCGCGCTGGACCAGGGCCTGTTGACCGAGGCGGACATCGACGCGGCGGTCCGCCGTCAGCTCTCGGTGCGGTTCCGGCTCGGCGAGTTCGACCCGGCGCACGACCCGCACGCCGACATCAAGGACTTCGACACCCCGGCGCACCGGGCCCTCGCCCAGGAGGCCGCCGAGCAAGCGGTCGTCCTCCTCAAGAACGACGCCGACCTGCTGCCCCTCGCCCACGACACCCGCCTCGCCGTCGTCGGCCTGCTCGCGGACGAGTGCAAACTCGACTGGTACAGCGGCACGTTGATCCACCGCTCGACTCCGCTGGAGGGCCTGTACGAGCGGTTCGGCGCCGAGCGCGTCGAGTTCGCGGAGGGCGTGGACCGGGTCCGGCTGCGCACAGCCCAAGGCACCTTCCTGCATGTCCCGTTGGTGGAGGTGGCCGACGAAGTACGCGGCGCCGAGGGCGCGTTGGACCCGGCCCTCCTCGCGGGCCGCACCGACCTCCCGCCGCTCACCACGGACGACACCGGCACCGAGCTGGCCCTCGCCGACTGGGGCGAGGGCGTCCTCACCCTCCGCGCCCCCGACGGCCGTTACCTCTCGGTCGCCGACGACGGCTACGTCCGCGCCTCCGCCGACCAGCCCGGAGGCTGGGTCATCCAAGAGACATTCCGCCTGGAACCCCACGAGAACGGTCACCTCCTGCTGCACATCGGTACGGGTCGCCACGTCTCTGTCGCCGCCGACGGCGTGAAGGTTGCCGAAGAAGGCGCGGAAATCTTCGAGTTGGTGATCACCGAACGCGGCGAGGATGCGGTGGCCAGGGTCGCGCAGGCGGCGGACGTGGTGCTCGTGGTCGCGGGCAACGACCCGCACATCAACGGCCGCGAGACCGAGGACCGTACGACCCTCCACCTCCCCGCCCACCAGCAGCGCCTGCTGCGCGCGGCCCGCGCCGCGAACCCCAACACCGTCCTGGCCCTGGTCTCCGCGTACCCGTACACGGTCGGCCCCGCCGACCTCCCCGCGATCCTGTGGACCGCCCACGGCGGCCAGGCTGCGGGCACCGCCCTGGCCCGCGTCCTCGCCGGCGACGTCTCCCCCGCCGGCCGCCTCCCCCAGACCTGGTACGCCGCCGACACCGACCTGCCCGACCTCCTCGACTACGACGTGATCGGCGGCCGCCAGACCTACCTCTACTTCGAGGGAACCCCCCTCTTCCCCTTCGGCCACGGCCTGTCGTACGCGTCCTTCGCGTACGGCGCCCTGACGGCCCGGGTCGAACTCGACGCGGTGCACGTGGAGTTCACGGTCACCAACACCGGCGACGTGACGGCCGACGAGGTCGCGCAGCTGTACACGCACGCCGCCGACCCGTCGGTCCCGCGTCCGCGCCGCGAACTCGTGGCGCACCGACGGGTGACCCTCGCACCGGGCGAGCGGGCGGAGCTGGACTTCCGACTCCCGCTGTCCGCGTTCGAGTTCTGGGATGTGACACACGGCGCGTGGCGGCTGGAGCCGGGGCCGTACGACCTCCTCGTCGGCGCCTCCAGCGAGGACACCCGCCTGCGTACGACGGTGACACTCACCGGCGAGCCCGCAGCACCCCGCCCCGTCCTCCAACACGGCCTGGGCGCGGCCGACTTCGACGAGCAGTCAGGCGGCGAGATCGTCGACCGCACGAAGGCGGCAGGCGACGCGGTGACCCCGACCCAGGGCGGTACGGCCGAACTGGTCTACCGGCACTGCGACTTCGGCACCGGTATCACGGAGGTGACCGTGGAGGTGGCGGGCGAGGGCGTCGTAGAACTGTCCCTGGACGGCGGCCCGGCACTCGCCCAACTCGCCCTGCCCGCACCGACGTCGGGCCCGTACGACTACACCACGCTCGGCGCCGGGATCGTCGTCGAGGGCGTGCACGATGTGCACCTGAAGCTGCGTGGCCCACTGCGGCTCGCGCATGTCGGCTTCTCCGGCTGAGGGTCCGGAGGCAGCCGACGACAATGAAGGGGCCCGGCACCGGAAGGCATCGGTGCCGGGCCCCTTCGGGGAGGCTATATGAAAATGGATCCCATTAGCTAGGTCCGTCGGGTGAGAGAACGGTCAGAGCGACCGCTCCCGCCCCGAGCCCGGTCAGAGCGCGAGGCCCGTGAGCACCAGCACCCGCTCGTAGGTGTAGTCGTCCATCGCGAACTTCACGCCCTCGCGGCCGACCCCGGACTGCTTGGCGCCGCCGTACGGCATCTGGTCGGCGCGGTAGGACGGGACGTCGCCGATCACGACGCCGCCGACTTCGAGGGCGCGGTGGGCGCGGAAGGCGGCCTGTACGTCGTGGGTGAACACCCCTGCCTGGAGGCCGTACTTGGAGTCGTTGGCGGCGGCGAAGGCGGCGGCCTCGCCGTCCACCTTCGTCACGGTCAGCACCGGTCCGAAGACCTCCTCGCAGGAGATCGTCGTGTCGGCCGGTACGTCGGTGAGGACGGTCGGCGCGTACGAGGCGCCGTCGCGCTTGCCGCCGGTGAGGAGGGTGGCACCGGCCTCGACGGCCTCCTGGACCCACGACTCGACGCGCTGCGCGGCGGCCTCGCTGACCAGCGGCCCGACGTCGGTCTTGTCGTCGCTCGGGTCGCCGGTGACCTGGGCCTCGACGGCGGCGACTATGCGCGGGAGCAGCCGGTCGTAGACGGCCGCGTCGGCGATGACCCGCTGCACGGAGATGCAGGACTGGCCGCCCTGGTAGTTGGAGAAGGTGGCGATGCGGGTCGCGGCCCAGTCGAGGTCGGCGTCGGAGGCGTAGTCCCCGAGGACCACGGCCGCGCCGTTGCCGCCCAGCTCCAGGGTGCAGTGCTTGCGCGGCACCGAGTCCATGATCGCGTAGCCGACCTTCTCCGAACCGGTGAAGGAGATCACCGGCAGCCGCTCGTCCTGGACGAGGGCGGGCATGTGGTCGTTGGCGACCGGCAGAACGCTCCAGGCGCCGGTGGGCAGTTCGGTCTCGGCGAGCAGGTCGCCGATGATCAGCCCGGAGAGCGGGGTGGCCGGGGCGGGCTTGAGGATGATCGGCACGCCGGCCGCGATCGCGGGGGCGATCTTGTGGGCGCAGAGGTTCAGCGGGAAGTTGAAGGGCGCGATGCCGAGGACGACGCCCTTCGGGAAGCGCCGGGTGAGGGCGAGCCGGCCCTGGCCGCCGGCGTCGGTGTCGAGGCGCTGGGCCTCGCCGCCGTTGAAGCGCCGGGACTCCTCCGCCGCGAACCGGAACACGGACACCGCTCGGCCGACCTCGCCGCGCGCCCACTTGATCGGCTTGCCGTTCTCGGCGGAGATGAGCTGCGCGATCTCCTCGGTGCGCTCGACGAGACGCCGGCTGACGTGGTCGAGGGCGGCGGCGCGGACGTGGGCGGGGGTCGCGGCGAACTCGTCCCGTACGGCGTACGCGGCGGCCACCGCCTCCTCGACCTGGGCGTCGGTCGGCACGCTGACCTTGCCGACGAGGCGTCCGTCCCAGGGCGAGGTGACGTCGAAGGTGTCCTCGCCGGTGGCCTGGCGGCCGGCGAGCCAGAAGGCGTGGGTGACTGCCACAGTTTCGTTGGGCATTGCGTGTGCCGGCCCTTCCGCGTTGGGGGTGCTTGTTCTCGGTGCTGCTCGGTGCTGCTCGGTGTTTCTCAGTGCTACTCGGTGCTTCTCAGTGCTACTCGGTGCTTCTCTGTCAACGGTAGGTGCGGGGAGGCGGGGGTGCGTTTGTCCGGGCCGTAGCAGTACCGCGCCGGGACACTCCAGTTCGGCAGATGCCGTTCCGCCTACTCCGCGGCGGCCGTCGCCTTCAGCGCCAGCCACAACTCCATCCGTACGTCCGGATCGTCCAGCGACCGCCCTAGGATCTCCTCGACCCGCCGCATCCGGTACCGCAAGGTGTGCCGGTGCACCCCGAGGTCGGCGGCCGCCGCGTCCCACTGCCCGTGCCGGGACAGCCAAGCCCGCAGCGAGGCGACGAGGTCCCCGCGCCCGGTGGCATCGTGCTCGGCGAGCGGCCGTAGCAACCCGTCCGCGAACGCGCGCACCGCGTCATCGGCGAGCAACGGCAGCACGGACCCGGCGGCCAGTTGCTCATGTTCGACGAGCACCCGCCCCCGTCTCCGCGCCACGGACAACGCCTGCTCGGCCTGCTTGTAGGCGCCCGCGGCGGCGATGGGCCCGGCGGGCGCCGAGAGCCCCACGACCAGGTCGTCCTCATCACCGGTGTGCTCCCCGGTGGTCGAGGAGGCACGCTCGGCCTCCCGAGTCGCCGCGTACTCCCCGCCCGCCTCGACGGCGGCACCGCCGTCGACTGCCAGTACGACCAGCCGTTCCGGCCCTTCCGCTACGACGAGCACGGCTTCCCCGGACCGCGCGGCGGCCGACTCGACGACCTCGGCGAGCCCGTCCAGGGGTTCACCGTCCGTCGACTCCCCCACGATGATCCGGAACGGCGCGTCGAGCAGCCCCCCGTACAGGTCCCCGGCGACCGCCCGCGCGTGGTCCGGGTGCCCGGCGAGCAGCAGCCGCAGCACCGCCGCCCCGATCCGCTCATGGGCGGCCTGGAGGGACCGCGAGCGTTCCGTGGTGAGGGTCAGGAGAGCGATCGCGGAGTGCACGGCGTACCGCTCCGCCGTCCCGAGCGCCGATTCCGTCCCTACGGCGAGTGCGGCGCGCGGGCGGCGGCCGGTGCCGAGGGTGTGCAGTTCGACGCGGTCCTCGTTGTCCGGGCCGCCCACGACCGAGGAGGCCGGTGCGGGCCGGTCCCGGAGCCGTTCCACGTCCGCCGTGAGCCGGGCGGCGCGGCGGCCGGCCCACTCCGGTGCGGTGGCGACGACGGCGCCCGACGCGTCGTAGAGCGCGGCCCAGCCGTCGACCTGCGCGGCGAGGGCGGCGAGGAGTCCCTCCGGGCCGTCGGTGAGGGCCTGCTTGGTGAGTTCGCGCTGCGCGGCGAACCCGGCGGTGACGGAGCGGTACTGGTCGGCGGCGATCGCCGCGGAGACGGCCTTGCTGATCGCGATGAAGGGGGTGCGCCGGGGGACTTCGAGGAGCGGCAGCCCTTCTTCCTGGGCCGTGTCGACCAGCACCTTCGGAATCTCGTCGTAGTTGACCCCGACGGCGAACCCCAGCCCGACGACCCCCGCCCCCACCAGCCGCTTCACATACCGCCGCATGGCCTTCGCGTCCTCCGCGTCCAGCTTCAACGCGGTGGTCAGCAGCAGTTCCCCGCCCTCCATGTACGGCACCGGGTCCGCCAGCTCACTGACATGCGCCCAGCGGACGGGCACGTCCAGCCGGTCCTCGCCGGCGCGCACGGTGAGCTTGAGCGCGGAGTGGTGGACGAGCGAGGCGAGCGTGGGGGGCATGGTGCCTTCAGGTGGAGGAAGAACCGGCGATCATGTCGATCTTTTGGCCGTCGCGTATGAACGGCCTGTGCCGATTCTGCCTCACCGTATGGTCGGGGCGTACCTGTATGTCCGGTTCAGAGGGGTGAGGGGCGCAGATCCACCAGCAGCGGTGGCGCGTGCTCCCCCTTCACGCTGGTCAGGGACAGCACGGCGTGGCCGGCGGGCACCCCGTGCGCCAGTTCGGACGCGGACCAGCGCTCCCGCTCGACCTGGCGGACGGTGACGGCCTCCGTGGTCACGGCCTTGCCGGTGACCAGCTTGCGGAGGGCGTGGATGGCACGCGTCATGGGCTGGTCGGCGAAGACGGTGTGCTTGGCGACGTCCTTGGTCTCCACCCACTCGGTGCCCCAGGCGTTGGCGAAGCGGCTGCCGTCCCAGGTGGTGACGCCGGCCAGCGCCATGCGGCAGCCGACGGCGCCGTAGAGCGGGCCGTGCAGGGCCTCGGGCACGTCGCCGACGGTGCGCAGGGCGAGGACGACACCCGCGTCCTCGGACCGCAGCCGCTGGATCCGGCGCAGCGACTCGGTGTTCACCGTGCCGGTGGCGTCGTCGAGCACGAGACACGCGAAGTGCCCGCGCTCACGGCCACGGACCACCGCTGCGAACTGCGTGAGGACCAGCCGGGTGAGCAGCCGGGCCGCCTCGTCGTGCCCGTGCTCGGGCAGGTCGATGCGGACCCGCAGCGGATGGTGGGCGACGGCTCGCAGCGAGAACGGCCGTACGGTCCCGCCGCCCGCTCCGAAGAACTCGGCGAACACCGGGCGGTCGAGCAGCGCGAGCCGGTCGGCGAGGGCCTGGCCGGGGTCGTTGCCGCCGCCGGCATGGCGCATGCGGGAGTCGAGTTCGCGGCGCATCACGGCGTGCCGGTCGTCGGTGAGGGCCGCGCTCAGCTCCGCCAGCGCCCTCGGCTCGCTCTCCAGGAGTTCGCGCAGCACGGGCAGTGCGGGGAACCTGCCGTACGCGGCCCGGTAGGGGCCGAGGAGTTGGGCCAGGACGGTGGCGGAACGCTGGGTGTCGACGGAGTCGAGGTCGCCGACGAGAGCCTCCGCGAGCAGGGCGGCGGCCTCGTCGGGGTCGTGGGACTCGGCGTACGGGTCGAGGTCGTGGACGGACGCCGGGTCGCCGACGCGGACGATCACGTCGAAGGCGTCGTCCGGGCCGAGCGGCGCACCGGTCGCGCACACCACGACGACGGCGCACCGGCCGGTGAGGGCCTGCAGGGTGAGGTTCTCGACCACCGGCCGCACCACGTGCCGCGTCTTGCCCGAACCCGAGGGTCCTACGACGAGCAGTGAGGTCCCCAGCGTGTCCGGGCCGAGCGCGCTGCCGACGCCGCGGTAGGCGAGCGGGGTGCGCTCACCCGTCGCCCAGGCACCGATCCGCACCTGGCCGGCGAGCAGGTCGTGCCGCGCGATACGGCCGGGCAGGTCACGGGCGCCGGAGGGGTGGATCCAGGCGCTGCCCCCGGAACGCAGCACGGTGTCGGTGAAGGACGTGAGGTCGCCGATCCTTCGGGCCCGCTTCCAGGCGTGCTCGACGCGCGCGCAGTCCACGTCGTTCATCCGTCCGGCCCGCACCTCGGCGGTGAGGACGTCCGCGGCCGCGAACTGCCCCGCCTCGCGCAGCTCGGGCCAGTGCGACGGTGACCCGGCGGCCGGTGACTGCTCGGGGACGACCGCCGAAGCCGCGGTGTCGCCCGCGCCGTACCGCCCCCGGAGGAGCGGCAGCCAGCCACCGATCCGGGCGAACGGCCAGACGACCAGGACGCCGATGACGACGTAGAGCAGGTTGCCCACCAGCGGTGTGGCGATGAAGTCGTAGCCGCCCGGCAGAAGGGCGATGAGGTGGTACGCGGGGCGTGCGACCGGAAGCGCGTCCCAGCCGACGCCGGGGAAGATCCTCGGGACCACGACCAGGTTCAGGGCGATCACGGCGCCCAGCAGGGCGAGCAGCGCCCGGGCCGGCTGCGGGCGGCGGGTGACGAGGTGCCGGATGATGTCCGGCCAGCTCCCCAGGCGCCCCATGCCGTAGACGAGGACGGCGAAGAACACGCCGTCGGCGACGATCACGGCGTCGACACCCTTGCCCTTGGGTGTCGTGGTGCCGGACCACCACCAGTCGCCCGGTGTGAGCACCCTCAGCAGTGCCCATTGGTAGGGGATGCTGCCGTGCTTCCACAGCGACCACAGCACCATGCCCACGAGGAGCGGGACGACGACGCCGACGATGGTGATCGGTGACAGCCGCTCGGTCTTCCGTTCCGGCTTGGGCACGCGGTATCCGAACCGCCAGATACCGGGTCCAGCGGCAGGCCGGGGCTCGTCGAGCCAGTCGGCCACGGCAGGGCCGGCCGCGCTCGGTGCGTGCGCCGGCCTCGGCGGTACGACGCGTTCCCCCGGCGTGTCCGCCGGTCCCGCCGGACGCGGCACAGGATTGGCCTGTGTGTGTCGCGCGTCCCGCGTCCCGTCGCTGTCCATCGTCCTCGCCCTCGCCCCTTGACCAGCCGTTCCGTACACCGTCAGCGAGTCAATCTAACGCGCCCACAAGGGGAGTTCACCGCTTACCGGGCCGGGTCCACACCGATCCTCGTGATCCCGGCACTGTCCACGACGGACAACCCCCGCCCCCGACACCGCCCACATGGAGCATGCCCACCCCCGGTCACCCGCCCTAGCCTGCGAGAAAGGAAGAAAGCAGAAAAGCGTCCGCACCACCCCAGGAGCCCCTCATGACCGCACTTCCGCAGGAGCGCCGCGTTCTCACCGCCATCCCCGGCCCGAAGTCGCAGGAGTTGCAGGCCCGCCGTACCGCCGCGGTCGCGGCCGGTGTGGGCTCCGTGCTGCCCGTGTTCACCGCGCGCGCGGGCGGTGGGATCGTCGAGGACGTCGACGGGAACCGGTTCATCGACTTCGGTTCCGGCATCGCCGTGACGAGCGTCGGCGCCTCCGCCGAGGCCGTCGTACGCCGTGCCACCGCGCAGCTCGCCGACTTCACCCACACCTGTTTCATGGTCACGCCCTACGAGGGCTACGTCGAGGTCGCCGAGGCGCTCGCCGAGCTGACCCCGGGCGACCACGCGAAGAAGTCCGCGCTGTTCAACTCCGGCGCCGAGGCCGTCGAGAACGCCGTGAAGATCGCGCGGGCGTACACCAAGCGGCAGGCCGTCGTCGTGTTCGACCACGGGTACCACGGCCGGACCAACCTCACCATGGCGCTGACCTCGAAGAACATGCCGTACAAGAACGGCTTCGGGCCGTTCGCGCCCGAGGTCTACCGCGTCCCGGTCGCCTACGGCTACCGCTGGCCGACCGGTCCGGACAACGCCGGTGCCGAGGCCTCCGCGCAGGCCATCGATATGATCAACAAGCAGATCGGCGCCGACAACGTCGCCGCGATCATCATCGAGCCCGTCCTCGGCGAGGGCGGCTTCATCGAGCCGGCGAAGGGCTTCCTGCCCGCGCTCAGCGAGTTCGCCAAGGCCAACGGGATCGTCTTCGTCGCCGACGAGATCCAGTCCGGGTTCTGCCGTACGGGGCAGTGGTTCGCGTGTGAGGACGAGGGTGTCGTCCCGGATCTCATCACCACCGCCAAGGGCATCGCGGGCGGGCTGCCGCTCGCCGCCGTCACCGGGCGCGCCGAGATCATGGACGCCGCGCACGCCGGTGGACTGGGGGGTACGTACGGCGGCAACCCGGTCGCCTGTGCCGGTGCGCTCGGCTCGATCGAGACCATGAAGGAGCTGGACCTCAACGCCAAGGCCAAGAACATCGAGTCGGTCATGAAGGTCCGGCTCGGGGCCATGGCGGAGAAGTTCGACATCATCGGCGACGTGCGCGGGCGCGGCGCGATGATCGCCATCGAGCTCGTCAAGGACCGTACGACCAAGGAGCCGAACCCGGAGGCGACGGCCGCGCTCGCCAAGGCCTGCCACCAGGAGGGGCTGCTGGTCCTGACCTGTGGCACCTACGGCAACGTGTTGCGCTTCCTGCCCCCGCTGGTCATCGGGGAGGACCTGCTGAGCGAGGGGCTCGACATCATCGAGCAGGCGTTCGCACGTATCTGAGCCACCCCCGCCCGCACCTCCCGGACACACGCAACTCGCAGCTCCCACACAGGAGTTGAGCCTCATGCGCCTCAACCGCCCCACCCGTTTCGTTCACAGCGATTCCACGGCCGGGGCGGCGGGCGTCAGGCCGTGTGAAGAACGTGTGCGGGGTGCATGACGGGACGCGATTCCGCCTGTCGCACCCGCGGCCACTGCCGTAGGTTCTACCCAGATGAGAGATACACCCCGCCCACAGGGGACTGTGGGCGACTTCAGGCCGAGGCCTCCCCAGCTTCGACCTGGTCGTGCCCTCGCGCACACAACAGGAGCCTCTGGCTCCGAATCTCCTCACCGATCGGACAGTCGCCCGCCCCAAACCCCCCGGGGCGGCCGGCCATCCGATCCGGACGGCCGGCCCGGAACTACCCCCCCTGTTCCGGGTCGGCCGACCTCCTTTTTCTGGCCGCTTCTCGCCCTTCCCGCGCTCCTCTTCGCGGTGATCACCTGGCAGGTGGCGGCCGCCGGCCCCCTCCTCCGCCTGGACACCCGCCTCAGCCACGCCCTCGTCCACCCGGACCGCGCCTCCGAACTCCTCGCCGACCTCGGCAACATCCAGGTCGCGGTCCCGGTCCTCGTCGTCGCTCTCGTCTACGTCGGCCGGCGCGGCCGTGCCACAGGTATCGACCGCTGGTGGCTGCCACCCCTCGCGGCGGCCGTGCTGATGGCCCTGGTCCCGGCGATCGTCGTCCCCCTCAAGGAACTGATCGCCCGCGGCGGCACCCCGGCGGTCCCACCCGGCACCGGCTACTACCCCTCCGGCCACACGGCCACGGCGATGATCGCGTACGGCGCCTCGACTCTGGTTCTCCTCCCTTGGCTCCGGACGGTGTACGCCCGGCGCGGGGTCGTGATCACCTGCGCCCTGCTCGTCGCCGGCGTCAGCTTCGGGCTGGTCCGGCGGGGCTACCACTGGCCACTGGACGTCGTGGCCAGTTGGTGCCTCGGTACGGTGCTGCTCGCCTCGCTGCGCTTGTTCCTCGGCCGCTTTCGAAGCGACCCTCCGACCTTCAGCTGAAGTAGCCGTCGAACGTCGTCTGGAACTCCCAGTTCGAGTACCGGTCCCAGTTGATCGACCAGGTCATCAGTCCGCGCAGGGTCGGCCAGGTGCCGTGGGTCGTGTACGAGCCGCAACTCACCTTCTTCGTCAGGCAGTCCAGGGTCTTGGTGACCTCGGCCGGGGCGACATAGCCGTTGCCCGCGTTGACCGACGCCGGCATGCCGATGGCGATCTGGTCGGGGCGCAGGGCCGGGAACATGTTGGTCGTGTCACCCGCCACCGGGAAGCCCGTGAGCAGCATGTCCGTCATCGCGATGTGGAAATCGGCGCCGCCCATGGTGTGGTACTGGTTGTCGAGGCCCATGATCGGGCCCGAGTTGTAGTCCTGGACGTGCAGCAGGGTGAGGTCGTCGCGCAGAGCGTAGATGACCGGCAGATACGCCCCGCACCTCGGGTCCTGGCCGCCGAACTTGCCGGTGCCGTAGAACTGGTAGCCCATCTGCACGAAGAACGTCTCGGGCGCCATGCTCAGCACGAACTTCGAGCCGTACTTGGCCTTCAAGGTCTTCAGGGCCGCGATGAGGTTGACCACCACGGGAGTTGTGGGGCTCTTGAAGTTCGTGTCGCTCGCGTCCAGCGACAGTGAGTGGCCCTCGAAGTCGATGTCGAGGCCGTCGAGTCCGTAGGTGTCGATGATGTTCGAGACCGAGGAGACGAAGGTGTCCCTGGCCGCTGTCGTGGTCAGTTGGACCTGGCCGTTGGCGCCGCCGATGGAGATCAACACCTTCTTGCCCGCCGCCTGTTTGGCCCTGATGGCCGCCTTGAAGTCGGCGTCGCTCTCGACGTTCGCGCACTCGCTGACCGGGCAGCGGTTGAAGCGGATGTCGCCTGAAGTGGCGGAGGTTGGCTCGCCGAAGGCCAGGTCGATGACGTCCCAGCTGTCGGGTACGTCGGCCAGGCGCGTGTAGCCGGAGCCGTTGGCGAAGCTCGCGTGGAGGTAGCCGACCAGGGCGTGGGTGGGCAGTCCGGTGCCGGTGCCCGAGCCGGTGGACGTCGTCGCGGTGACCGCCGTCGACTTCGCGGACTCGCCCGCGTCGTTCACCGCGGTGACCTGGAAGCTGTACGCCGTCGCGGCCGACAGCCCGCTCACGGTGGCCGAAGTGCCGCTCGCCGTCTGGACCTTGACCCCGCCGCGGTAGATCGCGTAGCTGGTGGCTCCGGTGACGGCGGACCAGGAGAGGCCGACGGAGGAGGACGTCACGGTGCCTACGGCGAGGCCCGTCGGGGTGGCGGGCGGCTGGCCTACGTCCGCTGCCGGGCCGGTGAGGGAGATGTCGTCGGCGTAGTAGGCGCCGGTGGCGTACCAGCCGTGGGTGTAGATCGTGACCTTGGTGGTGGAGGGGCCGGTGCGGAAACCGGTCGTCAACTGCTGCCAGTCGGGGGCCGATTGGGTCCAGGTGGAGACGTCGGTGGTGCCGGTGCCGCTCGCGCCGAGGTAGACGTAGCTGCCGCGGACGTAACCGGCGAGCGAGTACTGGGAGTTGGGCCGCACGGTCACCGTCTGCGCGCACTGGGCGTAGTCGTTGCCGGCCGGGGTCGCCTGTAGCGCCGAACTGCCGCCGTGCACGGGCGACTTGACCGCCGTACCGCTGTTCGCGGTGCAGGACCAGCTGTCGAGGCCTGCTTCGAAGCCTCCGTTCTTCGCCAGGTCCGCGTCGGCCGCACGGGCGGCCGACGAGAGCGCGGTGAATCCGGACACGGCCAGGGCCGCGACCGTGAGCATGGTGAGGACGGGTCTGGTGCGGTCCACAAGTGCCTCCGGGCATGGGGGAATTGGAGGGGTGGAGCGCGCCCAATTTGGTCCAGACCAATTAGCTTGTCAAGACCTCGATCAGTTACCCGCCCTCCCCTTCCGTGGCCAGCCCCGCCGCCGCCTCGTGCATGGCGAGTTCGAGGAGTGCGGGATCGGTGAGGGTGCCGGAGCCGTCCGGCGGTACCAGCCAGCGGACTCCGCCGGTCGACCGGCCGGGGTACGGCACGACGATCCAGGTGCCGAGTCCCGCCGTACGGATCCCCGTGCCCAGCCAGCGGCTCGCGGTGCCGGGCGGTACGAGGAAGCCCATCCGTGCGTCGCCGAAGTCGACGAGTACCGGGCCCGGTTGATCGATGACCCTGGTGAGCACATCGAGCGTGGGATAGCCGAGCTCACCCGGCAGGATGAGTACGTCCCAGGCCTTGCCGGCGGGCAGCAGCGCGACCCCGAGGGGGTTGCGCTCCCATTCCCAGCGGCAGGCCTCCGGATCCGGAGCTACGGATGCCAGCCACTCGACGGCCGTCTTCGCCCCAGTCATGAGGAGACCTCCCTTTCTCATGTCGACGCTGGTCGCGTCACAGGAGAGAGGGAGGTCTCCGCCAGGCATTACGCGGGTTCCGGCTCCCCGAAGGAGTGAACCGGATCACATGTCACAGAGGGCTGGGCTCAGCTGTCGAAGCCGAGGCCCAGCTTGTCCATCGTCTTCAGCCAGAGGTTGCGTCGGCCGCCGTGCGAATCGGCGTGTGCCAGCGACCACTTGGTGAGCGCGATGCCGGTCCAGGCGAAGGGCTCGGGCGGGAACGGCAGCGGCTTCTTGCGGACCATCTCCAGTTCCGTGCGCTCGGTCCGCTCCCCCGCGAGCAGGTCCAGCATCACGTCCGCGCCGAAGCGGGTCGCGCCGACGCCGAGCCCGGTGAAGCCCGCCGCGTACGCGACCTTGCCCTGGTGGGCGGTGCCGAAGAACGCCGAGAAGCGCGAGCAGGTGTCGATCGCGCCGCCCCACGCGTGCGAGAAGTTGAGCCCCTCCAGCTGCGGGAAGCAGGTGAAGAAGTGCTCGGCGAGCTTGGCGTAGGTCTCCGGCCGGTCGTCGTACTCGGCGCGGACCCGGCCGCCGTAGGGATAGATCGCGTCGTAACCGCCCCACAGGATGCGGTTGTCGGCGGAGAGCCGGAAGTAGTGGAACTGGTTCGCCGAATCGCCGAGACCCTGGCGGTTCTTCCAGCCGATCGACGCCAACTGGTCGGTGGAGAGCGGTTCGGTCATCAGGGCGTAGTCGTAGACCGGGACGGTGTACGAGCGGACGCGCTTGACCAGGTTCGGGAAGATGTTGGTGCCGAGCGCGACCCTGCGGGCGCGGATCGAGCCGTACGGGGTGCGTACGGCCATGCCGGCGCCGTGCGGCTTGAGGGCGAGGGCGGGGGTGTGTTCGTAGACGCGGACGCCGAGTTGGAGGCAGGCGCGCTTCAACCCCCAGGCCAGTTTGGCCGGGTTGAGCATCGCGACGCCCCGGCTGTCGTACAGGCCGGCCAGGAAGGTCGGGGAGGCGACCTGTTCGCGGACCGCGTCGGCGTCCAGGAACTCGGTGCCGTCGGCGAGGCCCTTGCTCTCCAACTCGCCGTACCAGTCGTGGAGTTCCTCGGCCTGGTGCGGTTCGGTGGCGACGTCGATCTCGCCGGTGCGCTCGAACTCGCAGTCCAGGGAGTAGCGGGCGACCGCGCTCTCGATCTCGTCGAGGTTGCGGGCGCCCAGCTCCTCCAACTTGTGGATCTCGTCGGGCCAGCGGGTGAGGCCGTTGGACAGTCCGTGGGTGATCGAGGCGGCGCAGAAGCCGCCGTTGCGGCCCGAGGCTGCCCAGCCCACCTCGCGGCCCTCCACCAGCACCACGTCCCGCCGCGGGTCGCGCTCCTTGGCGATGAGCGCGGTCCACAGTCCGCTGTAACCGCCGCCGACGACCAGCAGATCGCAGGTCTCGCCGCCGGTGAGCGCGGGTTCGGGGTGGGGCTTGCCGGGGTCGTCCAGCCAGAACGGCACCGGCCGTGCTTCGGAAAGGGACTTGGTCCAGTTGTTGCTACGGCTCATGGCGCTCGGGGCCATGATTTCAACTCCCCACAGGATTCACAGGGTTGGCGCTATTGCTGCGGTTATGCCTTTACCTTGTTGCGGCGGTTGGTGATCGCCATGGAGACGAGGACCAACAATACGGCGACGAGGAACATGGTCGTACCGATGACATTGATCTGAACGGGTGTGCCGCGCTGTGCCGAACCCCAGACGAACATGGGGAAGGTAACGGTCGAACCCGCGTTGAAATTGGTGATGATGAAGTCGTCGAAGGAGAGCGCGAAGGAAAGCAGCGCGCCTGCCGCGATTCCGGGGGCCGCGATGGGCAGGGTGACGCGCAGGAACGTCTGCACCGGGCCGGCGTAGAGGTCCTGGGCGGCCTGTTCCAGGCGCGGGTCCATCGACATCACGCGGGCCTTGACGGCGGTGACGACGAAGCTGAGGCAGAACATGATGTGGGCGATCAGGATGGTGTAGAAGCCCAGCTGGGCGCCCATGTTGAGGAACAGGGTGAGCAGCGAGGCCGCCATGACGACCTCGGGCATCGCCATCGGCAGGAAGATCAGCGAGTTGATCGCGCCGCGGGCGCGGAAGCGGTAGCGGACCAGCGCGAAGGCGATCATCGTGCCGAGCAGCGTGGCGCCGATGGTGGCCCAGACGGCGATCTGGAGGCTGATGGAGAGCGAGCCGCACATGTCGGCGACACCGCACGGCTTCTCCCAGGCGTCCAGCGAGAACTGCTGCCACTCGTAATTGAAGCGCCCCTTCGGCTTGTTGAAGGAGAACACCGTGACGATGACGTTCGGAAGGAGGAGATATCCGAGGGTCAACAGGCCCGCGATGACGACGAAATGACGCTTGAACCAGCGTACGACGGCCATTTAAACCAGATCCTCCGTCCCGGACTTGCGAATGTAGATGGTCACCATGGCGAGGATGGCGGCCATGAGGATGAAGGAGAGCGCGGCCGCTGTCGGGTAATCCAGAATGCGCAGGAACTGCGTCTGGATGACGTTTCCGATCATGCGGGTGTCGGTGGAGCCGAGGAGTTCCGCGTTGACGTAGTCACCGGCCGCCGGGATGAAGGTCAGCAGGGTGCCGGAGACGACGCCGGGCATCGACAGCGGGAAGGTGACCTTGCGGAAGGTGGTGAACGGCTTGGCGTAGAGGTCGCCGGCCGCCTCGTGCAGCCGTCCGTCGATGCGCTCCAGCGAGGTGTAGAGCGGAAGCACCATGAACGGCAGGAAGTTGTACGTCAGTCCGCACACCACGGCTAGCGGTGTCGCGAGGACGCGGTCGCCGGAGGTCCAGCCGAGCCAGTTGGTGACGTCCAGGACGTGCAGCGTGTTGAGGACGCTGACGACCGGGCCGCTGTCCGCGAGGATCGTCTTCCAGGCGAGGGTCCGGATCAGGAAGCTGGTGAAGAACGGCGCGATCACCAGGATCATGATCAGGTTCCGCCAGCGTCCCGCGCGGAACGCGATGAGGTACGCCAGCGGGTACCCCAGCAGCAGACAGAGGATGGTCGCGGCGGCGGCGTAGAAGACCGAGCGCAGGAACTGCGGCCAGTACTCGGACAGCGAGTCCCAGTAGGTCACGAAGTGCCAGGTGACCTTGTAGCCGTCCTCCAGGGAGCCCGTCTGGATCGACGTGGAGCCCTGGTAGATCATCGGCAGCGCGAAGAAGACGATCAGCCAGAGAATGCCGGGCAGCAGCAGCCAGTACGGCGTCCAGCGGCCCCTCTTCTTGCGCGGCGGCTTCTCCTCCGGCGCGGGCGCCAGGGGCGGCGCCTCGGTGACAGCGGCCATCAGGCGGCCTCCTCCTCGATGTCGACGCCCGCGTCGATGTCCTGCGCCGCGTCGAGGCCGAAGGTGTGGGCCGGGTTCCAGTGCAGGACGACGTCGGCGCCGGGACGCAGCCGGAGGTCGCGGTCGATGTTCTGGGCGTAGACCTCGAACTCGGGGCAGACCGGGCTGTCGATGACGTACTGGGTGGAGACGCCGATGAAGCTGGAGTCGGCGATCTTGCCGGTGATGCGGTTGCGGCCGGCCGGGATCTCGCCGGCGTCGTCGGCGTGCGTGAGGGTGATCTTCTCGGGGCGTACGCCGACCAGGACCTTGCCGCCGGTCGTCGTGGGCGCCGAACATCGCGCCTCGGGGAGGACGAGCTTGCCGCCGCCCGCCTTGAGGATGATGTCGTCGCCGCTCTTGGAGTCGACCTCGGCCTCGATCAGGTTGGAGGTGCCGAGGAAGTTGGCGACGAAGGTGGTGTTGGGGTTCTCGTAGAGGTCGCTGGGCGAGCCGAGCTGCTCGACGCGGCCCGCGTTCATCACGGCGACCGTGTCGGCCATGGTCATGGCCTCCTCCTGGTCGTGCGTGACGTGGATGAAGGTGATGCCGACCTCGGTCTGGATGCGCTTGAGCTCCAGCTGCATCTGGCGGCGCAGCTTGAGGTCGAGGGCGCCGAGGGGCTCGTCGAGGAGGAGCACCTTGGGGGTGTTGATCAGCGCGCGGGCCACGGCGACACGCTGCTGCTGACCGCCGGAGAGCTGGTGCGGCTTCTTGCGGGCCTGCTCGCCGAGTTGGACCAGGTCGAGCATGTCGACGACCTGCTGCTTCACCGACTTGATGCCGCGCCGGCGCAGACCGAAGGCGACGTTCTCGAAGATGTCGAGGTGCGGGAAGAGGGCGTACGACTGGAAGACGGTGTTCACCGGCCGCTTGTAGGGCGGGAGGTCGGTGACTTCCTGGTCGCCGAGGTGGACGGTGCCGGAGGAAGGTTCCTCCAGGCCGGCGATCATGCGCAGGGTGGTGGTCTTGCCGCAGCCCGAGGCGCCGAGCAGGGCGAAGAAGGAGCCCTGGGGGACGGTCAGGTCGAGCGGCTGTACGGCGGTGAAGCCGTTGTCGTAGGTCTTGCTGATACCGGAGAGGCGGACATCGCCGCTGTTGTCCTTGGTGTTCATCGTCGTCACGCCCCTGTGAGCTTTGCGAACTTCTGCTGGTAGGCCGTCTCTTCCTTCGAGCTCAGGGAGCGGAAGGCGTGGGACTTGGCCGCCATGGCCTTGTCGGGAAGGATCAGCGGGTTGCTCGCCGCCGACTTGTCGATCTTGGCGAGATAGGGCTTCACGTCCGCGACCGGGCTGACGTAGTTGACGTAGGCGGCGAGTTCGGCGGCCGGCTCGGGCTCGTAGTAGTAGTCGATGAGCCGCTCGGCGTTCGTCTTGTGGCGCGCCTTGTTGGGGATCAGCATGTTGTCGGTCGACGTCATGTAGCCGGCGGCGGGGATGACGTAACCGACGTCCGGGTTGTCCGCCTGGAGCTGCACGATGTCGCCGCCCCAGGCGACGCACGCGGCGAAGTCGCCCTTGGTGAGGTCGGACGTGTAGTCGTTGCCGGTGAAGCGGCGGATCTGGCCCTTGTCGACGGCCTTCTGGAGGCGGGCGATGACCGCGTCGTAGTCGTCGGTGGTGAACTTCGCCGGGTCCTTGCCCATGTCGAGCATCGTCATGCCGACGCTGTCGCGCATCTCCGTGAGGAAGCCGACGCGGCCCTTGAGCTTGGGGTTGTCGAGGAGGTCGGAGATCGACTTCACCTCGACGCCGTCGAGCGCCTTCTTGTTGTAGGCGATGACGGTCGAGATGCCCTGCCACACGTACGAGTAGGCCCGGCCCGGGTCCCAGTCGGGGCTGCGGAACTGGTCCGACAGGTTGGCGTAGGCGTGCGGCAGGTTCGACGCGTCCAGTTTCTGGACGTAGCCCAGGCGGATCATGCGGGCGGCCAGCCAGTCGGTGAGGACGATCAGGTCGCGGCCGGTGGACTGGCCGGCGGCGAGCTGCGGCTGGATCTTGCCGAAGAACTCGTCGTTGTCGTTGATGTCCTCGGTGTACTTGACCTTGATGCCGGTCCGCTTGGTGAACGCGTCCAGCGTCGGACGGTGGTTGCCGCTCTCGTCCGTGTCGATGTACTCGGGCCAGTTGGAGAAGTCGATCTCCTTCTCCGTGGCCGAGTGGTCGTCGGCGGACACGCCGCCCTGCGTCTTGCCTGCCGCGGGGATCCCGCAGCCGCTCAGGGCCCCGAGTCCGCCGACCGCGAGCGCGCCGCCCGCGGAGGCGCGCAGCACCGAACGGCGGGTCATGGCGGACCGGCTCTTGCGGAAGCTGCGCCGCACGGCGGCCACTTCGGCCGGGGTCAGGCGGTCGGGCTCGTACTGCTTCATGCGCGTGCTGCCCTTTCGGGAGGAGACGGCCGCTGCTCGGGCTGCCGTCAGTTCTGCTATCGGTCCCCGAAGATCGTGCGGTGCCAGTCCTTCCTGGCCACTGCGGTGTTGTCGAACATGACGTGCTTGATCTGCGTGTATTCCTCGAACGAGTAGGCGGACATGTCCTTGCCGAAGCCGGACGCCTTGTATCCGCCGTGGGGCATCTCGCTGATGATCGGGATGTGGTCGTTGATCCACACGCACCCGGCCTTGATCTCGCGGGTCGCGCGGTTGGCCCGGTAGACATCCCGGCTCCACGCGGAGGCGGCGAGGCCGTACGGGGTGTCGTTGGCGAGCGCGATACCTTCGTCGTCGGTGTCGAAGGGCAGGACCACGAGGACCGGGCCGAACAGCTCGGACTGCACGATCTCGCTGTCCTGGGCGGCGTCCGCGACCAGGGTGGGGCGATAGTACGCGCCGTTCTTGAGATCTCCCTGAGGAGCCTCGCCGCCGGTCACCACGCGCGCGTAGTCACGCGCCCGGTCGACGAATCCGGCGACGCGGTCGCGCTGCACGTGCGAGATCAGCGGCCCGAGGTCGGTGCCCGGGGCGAAGGGATCGCCGACCCGGACGCTCGCCATGAGGGCGGCGGTCTTCTGGACGAACGCGTCGTAGAGGGGCCGCTGCACGTACGCGCGCGTGGCGGCCGTGCAGTCCTGCCCGGTGTTGATGAGCGAACCGGCGACGGCTCCGTTGACGGCGGCGTCGAGATCCGCGTCGTCGAAGACCACGAAGGGTGCCTTGCCGCCCAGCTCCAGGTGGAGGCGCTTGACGGTGGCGGTCGCGATCTCGGCAACGCGCTTGCCGACGGCGGTGGACCCCGTGAAGGACGTCATGGCCACGTCCGGGTGACCGACGAGATGCTCGCCGGCGACCTTCCCCGCGCCGGTGATGATGTTGATGACACCGTCTGGGATGCCGGCCTCGGTGGCGGCCTGCGCGAACATCAGCGAGGTGAGCGGGGTCAGCTCGGCGGGCTTCAGGACGATCGTGTTGCCCGCGGCGATCGCCGGGAGGATCTTCCAGGCGGCCATCTGGAGGGGATAGTTCCAGGGCGCGATGGAGCCGACGACGCCGATGGGTTCACGGCGTACGTACGACGTGTGGTCGCCGGAGTACTCACCGGCGGACTGCCCCTGCAAGTGCCGTGCGGCACCGGCGAAGAAGGCCGTGTTGTCAATCGTTCCCGGGATGTCGAACTCACGGGTGAGCTTCAGCGGCTTGCCGCACTGGAGGGACTCGGCGCGGGCGAAGTCGTCCGCGCGCTCGGCGAGTACGGCGGCGAAACGGTGCAGCGCGTCGGAGCGCTCGCCGGGCGTGGCCCCCGACCAGCCCGGGAACGCGGCGCGCGCGGCGGCCACGGCGGCGTCCACGTCGTCGGTCCCGGCCAGCTCGTACGTGTAGACGTCCTCGCCGGTGGCCGGGTCGACGACGGTGTGGGTGTGACCTGAGGTGCCCTTGGTCAGGCGGCCCGCGATGAACTGCGCGCCGTCCGCGAAGTACTCCTGTGCGGGGAATCGTTCCGGGGTGACGCTGCCCGGGTTGTGCATGTCGCTCTCCTCCGCCTTCGCCCCGCTTCGTCCGCTGGCGGGTGGCGTAGCTCCAGCTCGATTTGAATGCCGATCCTGACAGAGCAAAGGGACTCCAACAAGTGATTCCGTTGTTGCCTTTTGGTTACGCGACGGAATCTGTCGACCAGGTGTCGAGTCCTCGTGGAAAAGGGGGGACGGAGTGTCAGTGGTGCCTGCAAGACTCGCGTGTATGGACAGGATCACGGGGAAGCTCGCGGCGGGGGCCGCGGAAAAGATCGATTCGCGGGAAGCCCTGATCAGGGAAGTGCGCGCGGGGACCAGGGTCAAGTACCTGCACTTCTGGGGCCACCGGCCCCGCCCGGACGGCCGCGTGAGCGCGAGCTGTCTGAGCCAGTGGTGGCCGTCGCCGTTCACCGTGGACGGGGTGACGTATGCGACCGCCGAGCACTGGATGATGGCGGGGAAAGCGCGGCTGTTCGGCGACGAGGACGCCCTTGCGCGGGTACTGGCCGCGGGGCATCCGTCTCAGGCCAAGAACGCGGGGCGGCTGGTGCGGGGGTTCGACGAGTCGATCTGGGCGCGGGAGCGGTTCGGGATCGTCGTCGAGGGGAGCGTCCACAAGTTCGCGGGGGATGCGGAACTGCGGGCGTTTCTGCTGGGCACGGGGGATCGGGTGCTGGTGGAGGCGAGTCCTGTGGACCGGGTGTGGGGGATCGGGCTGGCCGCGGATGATGTGGCGGCCGGGGATCCCGAGCGGTGGCGGGGGGCTAATTTGTTGGGGTTTGCGTTGATGGGGGCGCGGGGGCGGTTGGGGGTGGGATGACGGGCGCTGCGCGGCGCGGGAGGGGGAGGGGGACTTCGGTGGGGGCTGGGGCTGGGGCTTGGGCGGGCGTCGGCTTGGGGGCGGGTTCGGGGGCGGCGGGGGTGCGTGTGCCGGGGCGGGGGTGCGTGGTTTCGGTTGGGTGCGGGGTGCGGGTGGGTGGGGGCTGGTCGCGCAGTTCCCCGCGCCCCTGAGGGGGTTGAGGTGGGCGGGGTTAGGGGGCGACGGACTGTGCCGGGGCAGGGTCGGTGCTTTGGGTTGGGTGCGGAGTGCACGTGCGTGGGGGCTGGTCGCGCAGTTCCCCGCGCCCCTGAGGGGGGCAGGGGTGGGCCGGGTTAGGGGGCGAGGGCGCGTAGGTGGGGCGAATGCGGGGTTAGGTCTGGGGTAGGGCCGGGGCCGTCAGGCTGGGGGCGGAGTTGTAGAAGGGGTCGGTGTCCGAGGTGTCGGTGCTGTCTCCGTGCTTGATGGCGAAGACGATGGTGGCGATCAACGCGGCGACCGTGAGGACACCCAGGACGGTCCCGATGATGCCCGTGATGAAACCCGCCTGAGCCTGACCACGGTTCGTCGCCTCGCCCCGGTCGGCGCGCTTCTTGCCCTTGACGCCGAGGATGATCGCGGTGACACCGAGGACCAGGGAGACGACGCCGTAGATGCAGAACAGGCAGCAGGACAGGATGCCCAGCACCATCGCCGCGGTGCCCATGTTGTTCTGCGGGGCCATCGGCATACCGGGCCAGCCGTAGCCCTGCGGGTAACCGGGGTAGCCGTAGCCACCCGGCATTCCCGGGCCGCCGGGCATTCCGGGGCCGGGGCCGTTCGGTGGGCCGGGTTGGGCGTAGCCGCCGGGGGTGTTGGGCTGGCCGTAGCCGGGGGCGCCGTAGGTGGGGAGGCCTGGGGGTGTGCCGGGTGGGCCGTAGCCGGATGCGGGGGCTGCGGCCGAACCGGGTGGGGCGAAGCCTTCGGCCGGCATGGCGGTCACGGTCGCCTGGTTGTGCACGGACGGTGACTGCGGCTGCGGCGGGGGCTGGTCCTGCGGGTGGGGCTGGTGGGCCGGGGCGGGTTGCTGAGTGCCCTTCTCCAGCGATGGCCTGCTCTCCGGTGCTGCCCACGGGTCGCGGTTAGCTCCCGCACCGGCATCCGGCTGTGTCTGGTCCCCCACGTTCCGTCCCCGTCCCCGTCGGTCCTTCGTTCAGAGCGACCATGCTAGAGCGTTCCACTGACGGCTCTGCCACACGGGCTGTCGGGGATGACGTCGGGATCGGCGACGCCGGTTCCGGGCGGGGCCGGCCGGCGAGCAGCAGCACAACACACCCTCACTCGTGGCCGCATATCCCGGCCCACTCCGACCCCCTCAGGGGCGCGGGGCCGTGTCGATATGCGGCTCCGCCGCGCGGGCGCGACCAGCCCCCACCCACCCGCACCCCGCACCCAACCCGAACCACCCACCCCCGACCCGCCCTACCCACCTCACCCCACGCCCCCTCCCCCACCCCGGCCTACGATGATCCCGAGTCAACGATCAGCCGATCACCCGCGTCCCGCCCGGCACTGCCCGGGACGCCGTTCCGGGGAGGAACCTTGTCCGACCAGAGCTCCGACCACAGCGCCGCAACCGCCGCCGGCCACGCCCGTCAGGCCCGTGACCTGCATGCCTTTATCGCCGGGCTGCCGAAGGCCGAGCTGCATGTCCATCACGTCGGCTCCGCCTCCCCGCGGATCGTCTCGGAGCTGGCCGCCCGGCACTCCGACTCCAAGGTGCCCACCGACCCCGAGGCCCTGGTCGACTACTTCAGCTTCACGGACTTCGCGCACTTCATCGACGTGTACCTGTCCGTGGTCGACCTCATCCGCACGCCGGAGGACGTACGGCTGCTGACCTACGAGGTCGCCCGGGACATGGCCCGGCAGCAGGTGCGGTACGCCGAGTTGACCATCACGCCGTTCTCGTCGACCCGGCGCGGGATCGACGAGCGGGCCTTCATGGACGCGATCGAGGATGCCCGCAAGGCGGCCGAGGCGGAGTTCGGGACCGTGCTGCGGTGGTGCTTCGACATTCCCGGGGAGGCGGGGCTCGAAGCCGCCGAGGAGACCGCGCGGCTCGCCACCGACGACCGGGTGCGGCCGGAGGGGCTGGTGTCGTTCGGGCTCGGCGGGCCGGAGATCGGGGTGCCGCGGCCGCAGTTCAAGCCGTACTTCGACCGGGCCATCGCCGCCGGCCTGCACTCCGTGCCGCACGCCGGTGAAACCACCGGCCCCGAGACGGTGTGGGAC
This sequence comes from Streptomyces sp. NBC_01288, assembly GCF_035982055.1. Lineage (NCBI taxonomy): Bacteria > Bacillati > Actinomycetota > Actinomycetes > Kitasatosporales > Streptomycetaceae > Streptomyces > Streptomyces sp. NBC_01288. The sequence goes on from NZ_CP108427.1 coordinate 2,966,922, forward strand.
GCCCTGAACGACCTGCGCGCCGAGCGCATCGGCCACGGCACCACCTCCGCCCAGGACCCCAAGCTGCTCGCGCATCTCGCCGAGCACGGCATCGCGCTGGAGGTCTGCCCGACCTCCAACATCGCCACCCGCGCGGTCCGCACGCTGGACGAGCACCCGATCAAGGAGTTCGTCCGCGCCGGGGTCCTCGTCACGATCAACTCCGACGACCCGCCGATGTTCGGCACCGACCTCAACAACGAGTACGCGGTCGCCGCCCGTCTCCTCGACCTCGACGAGCGCGGTGTCGCCGACCTCGCGAAGAACGCCGTGCGGGCCTCCTTCCTCGACGCGGCCGGCAAGGCCCGGATCGACGACGAGATCGACACCTACACCTCGGCGTGGCTCGCCCCCTGACAACCGGCGCTCCGCGAACAACCAGCAGAATGGGCCCATGCAGAACGTGACCGCCGTGGGCCATCGCGGCGACCCCTACCGTGTCCGCGAGAACACCATCGACTCGCTGCGTTCCGCGCTCGACCAGGGCGCGGACGCCGTCGAGTTCGACGTACGGCTGACCCGTGACGGCGTCCCCGTGCTGCTGCACGACGAGACGCTGAAACGGCTGTGGGAGCTGGAACGGCCGCTGAAGTCGCTGTCGGTGGACGAGGTGCGCGGGCTCACGGACGGCCGGGTACCGACGCTGGTCGAGGCGCTGGCCGCGACCGAGGGCAGCCGGGTGATGGTCGACCTGCCCGGGCCCGCCGACCCGAGGGCCGTGCGCCGGGTCGTGGACGTGATCCGGGAGTGCGGGGCCGACGACCGGGCGTACTACTGCGCGGGCGCCGACGCGATGCTCGCCGTCCGTGCCGCCGATCCTTCCGCCGAGATCGCCCTGACCTGGACCTCACTCGCGCCGCCGCGCCCGGCGGTGCTCGAAGCGGTACGGCCGCGCTGGCTCAACTACCGCTTCACACTGGTCGATCGAGACCTCACCGCCCGAGTCCACCGCGACGGCTACCTCCTGTCGGTCTGGACCCCGGACACCCGCCGCTCGATGCGCCGCCTCCTCGACATGGGCGTCGACTCGATCACCACCAATCGCGTCGACGTGCTCTGCGGGCTCAGGAAGAAGAGCTGAGGGACGCGCCCTGTCGCCCCGCCAACTCCCTTGGCGGGGCGATGGACTGAGCGTCCGCCCTCTCCCCCGCCCAGAGCCGGATCAGCAACGCGGCGGTCGCCTCCAGCAGTCCCGCCCCCTGGCCCAACTCCCCCGCCGCGAACGGCTCGCAGCCCACATCCCGCACCAACTGCCCTACGACCGCGAAGGCTTCGGCGTCGTCGCCGCTCAGCGGCACACCGAGCGGGCGGCCGTCGAACACCGGCGGCGTCAGACGCCAGACGTCCTCGTGGCAGAGGTTGAACGCCTTGACGACGCGGGCCTCGGGACCGGCTGCGGCGGCGAGTTGTTCGGCGGCGGAGGGGCCGCCCGCGGTGAGCAGGCGGAAGCCGGCGCCGACGGGGTTCGCGCAGTCGATCAACACCCTGCCCGCCAAGGGGAGTTGCCGGGCCACTTCCGCCGCGGCGTCCCAGGGCAACGCCACCAGTACGGCACCGGTGCCGAAGTCGGCGGCCTCGCGGAAGCCGCCGGCCAGGCCTCCCCGCCGCCGGGCCAGTGCCTCCGCCCGCCCCAAGTCCCGCCCGCCGAACAGGACTTCATGTCCGGCCCGGAGCCACTGCGTGCCCAGCGCGTCCGCCATGCCGCCGGTGCCGAGAATTCCTATGCGCATCCGCATGCCAGTCTTCATGTCACGACAGTAGGAAGCCGCTCGGGCACCATGTGGTGCGTGACCTCAGACTCGACGAACCCGACGGACTCGGTGTTCCTCGCCGACTGCCGGGCCCGGCTCGCCTTCGACCTGCTGGGCAACACCTGGAACTGCGTGGTGCTGTGGGCCCTGCGGCACGGGCCTCGACGGCCGGGTGAGTTGCGCGGGCGGATCGGCGGGATCAGCCAGAAGGTGCTGACGGAGACGTTGCGGCGGCTGGAGTTCAACGGGCTCGTGGCGCGGCGGTCGTACGGTGGTTCGCCACCGCGTGTGGAGTACGAACTCACCACGCTGGGACGGACGTTGCTCGACCCGATCGACGCGTTCGGGGCGTGGGCGTTCGAGCACGGTGACGAGGTCATGGCCGCGCAGGACAGCTACCCGGGCCGCGTCACACCCGGGACTTCTGAACCACCGTCGCCGCGTCGGCCGGGGTCGTGCGGGTGAGGTACTGCGGTATCGGGGTGTTGTCCTTGCCGGTGTCGCGGGTGAGGCCGTAGCGGGTCGCGCCCTGGGTGGGGCCGGTGGTGATGTCCTGTTCCACGGCGTCCCAGGTGGTGGGGAAGACGTTCAGGCCGTAGTCGGCGCCGCGTTCGTTGTTGGTGAGGGTGACGCTGCCGTCGACGTAGAAGTACTCGTTCTGCCACATCTGTTGGGTGCCGGTGGGCAGGACGTCGTAGCCGGTGGTGGAGCTGCCCATGCCGGTGGCGGTGGTGTCGGTGGTGCTGACCGGGTCGTCCATGCGGCGGCCGCCGCCCGAGGCGACGTGGAACAGCTTGCCCTTCAGGGCGGTCCAACTCGGCATGACCAGCGCGCCGTTGCGGTACTGCGGCGAGATCTGCCAGCGGACGAGGACGTAACCCTGGCCGCTGAGCGTCACGTTGTCACCCCGGTGGTTCATGGTGGCGTGCGCGCCGCCGGTGCTGGTGACGCCGGAAGCGGGGCGCTTCGGGAGCGCTGCGGGCGGGGTGTTGGGGTCCGGGGCCTGGTCCACCGCGTCGACGACCGAGCCGTAGGGGCCGGTGGCCGTCTTCGACGGGGAGGTGGACGGGGAGGGTGAGGGCGACTCGGATGTGGACGGGGAGGGGGACGTGGGGGTCGTCGCGGTGCCGGATCCCGGCCCGGGTGTCGTGGCCGCCGCCGTGGGCGTGAGGGCCTTCGGGGGCGGGTCGTTCGGGGACTGGGTGACGACGTAGACACCGCCCGCGGCGATCGTCGCGCCGGCCGCCACGGCGACGGCGGGCTTGGTCAGCACCCCGAGCAACTTGGCGGACCAGCCGGCAGGCGCACCGGCCGAACCGGCGATCCCGGCCGATCCCGCAGCCCCTGAAGCTCCCGAGACTCCGGCCGAACCCGCGGCCCCGGAAGCGCCGGCGGCCCCTGCCGAACCTCCGATGCCCGAAGCGCCTGCTGCGCCCGCAACTCCCGCCGAGCCCATGGAACCCGCCGCGCCTGCGGAACCGGCGGCGCCCGCAGTACCCGCAACGCCTGAAGCCCCTGCCGCCCCTGCGGAACCCGCAACACCGGCCGAGCCCGCAGCCCCGGAAGTCCCTACCGAACCCGCGAACCCCGCCGCACCTGCGACCCCACCGGCACCTGCCACACCACCAGCCCCACCCACCCCACTCGCCCCAACCCCAAAGGCAGCCCCGGCAACCCCCGCCGCCGCAGCCGCCGTCTTCGCCCCGAACGCCAGCGACAACGTGAAGCCGAGCGGCAGCGGGACGAGGGCGATGCCGACGAGGAGGCGTTCCGCCGGTACGACGGACTCGCGGGGGTCGCCGCAGTAGGCGCAGCCTCGTAGGTGGCGGGCGATGCGTTTGCGCCAGACCGAGTCGCGGCGGCCGTCCCAGCGGGCGGTGACGTCGCGCAGGTCGGGGCAGGCGGTGTCGAGGGCGCGGACGATGGACCGGGCGGTCTCCAGGCGTTCCTTCATCCGCTGGACGCGGACCGCCGCGTGCTGGCGGCTGATGCCGACCGCCGATGCCAGCTCGCGGCGGGTGAGTTCGCCCGCGACCTCCAGCCACCACAGGGAGAGGAGTTGGCGGTCCTCGTCGTCGAGCCAGCGCACCGCCTCCGCGACCTCGCGCCGCTGCCCCTCCAACTGGAGCCGCAGGACCGTGAGTTCGGCGAAATCGGCGGCGTCTCCCGGTAGCCCGTCCGGGAGTTGGTCGGGGGACTTGCGGCGGCGGGCCCGGTCCCAGATCTGGCGCATGGCGATCGCGACCAGCCAGGAACGGAAGCTGTCGGGGTCGCGGAGCGATCCCAGGTGGTCGACGGCGCGCAGCATCGTCTCCTGGACCACGTCGTCCACGTCCGCATGGCCGTTGAGGGCGCGGCCGACCACGTTGTAGACCAACGGCAGCCAGCCCGCGACCAGTTCGTCCAGCGCCCGCCGGTCACCGCCCTGCGCCGCCGCGATGGTGGAGCGCCACTCCCGCCCGTCCACGTCGCCTCTCACCCTCCCGGTGTCACAACTCGGTCCACGACGATGTCACTTGCTGTACAGCAGCGTCCCGAAGCCGAGTTGGTCGAAACCGCCGCTGTTCGGGCCGTAGTCGCCGCCACCGCCCTCCGCACGCACCTTCTCAGCCATGAGGGTGATGAACGGGGTGGAGAGGCGTCGTCGGCGTGCGTAGTGGTTGTACAGAATCTCCCAGACCGGACGAACGGCGCCCCGGGCTATGTCGGAGATCACAGGCTGTTCCATGTACCGCCCGTTGCCCTGCCCGCTGCGCCAGCCGTACGTCGTGAAGGGCACGGCCGCGCCGAGGTTGTACTTGGCGACGTACTCCGCGCCCTTCATGAACCGGTTGTCGAGGTAGCCGTAGAGGTCGATGTCCTGGTTCCAGGCCATCTCGCAGATCGCGCCCATGAGGCCCATGCCCATCATCGTGTGGCCCTGGTCGCGGCCGCTCTCCTGCCACTGGGCGAGGTTCTGGCCGGCGTAGACGAAGGGGATGGCGTGCTTGAACGAGCCGTTGCCCGCACCGGACTTCATGTAGGTGACCGCGCGCTGGAAGGTGGCGCGGTCGTCGCAGAGGATGCCGATCGCCATGAGGGAGGCGACGTTGCACAGGTCCCAATTCGCCCAGTAGTTACTGATGTTGGCGGTGTTGTGGCGGGTGAGGAAGTCGATGTTCATCGGCTGGAAGACCGTGCGCATCATCTTCTTGAAGCGGGCGAACGCGAAGTGCGGGTGGTCGCGGACGAGTTCGGCGGCGTTCGCGAACTGGTAGCCGTAGATGCCGGCGGCCAGGAAGCGGTCGGCGTTGCCGTTGACCGAAGTGAGCGTGGCCGACCAGGCGTTGAGGATGGCGACGGCGGTGTCGCCGTTGGCCTTGGTGCCGCCGATCTTCCAGCGCAGGGCGTTCTGGTAGGCGGCGTGGATGTCGTTGTACATCGTGACGTAGTTCTGGCCGGTGCCGCCGCGTACGACGACGGCCTGCGGGCGGGGCTGCCAACCGCTCGCGGAATGGCGGTTGTCGGTGAGCCGCGTCCAGCCCTTCAGCCAGGGGTCCTTGCGGGCGGCGACGCGGACCTTGGCGCGGTGCAGGTCGCCGGCATTGTGGAGCATGCCCGGGTGCACGAGGGCCTGCGGCCGGGCGGTGGCGGTGCCGACGGCGGTGGCTGTGGCTGTGCCGGTCTGCGCGGCGTCCGCCCCTCCCCCGGAGAACGCGGCGATACCGCCGCCGACGACTCCCGCCGCCGCGACTCCGCCGCCGAGGGTGAAGAGGCCCCGGCGGGTGAGGCGGTGCTTGTTGGTGGGCTTGCGGGCGCTGGTGGCCATGTGGGTGGCTCCGGTGCGTGAGGAGACTGGGGACGCAGAGGGAGACGGGGTGAAGGTCTCCGCGATAACAGTTTTTCCGGCACCGAGTTCAACTCCATCTCAACTCCGATTTCGCCGGGCCGAGTTGGATCCCGTAGGGGGCATCCCTGGCAAACCCCTTGTGCGGTACGGCAGTTGCTCCGGACAACACCAGGGGCGGGCACCCTCCTCGCCGACGATCCCCCTACGACCGCGCAGGACGAGGCTGATCACCGACAGCCACCGGAGATCCCAGGAGCAGCCGATGTACTCGACGCGCGTCCGCCGTCGCACCACCGTCCTCACCGCCTCCCTCGTACTGGCCCTCGCGGCAGGCCCGTTGGCCGCACCCGCGTTCGCCGCACCCCCGTCGGCCACCGCACGACAGACAACCGGGCTGGACGTCGACGCACTGCGCGCGGCACTCACCGGGCTCCCGAACTCCGACGCGACGGCGGCTCTCGTACGGGTCGGAGGCACGGACGGGACCTGGCGCGGCAGTTCGGGTGTGCACGATCTGGAGAGCGGTGCCGCCGCCGACCCCGACGCGCGCTTCCGGGCGGGCTCGACGACGAAGGTGGTGACGGCGGCGACCGTGCTACGGCTCGTGGCGCGGGGGAAGGTCGACCTGGACGCCCCGATCCAGCACTACCTGCCGGGGCTGCTCACGAAGGCCTTCGAGCCCATCTCCGTAAGGCAGTTGCTGAACCACACCAGCGGTATCCAGGCCGGTGACGGTTTCGGGGACGCTTTCGAGGACCAGTACGCGCACCGCTTCGACACCCTCACGCCGAGACAGGTGGTGGCGTCGGCGGTGGCGAAGGGACCCGAGTTCAGCCCCGGCCAGGAGCAGGACTACCTCAACATCAACTACACGATCCTGGGCCTGCTGGTAGAGAAGGTGACGGGGCACTCGTACGCCGCAGAGGCCACCCGTCTCGTCCTGCGCCCGGCGGGCATGCGGGACACGTACTTCCCCGGCACCGACCCGCGCATCCGAGGCCCGCACAACCACGGCTACCAGCTGGTCCAACAGGCAGACGGCACAACGAAGTTCGTGGACGTCACCGACTGGAACCAGGCCGACCGCTGGGCGGCCGGCGACATGATCTCGACGACCGCCGACCTGGAGCGGCTGATCACTTCGCTGTTCCGGGGCCGGATCGTACCGGGCCCGCAGCTGAAGGAGATGTTCACAGTCCCGGCGGGCATCGAGGGCGCCAGCTACAGCGCGGGGCTCCAGCGCTTCGAGTACAGCGGCAAGATCTACTGGCTCAAGTCCGGTGCCCGGTACGGCTACAGCGCCGTCGTCCTCGCCACCCGCGATCTCTCCCGCACCCTCGTCTACTCGGTCGACTCGACGGACGCGAAGGGCGAGTCGATGAACGCGGTCGCGGAACGGATCGCGCTGGCGGCGCTCAAGTAGCGGGTGCGAGGGCGGGAGTCGGCGCGAGTGTCACGGCCTCAAGTCGCTTGATCTTCCTCCGTACGACATACAGCGGGACGATGCCGACGACGCCGAAGGACATGTCGATCACCGTCCACCAGAAGGGAATTCCGCGGATCGGCCCGCAGACCAGGGCGAGTGGGACGATCCCGGCGCAGGCGATCATCGCGAACTCGACGACCCAGATGTTGCGGACCGGGTCGCGGTAAGGGCCGTAGAAGGCGACCGCGATGACGAGGTGCGCGAAGGCCAGCCAGTCCGTGCCGTAGAGGAGGAAGGGGTAGTCGGTGTCGGCGGTGTCGAGTCCCTGTCGCACCTGCACGATCCAGTCCATCAGCGTGGGCAGGTAGTGCGGTACGGACAGGGACCTCAGCACGTCCTCGGTCCAGCGGAGTTCGTGGACCAGCGGAAAGGCGGTGGCGCCGCTGAGCACCAGACAGACGACGAACAGGACCAGCCAGGCGCGGATGCCCTTCAGGAGGGCGGCTCTGTCGTTCATGGCGGCAGCTTACGCCGAGAATTGAACACGTTCAAAACAATGCCGGAAGCCGTTGGCCGGTGGATGTAGTCACTACGTCCTGAGGCTCTGCCAGAAGTCCAGGTCGTGCTCCTGGGCGAAGTCATGGGTGACCTTGGAACAGGCCGCCGGGGGCTTGTTGCTCGACGGGGCGGTGTCGCAGGCTTTCAGGGACATCAACTCCCCCCTGTTCACGCTGTACTTCGGCCAGTTCGGGGTGCCCGTGCCGTTCGGGGTGCCGGTGGTGGTGAAGTGGTCCCAAAAGGTGATCATCTGGTGGGACAGCTCCAGTTGGTCGTTGTCGTAGGGCAACGTCTGGCCGAGGTAGTCCCAGAGGTAGCCGAGGTCGTCGACGTGGACGGCTCCGCCGAAGGGGAAGTCCCTTGCCGTGGGGCTCTGTTGCTGGAGGCGGTAGATCGAGGTGAAGTGCGGGGTGTCGCTCTCGGCGAACTCGTAGGCGTAGGTCGGCACCCACTTCGACAGGCGCGCCATCAGCTGTTGGCGGTCGTAGGAGGTCGAGCCGTTCTGGACGGCGGTCCAGGCCTGGCCCGGGGTGGGGTAGGCGGCGAGCGGGTACTCGGCGAGGACCTTGTCCGCGTTCGTGCCGTACGTCGACTTCACCGCCTGGGTGTACTGGTCGACGGTCATCGGCGTGCCGAGGTAGTCGTAGTTCTGGAAGGTGAACAGGCCGCGTTCGCTGTTGGTCTGGCCCAGCATGACCGGGACCTTGATGAAGTTCCCGGTCTGTACGGCCGTCCCCGGGTCCACCGGGAACGCGGTGCCGCCGAGGGACGGGCGGATGGGGGCCTTCAGTTGGGCGGTGACGATCGCGGCGGCCGGTTTGGCGCGCAGACAGGCGAGGACGTCGGGGGCGGTGGTGCAGCCGATCTCCTTGACGAAGGCCTGGCTCTGCGTCTCACCGGCCGCCGCCGTCTGGAGGGCGCAGCCGCCGCTCATGATGACCGCCCGCGCGAACAGGCCCTTGGCGGTGGGCGAGGCGAGCTGGTCGCAGACCGAACTGCCGCCCGCTGACTGACCGGCGATGGTGACGTTCTTCGCGTCGCCGCCGAAGTGCCCGATGTTCGCCCGCACCCAGCGCAGCGCCGCCTGCTGGTCCAACAGGCCGTAGTTTCCGGCGCCGTTGGCGTTCTCGGCCCGGAGCTGAGGCAGGTTGAGGTAACCGAGCGGGCCCAGGCGGTAGTTGACGGTGACGACGATCGCGCCCGTCTGCTGGACGAACTTGCGCGGGTTGGTGTCCTGGCCCGCGCCGCCGGTGAAACCGCCGCCGTGGATCCAGACGACGACCGGGGTGTCGGCCCGATTCCCTTGCGGGGCATAGACGTTGAGGTCGAGGCAGTCCTCGGTGGTGATCGTCTTCTCGTAGCCGGGGTCCCAGCCGGGGGCCTGGGCGCAGCGGTCGCCGAAGCGGGTGGCGTCGCGGATGCCGCTCCAGGCGGAGGCGGGTCGAGGGGCGGTCCAGCGGTGGGCGGCGGCGGGAGTGGCGGCGTAGGGGATGCCGAGCCAGGCGTCGTAGCCGGTCCGGGCCTCGCCCTTGACCTTGCCGGTGGCGGTGGTCACCACCAGCGACGTGCGGGGTGAACTCCCTTGGGCGGGAGGAGACTTCAGTGCGTGGACGGCGATCGGGGACAGCAGCCCGAGGCCGAGCACGCTCACGGTTGCCAGGGTGGTGCGGACTCTACTGTGGAGTGTGGTCGTCCTTCCCATGACCCACTTGTGTAACCTCCTGGCGAATTGTCGGCAAGATGCGCGACAGGATTGGCTGCAATTACCCCTGCGAGCACGGGAGTTACCCCGTGTACGGCTACCCCGTGTGCGTCTGTACGGCCGACGGCTCGACAGAACTCGCGGTCCGTGTGGACGCGGCGGGCTCCGATGAAGGTGCCGAGGCGGATTCCGTCGGGACCCTGGACGGTGCCGTGGTGGAGACCGGGGTGCGGCTCGGGATGCGGGGGTCCGTGGGGGAACTCGGACTCGCGGTGGGGCTGGGGACCTTCGTCGCGGACGGGGCGGACGAGGCCGGCGGGGTCGTAGGAGCGCTGCTCGCGGGGGGTGGGGCGAGCGGGACCGTGGGGGTCGTAGGAGAGTCGTGGTGGGCCAGGCGGAACGGGAGGGCCGCGAGGACGATCACCGCGCAGGTCGCGCCGGCGCCGACCGTCGCGCGGAGCAGGCGGCGGCGGTTCGCGCCGCGGCGGATCGTCTCGTAGCGGCCGGCGGGCGGGCCGAGGTACTCGGCGGAGGAGGGGCGCAGGATGACCGCGAGGGGGTCGTCGGGGTCGATGTCGTGGCCCTCGTCTCCCTCGTCAAAGCGTGTGGTCAAGGCTTCTCCTCAGGTGGGCGCGGAGCAGTTCGCGGGCCGCGTGGAGGTCGGCCTTGACGGTTCCTTCCTTGCGTCCGGTCAGCACGGACACCTCCCGGATCGGCATGTCAGCGTAGTAGTGCAGGAGGATCGGGACGCGCAGTCGTTCGGGCAGGGACTGGACGAGCAGCCGTACGGACGGGTCGCTCTGTTCGGTCGGCGGCCGGATCACCTCCTCCGTGGTGGCGCGGCGCACGGCCCGGCGTTCGCGCTCCAGTTTGCGCCAGTGGTCCCGGACGAGGTTGGCCGCGGTGACGTAGAGGAAGCCGCGGGGTTCCGCCACCTTCGTCCACCGCGCCCAGAGCCGGGTGAACGCCTCGGAGGCGATCTCGTGCGCCGTCTCGTCGTCGTCGACGAGACGGCGGCACCAGCCGGCGAGGCGCGGGTAGACGGCGGCGAACAGTTCGGACGCTGCCCTCTCGCGGGACCGTTTCAACGCTCTCCATGGTCGTGACGTGCACAGTACTTACGGGGTACGGGAGTTCAGCCGGTCAGCGTGGCGAAGACGATCACGTTGTCGAGGTATCCCGTACCGGTGCGGGTCCCGCCGCAGGTGATGAGACGCAGTTCGGGACGGTCCACGTTCCCGTACACCTCGTCGGACGGGAACTCGGCCTTGGCGACCGTCCGTACGGTGGTGACGGTGAACGTGGCCGTCGTGCCGTTCTCCAGGCCCGCCTCGATCCGGTCGCCCTTGCGCAGCCGCGCGAGGTGACGGAAGACACCGTCCCCGTACGCGCCGACGGTCACATGCCCGAGGATCACCGACGGCCCGGTCTGGCCGGGCGTCGGCGAGTTCCGGTACCAGCCCGCCCGGTCGTGCGCGGTGATCGGCGGCACCTGCACGGTGCCGTCCGCCGCCAGCCCCAGCCGCATGACCGGGGTGTCGACCCCGATCGCCGGGACGCGCAGGGTGACCGGGACGGAACGCGCGAGGGCGTGTGCCGTCTTGGCGGGGGGCTGCGCGGAGGGCTGAGCGGATGGCTTTACGGAGGGCGTCGAACTCCCTTGTCGCGCAGGGGCGTTCGCGGCCGAGGTCGTCCCGTGCCCGGCGCCGCAGCCCGCGAGCAGTGTTGCCGTCGCCGCCGTGACGAAGGCGCGCCTGGAGAGCGGGGTCATACGCCGGTCGTCCTCCGGCGCCGTACGACGACGAAGGCGCCGCCGCCGACGACCAGCGCGGCGGCTCCCCCGCCGACCAGCGCGGTCGTCATGTCGTCGGACGACTTCGACACCGCCGTGACACCGGTGTCCGGGGCGCCGCTGGGAACCACGGCGACCTGGCTCGGGGCCCGGGTGGACGCGGCGGACGGTACGGCGGAGGGTGCGGCGCTCGCGCTCCGGGTGGGGTCGTCGCTGGGGGCCTTGGTCGGCGCCCTGGTGGCGCTCGGCGCCGCGGACGGCGCCTCGGACGGCGCGCGGGTCGGGGACGCGGAGGCCCCGTCCGCGAACGCGGGCGCTGCGCTCGCCAGGATCGCACCGCACGTGAGTGCCAGGGCGCTGAGGACAGTTCGGCGCATGAATCGCTCTCTCTCGTCGGCCGCCCCACCGGGTCCGTCGGACGGTTCGGCGGTGGGGCGGGTCAGTGATCGAGCGGAGAGACGAGGCAGCGGGAGGGTGGGTTGTAAAGAACGGGCAAAGTCCGCCGGGAGCCCTCCGGCTCACATGTTGATCATGTGTCCCGCGAGGCCGTGCACCGCTTCCTTCACCGCCTCACCCAGCGTCGGGTGGGCGTGCACGTTGCGGGCGACCTCGTGGACGGTGAGGTCCCACTGCTGGGCGAGGGTGAGTTCGGGGAGGAGTTCGGTGACGTCGGGGCCGATGAGGTGGCCGCCGAGGAGTTCGCCGTACTTCGCGTCGCTGATCAGCTTCACGAAGCCGGTGGTGTCGCCGAGCCCGTGCGACTTGCCGTTCGCGGTGAACGGGAACTTGGCGACCTTGACGTCGTGCCCCAACTCCCGTGCCTGCGCCTCGGTGTAGCCGAAGCTGGCGATCTGCGGCTGGCAGTAGGTGGCGCGCGGGATCATCGCGTAGTCCAGCTCCATGGTCTCCGCGTCCGCGAGGGTCTCGGCGGCGATCACGCCCATCGCCTCGGCCGCGTGCGCGAGCATCAGCTTCGCGGTGACGTCGCCGATGGCGAACACGTGCGGGACGGAGGTACGGCACCGGCCGTCGACGTCGATCGCGCCGCGCTCGGTCAGCCGTACGCCCGCGTTCTCCAGGCCGTAGCCGGTGACGTTCGGGGCGAAGCCGATCGCCTGCAACACCTTGTCGGCCTCCAGGACTTGCTGCGCGCCGTCCTTGCCGGTGACGGTGACGCGGACCTGCGGGCCGGACTCGTCGATCGACTCGACGCGGGTGGAGGTGAGGACGTCGATGCCCAACTTGCGGTACTGCTTGGCGAGTTCGGTGGAGACCTCGACGTCTTCGAGGGGTGCCATCCGGTCCAGGAACTCGACGATCGTGACCTTCACGCCGTAGTTGTGGAGCACGTACGCGAACTCGATGCCGATCGCGCCGGCGCCCGCGATGACGATCGACCGCGGCAGGTCGTCGGCGAGGATCTGCTCCTCGTACGTCACCACGCGCGCGGTGCGCTTGGTGCCGGGCAGCAGCCTGGGGGTGGCGCCGGTCGCGATGATGCAGTGCTCGAAGCCGATGGTGCGCGACTCGCCGTCGTAGCCCGCCACTTGGAGCGTGTGCGGGTCGAGGAACGTGCCGCGGCCGTCGATCTCCGTGATCTTGTTCTTCTTCATCAGATAGTGGACGCCCTTGACCCGGCCGTCCGCGACCCGGCGGCTGCGGCGGAACGCCTCGCCGTAGTCGAAGGAGACCTCCCCCTCGACCTTGATGCCGAAGGTCTTCGCCTCGCGGGTGAAGATGTGCGCCAACTCCGCGTTCCGCAACAGGGCCTTGGTCGGGATGCAGCCCACGTTCAGACAGACACCGCCCCAGTACTTCTCCTCGACCACGGCCACCCGCTTGCCGAGTTGGGCGGCACGGATGGCGGCGACGTAGCCGCCGGGGCCTGCGCCGAGTACGACGACGTCGAACCGCTCGTCCTGCGTGTCCCGCGCGTCCTGCTGGTCCATCGAAAGATCCTTTCCCGAGAGGAAATCCACATAGATCCTCTACGGTGTCCAGGATGCCGCGCTCGCCGACGATCAGGCGAAAAGCGGGGCGAGATCGAAGTAGACGCGGAAGTCGTCGATGAGGCCGGTCTCGTCGACGTGGAACATGGTGACGGCGGGGACGGTGACGGTGTCGCCGGTCAGGCGGTCGTAGTCGACCGTCTCCTCGATGATCGCGTCGGAACCGACGTACCACTCGCGGACGACCGTGTGGCGCAGCCCCTTGACGGTGGCGAAGAAGCCGGCGACTCCGGCTTCTATCTCCTCGGGCCCGGTCATCGGATCGCCGTTCCCGAAGCGCATCCGGCCCTGCGGGGCGAACAGCCGGCTGAAGCCGACGGCGTCGGTCCCGTCGACCAGGGCGAACACCTTGGCGGCGAACTCTGCGGACATGTCGGGCTCCCTCACGTCGAAGTCGTGCGGAGGTGAGCGTAGTCCCCTTGGTTTCAAGGGAGTTGGGGGCTCCGGGACAACGTCAGCCGGTCGCGGGCGCGGGCGTCTGGGCGCGAGGTCCGCGCCGGTACACGTCCTTCAGGTAGAGCACGAGGACGGCGCCGAGCACCCACACCGGGAGGATCAGCAGAGCGCGGGACAGGCCGTCGTTCTGGAACCGGGACAGGCCCTGCATCGCGCGGACGCCGACGCCGACCGGCAGGATCTCGGAGAGCGGGCGCAGCCAGCCCGGCAGGTAGGCGGCCGGCATGATCCCACCGCTGCTGCTGTTGCCGAGGATCAGCATGAGGATCGACGCGAGGGTGACACCGGCCGAGCCGAACAGCCGCAGCAGGACCATGGTCGTGGCCGCGACCGCGGCGCCCATCAGGGAGATCACGACGACGAGGGGCACGAAGGAACCGGGCAGCGCGCCGAAGCCCGTACTTCCGGCGATGGTGGCGATCAGGAGCCCGCCGACGACGCCGAACAGGGCCAGGCTGGCCATCCGCCAGCGGTACTGGAGTCGGGGCGCGAGTTGGTAGGTCGTCATACCGAAGAGGTAGCCCGCGAGGACCAGACCGAAGGCGGCGTAGAAGACGGAGAGGCCCCGGGTGTCCCCCGCGGCGGCCGGGGCGACGTCCTCGACGGCGAGTTCGCGGTTCTCGGCGTGCGCCACGGAGCCGAAGGCGGTGGTCACGGTCGCGGTGACGGCGGCGCCGTTCGCGCTGCCGTAGAGGAGCTTCCCGTCGCCGAGGTAGGCGGCGTAGACCTGCCTGTCCTGTACGGCGTTCCGGGCGGCGGATTCGTCGGGGTAGGTCTCGACGGTGAAGCCGCCGGGGGCGATGCGGTCGAGGTCCTGGTTCAGGTGGGCCTGCGCGGTGCCTATCTCCGTTGTGCCGACGCGGAGTTGGTGGGGGCTCGGGGCGTGGAAGGCGGCGAGGTAGACGCTGACGAACACGGCACCGATCAGCAGGACCACCGCCACGGGGAGCAGGACGGCACGGAGGTTTCCGGGGCCGGGGGGTGGGTGGGCGACATCGAGGGCGTGCTTGTGCGCCGGCCGGGGAGCGCTTGTGGTGCCGGTGCCGGTGACTGGGGTGGTGGCTTGCTGGGACATCGGGAGGGTCCTAGATCAGGAGGCGCTAGATTGGAAGGCAACTGATAATATTTGTACATCACCATCAGCTGCCTTACAAAAGAGGTCCGCCCTGTGAACCACCCCGACCGGCGCACCGGCTATGTCGCCTGGCAGATCGGCCAGATCATGGCGGCCCGGATGGAGCGCGCCCTGCGCCCGCTCCAGCTGACCCTCGCCCAGCACCGGGCCCTGATGCAGGCCGTCCTCGACCCGGGCGTCTCCAGCGCGACCGCGGCACGCCGGGCGGCGATCACCCCGCAGTCGATGGGTACGGCGGTCAACGGGCTGGTCGAGCGCGGCATGCTGGAGCGACGCACCACCCCCGGCGACCGGCGCACCCAGCGCCTGCACGTGACCGAGGCCGGTGTACGGCTCGCGGCGCGGGCCGCGGAGACGGTGGACGCGGCCCACGCCGAGGCGCTTCAGGCGCTGACGCCGGCGGAGCAGGAGCAGACGCACGCGTTGCTGCTCAAGCTGCTGGCGTCGCTGAATCCCTCCGCCCTGGAGGGCGACCTGTCCTGAGGAGCCGGACCGGCGCTACTCCCAGACCACCACGTTGCGCCGCACCGGCACCGTCGAGGGCCCGCTGGCGAACAGTTCCGGTGAATGCGCCCGGATGCGCTCGATGTCGCTGAAGACGGCCCGGAGATGGGTGCGCATGGCGGCGCGGGCGAGCGGGATGTCACCGGCGACGACCGCGTCGTAGATCTCGCGGTGCTGGAGGGCGAAGACGGCCGGGGAGACGTTCTCGTGCAGGCCCAGGCGGCGGGCCCGGTCGAGGTGACCCTTGGCGGCGGCGACGTTGGTCCAGACGTTGCCGTGGCCGCTCAGGCGCATCAGGCCCTGGTGGAACGCCTCGTCCAGGTCGAAGAACTCCTCCAGGCCGAGGTCCGCGCGCTGCTGGCGGGCGAGGTTCTCGCGGAGCTCGCCGTCGACCTCGGGGTCGAGTGCGGCGGGCAGGTCGTCCAGTGACGCGAGTTCGACGGCCTCCCGCAGGAACTGCGCGTCGGCGACCTGCCCCGGGTCCACCCGGGAGACGAACGAGCCGATCTTCGGGAAGACCTGCACCAGGCCCTCCTGCGACAGCAGGATCAGGCTCTCCCGCACCGGGGTCCGGCTGACGCCGAGCGAGGCCGCGAGTTCGTTCTCCGACAGGGCGGCGCCCGGGGCGAGTTCGAGGGTCAGGACCATCTGACGCAGTTTCAGATAGATCGCGCGCCGGCTGGTGCGGTCCCGATTCGAGTGAGCCATGCGGCCATCGTATCCGTGACACGACCATTGCCTCTTCGCGACACATGCTTGTATACAAGTACTGAGCGACCGGCGGTGGAGCCCGGTCGACCGGCAACAGGACACGGTAAGGAGAGCCACCCGTGAGCAAGATCGAGCGCGTCGACGTGTTCGTCGCCTCCCCCGGGCGCACGTTCGTCACGCTGCGCATCACCACGGACGACGGTGTGACGGGCCTCGGCGACGCCACGCTCAACGGACGTGAACTGGCCGTGGCGAGCTATCTGCGCGATCACCTGGTCCCGCTGCTGATCGGCAAGGACCCCGCCCGCATCGAGGACATGTGGCAGTACCTGTACCGGGGCGCGTACTGGCGGCGCGGGCCGGTCACCATGACGGCGATCGCGGCCGTCGACACCGCGCTGTGGGACATCAAGGGCAAGACCGCGGGCCTACCCGTGTACCAGTTGCTCGGCGGCCGGTCCCGGGACGGCGTACTCGTCTACTCGCACGCCAGCGGCACCGACGTACCGTCCCTCCTCGACGACGTCGAGCGCTACTTGGAGCTGGGCTACAAGGCGATCCGCGCGCAGGCCGCGGTGCCCGACGTCGGCGGCACCTACGGCGTCCGCAAGGGCAAGGTCTACGAACCCGCCGCGACGGAGCTGCCCGACGAGCAACCCTGGGACACCGAGGCCTACTTGGGGTTCGCGCCCACGTATCTGGAAGCCGTCCGGGAACGCTTCGGCTTCGGCTTCCACCTCCTCCACGACGTCCATCACCGGCTCACCCCGATCGAGGCGGCGCGGTTCGGAAAGAGCGTCGAGGCGTGCCGGCTGTTCTGGATGGAGGACCCGACACCGGCCGAGAACCAGGAGGCGTTCCGGCTCATCCGGCAGCACACCACGACCCCGATCGCGGTGGGCGAGGTGATGAACTCGATCTGGGACGTCCAGCACCTGATCACCGAGCAGCTCATCGACTACGTCCGCACGACCGTCGTGCACGCGGGCGGCATCACCCACCTGCGGCGGATCTTCGACCTCGCCGCGCTGTACCAGGTGCGGACCGGTTCGCACGGTGCGACCGACCTCTCCCCCGTCAGCATGGCGGCGGCCGTGCACCTCGACATCAGCGTGCCGAACTTCGGCATCCAGGAGCACATGGGGCATCCCGACGAGGCGGCCGAGGTGTTCCGGACCGGTGTCACGTTCGCCGACGGGATGCTCCATCCCTCGGAGGAACCGGGGTTGGGCGTCGAGTACGACGAGAAGGCGGCGGAGCGTTTCCCGTACCAGCAGCGCTATCTTCCGGTCGCGCGGCGTCTCGACGGGTCGGTGCACGACTGGTGAACACACGACTGACACGTGCGGCGCCGCTCGCCCCGGAGGTGCGACCCGCCGTCGACCCCGCCCAACTCCGGCCCCGGATCGTCCACTTCGGGCTCGGCGCCTTCCACCGCGCCCACCAGGCCGTCTACACGGAGAACGCCGCCGCGCTGTCCGGCGAGCCCTGGGGCATCACCGCCGTGGCGCCGAGGTCGGCGGCGACCGTACGCGCCCTGCGCGAACAGGACTTCCTGTACTCGCTCACCGAGCGCCGCCCGGAGGGACCCCGCACCCGGGTCGTCGGTTCGGTGATCGACGCGCTGGCCATGGGACCGGACGCCAAGGCGGTCCACGCGCTGCTCGTCGATCCCGAGGTGACGGTCGTGACGCTCACCGTGACCGAGAAGGGCTATCAACGGCTCGCGTCCACAGGCGGGTTGGACACGGCCGCCGTCGCCGCCGACCTCGCGGCGGACCCTGACGGCCCGTTCACCACGGCGGTCGGGGCGCTGGCCGCCGGGCTCGCGGCGCGGGCGCGGGCGGGCGGCGCGCCGATCACCGTCGTGTCCTGCGACAACATGGCGGACAACGGCGCCGTACTCGGCCGGGTGGTACGGGAGTTCGTCGACGCGTCCCACTGGCCCGACCGGCACCGGATCCTGGACCGGATCGCCGAGACCGTCCGATTCCCCGCGACGGTGGTCGACCGGATCGTGCCCGCGCCGAGCGAGGCGGACCGTGTGGCCGCCGCGACCGCGCTCGGGGCACGCGACGAACTCGCCGTGACGGCCGAACCGTACCGGCGGTGGGTCCTGGAGGACTCCTTCGCCGCCGCCCGGCCGCCCTGGGAACTCGACGGCGCGCTGTTCGTCAGGGATGTGACGCCGTATCAGCTCACGAAACTGCGGCTGCTGAACGGCTCCCACTCCGCTCTCGCTTACCTGGGGACGGCAGTGGACCTCACCACCATCTCCGAGACCATGGCGGCCAGTTGGGGCGAGCGGCTCGTCCGGGCGCTGTGCGCGGAGGTCGCGCCCACGCTCCCGGCGGGCGGTCCCGATCCCGCCGCGTACGCCGACGATCTCGTCGTACGGTTCCGCAATCCCGCGATGCGGCACCTGCTGCGGCAGATCGGCTCCGACGGGTCGCTGAAGATCACGGAGCGCTGGCTGCCCGCGCTGCGCACCCTGCGCGAACGGGGCACGAGCACGCCGGTGCTCGAACTCGCCCTCGCCGCCTGGGCGTTGAGCACCCGGCGCACCCGAACGGCCGACGCTCCGACCGACCCGGCGGCTGACGCCCTCGCCGCTTGCTGGGACGGAACCACCACTCCCGTGGTGACGGTCCGCGCGCTGCTGCGCGTCCTCGGCGCCGCCGACCTGGCCGACGACGGCCGCCTCACCACCGCGATCGCCGACCGGCTGCCCGCCCTCCGGGCCGGACGCGTCGAGATCTGAACCCTCCCCCCATCTGACCCCCACCCCTGCCCGTCCGCTCCCTCAACTCGGCTCACGAACAACGGAGTTCATGATGCAGGACACTCCCGTCCCCGCCCGCACGGAACCATCGCCGCCCGCCCGGCGCACGACCCGCGATCTCACCAAGGCCGCCGTCTCCGGCTGGCTCGGTACGGCCATGGAGTTCATGGACTTCCAGCTGTACTCGCTGGCCGCCGCGATCGTCTTCAACAAGATCTTCTTCCCGGACGTCAGCCCGGCCATCGGCCTGATCGCCGCGATGGCGACCTACGGCGTCGGCTACGTCGCCCGCCTCGCCGGTGCGGTCTACTTCGGGCGGATGGGCGACCGGATCGGCCGCAAGAAGGTCCTCGTCATCACGATCCTGCTGATGGGCGGGTCCACCACCCTCATCGGCGCCCTGCCCACCTACGCCGCGATCGGCATCCTCGCGCCGAGCCTGCTGGTCCTGCTGCGGCTGATCCAGGGCTTCGGAGCCGGTGCCGAGATAGCCGGGGCGACCGTGCTGCTCGCCGAGTACGCCCCGGTGCGCAGGCGCGGTCTGATCGCCTCGCTGGTGTCGCTCGGCACGAACTCCGGGACGCTCGCCGCGTCAGGCCTGTGGGCCATCCTCATCGGCGTGCTCAGCGAGGACCAACTCCTCGCCTGGGGCTGGCGGTTGCCGTTCCTGCTGAGCTTCGTCCTGATGCTCTTCGCGGTCTGGCTGCGGCGCGGCCTCAAGGAGAGCCCGGTCTTCGAGGAACGCGCCGACGTCGTGGACGGCGTGGCGATGACCCGCGGCGAGGTCGAGTCCACGATCGCCGAGGAGGGCGAACACCGGGTCGACGTCCTCGCGGCGGGCATCCGCCAGCGCAAGGGCAGGGCGTTCTTCCTCGCGCTGGGCCTGCGCCTGGGCCAGGCGGGCAACTCCGGGCTGATCCAGACGTTCCTCGTCGGCTACATCGCCACCAACCTCTCGGTCGGCCGCTCCGTCCCCACGGACGCGATCGTCTACGGCTCCCTGCTCGGCTTCGCCACCGTGCCGGCCGTGGGTCTGCTCGGCGACCGCTACGGACGCCGCCCGGTCTACATGGCGTTCTCGCTGCTGACCGTCGTCATCGCCTTCCCCGTGATGTTCCTCATCGCGTCCGGTTCCTCGGCCGCCGTGATGTTCGGCATGGTGCTCGGCCTGAACGTCGGTGTCCTCGGCCTGTTCTCGCTGGAGAGCGTGACGATGGCCGAACTCTTCGGCTCCCGCACCCGGTTCACCCAGCTCGCGCTCGCCAAGGAGATCGGCGGCATCCTCACCACCGCGATCGGCCCGGTCCTCGCGGCCTCGCTCACCGCCGTCACCGGCAGCTGGTGGCCCATCGCGGTGATGCTCGTCGTCTACTCGCTCATCACCCTCGTCAGCGCGTTCCTCGCCCCCGAGACACGCGGCCGCGACCTGGTCCGACTGGAGGACGCCGTATGAGTACGGGCAGCATGAGCACGGGCCGTATGAGGGCCGTCGTGGTGCACGGCCCCGGAGACGTCCGCATCGACGAACGGGTCCGGCCGGCACCGGGGGCGGGTGAGGTGCTGCTCGCCCTGGAGTGGGGCGGGATCTGCGGCTCCGACATCGCCTACTGGAAGAACGGCGCGTCCGGCACCGCCTCGTTGGCCCACCCGCTCGTCCTCGGCCACGAGGTCGCGGGCCGGATCGCGGCGCTCGGCGCCGGGGTCACCGGCCTGGACGAAGGACAGCAAGTAACCGTCCACCCGGCCCAGTTGGTGGGCGACGGCATCCTCCCGGACCGGATCGCCGGACGCACCAACCTCTACCCGCACGTCCGTTACTTCGGCTCGGCGGCCTTCGACCCGCACACGGACGGCGGGTTCAGCGAATTCCGTACGGTCCGCGCGGCCCAGGTCCGCCCCCTGCCGGACGGCGTCGACACCCAACAGGGCGCCCTGGCCGAGCCGTTGGCGGTCGCGCTGCACGCCGTGGGCCGGGTGCCGGCGCTGCGCGGGCGGACGGTGCTGGTCAACGGGGCAGGTCCGATCGGCTCGTTGGTGGTCGCGGCGGCCCGGCACTCCGGGGCGGGCTCCGTCATCGCCGCCGACCTCTCCGCCGCCTCCCTCGCCGTCGCGCGCGCGATGGGCGCCGACGAGACGCGGGACATCTCGCGCGGCGAGTCCCTGCCGGAGGACGTCGAGGTCGTCTTCGAGGCGTCCGGCGCCCCCTCGGCGCTGGGCCCGGTCCTACGGTCCACCGCCCGCGGCGGCACCCTCGTCCAGGTCGGCAACCTCCCCGGTACGGCGGTCTCCGCCGCCCTCGGTGACCTGGTCACCCGGGAGATCACCTGGATCGGCTCCTACCGCTTCGTCGAGGAGATCGACGACGCGTTGCGCGCGCTGCGGGACGGGCTGGACGTCACACCGGTGATCACGCACCGGTTCCCGATGGAGCGGGCGGAGGAGGCGCTGGCGGTGGCGGCGGATCCGGGGAGCGGGAGCAGCAAGGTGTTGCTGCGGCTGGCAGGCACCTGAGATCCGTCCCCGTCACGTGACCCCACGTACACCCCACCCGAGAACCAGGAGAGTCCCGTGCCCCTGCCGCCCCCGCCCCGTTCGGCCGGCCGACCGGAACAGGTGGCCGACGTCGTGTGCGTCGGCGAGACGATGGCCGTCCTCAGTCCGCCGGACAGCCGTCCGTTCGACGAACAGCCGACGCTCGCGATGGCCATCGGCGGTGCCGAGTCCAACGTCGCCTGCGGGCTCGCCGGTCTCGGTCACCGTGTCGCGTGGCTGAGCCGCCTGGGCGACGACCCGTTCGCGCGCCGCATCCTGGCCGAACTCACCGCGCGGGGCGTGGACGTGACGGGAGTGGAGACCGACCCGGCCCGCCCGACCGGCGTCTACTTCAAGGACCCGGCACCGGAGGGCACCCGCACCCACTACTACCGGAGCGGATCGGCCGCGACCCTGATGGGCCCGGAGCTGACCCGGCTGCCCGTGCTGCGCCGGGCCCGCGTCGTGCACCTGTCGGGCGTCGCGGCGGCACTCTCCGAGAGCTGTGCCGGGCTGTTGGAGGCGATCCTCGTCGACCGCGCGCTCGGCGCGAGGGGCAGCGGGCCGGTCGTCTCCTTCGACGTCAACCACCGCCCCGCGCTGTGGCGTTCCGGCACCGCCGACGCCGCGAAGAACCTGCTCACCCTCGCCCGCGCCGCCGACATCGTGTTCGTCGGACGGGACGAGGCCGAGGCGCTGTGGGGCACGACCCGCCCGGACGACGTGGCCGAACTCCTCGGCCCCGCACCGCTGGTCGTGGTCAAGGACGCCGAACTCGGAGCGACCTCGTACGCCGACGGACAGCGCACCTTCGTCCCCGCGCTGCCCACCCAGGTGGTCGAACCGGTCGGCGCGGGCGACGCGTTCGCCGCCGGTTACCTCTCGGCGGTACTGGAGAACCGGGACGAACGGTCCCGCCTGCGGCTGGGCCATGTCGCAGCCTCCGCGGCGCTGCGAACGAGGGACGACGTGCCCGCAATGCCTCCGCGCACGGAGACCGACCGCCGACTCGCGCTGGACGACGTGGGTTGGTCCAGGGCGGCGACGGGATGAACCGGCGGCTGCGACGGCGCTCACCTGGGGTCGGTGCCGTGCCGTTCCGGGTGACGGCGGTCGGTCCGGGACGGTGCCGGGGGAATCGGCTCACGACGGCCCCGTCCCGCCACGCCCGATCGCCGTACGCCGAGAGCGACTTCAGCCCCGCTCGGAACAGCACCGAGCGAACCGGCCGACGCGAGCACACCCACCACCGGCCCCTGCTCCACCCCCGAACAACACCGCCCGCCCAAGCCGACTGGCGTACCCGAAGGAGCCCCTGCCCATGACCCCCGACTTCCTCACCCGGCTGTCGAAGGACCGCGTGATCGCCGTGGTCCGCGCCCCGGAGATACCCGATGCCGCGGCGCTCTGCGAGGCGTTGCGGGCGGGTGGTATCCGGTGGATCGAGTTCACCCGGACCACCCCCGGCCTCGCCGGGCATCTGCGGCGCGCGGTGGCCGACGGGCAGGACGGTGTCGGTGCCGGGACGGTGATGACCGGCGCGCAGGCCGAGGAGTTGATCGAGGCGGGGGCGCAATATCTTGTCACCCCCGGTTGCCGCCCCGGTGTCGCGGAGGCGGCAGCGGCGGCCGGGGTGCCGGTCGTGATGGGTGCCCTGTCGCCGACGGAGGTCGGGATGGCCCTCGACCTGGGCGTGGACGCGGTGAAGATCTTCCCGGCGCGCGCCTTCGGCCCCCGGCACTTCCGTGACCTGGCCGGCCCCTTCCCGGACGTACCGCTGGTGGCGTCGGGCGGGGTCGACGCGGACAACGCGGCCGGGTTCCTCGCGGCCGGGGCGCGTGCGGTGTGCGCCGGTTCGGGGGTCGTACCGCCCGCTGTCGTGGCCGCGGGCGACTGGGCCGAGATCACCCGCCGGGCCCGCGCCTTCACCGACGCGCTGGCCGCCGTACCGTCACCGGTGTAGGGGAACGGCTGCCGGGACCGGCGTCGAACTCCTCGCTCCCCTACGCCTGTTCGGGCCGCGGGCGCCACGTACCGTCGACCGGAATCCCTGCCGCCGCCGCGATCCGGTCGCGGGACGCGAGCAGCCGGGCCCTGAGCGCCGACAGGTCCACGCCCACCAACACCCCGTCGCGCTTGACCACTTGACCGGCGACGAGGACGGTGTCGACGAGTCCGGGGTGAGCGGCGCTGACGATCGTGCCGACCGGGTCGGTGACCGGGAACACGGTCAGGTCGTCGGTGCGCAGGAGGATCAGGTCGGCGTCCTTGCCGGGGGTGACGCTGCCGGTGCGGGCGTCGAGTCCGCAGGAGCGGGCGGCGTCGATCGTGGTGAACTCCAGCAGGTCGCGGGAGCGCAGGCCGCCGTCCAGACCGCGCTGCACGGCGAAGGCCGTACGCATCGTGGAGAACATGTCGCCACCGGCCGAGGGGACGTCGTCGACGGACAGCGTCGGGCGCACGCCCGCGGCCAACGCCCGCCCGGTGACCGGCGATCCGAAGCCCATCTTCAGCTCGACGTCCGGGCTGACGGACAGGGAAGCGCCCGCGTCCGCGAGCATCCGCAGCTCTTCGTCGCTGATCCCGTTGGCGTGCACGAACGTGGTGGTCTCCCGCAGCAGCCCGTGCTCGCGCAGATCGGCGACCGTGGGGCTGGTGCCGCCCGGATCTACGTGCAGGCTGGTGCGCAGGCCGAGTTCGTCCGCCAGTTTCAGCTCGCGGGCGACGGTGTCCATGCCGGTGTCGTCGGGTCCGCGCAGGCCGAACGCCATGGTGACGAGGCCGTCACCGGGCAGCTCGGAGCGGACGCGGCGGATGTCGGCGTCGACGGAGTCGGCGGTGCCCCAGCCGGCGCCGAGGCAGAAGACCGACCGCCCCGGCGCGTCCCGCAGCGCGGCGACGGCGGCGTCCTCGTGGTCGTGGGTCTGGGCGACGTGGTACCAGTCCAGCATCGTGGTCACGCCGGAGTGCAGGGCCTCCAGGCGGCCGAGCAGGGTGCCGGCGTAGACTTCCTCGGGCCGGTAGTGGGGCTTGACCGTGCGGTGCATGGCCAGCGCCCACTCGGGGAACGTCCAGTCCGCGCCGACGCCTCGGAACGCGGTCTGCCAGGAGTGGCGGTGGTTGTCGACGAAACCGGGCAGGACGATCCGGTCGGTCGCGTCGATCACCTCGGCGTCCGGCGCGTCGAGGTGCGCGGCCACCGCGACGATCACACCGTCCTCGATCAGCACGTCACCGCGTTCGAGATCGCCGACGACCGGGTCCATGCTGACCACGGTGCCGCCGGTGAGCAGGGTTTTCTTCATCATCGGAGGAGCTCCTAACCGGTGGGGGTCGGGGTGTCGTCACTAGCGGGGGGGGTGGGGCTGCCATCGCCCGCTCAGGTGGTCGCCGCTTCGGTCAGCACGGCGTCGGCCGCTTCGAGCGCGTCCGCGACCAGATCCGCCGTGTCCTCGGTCCCCGCCGCCAGCCGGACCAGCCCCAACGGCACTGATTCCGCGAGCTGTTGCTCGCTGAGCATCCCGCGCCACATGGACGCCGGATGCACGGCCAGCGACTCCACGCCCCCGAGGCTGGCCGACCGACGCGGGTAACGCAGCCGCCCGAGAAACGCGTCGGCCATCTCGAACCCACCGGCGAACTCGATGCCGAGCACCCCGCCGAAACCGCTCATCTGGTCCACGGCCACCTTGTGCTGCGGGTGCGTCGCCAGCCCGGGATAGTGCACCTTCGTCACCGCCGGATGCGCGCTCAACTCCTCAGCCAGGGCAAGCCCGTTGGCGTTGTGCCGCGGCACCCGCAACGGCAGGGTCCGCATCCCGCGCAGCAACAGCCACGCGTCGATCGGCCCGAGCGTGGCACCGGTCAGGAGACCCACGTCCCATATCCGGTCGAGGATCTCGGATGGCCCGGCCAGCACTCCCGCGGACACATCGGAGTGCCCATTCAGATACTTGGTCGCGCTGTGCCACACCAGGTCGATGCCGAAGTCCACCGGCCGCTGGTTCAGCGGAGTGGCGAAGGTGTTGTCCGCCATGGTCGACACGCCGTGCGCACGGGCCAGTTCAGCTACGGCCCGCAGGTCGGTGATCTGTAGCAACGGGTTGCTCGGGGTCTCCACCAGGATCAGCCGGGTCCGCGGAGCCAGCGCCCTCGCGAACGCCTCCGGGTCGGTCTGATCGACCAGCGTGGTGGTCACGCCGAAGCGCGGCAGCAGGTTCAGCAGCACCGACGCCGTACCCCCGTAGGTGGACCGCTGCCCGATGACATGGTCGCCCGCGGACACCAGCGCCAGCACGGCCGTGGTGAGCGCGGCCATCCCGGACGCGGTGACCATGGCCGCCTCGGTGTTCTCCAACTCCGCGACGACGGCGGCGACTTGGGCATGGTTCGGGTTGCCGAACCGGGTGTAGAAGTCCTTGCCGCGTGCTTCCACGGCCCCCTGTGCGAACGTCTCCGCGTCCTCGGCCGAGAACGCCGCCGTCTGGTAGATGGGCGGTGCGACGGCACGGCTGGGATGGACCTCGCGGTCGGCGTGAACGGTGATGGTGCTCTTGCCCGGCATGGCTGCCCTTCCGTGGACCTGGACCGTCGGTGCGACTCCATGAAGCGTGACCGACCAGCAGTCCGAGATGCCCGGATCTCGGCAATTTTGGCAGTACATTGCGCGCCGGGCGGGCGCACAATTGTGGTAGTCGAGTCGCGGGCGCAATAATCTGCCGTCATGGACGAGGTGGACCGATCGATTCTGGCCGTGCTCGAAACGCACGGCCGCATCAGCAACAACGAGCTCGCGGCCCGCGTCGGGCTCTCCCCGTCCCCCTGCCTGCGCCGCGTGCGCCAGCTGGAGGAGGCCGGGGTCATCCGCGGCTACCGCGCGCTGATCGATCCCGCCGCGATCGGCCGCAGCCTGCGGGTCTTCGCGGGCGTACGGCTGATGCGGCACACCCGCGCGGACGTGGTCGCCTTCGAACGCGGGGTCACCCGGCTGCCCGAGGTGGTCGCCTGCCACCACATCACCGGCAACTTCGACTACCTCCTCCAGGTGGAGGTGGCCGACCTCCCGGCCTACGAGGACTTCCACGCCAACCAGCTGGCGACCCTGCCCGGCGTGGCCACGGTGACCAGCTACGTCACGATGAAGACGCTCACCGCGGACACCGACACAGGCACAGGCACCGCATGACGGTCAGAGCGTGATGGTGCCGCGAATGCGGACGTCGGCGGCGCCACTGACCCACACGGTGCCGTCCGCGTCGGCGGTGACCTCGATACTCGCGGCCCGCCCCAGCCGCGTGCCCTGCGAGACCCGGTAGGAGGAGGGCGCGCCACCGGTCGAGGTGAGCCACTGCCCCACACCGGCGTTCATGCTCCCGCACGCGGGGTCCTCGGGCACACCGGCGGCAGGAGCGAAGGTGCGCATCTCGAACGCGTACCGGGACCCGTCGGGGTGGGCCCCGATCGCACCGACCATCGCGTCCGGGAAGACGGAGAAATCAGGTTCGAGGGCGAGCACCTCCTCGGCCGTGGCCAGCCGCACCACGGCCCACCCGGGCCCGTTGTCGACCCACTGATGCGCCACGACCCGGTCCCGCGAGATCCCGAACGCGCCTACGATCCGCAGCAGTTGATCCTCGTCGAGGTCCCCCTCCCGCACCCGGGGCGGAGCGGCGAAGGCCAACGTCCCCTCACCCCGCCGCACGGCGACCAGTCCCGCGCCGCACTCCTGCACGATGCGTTCGTCGTCCCGCGGTGTGCCACCACCGTCCAGCCAGGCACGCGCGGACCCGAGGGTGGGGTGCCCGGCGAACGGCAGCTCGCCCCCGGGGGTGAAGATCCGCAGCCGGTAGTCCGCGTCGGGGACGGTGGGCGGCAGCACGAACGTGGTCTCGGACAGGTTCGTCCAGCGCGCCAGCCCCTGCATCTCCTCGTCGCTCAGGTCGGTCCCGTCGAGCACGACGGCAACCGGGTTGCCGGTGCAGGGACTCGTGGCGAACACGTCGACCTGCGCGAACGAGCGGTTGCGTGGCATGGTCATCAAGGCCCTTTCACACGGCTGAGGGAGAAAGCGGGTCCATCCCAACGGGCGCCCGCACGGCGAGAACAGGGCCACTCACAACAAAGTGGACTGATATGCCTCAGCCGAAGTGCCGAATACGAGCCGCCGTCGCGGGCGTGTACGGCATCCAGTCGTGCACCGACCCGCTCGCGACGAACTCGGCGACCGCACTGGCGAAGGTACGCCCCACCTCCCGTACGGCATCGGTGGTCCGCCCCAACATCGGGCTGTCCGCGAAAGCGTCGAACGAGCCGAAAAGGAAGGGGAGTTCACCACAGTGGGTCGCGCCGAGGCCATACGGGTCCTCAGCCGGCCGGTGGTCGAACTCGTAGACGTAGGTCGCGTTGCCGCCCGCCGCGTGATGGTCGGCGATCCGCAACGAGTCGTCCCGGACCAGCCCAGCGGTCTGCACGGCGGTGAACACCCGCGCGGCGGTGGGCTCTTCGAACCGGTCGGCGTATCGCTGGTACAACTCGCGAGCGTGTACGCCCAGTTGGCCGGTCAGAAGGTCCAACGCACCATCGATGGTGAGGTTCTGGATACGCGGATCGAAGGCGGTGAAGGCGCTCGCCTCGTCCCGAGTGGTACCGATCAGCAGCGACTTGCCCTCCAACCCACCGTCCACCACGCCCCGATGCAGATCGCGGGGCACACCGGGCCCGCCGAGCACCGGATACATGGGCGGAGTGGCGTCGCCCGGCCGCGCGAGCTGCCCCGCGAGCCGGCCGTAGGCGGACAGCAGTTGCTCAACGGGCAGCGCGCGTAGGGCAGTTGCCGTATCCGCTCCGTCCGGCACGCCGAGCAGCCGTAGATACGCTTCGGCGTTCTCGGCCGCGCGCTGCGGGTCCTGCGGCACCAGGCCGAACGGCCCGCTCTCCAGCAGGACCCGGTTCACGAGTCCCGAGGTCAACGGATCGAGCGCCAGCGCAAGGGACGAGTACGCTCCGGCCGACTGCCCGCCGGCCGTCACCTCGCGCGGGTCGCCGCCGAAGGAGGCGATGTTGTCCCGCACCCAGGTCAGCAGGGCGGCCTGGTCCTGGGCGCCGAGGTTGGCGGCGCCGATCTCCGGCAGATACAGGTAACCCAGGGGCCCCACGCGGTAGTTGGCGGTGACGACCACGATGTCGCCGAGCGCGGCCAGCCGCCCGCCGTCGTACCAGTCCCAGCCGCCGGAACCACTGGTGAAGCCGCCCCCGTGCCACCACACGAGGACCGGCCGGGCGGCGTTGTCCTCCAACGCCCCTGCCGGAACATGGACGTTGACGGTCAGGCAGCCGTCCTCGTCCCAGTCCGGCACGCGGGCCCCCATCACCCGTTCCAGCCGGGAGGCCCCCTGCGGAACAGCCGGCCCGGCCTGCACGGCCTCCCGGACCCCGGTCTACCCCGGGTGCGGCCGAGGCGGCGCGAACCGCGACTCCCCGACCGGCGAAGCGGCATAGGGAATCCCCCGGAAGGAGACCGCCTCACCCCGCGCGACACCCCGGACCCGACCCCGATCCGTCTCCACGACACCCACCACCATCGGGCTCACCTCTCCCAATTCTCTCCATCGTTCGCTCCGAACCGTTTCTAGCGGTGAGCTTCGATCCGAGCCAGAATGAGGAGACGGAAGCGCGAAAGCAGGACAGAGGACCAGGCAGACATGGCGAAAGCAAGCCACCCCTTGAGCGAGACGGACAGCCGGATCGCCGCCGCGATGCTGGCATCCCCACGGGCCTCGTGGCGTACGGTCGGCCGCGTCCTGGACATCTCGGAGCGCACGGTGGTGCGGCGCGCGGCCCCGCTGTTCCACGACAGGACGCTGCGTGCCACCGCCGTACGCAACCCGGTGTGGTTCCCCGACCTGATCCCGCTGGCCCTGCGCGTCCGCTGCCGCCCCAACCAGATCAGCGCCATCGCCGCGACCCTGGCCCGCCGCCCCGACACGATCTGGGTGGACATCCTCGGCGGCGGCGACGAGATCTGCACGATCCTGTTCCTGGACGGCCCGGACGCCCGCAACTCCCTGCTCCTGCGCGACCTCCCGGCCACCCCCGCGGTCCAGTCATGGACCTCGCACATCTTCCTACGGGTGTTCCCGGCGGCCTTCGACTGGAGCGGCGGCCTGCTCACGGAGGCCGAACTGACCAGCCTCAGACCGGAGTTGCCCGCCCCGGCCGCCCACCCAGCCCTCCAGCCCCTCGACCACGCCCTGATCACCACCCTCGTCGAGGACGGCCGAGCCTCCTACACCGACCTCGCCCACCGCGCCGACACCACCGCCCTCACCGCCCGCCGGCGCCTGGAGACCCTGGTCGGCAACCAGGTCGTCAGACTCGCGACCGAGGTCGACCTGGCCCGCCTGGGCATCCGCACCGAGGCCCTGCTGTGGATCACGGTGGCCCCCGGCGGCCTGGAGGAAACGGGCCGCCGACTGAGCCGCCACCCCCAGGTCCGCTTCGCCTCGGCCACCACCGGCTCGGCCAACCTCCTCGTGGCCGTCGCCGCCGCGGACCTCAACGCGCTCTACCACTTCCTGAGCGACACGATCGGCGCCCTCCCTCATGTCACCACGCTGGAGGTCACCCCCATCCTGAGCGGCGTGAAGAGAACGGGCCTGGTCCGCCCAGGCAGCCTCTGAACCGACTGCCCGGCCGACTTTGGCACCTGCGGCGACCGCGCCTTCGACAACGTTGTCGAAGGCGCGGCCTGCCCGAGGCGCGGTCCTACGGGATGGAGCAGGCCCCGAGGGGGCGCCGGACGCCGGGGAGTGCCGTCGGCCTACGGCGTGTAGCGGGCGTCACTGCCGTACAGCTGCCTGGTGAACGCGGAGACGTCGGCGGTGCGGTCGGCCCCGTCGAGGTTGTACGTCAGGAAGACGCCGTACCCCTCGCTGACCGTGCGGGCGGCGAGAGAAGCGGCCGTGCTCTGCGAGGTGCCGCCGATCTGGACGGCCGCCGGCGACAGCTTCGACTTGGGCAGTGCGATGCCGGGGACCTGCCAGCTGCCGTAGTACGGGTTCCAGGCGTAGTCGAACTTGGAGGTGACGTCGACGCCGCCGTAGGACAGACGCGAGGCGGCAGGGCCGATGTTGTAGAGGCTGATGATCTTGCCGGGCATGTTGGCGCGCAGTGCCGACACGAGGTACACGAACGAGCTGGCGTTGGGCTGGGCGGTGCCGTTGTTGCCGTAGTCGGCGTACTCGTCGTCGAAGTCGATGCCGTCCAGGCCGTACTTGGTCACGGTGTCCGACAGTTGCTTCGCGAACGTCGAAGCCGTCTGCTGGGACGGGAAGTTGGCGAAGCCGGAGCCCTGGTGGTTGCCGAGCACCGAGAGGACGACCTTGATGCCCTTCTGCTGCAACGGCCGTATCTGCGTGGCGGCGTTGTCGAGGACGCTCTGCACGTTCGGGTTGAAGTACAGGGTCCCCGCCTTCGTGCCCGCGTCGTAGTTGATGTTCGCCGCGAAGATCACGGCGATGTCGAAGACGTTGGCGCCGCCGTTGGAGAGGGTGTACTTGCCGACGTTCAGCATGCTGTTGTTGTTCACCTCGACGTACGCCACCGAGGTCGGTCCCTGTTTCGCGGCGGCGGGGGCCGCTGCCGCGCCGCTCGTGGCGGTCGCGCCCAGGGCGAGTGCCGCCATGGTCGAGAGCGCGAGCGCGGCCGTCCGTACTCTTCTCCGTACCGGAGTGAACATCGTTGATCGGTCTCCCATCGCATGGAGCGGCGCCCGCCTGCTCGCGAGCGCCGAGTGGGTTCCCCCGCCCCTTCCGTTCCCGGGACCGAATCCCCGGAACCATCCGAGGACCCTTCCCGACTCCCCGCACATCGCGCCACAACTCTCAATCCGGGCAAGGGAGTTGCTGAATCGCCACGCCGGCGCGGACGGACGACGCACGCCGCGGATCCGCTGTGACGAGGAGTCATAGGTGGCACTGGCACACGATGCCGACCCGCACTGACGCCAATCAGCCTCCGCATCCTTCCCGCCAGTTCCAGAAGGCTTGTTGGCACTTTTGTACACCGCAGATCACAGGGGGTGCCGTGCGCCGATCCACGATGAGCGAGTCCCGTCACTGATCCCCACAGTTGCCCCCCGTCGCGGATGGTCGCATCCATGCACAGGTCCACGGCGACGCCTGTTCCTCAAACCCGCGGCCGGACAACTGCCTACCGCACGCCGCGGCACCCGATACCGATCGGCAGCGTCTGCCTACCACCACGGCGGGCTTGCGCCCGCGGATTCCGGGAAACGCCCCTTGTCGAGCGCCCGGGTTGTCGACCAGGACGTCGATGCGGCCGCCGAGGACCGGCATCGCCGCCCTCGCCGATGCCCGCGAGGCGCCGGCAGTGCCGTCCGGATCAGCCTGTACAGAGTCGGCACGGCAACCCCGGGCACGGATGTCTTCGACGACCTCCTTGCCCCGCCCGGCTCCGCGACCCGGGACGACGACGTGAGCCCCCTCCGCGGCGAACTCCTCCACGACGGCCCGTCCGATGTTGCTGGTCGCTCCGGTCACCGGGGCGGTCCCGCCCTCAAGGCGCGTCGACATGGCCCACTCCAACGCTTGGTCATCCGCCATGAGCTGCACGGCCGAACCGCATAACGCGTACGACCGGTCGGGCCCTGGGGAAACCAGGGCGGATTGCCACTGCGCGACGACCGAATTGGATCTGCAAGTCCAAGAACAGGGATGCCCTGCGCCCGGAAGTCGCCGAGCCCGGACATCCGACCGGCGAAGCCACCCGCGACCGGAATCCCGAAGCCGCCCACTCGGCCCGAACCGGCGCCCGACACCAACTGCCGCCCGAGCAACGGCGATCCGCTCACGACCGGGACGCCACGACCCCGCCGACCGGCCTCTGCTCGACCGGGCCTGCCACGTGCCTGCTCGACGAGGCGGAGCAGTCATCGGAGCGCCACGCGGCCGCCGGTTGCGGCGGCGCACGGCCAGGTGGTCGTCCGCGTACTGCCACGTCATGGTCGCCGCGCACCGCGCCCTTGAACACAGCACGGGGCTCTATGTCGACTCACTCGACATGTCGAATCACTCGACATGTCGAATCACTCGACATATGCTCGCCGGCATGACCGAACCGAACGAAGCGGCCCGCATCGCCGCACTGTGCGAGCTCATCGCCTGGGCCGAGCGCCGCGAACGACTCAGCGAGGACCGGGCCGACGCCGTGGCCGCCGCCTGGCACACCGGCACCCGCAACGTCGCCGAGCTGGCCCGCCTCGCCCGTGTCAGCCGCGACACCGTCTACGCCGATCTGGCCGCCCGAACCATCGACGTCAGCTCCCGCGAGCAAGAGCCCGCAGGCCCCCGGAAGGGCCGCGGCACTCCCCTGCGAGGTGACGCGGTACGCACCGTCGCCAGGATCGCCGACGCGGTCGCCCTGCCCGCGTTCGCCCACACCCCCGACGATCCGCTGGTCCGCGCGACACTCGCCGCGTCGCGCGCCCTGGAGACCGTGGCCGACGTGCTGGAACCACCGTCACACCAAGGACCCGGCTGGACACCCCGAGAGACGCTGCCCGGCCTGGCGGACGAGGGTGAAAAGCTCGCGCACCACAGCCGACGGGCCTTGGCCGCCCTCGCCGATCCAGCCGAACTCACGGCAATCTCCGACAGCCACCGACAAGCCGTCCTGCACACCGGTCGGCACGCGGTGGCCGACGCAGCGATCGTCACTCTCACTCTGCCGACGGGCGGGGTCGTCACTCTCCAGGTGGGATGCGACGAAACCGGCTGGACCCGCCTGACGAGCGACAGCCCTCTCCTGGTCGAGGGTGCCGACAGCCTCGACCATCTGGAGGCGCAAGCAGCCCTACAGACCCTGGCCCGCATCGCCACCCGCCACCTCACCCAGGCCGCCCTCGCCGAACACCGCAAGGACGCGCAGCCCGGAACCCCGCCTCGCACCCGCACCGTCCCCAGTAACGAGAACTGACACCACCCGTCTCGTACGAAGCCAACTACGCCGCGGTGACCCGAAAGGGTGTCCGGGAGTGAACCGGCCCGGCGGTGACAGCCTGCGGAGCGAGGGTCGGACCACGGGCGATCGTGGCACCCCGCGAAGAAGACGGATCGGGGGTTCGGAGGCGGGAATCGGCCGCCGGCTCGGCACGTCGAGGCCGATGCCGTACTGGATCGGTGCGGCGGTCGCTTGCGAGCCGGCCACCGCCGTGGCGGCGCCGTCAAGCAGTTCAGCCGGCGAGCGTCTGCCGTTCGAACTCGCCGCCGCGGAGCTGAAGTTCGTGCCGGGACAAGGGCCTCATCCGACACCGTCGCCGAACGAGATCACCACAGGGTCGACAGCCGGTCCCGGTTCGATGTCGGTGAACACGTGGACCATGTTGTCGATCATGCCGCCCAGCAACGCCTTCGCCCACCCGGGGAGCAGGTCTTGCCGGATCAGCCCCTCGTCAGCCGCTCGCGGGAGAAACGCCTCCAGCCGCTCGCGCTGCGCCTCGGCCCGCTCATCGGCCTCGGGGTCCACCTCCCTCATCCGCCGGATGTCCAACGGCCGGCGCCGACCGACCGGGATGATCGACTCGACGTATCCGTGCCGTGCGATCGCGACCGGAGCCTCCGTCAGGCGTGCCGCGTCCAGGACCGCCCCGGAGGCGTCGAGCTTCGCCGCGTAGACGGCGGCCAGCAGCGCTTCCCTGTTCGCGAACCGGCGACAGACCGTGCGCCGGTCGACGCCCGCCTCCGCGGCGATCGCGGCCATGGCCGTTGCCGGGTCCCGCGCGAGCAGCCGTGCCCCCGCGTGCAGGACCGCGTCCAGGTTGCGGGCTGCGTCGGCTCTCATAGCGGCGGCCAGCCGCCCGCCCGCCCACTGTACCGACACACGAACATTGCACCTGTTGTAGTAAGTGACACATCCGCGTAGCGTTTATGAGGTGAGGAAGACATGGCTCATCGCTGGTGCCGCCGGAGGTCTCGGACGGCACCTGGTCGGCACCGCCCTGACGGCCGGGCATGACGTCCTGGCCGCCGACATCGATGTCGGCGGACTCTCCGAGCTCAAGGCGCCCGCGCTCACCGGCAGTTCCACGGGAAGCCTGGTCACCACAGAGCTGGACCTGACCGACCGCCGCACTGTCGACCGGGCGGTGCAGCAGGCCGTCACCGTCTTCGGCGGGCTCGACGTGGTGATCAACAGCGCCGGTTACCGCGGTGTCGGATCGGTCGAGGACATGGGCGAGGGAGAGTGGCGCCACACGATCGAGACCAACCTCTACGGCGGCATCCACTTGGTCCGCGCCGCCCTGCCGGTTCTTCGTCCGCGCCGATCCGGGCACTTCGTCCAGATCTCCACGATCGGGGGACGGCGGGCACAGCCCGGGCTGGCCGCCTACCAGACAGCGGCCTGGGCGGTCGGCGGGTTCTACGAGATCCTCGCCCGCGAGCTCGCCCCCCTCGGGATTCACGCGACCGTGCTGGAGCCGGGGGGTATCCGGACGGCGAGGGCGGACAGGCCACTGCCGGCCGAGGGCTGGCAGGAGGAGTACGAGCCGACCGTCGGGCGCTTCGCCCGCACCTACCAGCGCAACCCGGATGTGCAGCGCGGTGACCCGGCAAAGATCGCCGAAGCCGTCCTGCGCCTGACCGCCGAGCCCAACCCCCCGGCCCGCCTGCTGCTCGGCTCGGACGCGGTGTGGCTGGCACCGCGGATCGCGGCGGCGCGAGCGGCCGAGGACGCCACCTGGCGCGACCTGAGCCTGTCCACCGACCATGCCGGGCTGCCCGACTTCACCGGCACGGAGGTGGCCCGCATGGTCCGCCCCGACCAGACGTGACCGGCCGCACCCGCCCCACGAACACGACAGAACAGAGAAAAGAGAAAGAGGAAAGCACCATGATCGTGCGCGACAAGCTCTACACAGGCGGTCTCTGGACCGACCCGAGCGACACCACCCCGCTGGACATTCGTTCCCCCCACGACCAGTCGCTCGTCGGGCGGTCGGTCCAGGCCGCGCCGGCCGACGTCGACCGCGCGGTCGCGGCGGCACGGAAGGCCTTCGACGAGGGACCCTGGCGGCTGACGACCCCGGAACAGCGCCAGGACCTCATCGTGAGCTTCAACAAGCTGCGCGAGGCGCGTGCCGAGGAGATCGCGAGGCTCATCACCAGCGAGCGCGGCAATCCGATGTGGTTCAACAGGGCGGGTCAGGGCGGACTGACGCGGCAGGCACTCGGTTACCTCAAGGCCGCCCGCGAGTTCGGCTGGGAGGAAACGCTCGACTCCTCCGTCCCCGACGCCACGTTCCGCAGTGTCGTACGGCGCGAGGCCATCGGAGTCGTGGCCGCCGTCATCCCGTGGAACTCACCGTTCTCGGCGGCGCTGGCGAAGATGATCCCGGCCCTGCTCGCGGGCGACACCGTGGTCCTGAAAGCCTCGCCGGAGAACTCCCTGAGCATGATGCTGCTGGCCGACCTCTTCGACGAACTGGGGCTGCCCGAGGGCGTGGTCAGCATCCTGCCGGCCGGCAAGGAGACCAGCGAGTACCTGGTCGCGCATCCTGGCGTCGACAAGGTGGCCTTCACCGGTTCGACCGGCGCCGGCCGCTCCATCGCGGCCGTCGCGGGCCGCCAACTCAAGCGGGTCAGCCTGGAGTTGGGCGGCAAGTCCGCAGCGATCATCCTGCCCGACGCGGATCTGAACGCGGCCGTGCCCGCGTTGCGGTTCTCCTCGCTCGCGAACAACGGCGAGGCGTGCATCGCGCAGACCCGCGTCCTGGCGCCACGCAGCCGGTACGAAGAGGTCGTCACGGCCCTCAAGGACCTGCTCGACGGGCTGAAGGTCGGCGATCCGTCCGAGGAGGACACCTTCATCGGTCCGCTGGTCCGGGCCGAACAGCAGGAGCGCGTGCGGTCCTACATCCGGCTCGGCATCGAGGAGGGCGCGCGGCTGGTCACCGGAGGGGCCGAGTCGCCGGCCGGCCTTGAGCAGGGCAACTACATCAAGCCGACCCTGTTCGCCGACGTCGACAACACCATGCGGATCGCGCGAGAGGAGATCTTCGGTCCCGTCCTGGTGGTGATCCCCTTCGAGGACGAGGACGACGCCGTGCGCATCGCCAACGACTCCGACTACGGCCTCAGCGGCGGCGTGTGGACAGCCGACGCAGAGCACGGCCTGGAGATCGCCCGCCGGATCCGGACCGGCACCGTCACCGTCAACAGCGCGTCCATCGGCTTCGACGGCCCGTTCGGCGGCTACAAGACGAGCGGCACCGGGCGGGAGTACGGAGCCGTCGGCCTGGCCGAGTACGTCGAGCACAAGACGATCACGGTGCCGGCCTGACGTCCGCCGCAGCCGGCACGGCCCTCGTAGGCGGCATGACCCCCGCAGCCGACTCCGGCTCGACCACGGCCACGCCTCACCCTGGGCCACTCCGACATCGACGTCTTCCCGATCGGCCTCGGGTGCATGGGCATGTCGCAGTACTACGGCACCGCCGATCCGGACGAGTCGGTCGCGACCATGCACGCCGCCATCGACGCCGGCGTCGACTTCTTCGACACCTCCGACATCTACGGCGCCGCAGGCGCGGTCACCGGACGGGCCCAGGCCGGGTTCGGGCCGGGTTCAGGCACAACGAGGTGGTGATCGCGACCAAGTTCGGCACCCGTCCCGCGCCCGCCGGGGGCGTCGAATTCGACGGGTGCCCGGAGTACGTCGTGCAGGCACGTGAGGCGAGCCTGCGGAGGCTCAGGACGGCGCGCCGACGGTCTCCTCGATCGGCACTTCGGGGTCCGGCCGGTGCTCCGGGCGATCGGACTGAGCGCCGTCGGCGCGGACATCCTGCACCGGGCCGCGGCCACCGCTCCGATCTCGGCCCCGCAGAGCGAATACTCGCTGGGGGCACGCGAGTTGGAGGGCGAAGTGCTGCCTGCCTGCCGACAGTCGGGCATCACTCTCGTGCCCTACTGCCCACTCGACCGGGCAGCGCTGACCGGCCGTCTGGGCGCCGACACCGACTTCGGTGCCGACGATTTCCGTACCACCCTGCCGAAGTTCACCGGCGACAACCACAGCCACAACCTCCGGCTCGTCGACGAACTCAGGGAGTTCAGTCACCGGCGCGGGCACACCGCAGGCCAGGTCGCACTGGCCTGGCTGCTCGGCCGGCCGCACGCCGTCGCCCCGATTCCGGGCACCAAGCGCGCTGTCCACGTACGGGAGAACGCCGCTGCGTCGTCAGTGCCGCTCAGCGCCGACGACGTCGCTGTCCTCGACGAGATGTTCGCCCCGGCCCGGGTCCGCGGTGAACAATAAGGCCACCTCGACATCCGTACCCGCTGACCCCACCTCCGTAATGATCAGGCGAGTGCCCGGTCCCCACGCGACTGCTGCCAACCAGCCCTTCTTTGTGCCAACCAAATCCCCGTCACACATCCGCGATGCCGCCCCTACAACCCCACGATCTTGTTCCACTCCTTCGCGAACTCCACCCGCTCCGTGGACGTGATGTCCCGCGCGATCGCGAGGTGCTTCCGCATCGTCGAGTCCGGGAAGATCAGCGGGTTCTCGGCAAGCTCCGCGGTGTCCTTGTCCTTGGAGGCCGCGAGGACGGCCTGGGCCGCCGGGACGGGGCAGACGTAGTTGACCCAGGCGGCGAGTTCCGCGGCGACCTCGGGGTCGTAGTAGTAGTCGATCAGCTTTTCGGCGTTGGTCTTGTGGCGGGCCAGGTCGGGGATCATCAGGGAGTCCGCCCAGAGTTCGGCGCCCTCCTCGGGGACGACGAAGCGGATGTCCGGGTTGTCGGCCTGGAGTTGGATCACGTCGCCGGAGTAGGCCTGGCAGGCGAGGACGTCGCCGCTGACCAGGTCCTTGGTGTAGTCGTTGCCGGTGAAGCGGCGGATCTGGTTCCGGCTGATCTGGGTCTGTACCTGGTCGCACACCTTGTGGAAGTCGGCGGCGGTCCACTTGGTGATGTCGACGCCATTGCCCTGCATCAGCAGCGCGAACGCCTCGTCCAGGCCGGAGAGCAGGGTGACCCGGCCCTTCAGGTCGCTCGCCCACAGGTCGGAGACATGGCGGATCTCGCGGCCGAGCTTGCGGTGGTTGTACGCGATACCGGTGATCCCCGACTGCCACGGCACCGTGTACCGGCGCCCCGGGTCGAACGCGGGCGAGCTGAGCTGCGGGTCGAGGTACTTCGCCACGTTGGGCTGCGCGGACCGGTCCATCCGCTGGACCCAGCCGAGGCGGACGAACCGCGCGCACATCCAGTCGCTCATGACGATCAGGTCGCGGCCGGTCTGCTGGTGGTTCATGAGCGCCGGGCTGATCTTGCCGAAGAACTCGTCGTTGTCGTTGATCTCCTCGATGTAGTCGACGGAGATCCCGGTCTTCTTCTCGAACGCGTCCAGCGTGGGCCGCTTCGTCTGGTCGTCGTCATCGGTGTCGATGTACAACGGCCAGTTCGCCCAGGTCAGCCGCTTGTCCTTGGCGGACAGATCGGCGCCGGCACGGTCCCCCGCCTTCACATACGCGGCGGGCACACCGCACCCGGCGAGCGCGCCGAGCGCGGCGGTACCGCCGAGCGCACGCAGCAGGGAGCGACGGGAGGGCGAGGACGACTTCGGAGTCTGGGGCACCCGCGCAGCATGACCCGCCGCCCCGTGCCCGATCAATGGACGCTGCGTCGAGCGGGTTCGCGTGGACCCGACACCTTGTCGATCGGTTGCCTGTGAAGTAACCGCACGTTCACATCCAACGCGGGAAAACAGCGCGGCCCCGGACGGTCAACTCCCGTCCGGGGCCGCGCAGTTGTCGATCCAGATCGCCGAAGGCCTACGCGTCCAGCGACGTCATCACGTGCTTGATCCGCGTGTAGTCCTCGAAGCCGTAGCCCGACAGGTCCTTGCCGTAGCCCGACTTCTTGAAGCCGCCGTGCGGCATCTCCGCGACCAGCGGGATGTGAGTGTTGATCCACACGCAGCCGAAGTCCAGGGACTTCGACAGCCGCATCGCCCGCCCGTGGTCCTTCGTCCACACCGAGGACGCCAGCGCGTAGTCGACGCCGTTGGCCCACTCGATGGCCTGGGCCTCGTCCGTGAAGGACTGGACGGTGATGACCGGCCCGAAGACCTCGTTCTGGATGATCTCGTCGTCCTGCTTCAGACCCGAGACGACGGTCGGCGCGTAGAAGTAGCCGACCTCACCGACCCGGTGGCCGCCCGACTCCACCTTCGCGTGCGCCGGCAGCCGCTCGATGAAGCCGGTCACCTGCTTGAGCTGGTTGGCGTTGTTGAGCGGGCCGTAGAGCACGTCCTCGTCGTCCGGCTGCCCGGTCTTCGTCTCGGCGGCGGCCTTCGCGAGCGCCGCCACGAACTCGTCGTGGATCGACTCCTGGACCAGGACGCGCGTCGCCGCCGTACAGTCCTGGCCCGCGTTGAAGAAGCCCGCGACCGAGATGTCCTCGACAGCCTTGGCGATGTCGGTGTCCTCGAAGACCACGACCGGGGCCTTGCCGCCCAGCTCCAGGTGGACCCGCTTGAGGTCCTTGGCCGCGGACTCGGCGACCGACATGCCGGCCCGCACCGAACCGGTGATGGAGGCCATCGCCGGCGTGTGGTGCTCGACCATCGCGCGGCCGGTGTCCCGGTCGCCGCACACGACGTTGAAGACGCCCTTGGGCACGATCGAGCCGATGATCTCGGCGATCAGGACAGTGGAGGCAGGGGTGGTGTCCGAGGGCTTCAGGACGACCGTGTTGCCGGCCGCGAGCGCGGGGGCGAACTTCCAGACGGCCATCATCATCGGGTAGTTCCAGGGCGCGACCTGCGCGCAGACGCCGATCGGCTCGCGCCGGATGATGGAGGTCATGCCCTCCATGTACTCGCCGGCGCTGCGGCCTTCGAGCATCCGGGCCGCGCCCGCGAAGAAGCGGATCTGGTCGACCATCGGCGGGATTTCCTCGGAGCGGGTGAGCCCGATCGGCTTGCCGGTGTTCTCCACCTCGGCCGCGATCAGCTCCTCCGCGCGCTCCTCGAACGCGTCTGCGATGTCCAGCAGGAACTTCTGCCGCTTGGCCGGGGTCTCGTCCCGCCAGGCCGGGAACGCGGCGGCGGCGGCCACCATCGCGGCGTCCACGTCCGCCGCTCCGGACAGCGGCGCGGTCGCGTACGCCTCGCCGGTCGCCGGGTTGACCACCTCGGTGGTCCGTCCGTCGGCGGCGTCCCGGAACTCACCGTCGATGTAATTGCGCAGACGACGCAGCTCGGTGCTCACTTCCGGCCCTCCAAGGTCTGGGTGTTCTGAGAGTGTCCAATCACTGAGACACCCACCCTAATCGCCCGGCCCACGTTTTCAACACCCCTGATCGCGTCAAGGCTACGAAATCCGCAAGTCTCGACCACGTAAACAACGAATTTCATCGATGCGGCCTTGCGGAACGGTCGAGACGTCGTGCACAGTGAAGCCGTGGCCAGTCGCAGCGCAGAACAGAGGGACTCCCGCGAGTCCAGGAACGGCAGCACTCCTCATCTGGACGCCGTCTCCCTCGCCATCATCGAGCAGCTCCAGGAGGACGGCCGCCGGCCGTACGCCGCGATCGGCAAGGCCGTCGGCCTCTCCGAGGCGGCCGTGCGCCAGCGCGTCCAGAAGCTGCTCGACCAGGGCGTCATGCAGATCGTCGCCGTCACGGACCCGCTCACCGTGGGCTTCCGCAGACAGGCGATGGTCGGTGTCAACGTCGAAGGTGATGTCGAGAACGTCGCCGACGCGCTGACGGCCATGCAGGAAGTGGAGTACGTGGTGATGACCGCGGGCTCGTACGACCTCCTCGCCGAGATCGTCTGCGAGGACGACGACCACCTGCTGGACGTCATCAACAAACGCATCCGGGCTCTCCCCGGCGTGCGCTCCACCGAGAGCTTCGTTTATCTGAAGCTCAAGAAGCAGACCTACATGTGGGGAACCCGATAACCGTGAGCAAGGACCTCAGCCGCACCGCGTACGACCACCTGTGGATGCACTTCACCCGCATGTCCTCGTACGAGAACGCGCCCGTTCCCACGATCGTCCGTGGCGAGGGCACCTACATCTACGACGACAAGGGCAAGCGCTACCTCGACGGTCTCGCGGGTCTGTTCGTGGTCCAGGCCGGTCACGGCCGCGCCGAGCTGGCCGAGACCGCCGCCAAGCAGGCGCAGGAGCTGGCGTTCTTCCCCATCTGGTCGTACGCCCACCCGAAGGCCATCGAGCTGGCGGAGCGTCTCGCGCACTACGCGCCCGGCGACCTGAACAAGGTCTTCTTCACCACCGGCGGCGGCGAGGCCGTAGAGACCGCCTGGAAGCTCGCCAAGCAGTACTTCAAGCTCCAGGGCAAGCACACCAAGTACAAGGTCATCTCCCGCGCGGTCGCCTACCACGGCACCCCGCAGGGCGCCCTGTCCATCACCGGACTCCCGGCGCTGAAGGCCCCGTTCGAGCCGCTGGTCCCGGGCGCGCACAAGGTCCCGAACACCAACATCTACCGCGCCCCGCTCTTCGGCGACGACCCGGAGGCCTACGGCCGCTGGGCCGCCGACCAGATCGAGCAGGAGATCCTCTTCGAGGGCCCGGAGACCGTCGCCGCGGTCTTCCTGGAGCCGGTACAGAACGCCGGCGGCTGCTTCCCGCCGCCGCCCGGCTACTTCCAGCGCGTGCGCGAGATCTGCGACCAGTACGACGTGCTCCTGGTCTCCGACGAGGTCATCTGCGCCTTCGGCCGCCTGGGCACGATGTTCGGCTGCGACAAGTTCGGCTACGTCCCGGACATGATCACCTGCGCCAAGGGCATGACCTCGGGCTACTCCCCGATCGGCGCCTGCATCATCTCCGACCGCCTGGCCGAGCCGTTCTACAAGGGCGACAACACCTTCCTGCACGGCTACACCTTCGGCGGCCACCCGGTCTCCGCCGCGGTCGGCCTCGCCAACCTCGACATCTTCGAGCGCGAGGGCCTCAACCAGCACGTCCTCGACAACGAGGCCAACTTCCTCCAGACCCTCCAGAAGCTGCACGACCTCCCGATCGTCGGCGACGTCCGCGGCAACGGCTTCTTCTACGGCATCGAGCTGGTCAAGGACAAGGCCACCAAGGAGACCTTCACGGACGAGGAGTCGGAGCGCGTGCTCTACGGCTTCGTCTCCAAGAAGCTCTTCGAGTACGGCCTCTACTGCCGCGCCGACGACCGCGGTGACCCGGTCATCCAGCTGTCGCCGCCGCTGATCTCCGACCAGTCGACCTTCGACGAGATCGAGGGCATCGTCCGCCAGGTCCTCACGGAGGCCTGGACGAAGCTCTAGCCTCCGGCGAAGTTCCAGCCTTCGGCGATTCAACGGTTTATACGGCCCGGGGTGCACCCGTCCGAGTGAGAAGGACGCACCCCGGGCCGTGTGCTGTCCGGGGTCGCACCCGCATCCTCCTTAGCGTGCCTGGTAACCGATCGGCCCCGTCCTCGTTCCCCCGCAAGGGGGACGCGGTACGGAAAACGGATCAGAACGAGGTGTACGCGCATGGTGGCCCCGCCGGACAACGACGTGCTCTGGGCACGTGCCCTGCACTTCCAGCACCACGACGGAACGCCCGCGCTCGGGGGTGTCTCGCTCGGTGTCCGGGAGGGCGAGATCCTCGCCGTCACGGGCCCGCGCGGCAGCGGCAAGACGACCCTGCTGCGCTGCCTCTCCGGCCTGGAGCGCCCCGGCCGCGGCGAGGTCTGGTTCAACAGCGTGCCCGTGCACACGATGGGCCCGCTCACGCGGGAACGGCTGCGCCGCGACCGCTTCGGCTGGATCGACCCGGCCCCCGTGCTCGTCCCGGAGCTGAACGTCTGGGAGAACGCGGCCCTCCCCCTGATGCTGCGCGGCACCAGCCGCCGGCGCGCCAAGACCGCCGCCCTGGAGTGGCTGGACCGCCTCGACATCGGCGACCACGCCCGCAAACGCCCGCACGAACTGCGCCAGGCGGAGCGCCAGCGCGTCTCGATCGCCCGTGCGCTGGCCCCGGCGCCCACCGTCCTGTTCGCCGACGAGCCGACCGCCCCGCTGCACCGCGCGGACCGCGCCCAGGTTCTGCGCACGCTCACGACGGCCGCCCGCTCGCACGGCATCACGGTCGTCCTCGCGACCCACGAGGCGGAGACCGCGGCCCTCGCGGACCGCACGGTGTCACTCCTCGACGGACGCCGTGTGAACACGGTTCACCTCCCCCCGGTCGCCGAGTCGGAAGGCCGGGCCGCGTGCTCGCTCTCCGTCTGACCCGCGGCTCGCACCCCGCCGTCCAACTGCGCCGACTGCTGGTCGCGGTGGCCTCGGCGGGCACGGGCTTCCTCCTCCTCTGCACCCTCGGCTACGCGATGGGCCACCCCGACTCCCCCGCCGCCGCGGCCCTCCGCCTCGCCTGGTGCGCGACCCCGCTGGCCGCCACCGTCTACTTCGCGGTGGCCGTCGCCCGCACCGACCCGGCGACGAGACCCCGCCCCGGCCTCTCCGCGATCGGCCTCGGCCCGGGCCGCCTGATGGCGATCTCGGCGACCACGACAGCCCTCGCGTGCACCCTCGGCTCCATGCTGGCCCTGCTC
The DNA here is from genome assembly GCF_035982055.1 of Streptomyces sp. NBC_01288. Taxonomy (NCBI): domain Bacteria; kingdom Bacillati; phylum Actinomycetota; class Actinomycetes; order Kitasatosporales; family Streptomycetaceae; genus Streptomyces; species Streptomyces sp. NBC_01288. The sequence goes on from NZ_CP108427.1 coordinate 3,010,775, forward strand.
TTCTTCCTCCACCTCCGCGGCGACCTCACCGGCATGCCCTTCGACGGAGCGGCGGCGGAGTTCCTCGCCTCGGACACCCCCCTCCCCCTCCCCGCCGCACTCACCCTGCTGGCCATCGTCCCCGTGACCGCGTCCGTCTCGGTGGCCCTCACCCTCCGCCCGAAGGACACCAAGCACCCGTCCACGACGAAGAACGGCCCGAGGTCCTACGGCCGTTTCGGCGCCTACGGCAAGTCGGGCACCCGCGAGACCTTCGGGACGTACGGCAGGTTCGGCTCCCACCTGCGAACAGGCGCCCGTACAGCGGCAGTCGAGGACACATCTGCCCCGGCGCCCGAACCGGCACCGCCCGCCGGGCCCGCAGCCGACGCCGAGCCGACCGCCACCGTCACGGGCCCCGTCGACCTGGACCCCACCCGCCCCCCGGCCCCCCGCGAGGTCCCCAAGGGCCTCCCCTGGGGTGTGGCCGTCCTCGCCGCCGGTCTCGCCGTCGAGGCCTACGCGAACCGGACGGCGGACACCGACGGGCTGTCGATGCCCGGCGGCCACGCGGGCGGCCCCGCGGGTGTGCTGGCCGGCTGGGTCCTGACCGCGCTCGGTCTCGCCCTGGCGGGCCCCGGCCTCACCCACCTGTGCGGACGGCTCCTCCAGGCCGTGCGCCCGGGCGCGCTCCGGCTCCTCGCGGGCCGGGTCCTCATGGAGGAGGCGACCCGCATCGGCCGCCCGCTGGGCGTGGTCTGCGCCGTGGCGTCGGGCGCGTACGCGATGACGGCGCTGTACGACACGGACGCGTCCGTCGGCCCGCTGACCACCCTCGGCACGCTCCTGGTGACCGGGTGCACGGTGGCGACCCTGCTCACCGCCGCCGTCGAGGCCCGGCAGGCCCGCGCCGACACCACCGCCGCGCTGGTCCGGCTCGGCGCCCCGGCCACCGTGCTGCGCAGCGCGGCCGCCCTGCGCGCGGGCGCGCTGCTCGCCCTGTTCGTGCCGCTCACCGTCGTGATCGCCGAACTCGCGGCACTTCCGCTCGCCCACCGATGAGTTTCGCGCGGAGTGCCGGTCTACCCACCGAATAGCACGCACGCCCGATGGGAAAGGCCCAGCATGTACCAGCAGATGATCTTCGTGAACCTGGCCGTGAACGACGCCGCCGCGTCGAAGAAGTTCTTCACCGAGCTCGGTTTCTCGATCAACCCGCAGTTCAGCACCGACGACACCACCTGTGTCGTGATCAGCGAGACGATCATCACGATGCTCCTCGAAAAGAAGCGCTACAGCGACTTCACGAAGAAGGAGATCGCCGACTCGGCCAAGTCCAGCGAGGTGCTGCTGTGTCTGAGCGCCGAGAGCCGCGAGAAGGTCGACGAGCTGATCAACAAGGCGGTCGCGGCGGGCGGCACCGCCAACGACGACGTCCAGGACCAGGGTTTCATGTACGGCCGCTCCTTCGAGGACCTCGACAACCACTCCTGGGAGGTCGTGTGGATGGACCCGGCGGCCGTCCAGGGCTGACCGACTCGGTGCCTAGCATGGGCGCGTGCAGACGAGCCCGGCCCATGCGGCCCACCACGACGAACGCGAGATCGAGACGGTCGAGGACTTCGACGCGACCGTCTCGTCCCGCGGCACCCTCGCCGGACACCGCGTCCAGGGCGTCGATCTGACGGACCGTACGCGGGAGTTGCTCACCACGAACACCTCGGGCGCCGTCTTCCTCGGCTGCCCGATGCGCGACGAGGCGGCCACGAAGATCCGGTCCGACGGCGCCCTGGTCTTCCCGCCCGTCCCGAACCTCCCGTTCGACCCCTACCGCGGGCGTCTCTACACGCCGGACGAGCTGTTCGCCTCGCTCGACAAGGGATACGACCAGACGCCGGACGCGCTCGCGTACGCCTGGTTCCAGCGGACCAAGGCCGACGGCGACATATACGCCTCGATGCTGCGCGCCGTCCACGACGACTCCATCTCCGACGCCCTCGACGAACTCCTGCGCGGCGCACGGGTGGTGGGCGTCATGGGCGGCCACGCGATGGCACGCGGGACGGCGGCCTACGGCGGAGCCGCGCGCCTGGGCCGTGAGCTGAGCCGCGCCGGCTTCACGGTGGCGACGGGTGGCGGACCCGGCGCGATGGAGGCGGCCAACCTGGGCGCGTACGCGGCGCCGTACGAGGACGCCATGCTGGAGGAGGCGTGCGAACTCCTCGCCTCCTCCCCGTCGTTCAGCCCCTCCATCACCGACTGGGCGGGAGCCGCCTTCGAGGTCCGCACCCGCTGGCCGAAGGGCAACCACTCGATCGGCATCCCGACGTGGTTCTACGGCCACGAACCGCCGAACGCCTTCGCCTCGCACATCGCCAAGTACTTCGCCAACGCCACGCGCGAGGACGGCCTGTTGGCCCGCTCGAACGCGGGGGTGGTGTTTCTGCCGGGCGCGGCCGGAACCGTACAGGAGATCTTCGACAACACGACGCCGAACTACTACGAGTCGCGCGGCGAGCCCACCCCGATGGTGCTCGTGGACCGGGAGCACTGGACGGAGCGGCTGCCGGCCTGGCCGCTCCTGCGTGCACTTGCCCGGGAACGGCCAATGGAGGCCCGTATCGCCCTCGTTGACCGGATCGAGGAGGCTCCGGAGGCACTGAAACGTCTCACAGATTAAAGTGCAGGTAAAGGCAACTGCTGTACACCGCATATGCATTGACACTGCTTACGCAGCACTTATAGACCAGTGAGACTCCTGGGGGTAGTGGTGCCTCACCTCATTGCCGCTCCATCTCCCCCTAAACCCCCCGCAGTTGCACATCCCGTGAAGGGCAAACGTGTCCATATCTCGACGTTCCGTACGCATCCTCGGTGTCGCGTCCGCTTCGGCCGCGCTCGCGCTCGGATTCGCGGGCAACGCGCTCGCTTGCAACATCAGCGAGTTCTCCGCCACCGCCACTTGTGACGGCGCCAACGGTGTCATCACCGTCACCGACAAGGACGCCTCCGCTGCCGAGGCGACCATCACGGTGTTCCTGGAGAACAACGGTTCCGACGCCAAGCAGATCGGCGAGGCGCAGACCGTCAAGGGCTCGGCCAAGGGCGAAACCGTGTCCTTCTCCGAGGACTGGCAGCCGAACGCCACGTACCGCATCCACGTCAAGGCGGGCAACCAGGTCGACAAGGACATCACGCCGAGCCTGACCACCCCGTCCAAGGCCTGCGCGACGGACTCGCCCAGCCCGACCCCTAGCGAGTCCTCTCCGGCCCCCTCGGACTCCGCCACGACCCCGGCCGAGTCCGACACCCCGACCCCGTCGGCCACGGAGAGCAGCAGCACCGCTCCCGCGACGACGACCGACAACGCGCCGTCCCCGGCGGCCGGTTCCTCGAACCTCGCCGAGACCGGTGCCAACTCCAACACCGGCATGATCGCCGGTATCGCGGGCGCCCTCGTCGTCGTGGGCGGCGGAGCCGTCTACTTCGGCATGCGCCGTCGCGGTGCGAACAACGGCAGCTGATCAACAGCCGCTGAACCACCCGCTGTTGTGGCCCGTCCGGTTCGCGGGGACGGGCCACACACATGTCCGCCAGGTGTCGCCGAGCACGACGATCTCGGCCGCGTCGAACTCCACCCCGACCGTGTCCCCGACCTCCGGCGCCTGTCGCAGCGCGCAGGCCGCCTCCAGGCGGGGCGCGTCCTCCGGCTGGAGCTGTACGGCGACGTGGGTGCCCTTGAAGGTGCGGGCGGCGACCGTGCAGCGCAGGCCCTCGTCAGCGGGCAACAGGCGTACGCCCGCGGGGCGTACGAGGAGCGGGTGGATGCCTTGAGGGGCGTCCTCGGGGACCGGGACCTTGCCCCAGGGGGTGTCGGCGGCCTCTCCTGCGATCGTCGCCTCGACCACGTTGTCGAAGCCGAGGAAGCGGGCCACGAACTCGTCGGCGGGGTGCTGCCAGACCTCAAGCGGCGTACCGGACTGGGCGATCCGCCCGTCCCGCATCACCACGACCCGGTCGGCCAGCGCGAACGCCTCGCCCTGGTCGTGCGTGACCGCGAGCACGGTCGTGCCCAACGTGCCGAAGAGTTCCCGGAGTTCGACGACCAGCCGCTCCCGCAGCGACCGGTCGAGCTGGCCGAGCGGTTCGTCGAGCATGAGGAGACGCGGCCGGGGCGCCAACGCCCGGGCGAGCGCGACCCGTTGCTGTTCACCGCCGGACAGTCCGGCGACGGCACGGCGGGCGGCACCCGGGAGTCCGACGAGGTCGAGCAACTCGCCCACCCGGTCGTCCTGTTGCTTCTTCGACGGCCCGTGCATACGCAGCCCGAAGGCGACATTGCCAGCCACGTCCCGCTGCGGGAACAGCTGATGGTCCTGGAACATCAGACCCACCCCGCGCTTGTGCGCGGGCACCCCCGACTGATCCCGGTCGTCGAGCAACACCCGCCCGGAGTGCAGGGGTTGCAGCCCGGCGACCGCGCGCAGCAGCGTGGACTTGCCGCTGCCGCTGGGCCCGAGCACACACACGATCTCGTGCTCGACGACCCCGAGGTCGACGGCGTCCAGCACCGGGCGCCCGCCGAACCGTACGGTCGCACCCTCAAGGCTCAGCAGCGGCCTGTTCTGCGGCACGCTCGGCGGCGTGTTCGGTGGCGTGTTCGGTGGCATCTAGAACTCCCCGGTCCGGTCGGTGCGCAGCCGCTCAAGGACCAGCAGGGCCACCGCGCACACCACCATCAGAATCGTCGAAAGGGCCATCGCCTGGCCGTAGTTGAGATCACCGGGCCGGGACAGCAGCCGGGCCACCGCGACCGGCAGCGTCGGGTTGTCGGGCCGCGCGATGAACACGGTCGCCCCGAACTCCCCCAGCGACACCGCGAACGCGAACCCGGCGGCGATCAGCAACGCCCGCCGTACGAGCGGCAGATCGACCTCGCGCCAGACCCGCCACGGCGACGCCCCGAGCACGGCCGCCGCCTCCCGGAGCCGCCCGTCCACCGCCCGCAGCACGGGCAGCATCGTCCGTACGACGAAGGGCACGCCGACCAGCGCCTGCGCGAGCGGCACCAGGATCCATGAACTCCGCAGATCCACCGGGGGTTTGTCGAGCGAGATCAGGAACCCGAAGCCGACGGTCACCGCCGACACCCCGAGCGGCAGCATCAGCAGCGCGTCGAAGCCCCGCACCAGTCGTCCGGCGTCGCGCCGGGTGAGGGCCGCGGCGGCGAGACCGCCGATCACCACGGCGATGGCGGTGGCGGCGACGGCGTACTCCAGCGAGTTGCCGATCGCGGCGATCGGCGGGACCAGGAAGGTGCCGCCGTCGTCGTGGGTCAGCGCCCGGTAGTAGCCGAAGTCCGGTGTGTCGAGCGACCGTTGGACCAGCACGGCGAGCGGCAGCAGAAGCAGCACGGCGATGGACGCGACGACTCCGGCCAGCAGGGTCCACTGGCCGGCCCCGCGCGGGCGCCGTGCGGTCACCGACGGGTCCACGAGCCGTAGGACGCTCTCCCGGCGCCGTACCGTCCAGGCGTGCACGGCGAGGATCGCGCCGACGGCGACGAACTGGACGATCGTCAGCACGGCCGCCGTGGACAGGTCGAAGACCTCCGAAGTCTGGCGGTAGATCTCCACTTCGAGGGTCGAGAAGGTCGGGCCGCCGAGGATCTGGACCACGCCGAAGGACGTGAAGGTGAAGAGGAAGACCATCAGCGCGGCGGCGGCCACGGCGGGCCCGAGCGCGGGCAGCGTCACCCTCCGCCAGGCCCGGAGCCGGGAGGCGCCCAGCATCCGCGCGGCCTCCTCCTGCCGCGGGTCGAGCTGGGCCCAGAGGCCGCCCACCGTCCGTACGACGACCGCGTAGTTGAAGAAGACGTGCGCGAGCAGGATGGCCCACACGGTGGTGTCCAGCCGTACGCCCCACAGGTCGTCCAGGAGTCCGCCCCGGCCGACGAGCGCGAGGAACGCCGTACCGACGACGACCGTGGGCAGCACAAAGGGGACCGTCACGACGGCCCGCAGGACGTGCCGTCCCGGGAAGTCGAAGCGCGCGAAGACGTACGCGCCGGGGAGCGCGACCATCAGCGTGAGCGCGGTGGACGCGAGCGCCTGCCAGGTGGTGAACCACAGCACGTGCCGGATGTCGGACTGGGCCAGCACGTCCCAGATACGGCCCAACTGCCAGGCGCCGCCGACCTTGAGACCGCGCGCGACGATCGCGGCGACGGGGTAGGCGAAGAACACCGCGAAGAACACGACAGGCAGGGCCATGAGACCGAGCCGCGTCGCATTCCCCTTACGGGTCCGCCTCGGGGCTACTTCAGTACGAGCGAGGTCCACGACTTGACCCACTGGTCCCGGTCGGCGGCGATCTTCGCGGGCGCCATGGTCTCGGGGTCCGGGGCCTGGCGGCCGTACTTCACGAACTCCTGCGGCACCTGGGCGCCTTCGATCACCGGGTAGACGAACATGTTGAGCGGCATGTCCTGCTGGAACTCCTTGGTGAGCAGGAAGTCGAGGAACGCCTTGCCGCCCTTGGTGTTCTGGGCGTTGCTGAGCAGGCCCGCGTACTCGGTCTGCCGGAAGCAGGTGCCGTACGACACCCCGGTGGGCGCGGTGGTCGGCTTCGGGTCGGCGTAGATGACCTCGGCGGGCGGCGAGGAGGCGTACGAGACGACGAGGGGCCGGTCGCCGCCCGCCTTCTTGCCGCCGGCGGAACCGGAGAACTCCTGGTCGTAGGCCTGCTCCCAGCCGTCGACGACCTTCACGCCATTCGCCTTGAGCTTCTTCCAGTACGCCTGCCAGCCGTCGTCGCCGTACTGCGCGGCGCTGCCGAGCAGGAAGCCGAGGCCGGGCGAGGAGGTGGCGGCGTTCTCGGTGACGAGGAGGTTCTTGTACTCCGGCTTGACCAGATCCGCGAAGGACGTCGGCGGGGTCAGCTTGCGCTTGGTGAAGTAGGCCTTGTCGTAGTTGACGCAGATGTCGCCGGTGTCGATGGGCGTGACCCGGTGCTTGGTCTGGTCGACGCGGTACTCGGGCTTGACGAGGTCGGAGCCCTTCGCGTCGTAGGACTGGAAGAGGCCGTTGTCGAGCGCGCGGGAGAGCAGGGTGTTGTCGACGCCGAAGAAGACGTCGCCCTGGGGGTTGTCCTTGGTCAGGATCGCCTTGTTGACGGCCTGGCCGGCGTCGCCGTCCTTGAGGACCTTGACCGTGTAGCCGGACTGCTTCTCGAAGTCCTTGAGGACGCTCTTCGAGACGGCCCACGAGTCGTGGCTGACGAGGGTGACGGTCTTGGAGTCGCCGCCGCTGCCGCTGTCGGACGAGCCGCACGCGGAGAGCGTGAGCAGCCCGAGGCCGACGGCCGCGGCCACGAACGTCTTGGTGTGGTGCACGGTTGTTTTCCTCCTGGGGTGTCCAGGAAGAGACGCGGCCCTGCCCACAGGACGTGGGCAGGGCGCAACAGCAAGAGTGGTGACCGAACTTCCTACCCAGAATGACCTGGGCGAGGTTCAGAGGGTCTGCGGACAATCCCGCACTCTCAGCGCTGTGGCGCTCCCCTGTCGGAATATGAAGATGTACCTACGCCGGTCAGCCTACCGCTCGGTCGCGGCGAGCTGGCCGCACGCTCCGTCGATCTCCTGGCCCCGGGTGTCCCGGACGGTGACCGGCACCCCGTGGGCCGCGATGGCCTCGACGAACGCCTTCTCGTCCTCGGGGCGGGAGGCGGTCCACTTCGAGCCCGGCGTCGGGTTCAGCGGGATGAGGTTGACGTGCACGGGCTTGCCCTTGAGGAGGCGGCCGAGCCGGTCGCCGCGCCACGCCTGGTCGTTGATGTCGCGGATCAGCGCGTACTCGATGGACAGCCGGCGTCCCGACTTCGCCGCGTACTCCCAGCCCGCGTCGAGGACCTCGCGCACCTTCCACCGCGTGTTCACGGGGACCAGGGTGTCGCGCAGGTCGTCGTCAGGGGCGTGCAGCGAGATCGCGAGCCGGCACTTGAAGCCCTCGTCGGAGAAGCGGTGGATCGCCGGGACCAGTCCGACCGTCGAGACGGTGATCCCGCGCTGCGAGAGGCCGAGGCCGTCCGGCTCGGGGTCGGTGAGGGCGCGGATGGACTGGACGACCCTCTTGTAGTTGGCGAGGGGCTCGCCCATGCCCATGAAGACGATGTTGGAGAGCCGCGCGGGACCACCGGGGATCTCCCCGTCCCGCAACGCCCGCATCCCGTCGACGATCTGGTGCACGATCTCACCGGTCGACAGATTGCGGTCCAGGCCGGCCTGTCCGGTCGCGCAGAACGGGCAGTTCATCCCGCACCCCGCCTGCGAGCTGATGCACATGGTGACCCGGTCGGGGTACCGCATCAGCACCGACTCGACGAGCGTCCCGTCGAACAGCCGCCACAGCGTCTTGCGGGTGGTCTCCTGGTCGGTCGACAGATGCCGTACGACGGTCATCAGCTCAGGAAGCAGCGCCTCTTGCAGCTTGGCGCGCGAACCGGCGGGGATGTCGGTCCACTCCGCCGGGTCGTGCGCGAACCGCGCGAAGTAGTGCTGCGAGAGCTGCTTGGCGCGAAACGGCTTCTCCCCGATCGCGGCGACGGCTTCCTTGCGCTCGGCGGGCGTGAGATCGGCAAGGTGCCGCGGCGGCTTCTGGGCTCCGCGGGGGGCGACGAATGTGAGTTCTCCGGGCTTAGGCATGGCCCTACCAGTGTCGCAGACATACGAAGAGGGACTCGCCGCCCTGTGGACAACGAGCCCCTCACGTACAGAACCGCAGGTCAGACGGTATCTCAGCCGGATCCGACGAACAGCACCAGCAACAGCCACACCACCGGAGCGGTCGGCAGCAGCGAGTCCAGCCGGTCCATGATGCCGCCGTGGCCCGGCAGCAGCGTGCCCATGTCCTTGATGCCCAGGTCGCGCTTGATCATGGACTCGCCGAGGTCGCCCAACGTGGCGCTGGCCGCGACCGCGAGGCCCAGGATCAGGCCCTGCCACCAGCTGCCGTCGTCGATCAGGAACTGCATGCACAGCGCGCCCGCCACCATCGCGAAGGACACCGCCCCGAACAGGCCCTCGCGGGTCTTTCCGGGGCTGATGCGCGGGGCGAGCTTGTGCGTGCCGAAGCGCCAGCCGATGGCGTACGCCCCGGTGTCGCTGACCACGGTCAGCAGCAGGAACGTCAGGACCCGCCAGGCGCCGTCGTCGGCGGTGAGCATCAGGGCGACGAACGTGGCCAGGAACGGCACGTAGAACGCCGCGAAGACGCCCGCCGTGACGTCCTTGAGGTAGCCCTCCGGCGGCTCCGTCATCCGCCAGACGAGGACGGCGAGCGCGGTGAGCGCCATGGCGACCCAGGCGCCCTCGGGACCCCGGACGTAACCGGCGACGACCATCGCGGCGCCGCCGACCGCCAGGGGCACGAGGGGCGCCTTGATGCCCTTGCGCTCCTGGAGCCGCGAGGTGAGCTCCCACAGTCCGACCACGACGGCGACCGCTATCACTCCGACGAACGCGGCCTTCACCACGAAGAGGGACGCGATGATCACCACGGCCAGCCCGACGCCGACCCCTATGGCCGCACCCAGGTCCCGGCCCGCGCTCTTCTTCTGCGGGGCGGGCGCCGGTGGCGGGACGTCGGGCATGGGCTCCGGATTCTGCGGCACCGCCCCGTAGGGCTGAGCCTGCGGCGTGTCAGAGGGCTGCGTCCGCGGGTCGTACGGCTGCGACTGTCGTACGTCGTACGGCGGTTGCTGCGTCTCGTCGCGGAACAAGGGGCCGCTCAGCCGAGCGGCCCCCCGGTCGTCATCCTGGTGTCCGCCGTATGCGGGCTCGTCGGGCACGATGGGCATGGGGCGAGTCTGCTGCGCCTCAGGCGCATCGTACGTGGGACCCGCCGGGTCAGCCCCCTGGACAGGCCCCTGGTCGGACGGCCCCCAGTACCCGGCTTGTGGCGGTGCCCCCCAGGAAGAGTCGTTCATCAGACCTCTAGCAGCTCCGCTTCCTTGTGCTTGAGGAGTTCGTCCACCTGGGCGACGTACTTCGCCGTGGTGTCGTCGAGCTCCTTCTCCGCACGACGGACCTCGTCCTCGCCGGACTCCTTGTCCTTGACGAGCTTGTCCAGGGCGTCCTTGGCCTTGCGGCGGACGGCGCGGATGGACACCTTGGAGTCCTCGGCCTTGGCCCGGGCGACCTTGATGTAGTCCTTGCGGCGCTCCTCGGTCAGCTCGGGGAACGTCACCCGGATGATGTTGCCGTCGTTGCTGGGATTGACGCCCAGGTCCGAGTCGCGGATCGCCTGCTCGATGTTCCGCATCGCGGTCTTGTCGAACGGGGTCACCACGGCCATCCGCGGCTCCGGTACGGAGAACGAGGCCAGCTGGTTGATCGGCGTCAGCGCGCCGTAGTAGTCGGCCACGATCTTGTTGAACATCGCCGGGTGCGCACGGCCGGTGCGGATCGCGGCGAAGTCCTCCTTGGCGACCACGACGGCCTTCTCCATCTTCTCCTCGGCCTCGAGGAGGGTCTCTTCGATCACCACTTGCTCCTGCGTGTCTTGAGTAGGCCCGGCTGCTGTGCTGTGTCGGCGTCGGCGGCCGGCTGCGTCGCGTCTTCTTCCTGCACGGTTCCCGACCGGCAGGACATTGTCCATCCCCCGGTCAGGGTCATCAGCCCTGGCTGCCTTGGTCACCCACAAGCGTGCCGATCTTCTCACCCTTGACGGCGCGGGCGATATTGCCCTCCGCCAGAAGCTCGAAGACCAGGATCGGAAGCTTGTTGTCGCGGCACAGCGTGATGGCGGTCATGTCCGCGACCTTGAGATCCTGGGTGATGACCTCGCCGTAGCTGAGCGAGTCGAACTTGACGGCTTCGGAGTTCGTCTTCGGGTCGGAGTCGTAGACCCCGTCCACGCCGTTCTTGCCCATCAGCAGCGCCTCGGCGTTGATCTCCAGGGCGCGCTGGGCGGCGGTGGTGTCGGTGGAGAAGTAGGGCATGCCCATACCGGCGCCGAAGATGACCACGCGGCCCTTCTCCAGGTGGCGCACGGCGCGCAGCGGGATGTACGGCTCGGCGACCTGGCCCATGGTGATGGCGGTCTGGACGCGGCTGTCGATGCCCTCCTTCTCCAGGAAGTCCTGGAGGGCGAGGCAGTTCATCACCGTGCCGAGCATGCCCATGTAGTCGGAGCGGGCGCGGTCCATGCCGCGCTGCTGGAGTTCGGCGCCGCGGAAGAAGTTGCCGCCGCCGATGACGACGGCGACCTCGGCGCCGTCCCGGACGACGGCCGCGATCTCACGGGCGATCTTGTGCACCACGTCGGGGTCCACGCCCAGGCCGCCGCCTCCGGAGAAGGCCTCTCCGGACAGCTTCAGCATGAACCGGCCGCGTACCTTGCCGTCGTCGCTCTTCTGGGGCTTGGTGGTCATGGAGTTCTCGCCTCTTCAACGTGGTCGCACATACGAAGAAGGCCACTGCCGGTGGGGTGTCTGTCGCATCCCATGCTCGGCAATGGCCTCCTCGTCAGATCTGCTGTCGTCCGCCACGCGCGCGTGCGCGGCGGCGTACCGGGCCGACTTCTGACGACCCTAGCGGGATTCCGCGGGGCGTCGCGCGTCGATCGCGGTACGGACTCAGATGCCGACCTTGATGCGCGTGAAGCGCTTCAGGGTGACACCCGCCTCGTCCAGAACCTTCTGGACGGACTTCTTGGGGTCGAGCGCGTACGGCTGACCGAGCAGCGTCGCGTCCTTGAAGAAGCCGTTGACGCGACCCTCGACGATCTTGGCGATCGCGGCCTCGGGCTTGCCCTCGGCGCGGGTGACCTCCTCGGCGATGCGGCGCTCGGACTCGACGACCTCGGCCGGCACGTCGTCCTTGGCCAGGTACTTCGGCGCGAAGGCGGCGATGTGCTGGGCGACACCGCGGGCGGCCTCGGCGTTCGGCTTGTCCAGCTCGACGAGGACACCGATCTGCGGGGGCAGGTCGGGCATCGTGCGGTGCATGTACGCGGAGACGTAACCGTCGGTGTACTGGGCGAAGCGGTCCAGGACGATCTTCTCGCCCAGGTTCGCGTTGGCCTCGTCCACGAACGCCTGAACGGTCTTGCCGGGCTCGATCTCGGACGCGAGCAGCGCCTCGATGTCGGCCGGGGCACTCGCGGCGACGTGCTGGGCGATCTGGTTGGCGACAGCCTGGAACTTCTCGCCCTTGGCGACGAAGTCCGTCTCGCACTTCAGCTCGACCAGGACACCGGAGGTGTTGTCGTCGGCGATGACGGAGACCACGGCGCCGTTCTCGGCGGAGCGGCCCTCGCGCTTGGCGACGCCCTTCTGGCCCTTGATGCGGAGCGCCTCGACGGCCTTCTCGACGTTGCCGTCGGCCTCGTCCAGCGCCTTCTTGCAGTCCATCATGCCGGCGCCGGTGAGCTCGCGGAGCTTCTTGACGTCGGCGGCGGTGTAGTTCGCCATGATCTGAAAATCTCTTCTCGGAGTTCGAAGTCTCGAAGTCGGCGGCGGCCGCGTGGTGAGCGGGCTTCCGCCAAAGATCTACGGGCTACGAAGATCTAGGGGCTGTGGATGAACGGCGGGTGGCGCGGTCCGCACCACCCGCCGTCACTTCAGTCAGCCCTTTGGCCCGGAAGGTCAGGCCGTTGGCCGGAGGATCAGGCCTGCTCGGCCTCGGCGGCCGGAGCAGCCTCGACCTCGGCGGCGGGGGCCTCGACGACCTCGGCAGCGACCTCGGCGGCAACCGGAGCCTCGTCGGCCTGCTCGGCGTCGGCGACCTTCTCCGTCTCGGCGGAGGTCTGCACCTCGGCCTCGGCGGCGGGGGCCTCGGCGGCGGGGGTCTCGGCGGTGGGGGTCTCGTCGGCCTTCTTCTCACCCTCAAGAAGGTCGCGCTCCCACGCGGCGAGCGGCTCGCCGGCGGCCTTGTCACCCTTGGCCTCGGTGGCGACACCGGAGCGGCTGATGAGGCCCTCGGCGACGGCGTCGGCGATCACGCGGGTGAGCAGGGTGACGGAGCGGATCGCGTCGTCGTTGCCCGGGATCTTGTAGTCGACCTCGTCGGGGTCGCAGTTCGTGTCGAGGATGGCGACGACCGGAATGTTGAGCTTCCGGGCCTCACCGACCGCGATGTGCTCCTTCTTGGTGTCCACGATCCAGACGGCGCTGGGAACCTTGGACATCTCGCGGATACCACCGAGGGTCTTCTCCAGCTTGGCCTTCTCGCGCGAGAGCACGAGAAGCTCCTTCTTGGTGAGACCGGACGCGGCGACGTCCTCGAAGTCGATCTGCTCCAGCTCCTTGAGGCGCTGCAGACGCTTGTAGACGGTGGAGAAGTTGGTGAGCATGCCGCCCAGCCAGCGCTGGTTGACGTAGGGCATGCCGACGCGGGTGGCCTGCTCGGCGATGGCCTCCTGCGCCTGCTTCTTCGTACCGACGAACATGACCGTGCCGCCGTGGGCGACGGTCTCCTTGACGAACTCGTAGGCGCGGTCGATGTACGACAGCGACTGGAGCAGGTCGATGATGTAGATGCCGTTGCGCTCCGTGAAGATGAAGCGCTTCATCTTCGGGTTCCAACGACGGGTCTGGTGACCGAAGTGGACGCCGCTTTCCAGCAGCTCCCGCATCGTGACGACGGCCATGGCCGTTCTCCTTGATTTACTCGGTTGTGCCGCGAGCACCGGACGGCACTCGCGCCTGACGCCCACGTGCGCGTGCCCAGAGGACCGAGGAGCGCTGACACCGGTTTCGTCTTGCGACGGAGGACCAGATGCCGGGGCGTGCGAAGTCGACCCGGTGACCCGGATCGCCAAAGGAAGTGTACGGGACCCGCGAGGCACCGGGTGACGCCGTTGTCCACAACCCCACGCCGGTCCACAGGTCCCGGCCATGATCGGCCCGACTACGGCACGGTTTGTGCCATGCGAACGCGACGACGTCGACGACCTGTGCGCGCAGCCCTGGCGTCACTGCTGGGCCTGCTGCTGACCCTCCTGACCTGTACGGCCCGGGCGAACGACAGCCCACCCCCCGCCCCCGGAGTCCCGCCCCCTTCAGTACCGGCCATCGCCCACACCTGGCCGGTCGGTTCCCACCCCTTGGTCCTACGAGGCTGGGAGCCCCCGGCGACGGTCTACGGCCGGGGCCACCGAGGCGTGGACCTGGCGACCCCGGCCGGCGCCGAGGTACGGGCGGTGGCGGCGGGCCGGGTGTCCTTCGCGGGCCGGGTCGCGGGGAGAGGGGTGGTCGCGGTGGAACTGACGGGGACGGATCTCCGCACGACCTACGAACCGGTGAGCACGACGGTGAAGAAGGGGGACGAGGTGGCGGCGGGCGGGGTGGTCGGGACGGTTGAGGTCACCGGCTCACACTGCGCGACGTCGTGCGTGCACTGGGGCTTGCTGAGAGGGGAGGTGTACTTGGACCCGCTGGGGCTACTGCCGCCGTGGCTGCTGAACAGGGGTCCTTCACGCCTGTTGCCGGTATGTGGAGCGCCCCTTTAGGGGCGCGGGGAACTGCGCGCCCAACCCCCACCGGCCCCGCACCCGAAACTCACCCCAGAACCCCCCGCAAAGCCATACTCACCGCAGCCTCAGTAATCACCGACGGATCCTCAGCCGCCCCCAGCTCAATCCGCCGCACAGCCGCATCGACAACACCCTGAACCAACATCGCCGCCAGCCGAGGCTCCGCATGCCCCATATCCGAGAGCGCCGAGACGATCATCGCCACCAGCCCCCCATGCGCGGCCCGGATCTTCTCCCGAGCCCCCGCGTCGAGTTCGCTCGCGGAGATGGCAACCACAGCCCGATGCCGCCGATCCCCGACCAGGGCAAGCTGCTGCCGTACGTACGCCTCAACCTTGCCCTCGGCGGAGCCGGCCCCCTCCATCGCGGAAGACACATCCGCCGCCCACACGGGAAAGTCGACCTCGCACAGCTCCTCGACGACCGCGGCCCGAGAGCGGAAGTACTCGTACACGGACGACCGCGCGAGCCCCGTCCGCTCGGCCAGGGCCGGGAACGTCAGCGCCTCCGTCCCGCCCTCGGACAGCAGGGAACGAGCCGCGTCCAGCAGGGCGGCTCGCTGCATCGACCGGTGCTCGGCCACGGAGGCCGCTCGAATCCTTGGCACGTCAACCACTCTACGGACGGCGCACCCCCGGCGGGAGTGACCCCGGCCATGCAGGCACGATTCTGCGAGGTCGAGAAGGCCGTACGGCTTTCGCTCAACGGCCGAAACTCGCCAGCTTGGCGCGCAGCTGCAGCACGGACTTGGTGTGGATCTGGCTGACCCGGCTCTCGGTCACCCCGAGCACGTTGCCGATCTCGGCGAGGGTGAGGCCCTCGTAGTAGTACAGCGTGACGACGGTCTTCTCCCGCTCGGGCAAGGTGTTGATCGCCCGCGCCAGGAACCGCCGCAGCTCCCGCCCCTCGGCCACCTCCACCGGGTTGTCGGCGGCGGTGTCCTCCAGGGTGTCCATCAGGCTGAGCCGGTCGCCGCCCTCGCCGCCGGCGTGCAGCAGCTCCTCCAGGGCGACCACGTTCGCCAGCGACAACTGGCTGAAGACGGCGTGGAGTTCCTCCACCGCGATGCCCATCTCGGCGGCCACCTCGCCCTCGCTGGGGGTGCGCCTCAGCCGCGCCTCCAGCGTGGCGTACGCCCGCTCGACGTTGCGCGCCTTCTGGCGCACCGAGCGCGGGATCCAGTCCAGGGCGCGCAGTTCGTCGATCATCGCGCCCCGGATGCGGGTGATCGCGTATGTCTCGAACTTGATCTCCCGCTCGATGTCGAACTTCTCGATCGCGTCGATCAGTCCGAACACCCCCGACGACACGAAGTCCGCCTGTTCCACATTGGGCGGCAGCCCGACGCTCACCCGTCCCGCGACGTACTTCACGAGCGGCGAGTAGTGCAGGATCAGCTGCTCACGCAGCCGCTCGTCGCCCGTCGTCTTGTACGACCGCCACAGCTCGTCGAGCGTCGAGGGAGCGGGCGGCCGGACGCTGCCACCGTCGCGGGCGGCTGGGGGGATCGCCGCCCGGTCGGACCCGGAGGTGTGCTGGGGCATTCGTCGCCTTGTGCCGTTCTGCCGTGAAGTGGGGGTGCCTGGGTGAGCTGTCGGAGTGATGGGGAGATGCCGGTCTGTGCCGGAATCCCCGTGAGCGTAGCGTGACTGGAGTGTCGCGGTGTGCGAAGGGCGGGGCCCGGACCGGGCACGGACGCGTTCGACGGGGTGCCGGAACGAGTCACTCCGATCGCTCTGCGTGATCATCGGAATGCGCCAACTGCGGGAATTCCCAAGGGTGTCGGGGTTCCCCCGGACGGCCGAACACACTCGGTCAGCGGCGCCCCCGATCGGGCCGGACCGAGATCATCGCCTGGCGTGTCAACTTCCAGCCGTCGCCGTGTCGTTCGACGTAACCAAGTGCTCGGAGTTCGTACAGTCTCGCGATCGCGTCGTCCTCCGTGGTCTGCGCACCGCGCGCGATCTCCCGTGGCGGCGCGACCCTGTTGCCGGGCAGTGCGGCGAGGATGCGCCGGGCGGCAGGCTCCAACAGGTCGCGCGGGAGCACCGGTCCGCGTCGGTCCGGGGCCAGTTCGCCCATGCCGCCGACCAGTTCGACGATTTCCGCCGTGTCGGTGACCAGCACCGCGTCCCCGCGCAGGAGTTCGTGCACCCCGGCGGACAGCGCGCTCGTGGCCGGCCCGGGCACCCCTATCGTGTGGCGCCCCAGCCGCTGCGCGGCCCGCGCCGTGACGAGCGACCCGCTCCGGTACGCGGCCTCGACCACCACGGTGCCCCTGGTGAGCGCGGCGATCACCCTGTTCCGGAGGATGAACCTGCTCGGCGTCGGATGCTCGCCGGGCGGCAACTCGCCCACCACCAGCCCCTGTTCGGCGATCCTGCGGATCAACTCGGCGTGCCCGCGCGGGTAGGGCCGGTCGACGCCGCACGCGAGCACGGCGACCGTGACACCGGTCGCGCCGAGGGCGCCGCGATGAGCGGCACCGTCGACTCCGTAGGCGCCCCCGGACACGACCACCCAGCCGCGTTCGGCCAGTCCGGCGGCAAGGGTGGCCGCCATGTGCGCGCCGTACTCGGTACAGGCGCGGGCGCCGACGACGGCGACCGACCTGAGTGCCAGCACCCGCAGGTTGGGATGCCCGCGCACCCACAGTCCGATCGGCCGCGCGTCCCCGAGATCGTCGAGCTGGGCAGGCCACTCCACGTCACCGGGACACACGAACCGGACGCCCGAATCCCGCGCGACGGCCAAGTCCCGCCCGGGCTCGACCAGTCCGGCCCGTGCACACAGCCCGGCCCACCGCTTGTCGGTCACCCCGGTGAGCTGCGGCCCTCCGCTCCGCAGCCGCCGGGCCACTTCCACGGCCCCCAACTCCCGGATCCACCGGCCACCGACCTCGTCGCCGGGTTCGACGACCCGGGCCAGGAAGACACGGGCGAGCAGGTCGTCGCCCGCGTCCTGGGCCCCGGTCCGGTCATCAACCCCGGTCGCATCGTCGGCCCCGGTCCGGTCATGGGTCCCGACCCAGTCATCGGCCCAGGTCACGTCGTCGGCCCCGTTCCGGTCATCGGTCCTGGTCCGGTCATCGGTCCAGGTCACACCGTCGGCCCCGATCGCATCACCGGTCCCGGCCCCGCCATCGGCGCGGACGCGGCCATCGACCCCGGTCACGCCACTGGTCCCGACCCGGCCGCCGGCCCCGCTCATTTCACCGGCCCCGGTCGCGCCATCGGTCCGGGCCCGGCAATCGGCCCCGCCAGCGCCATCAGCCCCGGCCCGATCAGGACTCGCGGCCCGGCCATCGGCCCCCATCCGGTCGCCAGCCCCGGTCGCGCCATCGATCCGCGCCCGGTCATCAGCCCCGCCAGCGCCATCAGCCCCGGCCCGATCAGGACTCCCGACCCAACCATCGCCCCCCGTCCGGTCATTGACCCCGCCCGTGCCACCGGCCCGGGTCATGTCATCGCCCCGATGGCCATCGGCACGCCTCGCGGTACGCCCGTGCGTAGTTGGAGCGCGAGGGCGACATCGGTCGCGCCGGGTCGGTCGTGGCCGACCAGATCCGCGACCGTCCAGGCCACGCGCAGCACCCGGTCGAGCCCGCGCGCGGTGAGCGCACCGCGCTCCAGGCTGCGCTCGGCCTCGTCCATCGCCCCGCGCTCGGCGTGCCAGCGGCTGCGCAGTTCACGGCCGGGCACCTCGCTGTTGGTGCGCCAGGGCGTGTCCGCGAGCCGCGCCGCCGCCCGCTCCCTGGCCGCCCGCACCCGGTCCGCGACCGTCGCCGTGGACTCGCCCCGCGAACCGCGCCCGGTGAGCTGGTCACGGGTGACGCGGTCCACCTCCACCCGCAGGTCCACCCGGTCGAGCAGCGGCCCGGAGAGCCTGGCCTGGTACCGCCGGATCGACATCGGCGCGCACTCGCACAGATCGTCGGTCTGCGAGAAACGGCCGCACGGACACGGGTTTGCGGCCAGCACCATCAGAAACCTCGCCGGGAACCGCACGACGCCCGCACTGCGCGCGATCACCACATGCCCGGCCTCGAGCGGCTGCCGTAGCGCATCCAGCGCCTGGCCGCTGAACTCTGGTGTCTCGTCGAGGAACAGGACCCCTCGATGGGACAGCGACACCGCCCCAGGCCGCGCGATCCCCTGTCCGCCCCCGACGAGGGCCTGCATCGTGGCCGAGTGGTGCGGGGCGCAGTAGGGAGCGACGTCGATCAGGGGTTTGCCCGGGGGCAGGAGGCCCGCCACCGAGTGGACCGCCGTGACTTCCAGGGACTCCTGCCTGCCGAGCCGGGGCAGGACCGCGGGCAGTCGCTCCGCGAGCATCGTCTTCCCGGCCCCCGGTGGGCCTTCGAGGAACAGGTGATGGCCGCCGGCCGCCGCGACCTTCACCGCCGTCCGTGCCGAGAACTGGCCGACGACATCCGCGAGGTCATGCCCCGGGTCGTGCTGGGACGCGCCCAGGCTGTGCATCCCCGTGGCAGCCCCCGTACCGGGCATGCGCAGCCCGGCGAGCAGCGGGTCCGGGCGTCCCAGGTCGTCCGGATCCTCGTCCGGTACGGGTTCGTCGGCGAGTACGGCGATCAGCTGCCGCAGTGTGCGCACGCCCAGGACGGACACCCCGGGCACGAGGGACGCCTCGGCGGCGGCGCACTCCGGGACGACGACCTGTTCGTAGCCGGAGTCGGCCGCGGCCAGTACGGCGGGCAGGATGCCCCGGACCGGCCGGACCCGTCCGTCCAGGCCGAGTTCGCCGATCATCACGATGTCGGCGAGCACGCGCGGATCGATCCGCTCGGCCGCGCCGAGGACAGCCGCCGCCACGGCGAGGTCGAACCCGCTGCCGCTCTTCGGCACCGATGCCGGGCTGAGCCCGACGGTCAGTTTCTTCTGCGGCCAGGGCGCGCCCGAGTTGACGACCGCGGCCCGCACCCGGTCCTTGCTCTCCGTCAGGCTCTTGTCGGGCAGTCCCACCAGCGTGAACGCGGCGACGCCCGGTTCGAGGTCGGCCTGGACCTCGACCACCACACCTTCGACGCCCACCAGCGCCACCGAACACGTACGAGCGAACCCCATCTCAGACCACCCCCCGGACGTGCTCGACCACGGCCCTGCCGCACTGGGGCACGACGACACCCACCAGGTCGATGCGGACCCCTCCCGGCGGGGCTCCGCCGTGCGCGTGGATCCATCGCTCGGCGAGGCCGCGTAGGCGCTCCGCCTTCTTGGGCGTGACGGCGGCCATCGGGTGCTGGAAGGCACCCCTCCGCCGGGTCTTGACCTCGCAGACCACCAGGACGTCGCCGTCCCGCGCCACGATGTCGATCTCTCCGGTCCTGCCACAGCGCCAGTTGCGCTCCAGGACCGTCATACCGGCCTCGATCAGCCGTCGTGCGGCGACCGTCTCGCCGAACTTGCCGAGTGCACTGCGTGCGTTCATGTCGGCACCACCTCCGGCACCAACCGTCACGCGGAACGGCCCACCAAGTGGATCTTGGTGGGCCGTTCAGTGATTGTGGAGAACTCCGTCACCCACACGGGTGAAAACCACCCCGCGGGTACCCGCCGTCACCCGCCCGGCAGCTCCAGGTCGCTCTTGTTCAGCTCCTCGATGTTCACGTCCTTGAACGTGAGCACGCGGACCTGTTTGACGAAGCGAGCCGGTCGATACATGTCCCACACCCAGGCATCCGCCATGGACACCTCGAAGAACACCTCGCCCTGGACCGAGTGCACCTGCATCTCGTAGTCGTTGGTGAGGTAGAAGCGCCGTTCGGTCTCGATCACATATTTGAACAGACCGACGACATCTCGGTACTCCCGGTAGAGCTTCAGCTCCATCTCGGTCTCGTACTTTTCGAGGTCCTCGGCGCTCATGGCATGTTCCCCTTCACCCGTGCGATCCCACCATTGTGCGCCAGTCCCGTAAGCCCCTAGACGATTTCGGTGTCGAGGGTCACGGGCCCGGCCGGGGGACCTTCGTCGAGCAGCCTGCGGAGCAGCTCGGCGAGTCTGGTCGGATACACCGTCTCATGCGCCCGGTCCAGTTCCCGGTACGTCCACCAACGCGCTCCGGAGACGCTGCGTCGCTCCAGTTCGGTGAGGGCCGTGGCGCCGGGCACGCCCTCGGCCGTGGCGGGCGTCCTGGCCAGGTAGTACCACTCGTCCTGGTCCCAGCGGCGGCCCGCGAACGGGAAGGAACACGTCCGCGTCCACAGCACCGGGCCGAGTTCGACCTGGGTGATGCCGGTCTCCTCCGCGAGTTCCCGTAGGGCGGCCTCCTCGTGGGTCTCGTCGCCCTCCAGGCCGCCGCCCGGCGTGAACCACCAGTCGTCGGCCGGATCGTCCGGCTCATGGCCGTGAAGCAGCAGGATGCGGTCCTGCGGGTCGAGCAGGACGACCCGGGCGACCTTGCGCAGGCCGCCCTCGTACGAGTCGCCGTACGGACCCTCCTCGGTGGCCTCAGCGGGCACCGGCGGGCTCCGTCCGGGTGCGGGCGCGGCGGCCGGCCGCCAGCTTGGCGATCGGGCCGTAGGCGCCGCCGCCGAGGACGAGCACGGCGCCCGCGACGATGACGGCGAGGATCGCGCCCAGCGGGCCGGGGTGGGAGAGGCTGCCGAGCGGCTCGAAGCCGGTGGGGCGCTCCAGCATGCCCTTCATGGGCCAGACGACGGCGTCCACGCGGGCGCTCACGGCGCTGCTCGCGACGGTGCCGCCGGCGACGTCCGTGAGGTGGGCGCTGGAGTCCAGGGAGCCCTGGCGTTCGTCACCGAGGAGGAAGAGGCGGCCCTTGGGGACCTTCACCGTGGGGATCGTCTTGTCCTCGGCCGCGCCGCCCTTGAGGTAGTCCTCGGCGATCTGCTTGCCGTTGACGACCAGCTTGCCGTTCGTGCAGCAGGAGACGGTGTCCCCGCCGACGGCGACCACGCGCTTGACCACGGGCGCGTTCGTCACCCAGGTCTTGTCGGTGAAGACCACGACGTCGCCGCGGCGCACCTCGTCGCCGTCGACCCGCTGGGCCAGCACCCGGTCGCCCGCGTCGATCGTCGGCGTCATCGAACTGGTCGGCACCGTGTACGGCCGGTAGACCACCGCTCCCCAGCCGAAGCCTCCGAGGAACAGCACAAGGCCCAGCGCGACGGCCAGTCCGGACAGTCGCTGTCCGGTCCGGCTGCCCACCGGGCCCTTGCCTGTGCCACCGCCGGTACGCGGGGCCGTACGTGTTGCGCTCTCGCCACCCATGGGTCCGCACCCTACCCGGCGGTACCGAGGGTGGTCAGCCCTTCCTCCGGGACCGAGGTCACAAGCTCTACAAGGCCTTTACTCGTCCTTGCCCGACCGCTTGCGACGCCACAGGACCAACGGCAGGACACCGACGAGGGCGAGACCCTGCGGAGCGGCCGTCAGCAGACGGGAGGCGGAGGCCTGGGTGTTGATGCCCGCCTGGTCGAAGGTGTCCGGGATCGGCAGCGTGTCCCAGCGGTTGATGGGCCAGGCCTTGACGATCGCGCGGCCGACGACGTCCTTCACCGGGACCATGCCGTGGTGCTTGTCGGACTGGTTGTAGCGCGAGTCCCGCGAGTTCTGCCGGTGGTCGCCCATCACCCAGATGTCACCCTTGGGGACCTTGACGGTGAACTGGCCGCCCTGGTCGTCGTTGGTGCACGGGGTGTTGCCGGGGTAGACGTACGGCTCGTTCAGCGCCTTGCCGTTGACCGTCAGCGGGCCCGTGCCGCTACAGGAGATGGTGTCGCCGCCGACGCCGATGACCCGCTTGATGAGGTCCTTCTCCTGCGCGGACGGCATCAGACCGATCCAACTGAGCACCTTCTGAAGGGCGTTGGGGTTCGCCGCCGGCTCACCCGCCAGCCAGTCGTCCGGGTCGTGGAAGACGACGACCTCGCCGCGCTCGGGCTTGGAGCCGAACCACGGGGTGAGCTTGTCGACCAGGACGCGGTCACCCTGCTGGAGGGTGTTCTGCATCGAGTCCGAAGGGATCGAGAACGCCTGCACCAGGAAGGTCTTGATCAGCAGCGCGAGGACGAGCGCGATGACGACCAGGATCGGCAGCTCCTTCCAGAAGGAGCGCGGCTTCCTGGGCTGCGGGGTCGAGTCGCCCGGCCCCTGCTCCTCGGTGCGGGTCGCGTCGCCCGGCGCCGTACCGTCCTCGTCGGCTCCGGAGTCACTCCCGGAGGTCACGGCGCTGTCCGCGACCGGGTCGGGTGCTTCCACGGGACGTCCGTGGTGCTCCTCGCCGTCGTGTCCGGACCGTGCGCCAACCGCCACATCCCCCACGCCAACTCCTTACTCTGTGCCACCGCCTGCCCCATCCTCGGCGCAGGCCCACCACTCCCATAACGAGCGGGAGTTCCGCAGGGCTCGGGAGTTGGACCGATCCGTTCGGATCGACCGGGGCAACCCTATGCGACAGTTCGGGACCGGCGGTCGTCCCCGACACGGAGTTGGAAACCGATGCGAAGGTTTTAGGTTCGTTCAGGCTGGTCCAGTGGCCCATCGGCCAGGCGATCACCTTCGCCCGCCCCACCACCGAACTGAGCGCGACCGTTCCTCCGTAGCTGGTGTTCTGGTGGGCTCGGGAGTCCGCCGAATTTCCGCGGTGGTCGCCCATCACCCACAACCGGCCCTTGGGAACGGTGATGTCGAACGCCGTTTCGGACGGTGCGTTCCCGGGATACAGGTAGTCGGCCTCGGTCAGCGGAACGCCGTTGACGGTCACCCGCCCTTCCGAGTCACAGCACTTGACGTGGTCACCGCCGACGCCGATGACCCGCTTGATGAGGTCCTTCTCGTTGTCGGACGGCAGCAGGCCGATGAACTGGAGGCCTTCCTTGACCTGCTTGACCACGACGGGGTCGTTCTTCTTGGTGGTCTCCTCGTCCCCCAGCCAGCCGCCCGGGTCGTGGAAGACGACGACGTCACCGCGCTTGGGCTCGGAGCCGAACCACGGGGTGAACTTGTCGACCAGGACCCGGTCGCCGACGCGGATCGTCTGCTCCATGGAGCCCGACGGGATCACGAACGCCTGGAGGAGGAAGGTCTTCAGGACGAGGGCTATGAGGACCGCGACGCCGACCAGGAGGGGTATCTCCCGGACCGCGGAGCGCCGTCGGCGCCGCTTGACCTTGCGCTGGAGCTTGCGCCGCTCGGCCCGGCTGCGGCCGGCTCCCCCGGCCGGGGCCGGCGCGCCCGCGCCCGCGCGCCGGAAACCGGTCGGCAGCAGGTTCTCGTTCCCGAAGGAGCCGCCCGGCGGCGTCGCGCCGCGCGGCCTGCCACGGTTACCCATGGGCGCCGTCCGGGGCGGGTACGCGGGCATAGGCGCCGGGTCGGACGAGGTGGGTCCAGTGCCCGGCGGGCCAGACGATCCAGTCGGCTCGCCCGATGACGTCACCAACAGGAATCATGCCTCCGCCCGGGTCGCCCAGGTGGTCCCGGGAGTCACTTGAGTCGCCGCGGTGGTCACCGAGGACGAACAGCGTGCCGTCGGGCACGACCACGTCGAAAGCCACGGTGGACGGAGCGTCCCCGGGGTACAGGAACGCCGTCTCGTCGACCGACCGCCCGTTCACCTCAAGCCTCCCCTTCTCGTCGCAGCAGAGCACGTGGTCTCCCCCCACACCCACAACGCGCTTGATGTAGTCGGCGTCCCCGAAATAGCCGGTTCCGTCGAACACGACGATGTCGCCGCGCCGCGGATGAGCACCGAAACGGTACGCCAACTTATTTACGAGAACGCGGTCGCCGATCCTCAATCCGGATTCCATGGATCCGCTGGGAATTTGGAAAGGCTGGAGCAAGAAGGTGTTGAGCAGCAGCACAAACACCAGACAGACCAGGGCAGTCAGGGTGATCCGGCCACCGGGAAGCCACTCGGCGGCACGCGACACCAACGCGAAACGCGACCGGTCCTCCGGCCCTCCGGTGTCCGAGGTGTCCTCGGAGTCGGAAGGGCGGGAGGAGCGGTCGCGCTCCGTGTGCTGTGCTTCGGTGTCCATCGGAGCCAGATGTTATCCGGCCCCGATATGAACCCCGTATCAAGCTCAGTTGTCGCGCTTCTCCTTGATCTTCGCGGCCTTGCCGCGCAGGTCACGGAGGTAGTACAGCTTCGCGCGACGGACGTCACCACGGGTCACGAGCTCGATCTTCTCGACGATCGGGGTGTGCACCGGGAAGGTGCGCTCGACGCCGACGGAGAACGAGACCTTGCGGACCGTGAAGGTCTCGCGGACACCGGCGCCCTGGCGACGGATGACTACGCCCTTGAACTGCTGCACACGGGAGCGGTTGCCCTCGATGACGCGGACGTGGACGTTGACGGTGTCACCCGGGCGGAAGGCCGGGATGTCGGTGCGCAGCGAGGCGCCGTCGACGATGTCGAGCAGGTGGGACATTTCGTCTGCTTTCTTCATCGATGCCACAGGTCACCGACGGGAGATAGGTGTAGTGAAGGAAGCTGTCCGTGTCGGGGCGGGCGTCATGTCCCCCTGTGGCAGGGGCGCACGCCGGACGACGCACAACAGCGACCTATTCTTCCACGCCGTCCGGCCTGCGCCAAAATCGGCCGTACGGCTCCCCCGCCGGGTCCGGTGACCAGCCCAGGATCGAGAGCATCTCGCGGTCCTTCTTGTCGAAGGTCTTGGGCTCGCAGCGCTCGATCAGGTCCGGGCGGTGGGCGGCCGTGCGCTTGAGCGCCTCGTCGCGCCGCCAGCGGGCGATCTTGCCGTGGTGGCCACTGAGCAGCACGTCCGGGATCCCCTGGCCGCGCCACTGGGGCGGCTTGGTGTAGATCGGCCCCTCCAGGAGGTTGGCCATGGCCCCGGGCGCGAAGGAGTCGTCGCGGTGGGACTCGGCGTTGCCCAGGACACCCGGCAGCAGCCGTGCCACCGCCTCCGTGACGACCAGGACGGCCGCCTCCCCGCCGGCGAGCACGTAGTCGCCGATGGACACCTCGTAGACGGGCATCCGCGTCGCGTACTCGTCGATGACCCGCCGGTCGATGCCTTCGTAGCGGGCGGGCGTGAAGACCAGCCAGGGCCGCTCGGAGAGTTCTACGGCGAGTTCCTGGGTGAAGGGCCGGCCGCTGGGCGTGGGCACGATGAGCGCCGGCGCGCCGGAGCCCGTCTCGTAGCCGTCGGCCAGGACGGTGTCCAGGGCATCGCCCCAGGGCTCGGTCTTCATGACCATGCCGGGGCCGCCGCCGTAGGGGGTGTCGTCGACCGTGTTGTGGCGGTCGTAGGTCCAGGAACGCAGATCATGCACGTGCACATTCAGCTGTCCACGCACGCGTGCCTTGCCGACGAGGGAGACGTTCAGCGGTTCGAGGTACTCGGGGAAGATCGTGACGACGTCGAGCCTCATGCGTCGGCGTCCTTGGAAGAGTCGTCCCCGGAGGCGTCTTCCTCTGAAGGGTCTTCCTTGGAGGACACGATCTCCGCCTGGTCGTCGATCAGCCCGGGCGGCGGGTCGATGACCGCGCGCTGCTCCTCCAGGTCGATCTCGACGACGATCGACTCGACGAACGGGATCATCACCTCGCTGCCGTCGGGACGCTCCACGATGAAGAGGTCCTGGGAGGGCAGGTGCGAGATCTCGGTGATCCGGCCGACCTCCTCGCCGTCCTTGGTGACGACGTCGAGGTCCATCAGCTGGTGGTCGTAGTACTCGTCCTCCTCCTCGGGCAGCTCCTCGGGATCGATCTCGGCGATCAGGAGGGTGTTGCGCAGGGCCTCGGCGCCGGTGCGGTCGCTGACGCCCTCGAAGCGCAGGAGGAGGCGGCCGCTGTGGACGTGGCCCGTCGCGATGGTCAGGGGGCCGGTGGAGGCGGGTTCGGTGGCCAGGACGGCGCCGGGCGCGAGCCTGAGTTCCGGCTCGTCGGTGCGTACCTCGACGGTGACCTCGCCCTTGATGCCGTGGGCACGGCCGATACGAGCGACTACCAGCTGCACTGTGCTTGATCTCCTGTAGTACGACGACGGGCCGGGGACGGCCCGCAGGCCCTCCCCGGCCCGAGCCGGTGTGCGATAAACGTCAGCGGACGTGGTCCACGTCGACAAGGTCGACGCGGACACCTCGGCCGCCGATGGCGCCCACGACGGTGCGCAGAGCGCGAGCGGTGCGGCCGTTGCGGCCGATCACCTTGCCGAGGTCGTCGGGGTGCACCCGGACCTCCAGCACGCGCCCGCGACGCAGGTCGCGCGAGGCGACCTGCACATCGTCAGGGTTGTCGACGATGCCCTTCACGAGGTGCTCGAGAGCCTCCTCGAGCATGCTCAGGCCTCGGTCGACTCGGACTCGGCCGCGGCCTCGTCCTTCTTGTCGGCCTTCTTCTTCTGGGTGATCGCCTCACCCTTGCTCGAGTCGTCGCCACCGAGGGCTTCGAACACCGGGCGGGCGGCCTTCGGCGCGGCCACGAGCAGCGGAGCCGGGGCCGGCAGGCCCTTGAACTTCTGCCAGTCGCCGGTGAGCTTCAGGATGGCGAGCACGGGCTCGGTCGGCTGCGCGCCGACACTCAGCCAGTACTGCGCGCGGTCGGTGTCGACCTCGATGCGCGAGGGGTTCTGCACCGGGTGGTACAGACCGATCTCCTCGATGGCCCGGCCATCACGGCGGGTACGGGAGTCGGCGACGACGATGCGGTAGTGAGGCGAACGGATCTTGCCCAGACGCTTCAGCTTGATCTTGACTGCCACGGGAGTGGGTTCTCCTGGTTTTGACGAGGTTGGGCACGGCGAGATGGCCGCGTGGGGTTGCGGTACCCGAGTGCCCGATGGACGCGTCAGCCGGAGGCGAGAGGGTTCCTGTGCGGCTGTCGAGTACAGCTGGCCATTGTGCCACACCCTGGCGGTCGGTCCGACCGGGGAGGATGCCCCCGCATGCCCCCGCCCATGCGGAAGCGACACCCGGCGCCGGGAGGTGACCGGCGCGGGTGTCCGCAACCCGACCTGCGGGATGCGGCTGCCACGAGCAGCCGCTTCCTCAGGCCGCGCCCACGACCTCCGGGATGCGGAAGGGCTTGCCGCAGCCCCCGCACACGATCGGCGCCTGGGCCAGCACCGACGGGACGACCCGTACGTTACGACCGCAGTCGCACACCGCCTTGACGCGGACGCCGCCACCGGACGAGCCGTGACGGGCGGCCGGGCCGCGGAAGGTACGGGAGGTGTCCGCCGAGGTGGCGACGGTGTGGGCCTTGAGCGCGCGCTGGAGGCGCTCGATCGTCGGCCGGTAGCGCCGCTTCGCCTCGGGGTTGAGCTGGACCAGCGAGAAACCGCTGCTGGGATGCGGTTCGTCGGGGTGGTCCAGACCCAGCTCCTCGGCGATCGCAAGGAATCTGCGGTTGTGGTAGCGGCCGGCGCGGGACGTGTCACGCACGCCGCGCGAAGCGGCGATGCCATGGACTGCCTCATGCAGCAGTCGCTCGAAGGAGAGCTCGTGCCCGCAGGCGGACGACGACTCTCCGATCAGGGACTCGGGCGCGGCCAGATCGGGCAGTTCGGGGTGGTACCGCTGAATATCGGCCCACGCCTCTGCCAGCTCTGCGGCGAGAACAGGTGGTGTCTGTGTCGTGCTCACGTAATGACAACGAGCCGGAGTGC
The DNA here is from genome assembly GCF_035982055.1 of Streptomyces sp. NBC_01288. Lineage (NCBI taxonomy): Bacteria > Bacillati > Actinomycetota > Actinomycetes > Kitasatosporales > Streptomycetaceae > Streptomyces > Streptomyces sp. NBC_01288. The sequence goes on from NZ_CP108427.1 coordinate 3,038,909, forward strand.
CCCTGTGTTCCGATTCCGGGGCATCCCAAATAATTTGCACGTACCCGTCAGTTGCCGCTGATGCGTCCGGAGGAGGGCGGGTGCGCTGATCTGCGGAGAAGCCTCACAGCTCATACCAAGCTGGTGCGTAGTCCTCCGTACGACCCGGCGCGTAGACGGTGTCCGCACGCCGGGGTAGCCGCACTCCGCCGTTGCGCAAGAGGCGTTTCGGTCGCTCTCCCGCCGGAGGGGCGCTCCTTAGTAGGCGCGCGCGACGACCGCGACGTTACCGGGCGCCTTGTCGTCGTCCGGCACCGACCCGTCCTCCGCGACCAGACACCGTACGGTCACCGCGTGCTCGGCCAGCTCAGCCTCGCCTTCCTCGCCGAGCGTCGCCCACGAGATGCGCGCCCAACCGCCGGCGGTGGCTGCCTCGACGGCCTCCGCGATCGTCGACACCTCCGAGGTGCGGGACTCGCGCCGCTCGCGGGACTGCCTCAGCAGCAGCGCCTGATCCTCCTCCAGGACTACGGGAAGCAGCCCTACGAGAGAGTCGATCGCCACCGGCTCCTTGCCTCCGGGGATGCGGCGGGCCAGCATCGCCGTGCCGTTCTCCAGGTCACGGGGTCCGACCTCGATCCGTACGGGGACACCCTTCAGCTCCCAGTCGACGGCGCGGCGCCCGAAGGGGATGTCCGTGCGGTCGTCGACCCGGACGCGGACGCCCGCCGCCTTCAGCCGAGCCCCGATCTCGCGGACCTTGGCCAGAACCGCCTCGTCGCCCTTGATCGCGAGGACGACGACCTGGATGTGGGCGAGCCGCGGCGGCACCCGGAGTCCGTCGTCGTCGCCGTGCATCATCACCAGGGCGCCGATCATGCGCGTGGTGGAGCCCCAGGAGGTCTGCCAGACGAGTTCCTGCTTGCCTTCCTTGGACAGGTACTGCGTGTTGAAGGCCTTGGCGAAGTTCTGGCCCAGCTCGTGACTGGTCGCCATCTGCAACGCCTTGCCGTCGCCCATCATCCCTTCCAGGGTGAGGGTGTTGATCGCGCCCGCGAACCGCTCCTTGACCGTCTTGCGGCCCGGTACGACGTCCATCGCGAGGACGTTGACCATGAAGTCCTCGTACACCTGACGGTGGATGTGCGCGGCGAAGTCGCGCGCCTCCTCGTAGGTCGCGTGCGCCGTGTGGCCCTCCTGCCAGAGGAACTCGCTCGTGCGCAGGAAGAGGCGGGGCCGCAGCTCCCAACGGACCACGTTCGCCCACTGGTTGATCAGCAGGGGCAGGTCGCGGTAGCTCTGCACCCACTTCGAGAAGTACTCGTTGATGATCATCTCGGAGGTGGGCCGGACGACCGCGGGCTCCTCCAGCTCCTTGCCGCCGCCGTGCGTGACCACGGCCAACTCGGGCGCGAAGCCCTCGACATGGTCGGCCTCGCGGGCGAGGTAGGACTGCGGGATCAGCAGCGGGAAGTAGGCGTTCTCGGTGCCCGTCTCCTTGATCCGGGCGTCCATCTCGGCCTGCATCCGCTCCCAAAGGCCGTACCCGTACGGTCGGATGACCATGGAGCCGCGCACCGGACCGTTGTCGGCCAGTTCGGCCTTGCTGATCAGATCCTGGTACCAGCGGGGGAAATCGTCCGCCCGCGGTGTGAGTACGGGTGCCTTGGCCATGGCGCGATGGTACGGGTCCACGTTGCCGTCATGTGAATTCTCGCCACTCGCACAGGGAAGCCACAAGCCGGGCCCCACAACCCCTGGACGCCGTAGCGCGTGCGGAGTTTGCTGGCATACGGGGGAAGTGCGGGCGCACATCACGGGGGCCTCGGAAACGGGCACGGCCACATCTCTCGGCGGATTGGGGCGCTTTCCATGACACCTACGCTCGTGCGGCAGTACCTGCCTCATGCGGGGCCTGCGCCTCGCGTGGACCTGGGTGCACGCGCGCGTGACTGGTCCGAGATCCAGGAGCGGATGCTGGTGCCGCTCCACGAAGCGGTCTACGAGCGACTGGAAGTGGGATCCGGTACCCGGCTGCTCGGCCTCGGCTGCGGCTCCGGGCTCGCCCTGCTGATGGCGGCCTCCAGAGGCGCGACGGTCACCGGTGTCGAGCGTTTCTCCCCCGAACGCCTGGCTCTCGCCCGCGAGCGACTGCTGCCGGCCGCCTGGTCCCCACGCGCGCGTGGGGACATCCGGCTCGTCCACGGCTCCCCCAGGGACGCGGCCGGCGCGGAGACGCCCGCGTACACCCTGGTGACCGCCTTCGAGCCCATCGGGTGCCTCGCGGGCGACGCGGAGGGACTCGGCGACATGCTCGACGCCGCGACCCCGCTCGCCGCGCGCGGGACGCCCGTGGTGCTGGCGGGCTGGGGTCCGCCGGAGCGCTGCGCGACCGCGTCCGTGCTGCGGGTGGCCACCAGGCTGGCGGACCCGCTGCGCGGTACGGGCAGCCCGCGTCCGGTGCTGCGCGACGACTTGGAGGAGGTCGCCCACCGCGCGGGCCTCCGGCCGGACGGCTCGGGCCGGGTGGCCTGCCCCTTCGGGTACGCCGACGTCGAGAGTGCCGTACGGGGGCTGCTCTCGACGGGACTCTTCGACGCGGCGATCGTCGCGACGGATCAGGCGCAGGTGGACAAGGAGTTGGCGGAGGCGTTGCATCCGTATCGTCGGCCGGACGGGACGGTGTGGATGCCGAACGTCTTCCGGTATCTGATCGCGCGTACGACCTGAGGATGACTCATCGCGCGCCCGACCTGAGGATGACTACGGCTCTTCCTTGAAGAGGCGCGTAACGCCTGCGATCCGATAGGCGTCCGTCTCCTCCAGGGTCTCGTTCTCCAGGAGGGCCGCCGCGAGCGCGTCCAACTGGTCGCGGTGGTCGCCGAGTTTGCGGATCGCCTCGTCGTAGCACTCGTCGACGATGCGGCGCATCTCGTCGTCGATCACGTCCAGGGTCTGCGGCGCGGCGGAGAGGCCGTAGGCCTGCTGGGCGTCGTTCGGGAGGGCCGAGAGGCGGCCGACGCGCTCGCTCATGCCCCAGCGGGCGACCATCCCGCGCGCGATGTTGGTGACCTGTTCGAGGTCGTTCTCGGCGCCGGTGGTGATCACGCCGTAGACGACCTGTTCCGCGGCCATGCCGCCGAGGGCGCCGATGATGCGGCCGCGCAGGTACTCCTCGGTGTACGCGTACTTGTCCGCGTCCGGCGTCGAGAGCGTGACGCCGAGGGCCCTTCCGCGCGGGACGATGGTGATCTTGCGGACGGGGTCGGCGCCGGGCTGGAGCATGCCGAGGAGGGCGTGGCCGCTCTCGTGGTAGGCGGTGCGGCGGCGTTCCTCCTCGGGCATCACCAGCGGGCGTTCCGCGCCCAGTTGGACCTTCTCCAGGGCTTCCGAGAGGTCGGACTGGGTGACCTCGCTCTGCTTGCGCTTGACCGCGAGGAGGGCGGCCTCGTTGGCGAGGTTGGCGAGTTCGGCGCCGGTCATGCCCGGGGTCGTACGGGCGACCTGGGCGAGGTTCACGTCCTTCGCGAGCGGGATCTGACGGGTGTGGATCTCCAGGATCGCCTCGCGGCCACCCCGGTCGGGCGGTGAGACCACGACGACCCGGTCGAAGCGGCCGGGGCGGGTCAGGGCCGGGTCCAGGACGTCGGCGCGGTTGGTCGCGGCGATGACGATGACGCCCTCGGAGCCGGAGAAGCCGTCCATCTCGGTGAGGATCTGGTTCAGGGTCTGCTCGCGCTCGTCGTGACCGCCCATGCCGCTGCCACCGCCGCGGGCCCGGCCGATGGTGTCGATCTCGTCGATGAAGATGATCGAGGGGGCCACCTTGCGGGCCTCCGCGAAGAGTTCACGCACGCGTGAGGCACCGACACCGACGATCATCTCGATGAACTCGGAGGCCGACGCCGAGAAGAACGGCACCCCGGCCTCCCCCGCGACCGCCCGCGCGAGCAGCGTCTTTCCGGTGCCGGGTGGACCCGAGAGCAGCACACCCCGGGGCATCTTGGCGCCCATCTTGCGGTAGGCGTCGGGGTTCTTGAGGAAGTCGACGACGTCGTTCAGCTCGCCCTCGACCTCGTCGATGCCGGCGACGTCCTCGAACGTCGTGCGCTGCTTGCCCGGCTCCAGCTCGACCGGCTTGGGCGGGGCCTTGCGGCCGAGCATGCCGCCCGCGCCGCCGAGCCCCGAGCTCATCCGCCGCGCGATGAAGAGCCACAGGACGACCAGGAGCAGCATCGGGGCCAGCGAGATCAGCAGATTGGCCAGAAAGCTGCGGTGCTGGACGACGGGTTCCGCCGTGACGGTGACGTTGTGCTTGGTCAGGTCCTCCCAGAGCTGGTCGTCCGCGAAGGTCGGCCGCTCGGTGTCGAACTTGGTGTACTTGCCGTCGCCGCCCGGGTTCTTCTGCTCCTTCTTGAGCTGGCCCTGGATCGCGTTGCCCTTGGCGTAGATCTTGGTGACGTTGCCCGCGTCGACCTGCTTGCTGAACTCCGTGTAGGAGATGGTCGGTTCGTCGCCCTCGTTGAAGAACGACAGGATGAGGTTCGCGACCAGGTACACGACCAGCGCGGTGAGGATCAGGCTCCACCAGCCGCCGCGCATCTTCTTCCCGCCCGGCGACGGCTTCGGGGGCTCGTCCGGGGTGCCCTCGGTACGCCAGGGCTGGTCGGGAGACTTGCGCGGCGGCGCGGGGTTGGTCATATCGGCAAGTTACGACACGGGCCAGGCGTCGGCACGCCCAGCACGCGCCGAGGGCGCCCTTCCGGAGAGGGGCGCCCTCGACGACGTAGAAGACGGGCTGTCAGCCCACGAACCTTCTCAAGCTCAGCCCATGAACTTCTTGAACTCGTCCGGCAGCTCGAAGTCCTGGGCGCCCTGCTCGGGCAGGCCGAACGCGTTGCCGCCCGGAGCGGCGCCGGCCTCGCGGCGCTGGGCCTCTTCCAGCTCCTGCTGCTTGCGCTTCATCGGGTTGCCGGAGCGCTGCTTGCCCTTGGCCTGCTTGGGCTGCTTCTTGGTGCGGCCGGGGCCGCCGCCCATGCCCGGCATCCCCGGCATGCCGGGCATCCCGCCGCCTTGCGCCATGCGGGACATCATCTTGCGGGCCTCGAAGAACCGCTCGACCAGGCCCTTGACGGCGCTGACCTCGACGCCGGAGCCCTTGGCGATACGGGCGCGGCGCGAGCCGTTGATGATGGTGGGCTCGGCGCGCTCGCCCGGGGTCATCGACTTGATGATCGCGGCCGTGCGGTCGACGTCCCGCTCGTCCAGGTTGTTGATCTGGTCCTTGATCTGGCCCATGCCGGGGAGCATGCCGAGCAGCTTGCTGATGCTGCCCATCTTCCTGACCTGTTCCATCTGGGACAGGAAGTCGTCGAGGGTGAAGTCCTGGCCCTTCTTGGACGCCAGCTTGGAGGCCATCTTCTCGGCCTCTTCTTGGCTGAACGTCTTCTCCGCCTGCTCGATCAGGGTGAGCAGGTCACCCATGTCGAGGATGCGGGAGGCCATCCGGTCCGGGTGGAAGGCGTCGAAGTCGTCGAGCTTCTCGCCGTTCGACGCGAACATGATCGGCTTGCCGGTGACCGAGGCGATCGACAGGGCCGCACCACCGCGGGCGTCGCCGTCGAGCTTGGAAAGCACCACGCCGTCGAAGCCGACGCCGTCCCGGAAGGACTCGGCGGTGTTGACCGCGTCCTGGCCGATCATCGCGTCGACGACGAAGAGGATCTCGTCCGGCGAGACCGCGTCGCGGATGTCCGCGGCCTGCCGCATCAGTTCCTGGTCGATGCCGAGGCGGCCCGCGGTGTCCACGATCACGATGTCGTGGACCTTGGACTTCGCGAACTCGATGGAGTCCTTGGCGACCTTGACCGGGTCGCCCACACCGTTGCCCGGCTCGGGCGCGTAGACCGCGACACCGGCGCGCTCGGCGACGACGCTCAGCTGGTTCACCGCGTTCGGGCGCTGGAGGTCGGCGGCGACGAGCAGCGGTGAGTGCCCCTGGTCCTTGAGCCACTTGCCGAGCTTGCCCGCGAGGGTCGTCTTACCGGCACCCTGGAGACCCGCGAGCATGATCACGGTGGGCGGGTTCTTGGCGAAGCGCAGGCGCCGGGTCTCGCCGCCGAGGATCGTGACGAGTTCCTCGTTGACGATCTTCACGACCTGCTGGGCCGGGTTGTTCAGCGCCCTGTTGAGGTCGGCGCCGAGGGCGCGCTCCTTGACGTTCTTGATGAACGTACGGACGACGGGCAGGGCAACGTCGGCTTCGAGGAGAGCGATGCGGATTTCGCGCGCCGTGGCGTCGATGTCCGCTTCGCTCAAGCGCCCCTTGCCGCGCAAGTTCTTGAAGGTCGCTGAAAGGCGATCGGAGAGAGTATCGAACACGGCGGAGTCGGTCCTCGGAGTCGGGGGCGGTGTGGGCGTCTTCCAGGGTATCCGGCCGCGCAAGACAATCGTCCCCGCCTGCTGGGTTCAACGGGCGGGGACGAGCAAAACCCCGCGGCGGCGGGGAGCACGCGACCTCAGAGAGCCGCCCTTTGCCGCGCAGCGGACCACCCCCGCAACTGCGAGGAGCACATCGGGTCAACGCACGGCATGACCGCACGGTCACGCCCGCAGGGTTTCCTCCAGTTTGCGTGCCACCGCCGTGGCCTCCGCCCCCGGCAGGGGTGTGCCCTCCGCGCCGGTGACATAGAAGGCGTCCACCGCGTTCGAGCCCAGCGTGCTGACGTGCATGCTGCGGACCCGGACCTTCGCCTCGTCCAGCGCCCGCCCGATCCGGTGCAGCAGCCCCGGGGCGTCGTGCGCGCGCACTTCGATCACCGTCGCGTGCCGGGACGCGGCCGGGGCGACCGTCACGCGGGCCGGCGGGGCCACGACACCCCGGCGGCGCGGATACGCGGCGTCGCGTTCGGCGAGGCGGCCCGCGATGTCCAAGGATCCGTCCAGGGCGCGTACGAGATCGGCGCGCAGCCGGGCGGCCTGGGGCAGCGAACCGTACTCGGCGGCGACCCGCCAGTTGAGCAGCAGGACGGAACCCTCTACGCCGTCGGGCAGGTCCAGCGCGCGCAGCTCCGCCGTACGGACCGTCAGGCGGTGCATCGCCAGGACGCCGGCCACCGCGGGGAGTACACCCGGCTGGTCGGGTACGGCGATCAACAACTCCACGCCGAGCGGTTCGGGGTCGCCGGCGGGCTCGTCCTCGGTCGGGGGTTCGGTCTGGGCGCGCAGGGCGAGGACCGGGCCACCGGTCGCGACCGCCTCGATCGCGAGCCGTTCCTGTTCGGCGGTGGCCGCGCCGGCCTCGGGCTCCTCGGGGGCGTCCCCGGAGAGCACGGCGGCGACCCGCTTCACCAGGTCGGTGACGAGGCCGGCCCGCCAGGACGACCAGGCGGCCGGTCCGGTGGCCAGCGCGTCCGCCTCTGTCAGCGCGTGCAGCAGCTCCAGGGTGCTCGTCGTCCCGACCGCCTCGGCGACCGAGCGGACCGTCGCCGGGTCCTCCAGGTCACGCCGGGTGGCGGTCTCGATGAGCAGCAGGTGATGACGTACGAGAGTGGCGAGTACGGCGACTTCCGCGCGGTCGAAGCCGATGCGGGCGGCCACGTCCTTGGCGATGATCTCGCCGGCCACCGAGTGGTCGCCGGGCCAGCCCTTGCCGATGTCGTGCAGCAGCGCGGCGACCAGCAACAGGTCGGGGCGGCTGACGCGGCGGGCGAACTCCGAGGCGCGGACGGCGGTCTCGATGAGGTGCCGGTCGACGGTCCAGATGTGCACGGCGTTGCGCTGCGGGCGGCAGCGCACCCGCTCCCAGTCGGGGAGGAGGCGGGTGATCAGGCCTTCCGCCTCCAGCGCCTCCCACACGTCCACCGTCGGCTGCCCGGAACCGAGCAGCGTCACGAGCTGCTCGCGCGCCTCGGCGGGCCACGGCGTGGGCAACGGGCGCACGGTGGCCGCGAGGCGCCGTACGGCGTGCAGCGAGAGCGGAAGTCCGGCCTGTGCGGCAGCGGCGGCGGCGCGCAGCGGGAGGACCGGGTCGCGTTCGGGGCGTGCGGCGCGGGCGAGCACCACCTCGCCGTCCTGCTCCACGACGCCTTCGGCCAGCGGGGAGCGCTCGGCGGCGGGTTTCGCGCCCCCGCCGAGCATCGCGCGCAGCCTCGGCCGCACAGCACGGGACCGCAGCACGCGCCCCACTTCACGCCAGGTGACATCACTGGCGTACGACACGACACGCGCCGCTTCGTAGACCTGCCGCAGCAGGGTGTCCGCGTCGAGGAGGCCCAGCTCGGCGGCGACCTGGTCCTGCTCCTGGAGTGCGAGCCGGTCGGTCGCGCGGCCGGTGGTGAGGTGCAGGGCGTCGCGCACGTCGAGGAGGCGGCGGCGGGCGTCGGCGAGCCCTTCGCGCGGGGCGTCGGCGAGCCAGGAGGCGGCTACGGCGCGCAGCGCGGTGGCGTCGCGGAGGCCGCCGCGGGCTTCCTTGAGGTCGGGTTCGAGGAGGTACTGCAACTCGCCCTGGCGCTCGGCGCGTTCGGCGCAGAGTTCCTGGAGTTCGGGGAGGCGCTTGGGCGCCTGGTTGCGCCAGTCGGCGAGGACGGCCGTACGCAGTCCGGCGGTCAGGCCGAGGTCGCCGGCGATGTGGCGGGCGTCGAGCAGGCCGAGCTGGACCTTGAGGTCCTCGCCTGCGGTCTTGCGGGCCTCGGCGGGTGTGCGCACGGAGTGGTCGAGGGCGAGGCCGAGGTCCCAGACCGGGTACCAGATGCGGTCGGCCAGCGCGGCGACCGCGCCGGAGTCGCCGCCGTCGTGCAGGAGGAGCAGGTCGAGGTCGCTGCGCGGGGAGAGCTCGCCGCGGCCGTAGCCGCCGACCGCGACCAGGGAGACGCCCTTGAGTGCCTCGGAGCCGGCGGTGAAGAGGCCGGTCAGCCAGTCGTCGGTCAGTTCGGCGAGGGCGGCACGGCGCGGCGGCCCGGACCGCACCCCCTCAGTGAGGAGGCGCAGCCGGGCCGCCGCGTAGCCGCTGGGTCCGGAGTCCTCTGCATCCTTGCGCACGTCCGTACTCGTCACCCAGCGACTCCTGTTCGTTTCTTTTTAGAGCGCGTCCGGACCGCGCTCGCCGGTCCTGACCCGGACGGCCGTCTCGACCGGGAGGGACCAGACCTTGCCGTCACCGATCTTGCCGGTGCGGGCGGCCTTGACGATGACGTCGATCAGCTGCTCGGCGTCGTCGTCCTCGGCCAGCACCTCGATGCGGATCTTGGGGACCAGGTCGACCGTGTACTCGGCGCCCCGGTATACCTCGGTGTGTCCCCGCTGACGACCGTAGCCGCTCGCCTCGGTGACCGTCAGACCGTGGACCCCGAAGGCCTGGAGGGCTTCCTTGATCTCGTCGAGCCGGTGGGGCTTCACGACGGCGGTGATGAGCTTCATGCGTCCACCTTCTTCGTCTCCGGGGCGGCGAGAGCGGAGCTGCCGATGCCACCGCCGGCGCCGCTGAAGTCGTATGCGGTCTCGGCGTGCTCGGCCTGGTCGATGCCGGCGATCTCTTCGTCCTCGGTGACCCGCATACCGATGGTCTTGTCGAGGAGGAAGGCGAGGAGCGCGGAGACGACCAGGGAGTAGCCGAGGACCGCGCCGACACCGGCGAACTGCTTCCACAGCTGGGTGAAGGTGTGGTCGCCGTAGAAGACGCCGGTCGCGGCGGACTGGCCCTTGCCGGTGGCGAAGAAGCCGATGAGCAGGGAGCCGAGGATACCGCCGACCATGTGGACGCCGACGACGTCGAGGGAGTCGTCGATGTCGAACTTGTACTTCAGGCCGACGGCCGCGGCGCAGCCGACACCGGCGATGGCGCCGACGGCGATCGCGCCCATCGGGGAGACCGCACCACCGGACGGGGTGATGGCGACCAGACCGGCGACGGCACCCGAGGCCGCGCCCAGCGTGGTGAACGCACCGTGGCGGATCTTCTCGTAGGCGAGCCAGGCGAGCATGGCGGCGGCGGTGGCGACCTGGGTGTTGACGAACATCAGCGCGCCGACGCCGTCGTCGTTGCCGAGCCACGAACCGGCGTTGAAGCCGAACCAGCCGAACCACAGCAGACCGCAGCCGAGCATGACCAGCGGGAGGCTGTGCGGACGCATGGGGTCACGCTTGAAGCCGGCGCGCTTGCCGATGACCAGGATGACGCCGAGGGCGCCGGCACCGGCGTTGATGTGGACCGCGGTACCACCGGCGAAGTCGATCACACCGAGCTTGTAGGCCCAGCCGTCGGCGCCCCATACCCAGTGGGCGACCGGGACGTAGACGACCGTGAGCCACAGGGCGACGAAGAGCGCCCAGGCCGAGAACTTGACGCGGTCGGCGATGGCACCGCTTATCAGGGCGGGGGTGATGACGGCGAACATCATCTGGAAGACCATGAAGACGAAGATCGGGATGGTGTAGCCGTCCCAGAGTTCCGTCAGTCCGACGTTGCTCATCCCCAGCCAGTCGGAGTTGTAGCCGATGAAGCCGTTACTCGAACCGAAGGCGAGGGAGAAGCCGTAGAGAACCCACAGGATGGTGACGATCCCGATGCTGATGAAGCTCATCATCAGCATGTTCAGGGTGCTCTTGACGCGGACCATGCCTCCGTAGAAGAAGGCCAGTCCCGGTGTCATGAGCAGCACCAGGGCAGAACAGATCAGCATGAAGCCTGTGTTCGCGGAGGACAGTTTGGGTGCCTCAGCGGCAAGCGTGATGGCGGCTGATGCCATCGGCGTCTCCTCGTCGGTTGTACGGCCCCGTGCGGGCGAAGCCTGGATGCGGTCCGGTCAAGGCGGGGGGTCCGGTTATGCGCCCTGAGATTGGCGCAGCGCGGTTTCCGTCGAAGCCCCTCGATGTTTCACCGGGGTGACGAAGGCGCCGTGCGTGTTACGCGTCGATGAACCGCCGGATCTCCGGCCGCGCGATCGTTATCGTGGCGCAACCTTTTCCGACGGCCGGAAACCGGCCGCGCCCGGCCTTCCGCCGACCTGGCACGGGGACGCCGGGGCACGGGGCCCAGCCCCCTTCGGCGCTCTCCCGCGGTCCGCCCGGGAGCCGCTCGGCGAGGCCGACGTTTCCGGCCGCCCCACCGGCACCGCGCACCGTCGCGCGGCCGGTCTTTCGAATACGAGTCCCGAAGGACAGGACCGGCCGCGGTCGGCCCTCCGAATGACCTGGCATGGGGGAGCCGAGTCGGGCGGTTCGGGAGGGCCGGCCGCGGCCGGGGCTCGGGGGTGTCAGACCGCTTCGGCGGTCTCCGGCAGCTCGATCGCGAGCCGCTCGGTGAGGTCGACGACCTCGGCGAGTTCACCGAAGTCACGGACCGCCGTGTCGACGGTCTTTCGAATACGCGTGTTGACGCGCTCGGAGCGCACCTTCTTGGCGACGGTCATCGCCTCCGTCGCCAGCACCGCGCTCTGCTCGGGTTCCCGCCGCAGCAGGTGCACGGTGGCCATGCCGATGAGGTTGAGTGCGTACGACCGCTGGTGCACCTCGTCCTTGGCGAAGAGGTCCACCGCCCGCTGCATGACGGGCTCGGCCAGCGAGGCGTAGGCGGGGCTGCGGCCGGCGACGTAGGCGAGGTCGCGATAGGAGTGCGAGTTCTCGCCGTACAGCTCGGCCTCGGAGAAGAAACGGATCCAGTCCGGGTCCGGGTCGTCCCAGTCGTGTACGTCCCCGAAGGTGTCCTCGGCCATCCGGACGGCCCGCTTGCACTTGCCGGGCTGGCCCATGTTGGCGTAGGCGCGGGCCTCCATCGCATACAGCATCGACTGGGTCCGCGGGCTCGCGCAGTCCCGGCTGCCGTACTGCGCGAGGTGGATCAGCTCCAGCGCGTCGTCGGGCCGGCCGAGGTGGATCATCTGCCGGCTCATGCTGGACAGGACGTACGACCCGAGCGGCTTGTCGCCCGCCTCCTTGGCGGCGTGCAGGGCGAGGACGAAGTACTTCTGCGCGGTGGGCTGAAGCCCCACGTCGTACGACATCCACCCGGCCAGCTCGGCGAGTTCGGCGGCGACCTTGAACAACTTCCGCGTGGTGGACTCGGGTTGGGGCTCCTGCAACAGGTCGGTCACCTCGTGCAGCTGTCCTACGACCGCCTTGCGGCGGAGGCCGCCGCCGCACTGGGCGTCCCACTTGCGGAACATCGCCGTGGTGGACTCCAGCAGCTCCAACTCGGGCCGGGAGAGCCGCCCTTGATGCCGGGAGGCGCTCGCGGGCTCGGGCTCCGACTGGTGGGCCGAGGGGCCGGGGACCAGCCAGCGCTGCATGGGCTCGATGAGGGACGGTCCCGCCGACAGGGCCAGCGAGGCCCCGAGGAAGCCGCGCCGGGCCAGCATGAGGTCGCTGCGGGAGAACTCGCTGAGCAGGGCCACCGTCTGCGGGGCCGTCCACGGCAGGTCGACGCCGGACACGGAGGGTGCCTGGCGGGCCGCGCGCAGACCCAGGTCCTCGACCGAGACGACACAGCCGAAGCGCTCGGAGAACAGCTCCGAGAGGATCCTCGGGATCGGCTCGCGCGGGTTCTCACCGTCCAGCCAGCGGCGCACGCGCGAGGTGTCCGTCGAGATGTGGTTGGCCCCCAACTGCCGCGCCCGGCGGTTCACTTGACGCGCCAGCTCACCCTTGGACCAGCCGCTGCGCACGAACCACGAGCCGAGCAGCTCATTGGGGCGCTTCTCCGTACTGGTCGCGGTTGTCCCGCTTCCGCCGTTGCCGCCCACTGGAACGCCCCCATCCCTGGAACCACTTGTCGCCGCTGTGCGCCAAGCCCTATCAGAATGCCGGTAAATACGGCTTCCCGTCCCGCACTTGTCACCCTTCGAACGAGATGACGAGTTGCCTGCGGCATACCCACAAGAGCATGTGCCCCGAGGACTTGTGCACTCAAAGTAATCCTACGATCACCCGTCCAGCCACGGCGATCCCGGAAACGCCACCATTCGCCACCCCTTCGAATGAACCTACGGTTGCCCGCGCACGATTCACTTGACATAGGACGACCGGAAGTGGGCGCAGCGGTGCACGCAGGGGCGCGCACCGTCGAGCACACCACCCAAGGCGCTCCCGGACGCTGCCTGGACCACGCGGCGCGGGGCAGGCGTGAGCACAGAGTGACGACACGCATCCGTCTCGTAACCACCAGTGCGTCGGACCCGTTGGAGGGGGCATGGGCTTCACGATCGGCAGCAGCCGGGGTATCCGCGACATCCGGTCCGGCACGCGCCGCCGCGGCCGCGCGTCGGAGTGCACAGCGGTGGCCGAGTTCACCGGCCTCTGGGGTTGGGACGTGGTCGCGGGCGCACGGGCGGCGGGCGGCGCGTGTTCCTGCGGCGACACCAAGTGCCCCGCGCCGGGCGCACATCCCCTGACCTTCGCGCCCGAGGTGCGGGCCGGCGCGACCCTGGACGAAGTGACCGACGCCTGGGCCGAGTTGCCGGGCGCGGCGGTGATGCTGCCCGTGGGCCGCGCGTTCGACGTGATCGAGGTCGCCGAACCCGCCGGCCGCCGCGCGCTGGCCCGCCTGGAGCGGATGGGCCTCCCGCTCGGCCCGGTCGCGGCGACCCCCGACCACCGCGCCCACTTCTTCGTCGCCCCCGGCGCCGCCGCCGAACTCCCCGCCCTCCTCTACCGCATGGGCTGGGACGACCCCACCTCCCTGGACCTCCGCGGCCTCGGCCCCGGCACCCACATCACCGCCCCACCCTCGGACCGAGGAGGCCTGGGCCCGGTCCGCTGGCTCCGCTCCCCCGCGTTGGATTCGGCGACGAAGCCCCCGGCGGCCCGCTTGCTCCTGGGCACGCTGGCGTACGTGGCACACAGGTCGCGCGCATAGCCGTAGAACGCCGAAGTGCCCGTCCCCAACGGCGAGTTGGGGACGGGCACTTTTCTGAACGAGGCTGACTACAGCGCGCCCTATAGGGGCGCGGGGCTGTGACATTTGCGGCTCCGCCGCGTGGGCGCGACAAGCCCCCACCGGCCGGCAGCCGAAGAACCGCCCAACCAGCGGAGCGTGGAGCGTCAGTCCCCGATAAGGGCGTCAACAAACCCCTCCGCATCGAACGGCGCCAGATCGTCCGCCCCCTCACCAAGCCCGATCAACTTCACCGGCACCCCCAGCTCACGCTGAACAGCGATCACGATGCCCCCCTTGGCCGTGCCGTCCAGCTTCGTCAGCACGATCCCGGTGATGTCGACGACCTCGGCGAAGACCCGCGCCTGCACCAGCCCGTTCTGCCCGGTCGTGGCATCGAGCACCAGCAGCACCTCGTCGAGCGGCGCGTGCTTCTCGACAACCCGCTTGACCTTCCCCAGCTCGTCCATGAGCCCGGTCTTCGTGTGCAACCGCCCGGCCGTGTCGATGAGGACGACGTCGACCCCCATCTCCTTGCCCTCCTTCACCGCGTCGAACGCGACGGAGGCGGGGTCCCCGGCCTCGGGCCCGCGCACGGTGTGGGCACCGACCCGCTCGCCCCAGGTCTGCAACTGATCGGCGGCTGCGGCCCGGAACGTGTCGGCCGCGCCGAGCACGACGGTCCGCCCGTCGGCCACGAGCACACGGGCCAGCTTGCCGGTGGTGGTGGTCTTGCCGGTGCCGTTGACCCCGACGACCATCACGATCCCGGGCTTGCGGTCCTCCGGCTCGGTCTTGACCGTGCGGTCGACATCGGTGCCGACCAGCTTGAGCAGCTCCTCGCGCAGCAGTGTGCGCAGCTCCTGCGGGGTGCGGGTGCCGAGCACCTTCACGCGGGCCCGCAGGCCGTCGACCAGTTCCTGGGTGGGGGCCACGCCGACGTCGGCGGTGAGGAGGATGTCCTCGATCTCCTCCCAGGTGTCCTCGTCGAGGTGCTCGCGCGACAGAAGCGTGAGCAGCCCCTTGCCGAGCGCGTTCTGCGAGCGGGAGAGCCGGGAGCGGAGCCGGACGAGCCGTCCGGCGGTCGGCTCGGGAACATCCAGCTCGGGGACATCCGGTGCGGGGGGTTCCTCGACGGCGACCGGGGCCGAGCCGTCGGGGAGATCCACCTCCTCTATCGTCCGGCGCGCTTCGTCGCGCGGCGTCTCGGCCTCGTCGCCGACGTGCGGCTCGGCCGGCGGGGCGGTGATGTCGGGGACGGAGGTGGGCGGCGGGGGCAGCGGCTTCTTGCGCCGGCTGCCGACGACGAGCCCGCCCAGCGCACCGAGCACGACCACGGCGATGACTACAGCAAGGATGACGGTTTCCATAACCCACCCAGTATCAGCCATGGGTCTCGCCGGGGCCCAGCGCGGGCGCGGCCGGGGCGTCGACGCCACCACATCTCGTACCGGCCTCGCACGCGCCGAGAGGCCCGGAGGCCCTTGGCCCCGAAGCCCACAGTCATGCCCATGGCCATCTGACATGCCGTCAGCTACCGTCCCCCACCACGCACGACCCCACCGCACTCGAAGGGGGACCTCCCATGCCCGTCTCGGTCGTACGCTTCAACCTCGTCGAACCCGGCGCCACCCCCGCCTCGCTGAGCGCCCGCTACCGGGCCGCCCTGGAGATGGCCGCGTACGCCGACGAGCACGGCATCACCACCGTGCAGACGGAGGAGCACCACGGCGTCGCCAACAACTGGCTGCCCTCGCCCTTCGCCTTCGCGGGCGCGGTGTTCGGCGCGACCCGGCACATCGCCGTGACGGTCTCGGCGGTGATCGGCCCGCTGCACGACCCGCTGCGGCTGGCCGAGGACATCGCCGTACTGGATCTGCTGAGCGGCGGCCGGCTGGTGACCGTGGCCGGGATCGGTTACCGGCCCGAGGAGTACGCCCAGTTCGACGTGGACTGGAAGCGCCGGGGCAAGCTCCAGGACGAGCTGCTGGAGACGGTCCTGAAGGCGTGGTCCGGCGAGGAGTTCGAGTACCGCGGCCGTACGGTACGGGTCACCCCGCGCCCCTTCTCCGACCCGCACCCCCTGCTGCTGGTCGGAGGCTCCTCCAAGGCCGCCGCCCGCCGGGCCGCACGCCTCGGCCTGCCGTTCTTCCCCAGCGCGCATCTGCCCGACCTGGAGGCCTACTACAAGGACCGGCTCGTCGAGTACGGCACCGAGGGCTGGACCATGATGCCGGGGGCCGAGACCCCGCTGCTGCACATCGCCGAGGACCCGGACCGGGCCTGGGCGGAGTACGGGGCGCACTTCCTGCACGAGGCGCGGACGTACGCGTCCTGGCAGTCCGGGGACATCCGCTCGGCGGTGAAGTCGGGGGCCACGACCGTGGCGGAGCTGCGCGCGGAGGGCGTCTACCGCATTCTCACGCCGGACGAGTGCGTGGCGCTGGGGCTCGACAACCTCGTACTCCATCCGCTGTCGGGCGGGATGCCGGTGGACGAGGGATGGCGCAGCCTGCGGCTGTTCGCGGAGCGGGTGCTGCCGCGGCTCGGGGAGTGACCCCGATACGAAGGGTGACCTTTACCCGCAACCGGTGGACCGGCCGGTCGACCGGTGGTCCACTGCGGTCATGACCTTGGCTGTGGATGTGTTCCTGCGTGACGCGGACGGCCAGTGGAACGTGCTCGACGTTCCGGAGGGCTGCAACGACTCGGCCGGCTTCGAGAACTGGCGCGAGACCGTGTGGGGTTCGGCGCCCGTGCGCTCGCTGGGCTGTGTGTACCTTCCCGTGCTGGCCTCCAGCGACCTGTACGTCGAGGCCTCGGACGTACCGGAGTTCCTGCGCGAGCTGGCGCTGCTGCGGGAGCATCTGGAAGCCGTCGCCGCGGCGGTCGGGGAGCGTACCGACCTGGTCGAGAGCCGCCTGGACAACATCGAGGCCGCCGCTCTCCGGGCCCGGGAGATCGGCGGCGGCGTCCTCATCTGGTGACCGATGGGTGGTTTCGGGGAGACGGGCGGCGGGGGATTGAGCCCGTCTCCCCGAGCTTGTGGGGTGGGCCCGGTCAGCCCATGTCCTCCAGCCTCTTGCCCTTCGTCTCCTTCACGAACTTGAGGACGAACGGGATGGAGAGCGCGGCGAAGACCGTGTAGATCACGTAGGTCGCGGAGAGGTTCCAGTCGGCCAGCGACGGGAAGCTCGCGGTGATGGCCCAGTTGGCGATCCACTGCGCGGAGGCGGCGACGCCCAGGGCGGCGGCGCGGATCCGGTTCGGGAACATCTCGCCGAGGAAGACCCAGACCACGACACCCCAGGACAGGGCGAAGAACAGGACGAAGACGTGGGCCGCGATCAGCGCGGTCCAGCCCTGCGCGGAGGGCAGCTTGCCGTCGACCAGGTGGTACGAGAAGGCCCAGGCCTCCAGCGCGAGACCGACGACCATGCCGACCGAGCCGATGAGGGCCAGCGGCTTACGGCCGATGCGGTCCACGAAGATCATGGCGATCACGGTGCCGATGATGTTCACGATCGACGTCGTGAAGGAGTAGAAGAACGACTGCGTGGGGTCGACGCCGACGGACTGCCACAGCGTCGAGGAGTAGTAGAACGCGACGTTGATGCCGACGAGCTGCTGGAAGGCCGAGAGGCCGATGCCGACCCAGACGATCGGCTTGAAGAAGAAGCCGCCACCACCGAGCAGGTCCTTGAAGGTCGACTTGTGCTCGCTCTTCATCGCGTGCTCGATCTCGGCGACCCGGGCGTCCAGGTCGATGTCGTCGCCCTCGACCTCACGCAGCACGTCGTGCGCGCGGCTCAGCTTGCCCGCGGAGATCAGGAAGCGCGGGGACTCGGGGATGGCGAAGGAGAGCAGGCCGTAGAGGACGGCCGGGATCACCATGACGCCGAGCATGACCTGCCAGGCCTCAAGGCCCATGAGCTTGCCGCGCTGGTCGCCGTCGGCGGCGTTCAGCAGACCCCAGTTGACCAGCTGCGAGATCGCGATGCCGATGACGATCGCGGCCTGCTGGAAGGAGCCGAGCCGGCCGCGGTAGGCGGGCGGGGACACCTCGGCGATGTAGGCCGGGCCGATGACGGAGGCCATGCCGATGGCGAAACCGCCGATGACCCGCCAGAAGGCGAGGTCCCAGAGCGCGAAGGGCAGCGCCGAACCGACGGCGCTGATGGTGAACAGCACCGCGGAGATCTGCATACAGCGGATACGGCCGATCCGGTCGGCGATCCGGCCCGCGGTCGCCGCGCCGATGGCACAGCCGATCAGGGCGATGGCGATGACCTGTGCCAGAACCGTGGAGCCCACGTCGTAGCGGTCGCGGATCGCCTCGACGGCACCGTTGATCACGGAACTGTCGTAGCCGAACAGGAAGCCGCCCATCGCGGCCGCCGCCGCGATGAAGATGACGTGCGCGAGATGTTCGGGATGAGCCGGCCCGGCTCCTGACTGAGGTGCCTGCGCAGTGCTGGTCACGTGTAACTCCTGAGGCCACCGGCGTCGCTGCCGGGGTGGGGGGCGACCCTTCCAGTGGCGCACAGCTTCCCGCTGCCCACCACCTGAAGGTAAAAGCAACGTTGCAGAGACTATGCCTTCAAGTTTCGAAGTCAATAGGGGGTCTGCTGTGAAATCCAACCCCACAGGCCACCGCAATGCGTTCAGAACTTGAACGCATGATGAAGGTCTAGCGGAGACGCTGTGAGATGACCTTCGACACCCCGTCGCCCTGCATGGAGACGCCGTACAACGCGTCGGCGACCTCCATCGTGCGCTTCTGGTGGGTGATCACGATCAGCTGCGAGGCCTCCTGCAACTCCTGCATGATCCGGATCAGCCGCTGGAGGTTGGTGTCGTCGAGCGCCGCCTCGACCTCGTCCATCACATAGAACGGGCTGGGCCGAGCCTTGAAGATCGACACCAGCAGCGCCACGGCGGTGAGGGACCGCTCCCCGCCGGAGAGCAGGGAGAGCCGCTTGACCTTCTTACCGGGGGGACGCGCCTCGACATCCACACCCGTGGTCAGCATGTTGTCGGGATCGGTCAGGATCAACCGCCCCTCGCCGCCCGGGAACAGCCGGCTGAAGACACCCTCGAACTGCAAGGCCGTGTCCCGGTAGGCCTCGGTGAAGACCTGCTCGACGCGCTCGTCGACCTCCTTCACCACTTGAAGCAGGTCGGCGCGGGTCTTCTTCAGGTCCTCCAACTGCTCGCTGAGGAACTTGTGCCGCTCCTCCAGCGCCGCGAACTCCTCCAGCGCGAGCGGGTTCACCTTCCCGAGCTGCTGGTACGCCCGTTCGGCGGACTTGAGCCGCTTCTCCTGCTCGGCGCGGTGGAACGTACGGGGCTGGTTGCGCGGGTCCTCCGGATCATCCGGGAGCACCTCGCCCTCGGCGGCGAGCGAGGGCGGCACGAGCTGATGCGGCCCGTACTCCTCGACGAGCCCCGTCGGCTCGACCCCCAGTTCCTCCAGCGCCTTGCTCTCCAGCTGCTCGATCCGCATCCGCTTCTCGGCCCCGAGCACCTCGCCGCGGTGCACCGAGTCCGTCAGCTTGTCGAGCTCGCCCTTGAGGTCGCGCCCCTGGTTGCGGGCGGCGGTCAGCTCCTGCTCGCGGCGCGCCTTGGCGGCATCGGCGGCGGTGCGCTCCTCGTCGGCACGGGCGAGGGACACCTCGACGTGGGCGAGCAGCTGCCGCGTCCCGAAGGCGACGGCCTCCGCGACGGCCGCCTCGTGCCGCAACCGCGCGAGCCGCTGCTCCGCCCGCGCCCGCGCCTCCCGCTCGGCCCGGGCCCCGCGATCCAGCGAATCGGCCCGCCCGGCAAGCCCCTTGACCCGCTCCTCATGCGTACGGACCTGAAGCCGCGCCTCCATCTCGGTCTGCCGAGCATTGGCCCCATCGGCGGCGAGCCGATCCCGCACGGAGGTGTCGGGCTCCTCCTCGACCGGCATCTCCTCGGCCACGGCCAGCCGTTCGGCGAGCACCTCGGCTTCTTCTACGGCCTTGTCGAGCGCGTCCTGTGCCCGTGCCGCCGCCGCGGTCGATCGCTCGGCCTCGCCGGCGGCGCCCCGGGCCTGCCCTGCGAGCCGGCCCAACTGCTGTGCCACGGTCGACTTCTCGCGCTCTGCGGCTCGGCGGCGCTCCCCCAACTCCTCGACCAGCGCGGTGCATTCCTTGCGGCGCTCGCCTGAGGTCTGCTGGGTGGCGGCCAACTCCTCGCAGCGGACTGCCAGTTCTTCGAGTTCGGCTGCGGCTTCGTCTACGGAGGCCTGGACTTCGAGGAGGCTGGGGGCGCCTGCGGAGCCGCCGTGGGCGAAGTGGGCGCCGAGCAGGTCGCCTTCGGCGGTGACCGCGGTCAACTCGGGGTGGGCGTATACGAGTTGCTCGGCGGCTTCGAGGGTGTCGACCACGACGTAGTTGTGCAGGAGGCGGCGGACTGCGGGCATGAGGTCGGCGGGGGCGCGGACCAGATCTGCCGCGAAAGGTCGTTGGGCGTCTGCGGGTGCGTCGTGGCTGGTCGCGCTCCGCGGCGGAGCCGCAAATGGATGCTGTCCCGCGCCCCTTTGGGGCGCCTCAGTCACCGGGGTCGAATGCTCAGGGCCTCCTGCCAGCAGCAGTGCCGCTCTGCCCCCGTCTTGCTTGCGCAGCAAGCGGATCGCGTCCGCCGCCGAGGACGGTGTCGTCACGGCGATCGCGTCCGCCGCCGCGCCGAAGGCCGCCGCCAGGGCTGTCTCGTGGCCCGGGGTCACCGTGAGGAGTTCCGCCGCCGGACCCAGGATTCCGGTGAGGCGGTCGCGGGCGCCCAGCAGTATGCCGGTGCCGTCCTTGCGGCGCAGGCCCAGGGCCAGCGCGTCTCGGCGGGCCTGGGTGGCGGCGCGTTGGCGTTCCGCCGCTGTGGATGCCTCGCGGGCGGCGGCCTGGGCTGCTTCCGCCTCGGCGAGGCCGGCCCGGGCCGTCTCGTGGCGCGCGGTGAGTTCCTCGTCGCCCGCGTCCAGGCCGTCGACCTCGGACTGGAGCGCCTCGTACTCCTCCTGTGCGGTGACCGCTCGTTCCTGGGCCTCGTCGCGGGCGGAGGCGAGGCGGTCGATCTCGGCCTGGGCGGAGGCGGCGCGTGAACGGGCCGCGTTGACCTGGCCGTTGAGGCGGGCGAGGCCCTCGCGGCGGTCGGCGATGGAACGGGCCACGTCCTTCAGGCGCCGTTCCTCGGCCGTCAACTCCCGCTCCAGATCGGAGCGGTGGGCGACCGTGTCCTCCAGGGCGTGCTCGGCCGCCTCAAGGGCCGCTTCGAGTTCGGCTTCCTGCTCGCGGATGCGGGCGGCCTCGCGCTCCATGTCCTCGGGGTCACGGCCCCGCCGTTCCTCCGGAGGGGCCGACGTCGCGCTCTTCACGCGGGCGTCGGCCAGCGAGATCGTGCCGCGTACCCGCTCGGCCAGTTGGGACAGCTCGTACCAGGTCTGCTGGGCGCGCTGGAGGCGCGGTGTGAGCTGCCGTACCTCGTCCTCCAGGAGGCCCTCGCGCTGGAGCGCCTTGCGCAGCTCCAGTTCGGCGGCCTCCTTGCGTCCCTTCAGCGCGGCCTCGTCGGCGATCTCGGTGTTCAGCGCCTGGCGCAGTCGTACGAGATCGTCGGCGAGCAGACGGAGGCGGGCGTCCCGGAGGTCTGCCTGGATGACGGCCGCACGGCGGGCGACCGCGGCCTGGCGGCCCAAGGGCTTGAGCTGGCGGCGGAGTTCGTCCGTCAGGTCCTGCACGCGCGCGAGGTTGGCCTGCATCGCGTCCAGTTTGCGGAGCGCCTTCTCCTTGCGCTTGCGGTGCTTGAGGACTCCGGCCGCCTCCTCGATGAAGGCGCGGCGGCCCATGGGGTCGGCGTGGAGCACGGAGTCGAGCTGGCCCTGGCCGACGATGACGTGCATCTCGCGGCCGATGCCGGAGTCGGAGAGGAGTTCCTGGATGTCGAGGAGGCGACACGTGTCGCCGTTGATCTGGTACTCGCTGCCGCCGTTGCGGAACATGATCCGCGTGATGGTGACCTCGGCGTACTCGATGGGCAGGGCACCGTCGGAGTTGTCGATGGTGAGGGACACCTCGGCGCGGCCCAGCGGGGGGCGGCCGGTGGTGCCGGCGAAGATGACGTCCTCCATCTTGCCGCCGCGCAGCGACTTGGCGCCCTGTTCGCCCATGACCCAGCTGAGCGCGTCCACGACATTGGACTTGCCCGAGCCGTTCGGACCGACGACGCACGTGATCCCCGGCTCGAACCGGAGCGTGGTCGCCGAGGCGAACGACTTGAACCCCCGCAGGGTCAGGGCCTTGAGGTGCACGCCGCTGGACTCTACCTTCCGCCGCTCGCTCTCTCCATGAACGTCCGGTTCCCCGCGGTTTCGCCCTTGAACGTGCAGGGCACACCAAACGTTAAAGAGGGTGGAGGCAGCACGGGGGAAAGAAAGAAGGGACGCCGAAGCGTCCCTTGCAAACTCTGACAACTCAGCGGTTGATGCGGGCCGCCCGACCACTGCTTGTCATGTGGTGCGTCGCAGTGATCAGGTGAGCGCGGGCTCCGCCTGGCGTGCGTCGAGCTCGAGAAGCGAATCGTGAGTTGCGGCAGCCGTCAGCGCGTCGTTCTCGTCCTGGATCCGAACGAGCTCGGATTCCAGGTCCTGGACGCGTTGCTGGAGCCGTCGCATCTCGGCGAGGAGTCGCGGGTCGGAGCCGCCGACGTAACCGAGAAGCGCCTTTGCCATGATGGATGGTCCTCCACACTGAGTGACCGACCGAAGCGGTGTGGGTCGTGAGGGAATCGCACCCGCGATGCTTGACACAATCGAGTGTTGCTCTGCTGTTCTTCCATGCCAAACAGCTAAGGTGCGCGGGGCTTTCAGAGTCTCACCAAAAAGTTTGACGGTCAACACGATCACGCCCCGTATTGGCGGGCGACCCGGGGGCACGCGGCCCTGACCGGGCGGCACTGCGACTCCTGCGGGGCCTCGCTGGGTGTGGCGATCATCCTTAGGTGCGGAGCCTGCCAGAGCGAGCCGTTCTTGGCAACCACCAGGCAGTTTCCGCTATGGGCAGCTGCCGGCGGCATGTCCCGCCGCTTCCGCCAGGGCCGCTTTACACCGTTTCGCAGATTGTGCTCAGCGGATCGCGA
The DNA here is from genome assembly GCF_035982055.1 of Streptomyces sp. NBC_01288. Classification (NCBI taxonomy): domain Bacteria; kingdom Bacillati; phylum Actinomycetota; class Actinomycetes; order Kitasatosporales; family Streptomycetaceae; genus Streptomyces; species Streptomyces sp. NBC_01288. The sequence goes on from NZ_CP108427.1 coordinate 3,061,902, forward strand.
AGCCGTCGTAGCCGCCGCGGGGTGTGTCCCAGATCTCGGTGACGCCATCCACGCGCCCGGGCGTGTCGTGCCCCTGGAGCCAGTCGAGGAGTCCTCGGCAGCCCTCACGCGATCCCTCCGCGACCACTTGGACGCGTCCGTCGCCCAAATTGAGAGCAAAACCACTCAGGCCCCCGATCTCCAGAGCCTTGGCACGGGTAAACCACCGAAAACCCACACCTTGCACACGCCCTCGCACCCAGGCGACCATCCGCACATCCTCGCTCATGGCTGCAACCTAACCGGCCAAAACCTCTCTGGGCACTTGCTCCCCTCGCGCCATGCGGTACCGTCCGCCCCAATGAATCTCATATGAAACTCACTCGATCGAGTGAGCTGGGTCACCGCACGGACGAGTTGACCGCAAGGACGAAAGGCAAGGACATGGGACGCCACCGACGCTCCGCCGCCGGCCGCGCCGCCACGAGCCGCGCCACGGGGGTCACAGAGACGCACGGCTCATACACGAGCGGCTACGACCCGCATGACTCGTACGACTGGAACGACCACTCCGACCACTCCAGCCGGAACGACCGCTTCGACTGGAACCCGGCCGACGGCTCGACGATCGGCATGGCGCCCTATCTCCACCCGGAGGGTCCCGCCGAGTTCCACCAGCCCCACCCGAACCACCAGGCCCCCACGGACCACCGGGTCCACGAGGGCCGCGCGAACCACGAGGCCCCGCCGAAGAGCGAGGCCCGGCTGAAGGCCGAGAGCCGGCTCAAGGCCGACTCCCGCCGCAAGAGCGAGGCCTACCTCTTCGCCACCGAGGAGGACTACGCCGTGGTCTTCCCCGAGGCGGCCGGCGCCACCGCCTCCCGGGGCGACGGCTCACGCCCGGGCCGCGGCCGCCGCCGTAAGCGCAAGACCGTGACGCCGGTCAAGACGGGTCTGCTCGGTGTCTCCGCCGCCGTCGCCATCGGCACGGTCGCGGTCGCCGCGGGCGCGATGCCGGGGCTGGAGAACTACAAGCTCGGCGGCGGTGGCGGCTCGGACCAGGTGCAGGCGGCCGGTTCGCCGTCCAACTCGGCGACCGAGCAGGGCGGTACCTCCGGCAGCGCGGAGTCCCGCGACGACGGCTCGTCCACGAGCCGCGACGCGAACCGCGCGGCCTCCCCGTCGGCGGCTCCGACCAAGTCCGCCACCGCGCCCGCCACCAAGGCCCCGGCGAAGAAGCCGGCGGCCACCCCGACCGAGGAGCCGACGACCTCGACCCCCTCGGCGAAGCCCACCACTCCGACGCCCACGCAGTCCGCCGACGCACCGGTGACGGTCCCCACGGAGGCAGCGGCCGAGGCCGCGGTGCTCAAGCTCGTCAACGAGCAGCGCGCGCTCGTCGGTTGCAGCCCGGTGGCCGCCAACAGCTCGCTGACCACCCTGGCCGAGAACTTCAGCCAGCAGATGGCCGACCAGGACTTCTTCGACCACACCGACCCCAGCGGGGCCACCCCGTGGGACCGGGCGGAGAAGCTCGGCATCACCAACCTCGGCGGCGAGAACATCGCCCGCGGCCAGGCCGACGCGGCCGCGGTCATGGACGCCTGGATGAACAGCCCCGGCCACAAGGCCAACATCCTGAACTGCGACTTCAAGACCCTGGGTGTCGGTGTGCACTTCGGCACCGGCGGCCCCTGGTGGACGCAGGACTTCGGGTACTAGTCCGACACCGCAGGACACCTACGGCGACACCTACAGGGAGCGCTAACCACTGGTTAGTGCTCCCTTTTGGTTAGCGCTGTGTTCGCGTACCCTGGCGACATGGACACGACCCAGGAGCGTACGGAGGAGCAGAGCTTCCCGTACAACGTCTTCGCGAAGGCCTGCCCCTCCCGAGGCACCCTGGAGCACATCACAGGCCGCTGGGGCGGACTCACCCTGTGCGCGCTGCACGAGGGCTCGCTGCGTTTCAACGAGCTGCGCCGCCGCGTCGACGGCGTCAGCGAGAAGATGCTCTCGCAGACCCTGCACGCCCTGGAGCGCGACGGCCTGGTCCACCGCGAGGCCCAGCAGACCAACCCGCCGCGCGTGGACTACGAGTTGACCCCGCTGGGACACGGAGTCGCCGAACGCCTGAAGGATCTCGTCGACTTCGTGGAGTCCCGCATGGACGACGTCCTCGCGGCCCGCACGCGCTACGACGAGACGCGCGGCGGCCTCTAGACCATCGGCGGCTTCCGGACCCGCGGCGCCCGCTAACTCCTGGGCGCCCGCTGACACTTGGGGCAGAAGTAGCTCGACCGGTTCATCCACGCCCGCCGGCTCATCTGCGTACCGCAGCGCCGGCACGGCAGACCCTCGCGGCCGTACGCGTCGAGCGAGCGGTCGAAGTAGCCCGACTCCCCGTTCACGTTGACGTACAGGCTGTCGAAGCTGGTGCCGCCCACGTCGAGGGCCGCGTTCATCACATCCCGCGCGTGGCCCAGGAGTTCGGCGGTGCGCGGGCGGGTGAAGGTCGCGGTCGGGCGTTCGTAGTGGACGCGGGCCCGCCAAAGGGCCTCGTCCGCATAGATGTTGCCGACCCCGCTGATCAACGACTGGTCGAGCAGGGCCCGTTTGATGGTCGTGCGCTTGCGGCGCAGGGCCTGGTGGAACAACTCGTCGTCGAACAAGGGGTCCAGGGGGTCACGCGCGATGTGCGCGATGACGTCCGGCAGCCCGTCCGGGGTGGTGTCGTGCAACGACAGCCCACCGAAGGTGCGTTGGTCGACGAAGCGGAGTTCCGTGTCGAGGGAGTCGGCGAACCCGACCCGGATGCGCAGATGCTTCTCGTCAGGCAACTCGTGCGGCTGGACCAGGAGTTGGCCACTCATCCCGAGGTGCGCCAGCACCGCCTGATGCGTGTCCTCCAACGGCAGCCACAGATACTTGCCGCGCCTGCTCGGCGTGCCGATCCGATGCCCCTTGAGCCGGTGCGCGAAGTCGTCGGCGCCGGCGACATGACGTCGTACCGCACGCGGATGCAGTACCTCGGCGTCGGCGACGGTGCGCTGGGCGACCCACCGCTCCAGACCGCGCCGGACGACCTCGACCTCGGGCAACTCGGGCATGGCATCCCCTGTGGTCACGGGTGAATGAGCCGAGCGCCCGCCCCACTCGGGGACGGGCGCTCGGGTCGCGCTGTTCGGTCAGGCGGACGCCGACGACGTGTCGGCGCTCTCCTCGGCAGGCTGCTCAGCGGCCTCGGCGGCGGTCTCGACGGCCTGTTGTTCGGCCGCCTCCTTCGCCTTCTCGGCTCGCTCGTCCGCGTCGGCCCGGATGGACCGCCAGGCGGACTCGGCGGCCTGCTGCTCCGCCTCCTTCTTGCTGCGGCCGGTGCCGGTGCCGTACGAGACGCCTCCGACGCGGGCGGCAGCGGTGAAGGTCTTCTCGTGATCGGGGCCGGTCTCCGTGACCAGGTACTCGGGGACACCGAGCCCCTCGGTCGCGGTGAGCTCCTGGAGACTGGTCTTCCAGTCCAGGCCGGCACCGAGGTTCGAGGACTTCTCGATGAGCGGGTCGAACAGGCGATGTACCAGTTCGGAGGCCGCGTCGAGGCCCTGGTCGAGATAGACCGCGCCGATCACCGCTTCCAGGGTGTCGGCGAGGATGGACGCCTTGTCCCGGCCCCCCGTGCCCTCTTCACCGCGGCCGAGCCGGATGAAGGAGCCGAGTTCCAGACCGCGACCGACCTCCGCCAGCGCACGAGAATTGACCACCGCGGCCCGCAACTTGGCCAGTTGGCCTTCGGGCAGGTCGGGGTGGGTCGTGTACAGCGTGTCCGTGACGACGAGGCCGAGCACGGAGTCCCCGAGGAACTCCAGCCGCTCGTTCGTCGGCAGACCGCCGTTCTCGTACGCGTACGAACGGTGGGTCAGCGCACGCACCAGAAGGGCGGACTCGAGGTGATACCCGAGCCGCCCTTCCAACAGCGTGTGGGACGAGGCTGTGTCCGCGTGTTTCTTGGCGACTGAGTCGGCCTTGACGTCAGACATGGTGCCTCTCACCAGCCGCTCAGACCTCGAGGACCTGGCGCTTGTTGTACGTGCCGCAAGAAGGGCACGCGATGTGCTGCTGCTTGGGCTCGTGGCAGCGCTCGCACGCAACCAGAGGGGTGACCGCAGCCTTCCACTGCGACCGGCGGTGGCGCGTGTTGCTGCGCGACATCTTCCGCTTCGGAACAGCCACGGCTACTTCTCCTGCTTCTCGTTGGCGCGCGCCGGTCGGGGCGCCTCGCCACTGATCTCGTCCTTCTCGCCGTCTTCGAGTGAACCGGCGAGTCCCTGCAGTGCCGCCCAACGGATGTCGACGGCGTCATGGTGGTGGTCCGGGTCGTCCGTGAGCCGTACCCCGCACTCGGAGCACAGGCCCAGACAGTCGTCCTGGCACACCGGCTGCATCGGCAGTGCGAGCACCACCGCATCGCGCAGCACGGATTCGAGGTCGAACAAGCCGTCCTCGATGAAGAGCCTGTCCTCGTCTTCCTCGGCGTCGTCGACCGGTTCCGCTTTGGGGCGGCCACGGTCGTCGGCGTCAGGGTACGAGAACATCTCCTGGAAGTCCGCTTCGAGCGACAGCTCAAGCGGCTCCAGACACCTTACGCACTCCCCCTTGGCCGTTGCACGGGCGGTGCCTGTGACAAGCACCCCTTCCATGACGGACTCAAGGCGGAGGTCGAGCTCCACCGGGGCGCCTTCCGGCACTCCGATGACCCCCTGGATCCCGAGATCCTTGGGAGCGTCGATCGAACGGTTCAGGCGCAGCAGCGCACCAGGACGCCGACCCAGCTCGTGAGTGTCGAACACGAGAGGGTTGCGGTGGTCGAGGCGGGCGTTCAGAGCCATCCCTGTCTTTCGGTCTGCTGAGCTCATGGGGCGCCGCCCTTCGGTGCTTCCGGGCAGCGGTGATCGCGGACGTACACGCGACCGAAGAACCAGGATACTGGACCTTTCGCTCACGGCCCAATCCGGTGCGCGCTCTCGGCCACCGGCCCGGATCGTTACAGGCCGCGACCCTGCTCGTACGCCCGCAGCTGCTCCGCGCTGATCATGCCGGTGTCGAAGAGACTGGTCTCGTCGAGCGCGTAGCCCTGCTGACCCTGGGCCTGCTGGTTCTGCTGCGGGTCGACCTGGGCCTGCTGCATCTGGTTCGGGTCGTACACGGGCTGCTGACCGGTGTCGTAGCCCTGGTAGGCGTAGGGGTCGGCCTGCTGGTACCCGTACGGGTCCTGCTGCTGGGGCTGGGCGTAACCCTGCTGCTGGTAGCCGTACGGGTCCTGCTGCTGGGCGGTCTGCTGGTAGTCGTAGGCCGCCTGCGGGGCGTAGTCCTGCTGCTCGGGCTGGAGCGGGGTGGCCGAGACCGGGGTGTCCGTGACGGTCGCGAGGTCGGCGAGGTAGTCGGCGTCGCTGGTGTGCTGGACCTGGTTGCCGTCGTCGTCGAGGGAGAGGGCGCCGAGATCGTCGCTGGCGAGCCGCCCGTGCAGCTTCTGCCGGCCCTTCCCTACGGCATCCAGGGTCTTGGCGAGCACCGCCTCGAAGGCGCCGAGCTTGACGTCCACGTACGCGTCGGCGTCGCGGCGCAGGGTCTCGGGGTCGTGGCTGCGCTCGGGGGCGTCCTCGTCCTCGTAGCCCTGGTCGTCGATGCCGGGGCCGGTGCCGAGCAGCTTCTCGCGGCCGCGACCGACCGAGCCGAGGGTCTTGGTGAGGACGACCTCGAAGTTGGCGAGCTTGGAGTCGACGTAGTCGTCGGCCTCCGCGCGGACCTCCTCGGCCTCCTGGCGGGCCTCGGCGAGGATGCGGTCGGCCTCGTTCTGCGAGCGGCGGGCGACCTCGGTGTCGGAGATCAGCGAGCCGCGCTCGGCGTGCGCGGTGTGGATGATCCGCTCGGCCTCCTGGCGGGCCTGCTCGACCATCTCGTGCCGGCCGCCGATCAACTCCTGCGCCTCCGCCAGCGAGTCGGGCAGGGCCGCACGCACCTCTTCGAGCAGCGTGAGCAGCTCGGCGCGGTTGACCACGCACGAGGCCGACATGGGCATGGACCGGGCGCTGGAGACCGAGGCGACGATCTCGTCGAGCTTCTTCTGCACGTCCACCGTGTGCTCGCCACTCTCTACCGACGTGTTGGAGACGGACGGGTCGACTGTACGACCACTCCCGCCCCGCCCGACACCGGATGACGCACTGTCAGTGCCTCAGCCCTGGCCGAGCCGCTCGTGGAGCGCTTCCAGGACGATCGGCGGCACCAGGTGGGAGATGTCGCCACCCCACTGCGCGACCTCCTTGACCAGCGAGGACGACAGGAAGCTGTAGGTGGGGCTGGTCGGGATGAACAGGGTTTCGACGCCCGACAGCCCGTTGTTCATCTGGGCCATCTGGAGTTCGTAGTCGAAGTCACTGACCGCGCGCAGGCCCTTGACGATGGCCGGGATGTCGCGCTGCTTGCAGAAGTCGACGAGCAGGCCGTGGTACGCCTCGACCTGGATGTTGCCGAACTCCGCGGTGACCTCGCGGATCAGCTCGATCCGCTCGTCGACGGTGAACATGCCCTTCTTCGACTGGTTGATCATCACGACGACGTGCACGACGTCGTACAGCCGGGAGGCACGGGCGATGATGTCGAGGTGTCCATTGGTGATGGGGTCGAACGACCCCGGACAAACGGCGCGGCGCAACTGAGTTCCCTCGCTCTCCGGTCCGGTCATCGTGCGTCTTCGCACGTAGAGGCGGCGCGACCGTACCAAAAGGTCCCCTCGCCGTAGCGACGGGCCCGGATCGCGTCGAATCCGTCCGGCCACCCGAATTCGCCGCCTCTGGTGCTGCGCTCCACGGTGACGAGAGCGTCCGGCGCGAGCCAGCCCCCGGACCGGAGTGTGAGGAGAATCTCCCGAAGATCGTGATCTGCGACAACGTACGGCGGGTCGAGGAAGACGATGTCGTACGGGTCTGCCGGCGCCGTCGTCTGGACGATCTGCTCCACTTTGCCCGCCCTGACCTCGGCGCCGGGGAGGCCGATGTTCTTGACGTTCTCCCTGATGACGCGGGCGGCCTTCGGGTCGGCCTCCACTAGGAGGGTGTGGCTCGCGCCGCGGGAGAGGGCTTCGAGGCCGATGGCGCCCGAGCCCGCGTACAGGTCCAGGACTCTTTCGCCGTTCAGGGGGGCGCCGAGGAGGGACTGCCAGGTGGAGAAGAGGCCCTCGCGTGCGCGGTCGGAGGTGGGGCGGGTTCCGGTGCCGGGCGGGACGGCTAGTCGACGTCCGCCGGCTTCGCCGGCGATCACGCGGGTCATCTGGGGTCCTTGCTTGTGGGCGTCTTCAGGTATCAGTGTGGCTGGTCGCGCAGTTCCCCGCGCCCCTGGGGGTCGCACCTAGCCCTTTTCCAAGTACTGCTCTCTCTCCTCGTCCAGTAGGGCGTCCAGAGCTGTCCGCAGGGCCGGAAGGTGCTCCAGGTCGGGATCGGACTCCACCACCTTCGTCGCCTCCTCCCTCGCCTCCGCGATGACCTCCTCGTCCTCGATGACCGACAGCACCCGCAGGGACGTGCGGGCACCGGACTGGGCCTGCCCCAACACATCGCCCTCTCTGCGCTGTTCGAGGTCGATGCGGGAGAGTTCGAAGCCGTCGAGGGTGGAGGCGACAGCGTTGAGGCGTTGGCGGGCGGGGCTGGCCTCGGGCATTTCGGAGACCAGGAGGCAGAGGCCGGCGGCCGAGCCACGGCCTACTCGGCCGCGGAGCTGATGGAGCTGGGAGACCCCGAAGCGATCAGCATCCATGATCACCATGGCCGTGGCGTTGGGCACGTTGACGCCGACCTCGATGACCGTCGTCGCGACCAGGACATCCGTGTCCCCTGCGGCGAAGCGGCGCATCACGGCGTCCTTGTCGTCGGGGTGCATACGGCCGTGCAGCACCTCGATCCTCAGCCCCTGGAGCGGGCCCTTGGCGAGTGCGGCGGCGATATCGAGAACGGCGAGCGGTGGGCGCTTCTCCGCATCGTCCTCGGGGGACTTCTTCTTGGCCTTGCCTGCCTTCTTGGGGTCGTCGTCCTCGTCGCCGATGCGTGGGCAGACGACGTACGCCTGATGGCCGTTGGAGACCTCCTCGCGGACGCGCTCCCAGGCGCGGGCCAGGAAGTGGGGTTTGTCGGCGGCGGGGACCACATGGCTGGCGATGGGTGAACGGCCTGCCGGGAGCTGGTCGAGGATCGAGGTCTCCAGGTCGCCGAAGACCGTCATGGCGACCGTGCGCGGGATGGGGGTGGCGGTCATGACGAGGAGGTGCGGGGGCTGTTTGCCCTTGCTCCGCAGGGCGTCGCGCTGTTCGACGCCGAAGCGGTGCTGTTCGTCGACCACGACCAGACCCAGGTCGTGGAACTGGACCTTGTCCTCGATCAACGCGTGCGTGCCGATCACGATCCCGGCCTCGCCGGTGACGAGGTCCAGGAGGGCCTGTCGCCGTCCGGCCGTCCCCATGGACCCGGTGAGCAGCGTGACCTTGGTCGCCCGCTCGGCCCCGCCCAGCATCCCGCCCTCGGCCAGCTCCCCCATCATCTCGGTGATGGAACGGTGGTGCTGCTGCGCGAGCACTTCAGTGGGGGCGAGCATCGCCGCCTGACCGCCGGCGTCGACCACGGCGAGCATGGCTCGAAGGGCCACCATGGTGTTGTGGGTCACTGTGAAGTTGTCGGTGACGTAGGCATGGCTGGGGTGCGCGACGCTGATGCACTGGACGGGCTTACGTCCGACGTACTCAACTGCCCGGATTCCGCGGCGGAACGTGTTGTATTTCGGCCTGGGCCCTACGCGTTCGGCCTTACGGGCGAGCCTGAACGGAGCGTATTCGTCGGGCAGGGCCACAGAGACGTTGAAGGACGCCTTCTTCGGCAGGACACGTGCCCGACCGCCGAGTGAACGCACCAGCCAGGCAACGTCGTTCGCCAATACGAGCGAGGCAGAACAGAACGAGATGCTGAAGCCGTCTGCGCTGACGGTCCCGTCCGTGTCCATCAGCCCTTGCAGCAGAGCAAGGCGGTTCTTGATCGATGTGTTCTTGAACTCGTCCGGAACGAACTTTCCGTGCGATGTGACACCCCAGAGATTGAACCCACGCAGGGTCTGAATCACGGGGTTGCGGACGCCTCCGGCCCGGTGGCCAAGTTGAATGGTGAAGTCACAACGAGATCCTTTCACCGGGACCACTTGGCACTCTGGGGCCACAACTGTCGCCACGGCATCACGGATCTCGTCGTCCATCGTGGACAACCGCAGGTTGTGCCGGAACGAGCCGTCGCCCAGAAGGACACCGAACAGGTAGGGATCGAGAGGCAGTCCGCAGTCGCCGCCTAGATCGACCGGAGCGGCTGCCGGGAGATACCACTTCGAGGATCCGTTGGCCTTGAACGTGTCCAGGCGGATCTCCCGGGTCGTCATGACCTTGGGAGTCTGTCCTCGGTGCCACCCGCCGCTCGTGCCGACGATCCAGAGATGTTTGTCGTCGCACTCCACGTGGCTGCCGTCGGAGAGGACCAGGCGCCAGACCTCACGCTCCCCCTGGGGGAAGACCCCGTCGATCAGCGCGATCTCCCCGTCCGGCACGACAACCTCGTCCCTCACCGTCAGATCGCCCATACGACGGAACCCGGCGGGTGTGAGCACGAGCGAGTCGAGCGGCTGCGCCTTGCCCGATCCCACCTCCCCTTGCAGCAGCCGGTGCATCGGATGCTCCGTAGCCAAGTCGTCGAAGATCTCCTTGGAGACCTTCACCTGGCCCTCCGTGAGGGTGAACGGGAGGCGGTCGTCGAAGGCCGTGAGGAGGCCGTCGGGGGACGGTTTGCGGGCTACGGCGGGGAGTTGGGCGTCCGCGTGGCGGCGGCGGGCCAGGGCCACCTGGAGGACGAAGGCCTCGTCCCACTTGAGGCGGTCGCGGGCTGCGGCGATGTCGGCCTTGGTGTGGGGGCGGTGGATCTTGAGGAGGGCTTCGGGGAGGGAGACCAGGCCGCGGCCTTCACGGAGGGAGTCCGGGAGCGGGTCCACGGCTTCCTGGGCGCTGGGCAGTGCCGTCTGGAGGGCCTTGCCGATCTTCCAGGACTCCAGTTTGGCGGTGGCGGGGTAGATGGGGATCAGACTGCCCGCCCAGGTCTCCACCGTCTCCTCGGCGTCGCCCTTCAGCAACTCGTATGCCGGATGAGCGAGTTGAAGGCGGCGGTTGAAGACGGAGACCTTGCCGGCGAACATCGCGCGTGTGCCCGGCAGCAGTTCCTTGTGGGGTTTGTGAACTCCCGAGCCGAAGAAGACGAGTTGGAGTCGGCCGCTGCCGTCCGTGATCGTGACTTCGAGACGCTGGCCCTTGCCCCGGGGGGCCTTGCTGGACGCGAAGGTGTGCAGCCGGGCGTCGGCGACCTGGGCGACCACGGTGACGTGCTCGTCCATCGGCAGCTCGGCGAGGTGCGTGAGCTGGCCCCGCTCCTCGTACCGGCGCGGGTAGTGGTGCAGGAGGTCGCCCACTGTGTGCAGGCCGAGATGCTCGGCCATCACCTTCGCGGTGGCGGGGCCGAGCACCTTTTTCAGGGGTTCTTCCAGTGCGGGCACGAGATCCATTGCACACCACGCCACTGACAATGCCGTATACGTCTTGCGAAACTCCTGGTCAGGTGGGTCGTTCGAGGCCTAGGATGGCGCGCTCCGGCCATCCCCCGCGGTCACCGCCTCACAGGGACCGCCCGACCCTCGCGCCGATCGCACTTCCCCCACCTCGGCGCTGCGACGATGGACTCCCAGACCTCACAGTCATCCCAGGCATCCCAGTCACCTCACACGTTCCAGGTCGACCTGCGCGGTCTGGTGGACCTGCTCTCCCATCACCTCTACTCCAGCCCCAAGGTCTATCTGCGCGAGTTGCTGCAGAACGCCGTGGACGCGATCACCGCCCGCCGGGCCGAGCAGCCCGACTCCCCTGCCCTGGTACGGCTGTTCGCCGACGGGGGCACCCTGCGCGTCGAGGACTCCGGCGTCGGGCTCACCGAGGCGGACGTACACAACCTCCTCGCGACCATCGGCCGTAGCTCCAAGCGCGCCGACGGGCTCCAGGAGGCCCGTTCCGACTTCCTCGGGCAGTTCGGCATCGGGCTGCTCGCCTGTTTCGTGGTCGCCGAGCGGATCCGGGTCGTCAGCCGCAGCGCCCGTACGCCGGACGCGCCGCCTGTGGAGTGGACCGCGACCGACGACGGCTCGTACACCGTGCGGACCCTGCCCGACGCCGAACGTCCCGAACCGGGCACCACCGTGCACCTGGTGGCGCGCGCGGGTGCCGGCGAGTGGCTCACCAAGGAGAAGGTCCTCGCGCTGGCCCGGGACTTCGGGGCGCTGCTGCCGTACGACGTGCGCGTGGACGGCGAGGCGATCACCGACCTGCCCGCGCCCTGGGACCGGTCGTACCCGAGTCCCAGCACCCGGAGGGTGGCGCTGGCCCGGCACTGTCACGAACTGTTCGGGTTCACGCCGTTGGACTCGATCGACCTGTCCGTGCCGCTCGCGGGGATCCGAGGGGTGGCCTATGTCCTTCCCGGTGCCGTGAGTCCGGCGCAGCGGGCGAGTCACCGGGTGCATCTCAAGGGCATGCTGCTGACCGAGCGGGCCGAACAGCTGCTGCCCGACTGGGCGTTCTTCGTGCGCTGTGTGCTGGACACGGACAGCCTGCGGCCCACGGCGTCGCGCGAGTCGCTGTACGAGGACGAGACGCTGGCCGCCGTACGGGAGGCGCTCGGGGAGCGCATCCGGGGCTGGCTGACCGGGCTCGCGGCGGGTGATCCGGAGCGTCTTGCCGCGTTCCTGTCGGTGCACCACCTGGGGGTGAAGTCCCTGGCGCGGCACGACAAGGAGATGCTGCGCACGATGCTGCCGTGGCTCCCGTTCGAGACGACCGACGGACGGGTGTCCCTGGAGGAGTTCGCGCAGCGCCACCCGGTGGTGCACTTCACGCGGACCGTCGAGGAGTACCGGCAGGTCGCCCCGATCGCGTCCGCGCAGGGCATCGGGGTGATCAACGGCGGTTACACCTACGACGGCGAGCTGGTCGAGGCGCTGCCGTCGGTGCGCCCGGGGACGGTGGTCGCCGAGCTGGACTCGGACACCGTGACCGCGCACCTGGACTCGGTCGATCCGGCCGAGGAGCTGGCCCTGGCGGACTTCCTGGCCGCCGCGCGGGCCAAACTGGATCCCCTGGGCTGCGATGTGGTCCTGCGGGCGTTCCATCCGCTGTCGGTGCCCGCGCTGCACCTGGACGACCGCTCCGCCCGGCACGAGCAGGCCCGCGCGGAGGCCGAGGAGCAGGCCGACGACCTGTGGGCGGACATCCTGGGCTCGCTGCGGGGCAGCGCTCCACGCGCGCGTCTCGTGCTCAACCACCTGAACCCGCTGATCCGGCGGATCAGTTCGTTGAGGGACCGGGACCTGATCGGGACGGCCACGGAGTCGCTCTACGGGCAGGCACTCCTGATGGCGCAGCGACCACTGCGCCCCGCCGATTCGGCACTGCTGAACCGGGCGTTCATCGGCCTCCTGGAGTGGGCCACACACGGGGAGGGCGACCACTGATGACAGGGATCACGGACTTCGACGCGCTGCGCCGGGCGATGGCGGAGAACTCCGAGGAGCCGGAGGGACCGGCCCGCAACGCGCGCGCGGAGCACCTGCTCGCCGAGGCCGAGAAGCTGGACGTCCCGCTCGCGGTGATCGAGGCGCTCGGACATCAGCTGAAGGTCTACAACTACAGCTCCGAGAAGGCCAAGATGTTCGTCCCCTTCGCGCGCCTGCTGCGCATGTGGGACGAACGGCCCGAGGACTTCGACGAGTACGAGGTGCACTCGCTGCACTGGGTCTTCAAGTGGGTGTCGTCCGGGATGCTGGGCCAGCCGCACATCCCACTCGCGTCGATCGAGAAGTGGCTCGGCGAGATGGAGCACCGCTACCGGCTGGCCGGACACTCCGAACGGGCTGTGCGCAGCGCGGAGTTCAGCGTCGCCTCGCACGTCGGCGACCTGGCGCGGGCCGAGCGTGCGTACGCCGCGTGGCTGGCCGCCGACCGCGACACCATGGCCGACTGCCACGCGTGCGAACTGCACACCCAGGGCGAGTGGCAGGTGCAACAGGAGCGGTACGCCGAGGCCCTCGACCTGTGGGAGCCGGTCCTGGAGGGCGAGTTCACCTGCGCCCACGAACCGCACACCGTCCTCGCGTCCTCCCTGACCCCGCTGCTGCGCCTGGGACGGGCCGACGAGGCGCGCGCCCATCACCTGCGCGGTTTCCGTCTCGTACGGCCCATGGAGAGCATGCGGGGCGCCTACGCGGACCATGTGGAGTTCTGCGCGCTGAGCGGCAACGAGGCGCGCGGTCTTGAGCTGCTCGCGGAGCGTCCGGCGTACTTCACGGACTCCGGGAACCCGCGCAGCGGGCTGGACTTCCTGTCGGTGGTGGCCCTGTTGATGGACCGCCTGACCGAGCTGGGCCTCGGCGACCAGCAGGTACCGGGGCCGGCCGGCCGTGCCTGGACGGCACGCGAACTCGCCGCGCACGCACGCGTGGAGACCCTCTCCCTGGCCGCCCGCTTCGACGAGCGCAACGGCACGACCCACGTCGGCGACCAGGCACGCGCGCGCATGGACCAGCAGCCCCTGGTGGAACGGCTCCCCCTGGGAGTGCGTTCGGCGGCCAGGCCGGTCGCGGCACCCGTGCCGACGGCGGCACCCGAGGTCATCCCGGAGAAGGACCTCACCGCGCTCCTCACGGAGGCGCGACGACTGTCGGACACCCTCCAACCGCACGCTGTAGAGGCCTGGTTGGCCGTCTCGCAGGCTTCCGAGGGCGTCGAGCTGTCCGCCCGCGACCGCGCCGAGATCGCCGACCACCAGGCGATGGACCGGGGCCCCGAGGGCATCGCCCTCTTCGACCGCGCGGCCGGACTGTTCGCCGAGGCGGGCGACCCCGGGGAGGCGTGGGCGGCACGCGCGCGTGGAGCGTACGTACGCGCTCTCACGGGCGAGGTCGACGAGGCCTTCGCGGCGATCGCCGAGCCCTACGACGGGGTGCTCGCCCTGTACGCCGAGGACGGCACCGGCGTACGGCAGACGGCGGCCGTGCTGATGAGCCGGGCGCGCATCCTGATGCGCAGGGTCCATGGGGACTCCCCCGACCACAAACCCGACAGCGCGGACCTGGCCGCCGCCGAGGCCGCCGTACGGGAGGTGCTGGCTCTCGTCGAGGGGCGGCCCCTTCCTGGTGACGTGGATGATGTGCGGCTGGCCGCGCGGGGTGCCGAGGGGCAGGCGATGCTGGCCGAACTCGCGGTGCGGGCCGGGGATGTGGAGACGGCCGTACGGCTGTTCTCGAAGGCGTCGACGGCGTTCGTGGTCGCGGGGCTGCCGTGGTTCGCGGTGGAGTACGAGGCCCGGCTGGCCGGGCTCGCCCATCACCTCGGTGACGTCACGGAGGCGGAGCGGGCGCTGCGGGCGGCGCTGGAGCACGGTGGGCCGTATCTGGAGGCCCCTGGGCGGGCGCAGCTGCATCTCCAGCTCGCCGAGGTGCTCGGCGGCCGGGGGCGGTCCGAGGAGGCCGCTGAGCACGCCCTGGAGGCCGCGCACTGGTCCGACGAGGCGGGCGAGGGGCCGACGCTGGGCGCCTGGGCGCGGCACCAGCTCGGTGGCTTCCTGTTGCGCCAGGGCCGGTGGGCCGAGGCGGCAGAGGTGCTGGAGTCGGCGCTGCCCGATCTGAGCGTCGAGACGCACGGCGACGGCGCGATCGTCCAGACGCAGTGGTGGCTCGGTGACTGCCTGAGCGAGCTGGGCGAGCATCGCGCGGCGGCCGAACGGCGGTTGCAGGCGGCCGAGATCGCCCGGCACTGGCCCGAGCAGAACGACCACGCGACGCTCGCCCACCTCGCCGCCGAGTCCCTGGGCCACGCGGAGCTGCCCGCCGAGGCCGACCAGGCGTACGAGCGCGCGGGCGACCTGTGGCGCTCCCTGGGCAACGTGCACGGGCTCGTCCGCTCGCTGCGCGCCCGCGCGTGGCTGGCGTTGCGCGCGGACCGGGCGGACCGGGGCCTGGACCGCGCGCGGGAGTTGATGGCGGGCGCGATCCAGGAGTGCGAGGCCGCGCTGCTCGTGACCGACGACCAGGAGGCACGGCAGCGGCTCACCGGCGAACTCGGCCACACGCACCGGCAGTTCGGCGAGCTGCTGGCCCGTTCCGTCGCCGAGGAGGCCGAGGACACCGCGATCCAGGCCGCGTTCGAGGACGCCCTGACGCAGACCGCGGAGTCGGTCACCGTGTTCGCGGCCCTCGGGGAGGGCGCGGTGCACACCCGCACCGGCGCCGAACTCGCCGCGGGCTGGCTGGAGGCCGACCTCAGCCGCCCCGCCGACGCGGCGGCACGCGCGCGTGGGGTGCTGAAGGCCTACGAGGGTGCCGACGACGGCGACGAGACGGTACGGGCCCGTCGCGCCGAGGCGGAGCAGCTGCTCCAGCTGATGGAGGAACAGACGGAGAAGTAGGGGGAGTTGGGGTGGGGCCGGGGTCCTACTCCACGCCGATGAGCAACAGGGCACCCTGTCGGCCGCCCCGGTACACCACCGTGTCGACCGCGAGGTACGACTCCCGGACGTGGATCTCCAGGATGTCGGCGACGCTCACGGGTGCCTCGTCGCCGAGGACGAGCGTGACCAGTTCGCCGCCGGCCGCGAGCATCCGGTCGAGGACGGCCCGGGCGGTGGCCGTGACATCGGCGCCGATCACCGCCACATCGCCGTCGACGAGACCCAGGACGTCCCCGGCCTGGCAGATGCCGGCCATGGTCCAGGACTGGCGTTCGGCGACGGCGACCTCGGCGTAGCGGGTCGCGCCCGCCGCCGAGGTCATCGAGACGACGTCCTCGTCGAAGCGCCGCTCCGGCTCGTGCACGGCGAGCGCCGCGATCCCCTGGACCGCGGAGCGCGTCGGGATCAGCGCGACCCGGATGCCCTCGGCCCGGGCCTGCTCGGCGGCAGCCGCGGCGGTGTGCCGCAGCTCCGCGTCATTGGGCAGCAGCACGACCTCACGCGCGTGTGCCCGCCGTACGGCCGCGACCAACTCCCCACTGGCGGGCGGCTCCCCGGGGCGCGCGAGCACGGTGGTCGCGCCTGCCTCTCCGTAGAGCCCGGCCAGACCCTCCCCAGGGACCACGGCGACGACGGCCCGCTGCGCGCGCTCCCTGGGCGGCCGTTCGGCACCGGTGGTGTGGACGTCACCGAGCCCGAAGTGCGTGATCCGGATCCGGTACGGCCGTCCGGCCTCGACGCCCGCCTCCACGGCGGCACCCGCGTCGTCCACGTGCACGTGGACGTTCCACAGGCCGTCGCCGCCGACCACGACGAGCGAGTCACCGAGGGCGTCCAGCCGCTGCCGCAGCCGCGTCACGGCGGAGTCGTCGGCCTCCAGGAGGTAGATCACCTCGAAGGCGGGGCCACCGCCCTCGCAAGGGGTGACTTCGGAAGCACCTGAATCCAGAACGGCCTCCACGCGTGCGTGCGCCTCCAGAACCGTGAAGACCGGGACCTCTCCCGTGAACGTCTCCACCAGCGCGGCCAGCACCGCCACCAGCCCCCGCCCGCCCGCGTCCACGACTCCCGCGCGCTCCAGGACGGCAAGCTGCCCCGGGGTCGCGGCCAGCGCCGCGCACGCTCCCCCGTAGGCGGCCCGTGCCACGGCCCCGCAGTCGCCGTCGGTGCCGTCGGCCGCGTCCGCCGCGGCCGAGGCGACCGAGAGGACGGTGCCCTCGACGGGGTGGGCCACCGCGTGCCGGGCGGAGTCGGCCGCGCGGCGCAGGGCGAACCGTAGGCCCTCTCCGTCCGTGTGAGCCGTCTCACCGTCGGCGGCGAGGACCTGGGCCATGCCCCGGAGCAGCTGCGCGAGGATCGTCCCGGAGTTGCCGCGCGCCCCTATGAGCGCCCCGTGGGCCATCGCGCGGGCGGCGTCGGCCAGCGGCGGTTTCCGCTCGGTCAGGGTGCCGTGTCCGTCGAATACCGCCTCGACCGCGGTGACGGCGGACTCCATGGTCAGGTACAGGTTGGTGCCGGTGTCCCCGTCGGCCACCGGGTACACGTTGATCGCGTCGATCTCCTCGCGCGCACGCCCCAGCGCCCGCAGCGCGAGACCGCACCAGGTGCGCACCGCGAGAGCATCGAAGAATGTCTGCGGCACCTGCGGCACCTGCGCCTCCTTGAGCTGCTGGACTGGCAACGCAGCGTAGACCCCGGAACGGCCCGGGCCCGAGGAGGGCCGGAGCGGGCCCCCGACCAGGCATGGTAGTTTCGTTGTACCGGCGCGGTCGTTGTATGCTGCTCCGGTTGCCCGATCCCGATCGGGCCATCCCCCCTGGCAGTGCCACTTCCAGATCCTACGATCTCGATCCCGGCATGCCGGGATCATCCGTAAGTGCATCTGTGCATCTGAAGTCTTTGGAGTGACCCGTGGCTGCCAACTGCGACGTCTGCGGCAAGGGGCCGGGCTTCGGCAACAACATCTCGCACTCGCACCGCCGTACGTCCCGTCGCTGGAACCCGAACATCCAGCGCGTCCGTACCGTGGTCAGTGGGACGCCGAAGCGCGTGAACGCTTGCACCTCGTGCATCAAGGCCGGCAAGGTCTCGCGCTGACGTACTGCTAGCGCGCGGCCACTGCTGGTTCGCTGCATCGAGCCGGTCCACCTCGTGTGGGCCGGCTTTTTGCCATGCCCTCTCAGAAGAAGCGCACTTCAGGAAAGCTCACGCCGCAGCGCCCACCCATGATCCACCGGCCCGATCCCCCCACCGAGCGCGAACCCCGCCGCGATCGCCCCCGTGACATACGCCTTCGCCGCCGTCACCGCCTCCGGCACCGACTCTCCCTTGGCGAGCTGTGACGCGATCGCCGAGGCGAGCGTGCAGCCGGTCCCATGGGTGTGCCGGTTGTCGTGCCGAGGCACCCGCAGCCAGTGCTCCTCAGCACCGTCGGTGAGCAGATCCACGGCGTCACCCGGCAGATGACCACCTTTGATCAACACCCAACGCGGCCCGTACGACAGCACGGCCGCCGCCGCCTCCCGCAACTGCCCCTCCGACTCGACCCGTACGCCGGTGAGTTGCGCCACTTCGTCCAGATTCGGCGTGGCCACGGTCGCCACCGGCAACAGCTTCGTCCGTACGGCGTCCAGCGCGGAGGCCGCCAGCAGCGAGTCCCCGTGCTTCGAGATGCCGACCGGGTCGACGACCGTAGGGACGTCCGTATCGCCGATCAACCCCGCGACCGTCTCGACGAGTTCGGCCGACGCGAGCATCCCGGTCTTCACGGCCTGTACGCCGATGTCGTCGACGACGCTGCGGTACTGGGCGCGCACCGCCTCCGCCGGAAGTTCCCAAGCGCCCTGCACGCCGAGGGAGTTCTGCGCGGTGACCGCCGTGACGACGCTCATGCCGTGCACGCCGAGCGCCAGCATCGTCTTCAAGTCGGCCTGGATCCCGGCCCCTCCACCGGAGTCGGAGCCGGCCACCGTCAGTACGAGAGGCTTCACGACTCGATGTCCCCGAAGTGGTCCCAGCCGCCCTTGCTGTTCCAGGGCGCCCCGTCGACCGTCACCTGGGGCAGCGCGGAGGGGTTGAGGACCTCGCCGATGACCTTCCAGCGGGCCGGCAGCTTCACGTCCGGCGCGAAGGTCGCCACGATCGCGTGGTCCTCTCCCCCGGTGAGCACCCACTGGATGGGGTCGACGCCGACGGCCTGCCCGATGTCGTTCATCTGCGTCGGGACGTCGATCGCGCCCGACCGGATGTCGATGCGGACCTTGCTGGCCTCCGCGATGTGCCCGAGGTCGGCGATCAGCCCGTCGCTGACGTCGCACATCGAGGTCGCGCCGAGCCCGGCCGCCGCCGGACCCGCGTGGTACGGCGGCTCGGGGCGCCGGTGCGCCTCCACGAACGCGCGCGGCGAGCGGAAGCCCCGCGACAGCACCGCGAACCCGGCCGCGGACCAGCCCAGCCAGCCCGTCACGGCGACCACGTCACCGGGCTGCGCACCGCCCCGGGTGATCGGCTCACGGCCGCGCAGATCGCCGAGCGCGGTGATCGACACCATGATCGTGTCGCCTCGTACGACATCGCCGCCGACCACCGAGGCGCCCGCGACCTGGCATTCGTCGCGCAGGCCGTCCATCAGCTCCATGGGCCAGGTGACCGGGAGTTCGGCCGGTACGACCAGGCCGAGGAGCAGCGCGGTCGGTACGGCGCCCATGGCGGCGATGTCCGCGAGGTTCTGCGCGGCGGCCTTGCGTCCGACGTCGTAGGCGGTGGACCAGTCGCGGCGGAAGTGGCGGCCCTCCAGCAGTATGTCGGTGCTCGCCACGACCCTGCGGTCGGGCGCGGCGACGACCGCGGCGTCGTCGCCGGGGCCGACCCGGACCGCGGGGGTGGTGGTGAGCCGGGAAGTGAGCTCCCTGATGAGCCCGAACTCCCCCAACTCACCGACGGTGCCCTTCATCGTTCGTCCTCTTCTCGTGACGGCAGCGCCCGGTCGCGAGCCGTCGGTGTGCTCGGTACGGTCGAGGTGACCGTCGACTTCAGTCGTGCCCGCGCCCCGGCGCAAGGGCCCGGACCTCCGCGGGTCTCCCCGTGGTGAGCGGCGACGCGATACCGTGGCGTTCCTTTTCCCCACATGATCCTCGTGGCCGCCCTGGAGGTTCCGTGGTACAGGCGTACATCCTGATCCAGACGGAGGTCGGCAAGGCGTCGACCGTCGCCGAAGCGATCAGCAAGATCCCTGGAGTGATCCAGGCCGAGGACGTGACAGGACCGTACGACGTGATCGTGCGGGCCCAGGCCGACACGGTCGACGATCTCGGCCGCATGGTGGTCGCCAAAGTCCAGCAAGTGGACGGCATCACCCGCACCCTGACCTGCCCGGTGGTGCATCTGTAGCCCCCGTCTACCCTTGGCCGGTGAACTCTCTCCGCCACCGGCACCGTTCTGTCATCGGGCTGTCCGTGCTCGCCGCGCTGATCACCGTCGCGGGCTGCTCCTCAGCAGACGACAGCGCGTCGGCGACGGTTCCCTCGCCGGGCGCGAAGGTCACCGGGCTGTGCCGGAACCTGGACAAGATGCTGCCGTCGAAGGTCGACGACCTGGGCCGCCGGGATCCCGAGCCCGCGTCCGCGCTGACCGCGGGCTGGGGGAACCCGGCGATCATACTGCGCTGCGGTGTCGTCAGACCCGCCAAGATGAACGACCCGGAGGCCGACGGTGTCGAGGTGAACGGTGTCGGCTGGCTCCTCCAGAAGGAGGACGACGGCTCCTTCCGTTTCACCACGACGCTGCGGAAGGCGTACGTAGAGGTGACCATCCCGAAGGACCGCACCGGAGACGGCATGGCGCCCCTGGTCGACCTCGCGAAGTCCGTCAAGAAGGCGATCCCCGCGGGGATCGCCGACTAGCTCAGCGCAGTCCGGTCGACCGGCGCAGGGCCGCCTGCACCAGCAGGTCCACCAGCTCGCCGTAGGGCACGCCGCTGGCCTCCCACATCTTCGGGTACATCGAGATCGGCGTGAACCCGGGCATCGTGTTGATCTCGTTGATGACGAACTCGCCGTCTTCGGTAAGGAAGAAGTCCGCCCGCACGAGCCCCTCGCAGGAGGCCGCGTCGAAGGCGTCCACCGCGAGCCGCTGGACCTCGGCGGTCTCCTCCGGCGTCAGCGGGGCGGGCACGATACCGGGGGTCGAGTCGATGTACTTCGCCTCGAAGTCGTAGTACGCGTGCTCCTGGGGCGGCGGAATCTCGGCCGGCACACTGGCCCGCGGTCCGTCCTCGAACTCCAGGACCCCGCACTCGATCTCGCGGCCGCGCAGCGCGGCCTCCACGAGGATCTTCGGGTCGTGCCGCTGCGCCTCCTCGATCGCCTCGTCGAGACCGGCCAGTTCGTCGACCTTGGTGATGCCGATCGACGACCCCGCGCGCGCGGGCTTCACGAACAGCGGCCAGCCGTGCTCACCCGCGAAGTCGATGATCTTCTTGCGTGCGGCGGACTCGTCCCGCTCCCACTCGCGCGGCCGGATCACCACGTAGGGGCCGACCTTGAGGCCGAACGAGGTGAACACCCGCTTCATGTACTCCTTGTCCTGGCCGACGGCCGAGGCGAGCACACCCGCGCCCACGTACGGCACACCGGACAGCTCCAGGAGTCCCTGAAGGGTGCCGTCCTCGCCGTAGGGGCCGTGCAGGACGGGGAAGACGACGTCGACCTCGCCGAGGGCCTTGGGCACGGATCCCGGTTCGCTGACGACGACTTCACGGTTCCCGGGGTCGAGCGGGAGCACCACGCCACCCTCGCTCGACTCGGCGAGTTCCTCGACGTCCGGGGTACGGCGGTCGGTGATCGCCATCCGCTCCGGGGCGTCGGCGGTGAGGGCCCAGCGGCCTTCGCGGGTGATGCCGATCGGCAGGACGTCGTACTTGTCCCGGTCGATGGCCGCGAGGACGGCGCCGGCGGTGACCACGGAGATCCCGTGTTCGGAGCTGCGACCGCCGAACACGACGGCCACACGCGGCTTGCGAGGCGGCTGCTCAGGGTTCTGGGAGAGGTTCTCGGTGCTCATATCGCGATGAGAGTACCCGGTGGTAGCGCTTTGAGTCAGCGTCCGTTGACGGCAGGCGGTTCGTACAGCGCCCCAAAGGGGTGCGGGGCTGTATCGACATGCGGCTACCGCCGCGCGGGCGCGACGAGCCACGACGGAGCCGCAGCCGCGCAACGACACTCAGCAGCACCCCTTGGCGGAGCCCTCAGCGGCGCTCAGGCTTGGCGCTGCGCGACATCAGCTCCTTGACGGCCACCACCGGCGACTTCCCCTCGTGCACGATCTCGAACACCGTCTCCGTGATGGGCATGTCGACATCATGCCGCCGGGCCAAGTCCAGCACGGACTCACAGGACTTGACGCCCTCGGCGGTCTGCTTGGTGACCGCGATCGTCTCCTGGAGGGTCATGCCCTTGCCGAGGTTCGTACCGAAGGTGTGGTTGCGCGACAACGGCGAGGAGCAGGTCGCCACCAGGTCGCCCAGGCCCGCGAGCCCGGAGAACGTGAGCGGGTCCGCGCCCATCGCGAGCCCGAGCCGGGTCGTCTCGACGAGCCCCCGGGTGATGAGCGAACCCTTCGCGTTGTCCCCGAGCCCCATGCCGTCCGCGATGCCGACGGCGAGCCCGATCACGTTCTTCACCGCGCCGCCGAGCTCGCAGCCCACGACGTCGGTGATGGTGTACGGCCTGAAGTACGGCGTGTGACAAGCGGTTTGGAGCCGGCGGGCCACGGCCTCGTCGGTGCACGCGACCACCGCGGCGGCCGGCATCCGGGAGGCGATCTCCCGCGCGAGGTTCGGCCCGGAGACCACGGCGATACGGTCCCGGCCGACCTTGGCGACGTCCTCGATGACCTCGCTCATCCGCATGACGGAGCCCAGCTCGACGCCCTTCATGAGCGAGACGAGGACCGTGTCGGGCGCCAACAGGGGTGCCCAGTCGGCCAAGTTGGCGCGCAGCGTCTGCGAAGGGACCGACAGGACGGTGAAGTCGGCGTCGGCGGCGGCCTCGGCGGCGTCGGTGGTGGCCCGCAGGTTCTCCGGGAGTTCGACACCGGGGAAGTAATCGGGGTTCGTACGCGTGGAGTTGATGGCCTCCACGACCTCCGGGCGCCGCCCCCACAGCGTGACCTCGCACCCCGCGTCGGCGAGCACCATGCCGAAAGCCGTGCCCCACGAACCGGCGCTGAAGACAGCCGCCTTGACCGGCTTGCTCACGTGCCCTGCCCCTCTTCCTGCTCGACCTTCGGCTCAAGTGCCGACTGGGCCTGAGCCTCCAACTCCTGTGTTTCCACGGCCGTCCGGCGCCGCTGCTCGATCCGCTCGCGGCGCGGGTCGTAGGGCGTCTCGGGTGCCTTCGCCTCGCGGATCCGCTCCAACAGGCGGGTGATGTCGGCCATGATGACCTCGGTCGCCTCCTTGAGGAGGTCCGGGCTCATCTCCTTGCCGTAGAACCGGGTGAGGTCCACCGGCGGGCCCGCGAGCACATGGCTGGTCTTGCGCGGAAAGACCTGCAACTTCTTGGCGTACGGCGGGAGCAACTCGTTGGCGCCCCACTGCGCTACGGGAATCACCGGGCACTGGGTCTGCAGGGCCACCCGCGCGGCACCGGTCTTGGCGGTCATGGGCCATTGGTCGGGGTCCCGGGTGATGGTGCCCTCGGGATAGAACGCGACGCACTCACCGCGTTCCACGGCGTCGATCGCGGCGCGGAAGGCACTCAACGCGTCCGTGGTCTCGCGGTAGACGGGGATCTGTCCGGTGCCGCGCATCGCGGCGCCGACGAATCCCTTCCCGAAAAGGCCGCTCTTCGCCAGGAATCGCGGAACACGTCCGGTGTTGTACTGAAAGTGTCCGTATGCGAAGGGGTCCACTTGTGAATTGTGGTTCACGGCGGTGATAAACCCGCCCTCGGCCGGAATGTGCTCCATTCCGCCCCAGTCCCGCTTGATCAGAACCACCAGCGGCGGTTTGCAGAGGACCGCTGCGAAGCGGTACCAGAACCCGATTCTGCGGCGGGGCACGCGAACACCTTCCTCTTGGACCTGGGGGGCCGCACAAGTGTCGCCCCAGGCCGTCGGTCTGTCGAGAACACCGTACGCCCCGCCACCGACACCGCCAGGGGCGCCGGGTGACAATGGCCGCGACAAGAGAGGGGCGGAACGCCCGTGCAGTGGACCTTGGTCATCCCCCTGAAGCCTCTGGCGCGCGCCAAGAGCAGGCTCTCGGACACCGCGGGCGACGGGCTGCGCCCCGGCCTCGCCCTCGCCTTCGCCCAGGACACCGTGGCGGCCGCGCTGGCCTGCCCGGCGGTCCGTGATGTGGCGGTCGTCACGGACGACGTCCTGGCCGGCCGCGAACTGGCCGCGCTGGGCGCCCGTATCGTCGCCGACGAGCCGGGAGGCGGCCTGAACGCCGCTCTGCGGCACGCGGCGGCGGCCGTGCGGGTTTCCCGACCCGAAAGCGCCGTGGCGGCCCTGAACGCCGATCTGCCGGCTCTGCGCCCCGCGGAATTGGCCCGGGTCCTGGACGCGGCCGCCGAATTCCCCCGCGCTTTTCTCCCGGACGCGGCCGCAATCGGCACCACCTTGCTCACCGCCCGAGAGGGCCGCGAATTGCGCCCGGCTTTCGGCACGGATTCCCGCGCCCGCCATCGCGCCTCGGGGGCGAGCGAACTCATCCTGGACGCGGTGGATTCCGTACGACAGGACGTGGACACCGGCGAGGACCTGCGGGCGGCACTGGCCCTCGGGGTGGGGCCGCGCACGGCGGCAGCGGCGGCGGGGCTGCTGATTCCGGGGCAGTGACCGGCAGTAGGCTGCGGCCATGCAGGCGACCGCTTACACCTACGACGCCGGGACCCGTACCGGAAGTGTGCTGCTCGACGACGGCACCCCGGTGTCCTTCGACGCCGCCGCGTTCGACGCGGGCGGGCTGCGGCTGCTCAGGCCGGGACAGCGGGTGCGGATCGAGACCGAGGGGCCCGAGGACGGCCTCAGGGTCACGCTGGTGACGCTCCAGACCTTCTGAACGCCCTTTCCGTACGCGCCCCTTCCGTACACCCCTGAACACGCCGCGGGCCGGACTCCCAGAGGGAGTCCGGCCCGGCGCGTGAGTGCCCTTGCGCCCCGTGACTAGCGGGTGGTGGCCTTCTTGGCGGTGGTCTTGCGCGTCGCCGACTTCTTGGCGGGGGCCTTCTTGGCCGTCGCCTTCGTGGCGGTGCCGGTGGCCTTCTTGGCCGCCGTCTTCTTGGCCGTCGCCGTGGTCTTCTTGGCGGTGGCCTTCTTGGCCGTGGCCTTCTTCGCGACGGTCTTCTTGGCGACCGTCTTCTTCGCCACGGTCTTCTTGGCGGCAGACGCCTTCTTGGCGGTGGTCTTCTTGGCCGCGGCCTTCTTGACCGTCGCCGAGGCGGTGCCGCTCAGGCTGCCCTTGGGCGCCTTCTTGACGGCGACCTCGCCACCGCGCGGGAGCTTCTTCGAGCCGCTCACCAGGTCCTTGAAACCCTGGCCCGCGCGGAAGCGCGGCACGGAGGTCTTCTTGACCCGAACCCGCTCGCCCGTCTGGGGGTTGCGGGCGTAACGGGCCGGACGGTCGACCTTCTCGAACGAACCGAAGCCGGTGACCGAAACCCGGTCCCCATTGACGACGGCACGGACGACCGCGTCCAGAACCGCGTCGACCGCCTCGGCGGCCTGCTGACGGCCACCGACCTTGTCCGCAATCGCTTCTACGAGCTGCGCCTTGTTCACGTCTTCCCCTTCGGAGACATTGCCGGAACGAAACTGCTCCGGCTTTTTCGCACGTTAGGCAGATATATACCGCAAATCAAACACGAAACGGGCTAATCACCCGTGCGCCGCAACGAACTCGACTGTCCTGGACTTGTTTCAGCGTTCCTCTTCCGGGAATCGACCCGCGTCGAGGTCCTCTGTGAACCGGTCCAGCCGCCTTGTCGCGTCGGCGAGATCGTGCTTGGCCGCGGCCGTAATGACCAGCAGCTTCCGGGCCAGCGCCATCCGTACGCCCTCCGGGACTTGCAGTGCGCGCACCCTTGTGTGCGCTTCTTTGAGTTGGTCCGCGACTGCCGCATAGAGCTTGAGTTGGCCGTCGTGTTCCATGCACAGATTGTGCCATCTGGGGCGAGTTGTCGCCTGCGGGGGTAGCAACTGGTGCCTCAAACAGCCTTCAGGGGTCCGGCGGCAGCCTTGGCTCAAAGCTGCACGTACCCCGTCAACACCCTGTCTAACATGGGAAGTTGAGCAAAGCGTTGCAGGCGCGCAGGGCCGTTCGGGTGCAGACATGGCTGTACCCCCAATCGTGGCGATCGGGGGTACAGACGGGGTGTCGCGTGGCCGAATCTCGACTCGGGGAAGGCCTCGTGAGGTCCTTCGGGTCAGACCTGGACCGTCCGCGGCTTGTACGAGGGGCGCTTGGCCTCGTACGTGGCGATGTCGCCCTCGTTCTGGAGGGTGATGGAGATGTCGTCCAGGCCGTTCAACAGCCGCCAGCGGGCGTTCTCGTCGAGCTCGAAGGCGGCTGTGATGCCTTCGGCGCGCACCTCGCGGGCCTCCAGGTCGACCGTGACCTCGGCCTGCGGGTCCTTCTCGGTGAGATCCTGCAACGCGTCCACGATCTTCTGCTCCAGAACCACCGTGAGCAGGCCGTTCTTGAGCGAGTTGCCGCGGAAGATGTCGGCGAACCGGGAGGAGATGACGGCCTTGAAACCGTAGTTCTGCAGCGCCCACACGGCGTGCTCACGCGAGGAGCCGGTACCGAAGTCGGGGCCGGCCACCAGGACCGTCGCGCCCTTGCGCTCGGGGCGGTTGAGGACGAAGTTCTCGTCCTTGCGCCAGGCCTCGAAGAGCCCGTCCTCGAAGCCGTCCCTGGTCACCTTCTTGAGCCAGTGGGCGGGGATGATCTGGTCGGTGTCCACGTTGCTGCGGCGCAGCGGGACGGCCCGGCCGGTGTGCGTGGTGAATGCTTCCATGACTCTCAGACTCCAGCGGGCACAGGGGCGTCGGACAGGTCGGCGGGCGAGGCCAGGTGACCCAGCACGGCGGTCGCGGCGGCGACCTGCGGCGAGACGAGGTGC
This sequence comes from Streptomyces sp. NBC_01288, assembly GCF_035982055.1. NCBI lineage: Bacteria > Bacillati > Actinomycetota > Actinomycetes > Kitasatosporales > Streptomycetaceae > Streptomyces > Streptomyces sp. NBC_01288. The sequence continues at coordinate 3,088,627 of NZ_CP108427.1, forward strand.
GTACGGCCGCCCTTGCCCTGCCTGCCCTCGAAGTTGCGGTTGGAGGTGGACGCGGAGCGCTCACCGGGCGCCAACTGGTCCGGGTTCATGCCCAGGCACATCGAGCAGCCCGCGTGCCGCCATTCGGCACCGGCCTCCTTGAACACGACGTCCAGGCCCTCCGAGACGGCCTGGAGACCGACCCGCGCGGAGCCCGGGACGACCAGCATCCGTACGCCGTCGGCGACTTTGCGTCCCTCGACGATCGAGGCGGCCGCACGCAGGTCCTCGATACGGCCGTTGGTGCACGAACCTACGAAGACGGTGTCGACCTTGATGTCGCGCAGCGGCTGGCCGGCCTCCAACCCCATGTATTCCAGGGCCTTTTCGGCGGCGAAGCGCTCCGAAGCGTCTTCGTACGAAGCCGGATCGGGGACGGACGCCGAAAGCGGCGCGCCCTGACCGGGGTTGGTGCCCCAGGTGACGAACGGCGCCAGCGAGGGACCGTCGATGACGACCTCGGCGTCGAACTCCGCGTCCGCGTCGGTCTTCAGGGTCTTCCAGTACGCGACGGCGGCGTCCCAGTCCTCGCCCTCGGGGGCGTGGGCGCGGCCCTTGATGTACTCGAAGGTGGTCTCGTCGGGGGCGATCATGCCCGCGCGGGCGCCGGCCTCGATCGACATGTTGCAGATGGTCATGCGGGCTTCCATCGAGAGCTTCTCGATGGCGGAGCCGCGGTATTCGAGGATGTAGCCCTGGCCGCCGCCGGTGCCGATCTTCGCGATGATCGCGAGGATCAGGTCCTTGGCGGTGACGCCGTCGGGCAGTTCGCCGTCGACCGTGATGGCCATGGTTTTCGGGCGGGCCAGCGGCAGCGTCTGGGTGGCCAGCACGTGCTCCACCTGGGAAGTGCCGATGCCGAACGCCAGCGCGCCGAAGGCGCCGTGGGTGGAGGTGTGGGAGTCACCGCACACGACCGTGGTACCGGGCTGGGTCAGCCCCAGCTGCGGTCCTACGACGTGCACGACACCCTGCTCGACGTCGCCCAGGGAGTGCAGGCGCACGCCGAAGTCGGCCGCGTTCTTGCGCAGCGTCTCCAGTTGGACGCGCGAGACCGGGTCCGCGATGGGCTTGTCGATGTCGAGGGTCGGGGTGTTGTGATCCTCGGTGGCGATGGTGAGGTCGAGGCGCCGCACCGGACGGCCCGCCTGACGGAGACCGTCGAAGGCCTGCGGGCTGGTCACCTCGTGCAGCAGGTGCAGATCGATGAAGAGGAGGTCGGGCTCGCCCTCGGCGCGCCGGACGACATGGTCGTCCCAGACCTTCTCCGCGAGTGTCCTACCCATCGCTTTCCCTCCGGCCGGCGAAACAGCGCCGGCCCAACTAGAGATCTTGAGGAGACGGCGCTCGCACCCCTGGTTCACGGGCAGCCGCCGCCTGGCCCGTTGGTCCGCGGGCCGCTGTGCCTACAAGAGTTGCGCGTCTCACGAAAAAAGGAACTTGCGTTTCACAGAGTGAGACGCGAGTATCGTTTCATGGACAACAGTAGCGGCGTCGGCGTCCTGGACAAGGCAGCCCTTGTCCTGGGCGCTCTGGAGTCCGGTCCGGCCACCCTCGCGGGTCTGGTCGCGGCGACCGGGCTGGCACGACCCACGGCACACCGGCTGGCCGTGGCTTTGGAACACCACCGCATGGTGGCGCGCGACATGCAGGGCCGGTTCATTCTCGGCCCCCGTCTCGCCGAACTGGCCGCGGCCGCCGGCGAGGACCGTCTGCTCGCCACGGCGGGCCCGGTGCTCACACACCTGCGGGACCTCACGGGCGAGAGCGCGCAGCTCTACCGCCGCCAGGGCGACATGCGCATCTGCGTCGCCGCGGCGGAACGTCTGTCCGGACTGCGGGACACGGTCCCGGTCGGTTCGACGCTCACGATGAAAGCCGGTTCGTCCGCGCAGATCCTGATGGCCTGGGAGGAGCCGGAGCGCCTGCACCGCGGCCTCCAGGGCGCCCGCTTCACCGCCACGGCCCTCTCGGGCGTACGGCGCCGGGGCTGGGCCCAGTCGATCGGCGAGCGGGAGCCGGGCGTCGCGTCCGTCTCCGCGCCGGTGCGCGGCCCCTCGAACCGCGTGGTGGCCGCCGTGTCCGTCTCCGGTCCCATCGAACGCCTGACGCGCCACCCGGGCCGTATGCACGCCCAGGCGGTCATCGACGCCGCCGCCCGCCTCTCCGAGGCCCTGCGCCGCACCGGCTGATCCGCGCCGGGAACATCTCAAGGAGGACCTGCCTCAACGCCGCGGCAGGTCCTTCGTCCTGTCCGGCCCCCAACTCCTGGTGGAACACACCGAGTTGACGCACGGGACGGACAACGCGAAAGACCCCCCACCGAAGTGGAGGGTCTTCCCTGTACGTACCCCCGACCGGATTCGAACCGGCGCTACTGCCGTGAGAGGGCAGCGTGCTAGGCCGCTACACAACGGGGGCCCAGATCGTACGTTTCCGCAGATCAAAGCTGGTCTACCAGGACTCGAACCTAGAATGACGGTACCAGAAACCGTAGTGTTGCCAATTACACCATAGACCAAGGTGATTCAAGGTAAAGCGTACCCCCGACCGGATTCGAACCGGCGCTACTGCCGTGAGAGGGCAGCGTGCTAGGCCGCTACACAACGGGGGCCCTAGCGATCCTGCATGAGAGGCGGCGGGTGCGACCCGACCACCTTCCTGGGAAGGATCTGTACCCCCGACCGGATTCGAACCGGCGCTACTGCCGTGAGAGGGCAGCGTGCTAGGCCGCTACACAACGGGGGCCTTGCAGAGTTGACCTCTGCGGTTGCAGATGAGCTCTGCGAGCTGGCCTACCAGGACTCGAACCTAGACTAACGGAACCAGAAACCGTCGTGCTGCCAATTACACCATAGGCCACTAAGACTCAATCCGTGTCGGGATCTTGTTCTAGCGTTCGCCTCCAGGTAGCCGACCTTGCGGTCTGTTCTCCGGCGGCGCAGGAAGAACATTACCTGAAGGTGGACGGGGCTCCAAAACGGGTATCAGCGCCGAGGAGCGCGGGGAGTTCGGCGAGCGAGGCGATCCGGTGCCGCCCCACGAGGGCCTCACCAGGGGTGTGCCCACCATGCCGGTCGATCCACACGGACAGCAGTCCGGCGTCCGCGGCACCGCGCCAGTCGATCTCGGGGTGATCTCCGACATACGCCACCTCGTGCGGCGGCAGTTCCAGCGCCTCGCAGGCCGCCAGGAAGGCGCCGGCCTCGGGTTTGGAGACGCCCAGCTCGGCCGCGCACAGGACGGTCTCGAAGCGGTCGTACACACCGAGGGCGCGCAGTTTCCGGTCCTGGACGGTGAGGCTGGAGTTGGAGAGGACGGCGTGCCGGTGGGTGGCCGCGAGGGCGTCCAGGACGGGCAGGACGTCCGGGAAGAGGGTCCAGGAGGTCTCGTAGTGGGCCTTGTAGCGCTGGAACCAGTCCTCGGCCTCGGCGTCGGTCAACTCCCGGTCCAGGAACAGCCGGACGCGGTCCAGCCGCTGTCCCTCGAACGAGACCTCGCCGGCCGAGAAGCGCGCCCAGTGGAACTCGGTGGCCACCCGCCAGCGCTCCAGGGCGTCCGCCAGGCTCTCGTGCCCGTCGGCCAGTCCCTCGGCCAGCAGGTGCTCGCGCATGGCCGCGCGGTCCGCACCCGTGTAGTCGAACAGAGTGTCGTCGACGTCCCAGACAACGGCCCGAATGGTCATGATCCGACGGTAACCCGGGCCCCGGGGGCGCGTCTGCCCCCGGCCCGCCGTCACACGGGGACGACGAAGAAGTCCGTGACGAAGCAGGTGACTTCACCGGCCGCCGTCCGGCCGATCCAGGTGGGGTAGGCGCCGTCGCCCCAGCCGGAGGTGAAGGCGGCCAGGTTGTGCCCGGTGTCGGGGGCGGTGATCAGGTGGGGTCCCGGGGCCCACTTGCTCTGCTCGAAGGCGTCCCACAGCGGGCCCTCGTCGCCCTCGCACTCCGGGAAGGAGCCGTCGACCGACGCGTCGTAGAACGCGCCCGTGCCGGCGTCGACGCCGTAGCCGTAGAACTCGTCCTCGGTGAGATCGGCGAGGTCCTGGCCGGGCTGGAGGGCGAGTTCCCAGCCGGCGGTGGGCTCGTCCCGTATGACCAGGCGGGCGGCGGCCACGCGCAAGTGCGGGTCGTCGGACGGGAGTTGATCGGGCCGGGTGAGGGTGGCGACGGCCGCTTCGACGCGGTAGTGGCCGGGGTCCACGGCGACCGTGAAGGGTTCTGCCTCGCCCTGGCCGAGGCCGACGAAGGGGTCGCAGGCGATCACCTGGCCGGTGGGGAGCCAGAGTCGGCCGCCGTCGACGAGGTGGATCACGCCGACCGTGCCGGTCTCGTCCTCCCTGAACTCGCTGCCCGGCGTGAACAGCCAGGTGTAGTCACGAGCGGTCATCGGCATGAAAGGTGCCTTTCCTGAACGATCTTCAATGATCCGGAACCCTAACGCCCCGCACTGACAACGCCGAAGGGACGGCAGGCCGCTGCGGCTGCCGCCCCTTCACGCGTGCGTGCGTTACGCGGCCAGCTTGGCGAGGGCCGCGTCGATCCTGGCGAGGGTCTTCTCCTTGCCGAGGATCTCCAGGGACTCGAAGAGCGGCAGGCCGATCGTGCGGCCGGTGACGGCGACGCGGACCGGGGCCTGCGCCTTGCCGAGCTTGAGGCCGTGGGTCTCACCGGCGGCCAGGACGGCCTCCTTGAGGGCCTCGGCCGAGGTCCAGTCCGCGGACTCCAGCTTCTCGCGGGCCGTGCGGAGAAGAGCGTCCGAGCCCTCCTTCATCGCCTTCGTCCAGGACGCCTCGTCCTCGACCGGCTCGGCCAGGAACAGGAAGTCGACGTTGTCCGTGATCTCCGACAACACCTTCAGGCGGGTCTGCGCGTGCGGCGCGACCGCCTGCCACTTGGCCTCGTCGAAGTCCTCAGGCGCCCAGGGGGCGAACGGGGCCTGGAGCCAGGGGGCGCAGCGCTCGGTGAAGTCCTTCACGTCGAGCAGGCGGATGTGGTCGGCGTTGATCGCCTCGCACTTCTTCAGGTCGAAGCGCGCCGGGTTGGGGTTCACGTCGGAGATCTCGAAGGCCGCGACCATCTCGTCCATCGAGAAGACGTCCCGGTCGGCGGCGAGCGACCAGCCCAGCAGGGAAAGGTAGTTGAGCAGTCCCTCGGGCAGGAACCCGCGCTCCCTGTAGAGGTTGAGCGAGGACTCCGGGTCACGCTTGGAGAGCTTCTTGTTGCCCTCGCCCATCACGTACGGCAGGTGCCCGAAGGAGGGGATCCGCTTGGCGACGCCCAGGTCGATCAGCGCCTTGTAGAGGGCGATCTGGCGCGGGGTGGAGGAGAGCAGGTCCTCGCCGCGCAGGACGTGGGTGATCTCCATCAGGGCGTCGTCGACCGGGTTGACCAGCGTGTACAGCGGGGCGCCGTTGGCCCGGACGATGCCGTAGTCCGGCACGTTCTCCGCGGTGAACGTCAGCTCGCCGCGGACCAGGTCCGTGAAGGTGATCGTCTCGTCGGGCATCCGGAACCGGACGATCGGCGTACGGCCCTCGGCCTTGTAGGCGTCGACCTGCTCGGCGCTCAGGTCGCGGCAGTGGCCGTCGTAGCCGGACGGCTTGCCGGCGGCGCGGGCGGCGTCGCGGCGGGCGTCCAGCTCCGCCGTGGAGCAGTAGCAGTGGTAGGCGCGGCCGGCGTCCTGGAGCTGCCGCGCGACGTCCTTGTAGATGTCCATGCGCTGCGACTGGCGGTACGGCGCGTGCGGGCCGCCGACCTCGGGGCCCTCGTCCCAGTCGAAGCCCAGCCAGCGCAGCGAGTCGAGCAGCTGGTCGTACGACTCCTCGGAGTCGCGGGCCGCGTCGGTGTCCTCGATGCGGAAGACCAGAGTGCCCTGGTGGTGCTTGGCGAACGCCCAGTTGAACAGGGCGGTGCGGACCAGGCCCACGTGCGGGTTGCCGGTCGGCGAGGGGCAGAAACGGACGCGTACGGGTGCGCTAGCCACGCTTGACAACCTTGTTCGTGAGAGTGCCGATGCCTTCGATGGAGACGGCGACCTCGTCGCCGACGGTGAGCGGTCCGACGCCTGCCGGGGTGCCCGTGAGGATCACGTCGCCGGGGAGCAGCGTCATGGCCTCGGTGATGTTGACGATCAGGTCCTCGATCGAGTGGATCATCTCGCTGGTGCGGCCGAGCTGGCGCTGCTGTCCGTTGACCGTGAGCTGGATGGTGAGGTCGCTCGGGTCGAGGTCCGTCTCCACCCAGGGGCCGAGCGGGCAGGAGGTGTCGAAGCCCTTGGCCCGGGCCCACTGCTTCTCGCGCTTCTGGACGTCCCGCGCGGTGATGTCGTTGGCGCAGGTGTAGCCGAGGATGACGTCCTTGACGCGCTCGCGCGGGACCTCGCGGCACATCCGTCCGATGACGACGGCCAGTTCGGCCTCGTGGTGGAGGTCCTCGGTGAAGGAGGGGTACTGGATGTCGTCGCCGGAGCCGATCACCGAGGTGGACGGCTTGAAGAAGGCGAAGGGGACGTCCGGCACCTCGTTGCCCAGTTCGCGGGCGTGCTCGGCGTAGTTGCGGCCGTAGGCGACGACCTTGTTCGGGAGGACCGGCGGCAGCAGCCTGACCTTGCTGAGCGGGACCTTCGTACCGGAGAGTTCGAAGTCCGCGAACGGGATGCCCTTGATGATGTCGAGGACGAGCTCGTCCGGCTTGTCGCCCTCGACCGCGCCGAAGGCGACGTTCCCGTCGATGGAGAATCTGGCGATGCGCACGGGATCCTGGCGCCCCTCACTGAGCTGGCTGGAGTCTGACGCTCCAGGCTAGCGCGGTGCGGGGCCCCTCCTCGCGCGATTACTCCGCGGCGGCGGTGACCGGGATCTCCATGAGGATGGTGCGGCGCGGGTTGGCCGTCTGGGCCGGCAGGTCGAGCGAGTGTTCCTGCAGCTCCGGCGTCTGCAGCGGCTCGGCGTCCGTGAGGTGCGCCAGCGTCGTGCGTCGCGGGTTGGCAATGTTGCGGAACATCATCGTGGTCTTCACTGTTGTACTCGACCCTCGTCGTCCGTGGGTGGGTGGTTGGCAGTATGTGCCCTCATGTAAAGCGTCAGGCTAAACATCCAATTCCCGGCCGAAGACGCGAAGGGCCCCTGATCTGGGTGTGAGTTTGCTCACGGCCGTATGGGCAAAGCGTCCAATTCGGACCCCCAACTCACCTCAACGAAACGGACATTGCCCCCTTGAAGCTGTCATTCCGCTCCTGATCATGGCGACTTGGGCACCTGGCATGCCCCCAGGGGTCGTGGGGATATGCCCCCTTTGGAGTGAATAGCTTTCTACGTCTCGTGACGCACCCCTCACGCGGTGTCACACAGGTCACAGCCTGGCCTACGGGCCTTGTTGGAGATCCGGCACTGTGCTGGAATTCCACGGACCGCCGCAGAATCAGCCCGGCGCGCAGAGGGCGCAACGCAGCGCCAGGGGCGGCGGAAGGGGGAGCAGCGCCGGTCACTCACGACCACACACTGGGGGGCGCGTTCAGGGCGCTCCCTAAGACGCCGACACCGTCCTTCCGTTCGCGCGGAGGGGCGCCTGGTCCAGAGGTTGCGACGCTAGTGCAGGGACGTTTCAAGAGGGATGGCAGTGCTTCGGCGGAGCCGGAGCCGCATGGCGGGGCTGGCCCCAAGACCGGCAGCTCCTCGCCCCAGCACGCCCAGAACCCGGGCCCGGCGCCGTCAGGCGACGGTGGAGGCCCCGGGCGCCCCGGCGTGTCCGCAGCCCCGACCCCCACGCCCTCGGTGAAGCCGCCGTCGGGCGCACCAGGACCCGGACCGCGCGTCGCTCTGCGTAACTGGCGCATCTCCACGCGCCTGGTCTCGCTGCTCGCGCTCCCGGTGGTCGCGGCCACCTCGCTGGGCGCTCTGCGCATCAGCGACTCCATGACCGACATCCAGCAGCTCGACAACATGAAGCTGCTGACGGACATGACCAAGCAGGCCACCGAGCTGGCCACCGCGCTCCAGGAGGAGCGCGACCAGTCGGCCGGTCCCCTCTCGCACGGTGGCAAGGCCACCGACTACGAGGTCAAGGGCTACGAGGACAAGACCGACCGCGCCCGCGACAACTTCATCAACGCCTCGGAAGAGGTCGACAGCGCCAGCAAGAGCGGCAACCTCCAGGGTGTCCGGGAGAGCCTGGTCGGTCTCGCGACCGAGCTGGACAACCTCGACAAGATCCGCAAGACGGCGTACCAGTCGAAGGGCAACTCGACGCAGACGGTCGACGCCTACCACCGGCTGATCAGCCAGCTGCTGGACCTCTCGCAGGACATGGCGGAGGCCACCAGCAACCCGGAGATGATCCAGCGCACCCGCGCCCTGGCGGCCTTCTCCGCCGCCAAGGAGTTCTCCTCCGTGCAGCGCGCGGTGATCGCGGCGGCCCTGCCGAACAACAACACGCAGGTCGGCACTCTCTCCTCCAACGACCGGCTCTACGCCGACTCCGCTCTGGAGAGCGAGAAGTCGGAACTGAGCATCTTCCGCAACATCTACGGCAACCAGGGCGCCGAGGACCTCATCTCGCCCATCGAGGACGGCAACCCGACCATCGAGTCGGCCGACACCTACGCCCAGCGTGTCCTCGACAACCAGAACGGCCTGGCCTCGCTGGACAAGCGGTCCTACAAGGACTGGGTGGACGACAGCTCGACCAAGATCGAGCAGATGAAGAAGATCGAGCACACGCTGCTTGAGGACATGGAACAGAAGGCCCGCGAGCTGCGCTCCGCCTCCGAGCGCGAGGCGATCATCTCCGGTGCGCTGATCCTGCTCGTGCTCGGCGTCTCCCTCGTCGGCGCCTTCGTCATCGCCCGGTCCATGATCCGCTCGCTGCGCCGCCTCCAGGAGACCGCCAACAAGGTCGCCCAGGACCGGCTGCCCGAGCTGGTCCGGCAGCTGTCCGAGTCCGACCCGCAGGACGTCGACACGTCCGTGGAGTCGGTCGGTGTGCACTCCCGGGACGAGATCGGCCAGGTGGCCTCGGCCTTCGACGACGTGCACCGCGAGGCCGTCCGCCTCGCCTCCGAGCAGGCCATGCTGCGGGGCAACGTCAACGCGATGTTCACCAACCTCTCGCGCCGCTCCCAGGGCCTCATCCAGCGTCAGCTCTCGCTCATCTCCGAGCTGGAGTCCCGCGAGGCCGACCCTGACCAGCTGTCCTCGCTCTTCAAGCTCGACCACCTCGCGACCCGCATGCGCCGTAACGGTGAGAACCTCCTGGTCCTCGCCGGTGAGGAGCCCGGCCGCCGCTGGACCCGTCCGGTCCCGCTGGTCGACGTGCTCCGCGCCGCCGCCTCCGAGGTGGAGCAGTACGAGCGCATCGAGCTCTCCTCCGTGCCGACCACCGAAGTGGCCGGCCGTGTGGTCAACGACCTCGTGCACCTCCTCGCCGAGCTGCTGGAGAACGCGACCTCCTTCTCCTCGCCGCAGACCAAGGTCAAGGTCACCGGTCACGCGCTGCCCGACGGCCGCGTCCTGATCGAGATCCACGACACCGGTATCGGCCTCTCCCCCGAGGACCTCGCGGCGATCAACGAGCGGCTCGCCTCGCCGCCCACCGTGGACGTCTCGGTCTCCCGCCGCATGGGTCTGTTCGTGGTCGGCCGCCTCTCGCAGCGCCACGGCATCCGCATCCAGCTCCGGCCCTCCGACTCCGGTGGTACGACCGCGCTGGTCATGCTCCCCGTCGACGTCGCCCAGGGCGGCAAGAAGCCCGCTCCGGGCAAGCCCGGTCAGGCCGCCGTCGGCTCTGCCGCGGCGGCTGCCGCGGCCGGTGCCGGTGCGGCCCGCCGGGGCAACGGCCAGGGTGGTTCCGCGCTCGGCGCGGGTGCGCCCGCCGGTGGCAACGGTGGACTTCTCGGTGCCGGGGCCGCTCCGCGCAGCCAGGTCGGTGCCGGTCAGGGCCCGCGGGCCGCGCTGCCCGGTACGGGTGGTGGACGTCCGGGTGGACCCGGCGGTCCCGGTGGTCCGGGCGGTGCGCGTGGGCCTCAGGGTCCCTCGGCGCCGCAGGGCCGTCCGGCCGCGGGTTCCGGTGCCGGTCTCTTCGGCCAGGCCCCGGGCGCCCCGCAGGGTATGCAGGCGGCCGGTACGAGTACTCCGCAGGGCTTCGGCGACGGTCGCCAGGACGCCTTCGGCGGACCCCCGCCGCAGGGCAACCCGGTGCCGCCGCAGCGCACGAGCAACGACGAGCCCGAGCCGCCCCGCGGTGGTGGCCGGCGGCGTGGCCGTCAGCCGCAGCTCCCGCCGCGCGGCGGTGCGCGGGCCGAGCTGCCCGGCGGCAACAACAACCAGCGTCCGAGCTGGAGCGACGAGAACGCGCAGCCCCCGCTGGGCCGCGGCAACCTCGACGCCCCGCGCGGTCACGACGAGCGGGACGCCGAGCAGACCTCCCGGATGCCGCGCGTCGACGACCGCCAGGGCCCCGCGGCCACGACGGAGATGCCGGCGATACCGCGCCTCGACGCGCAGGACAGCGGCCAGTTCCCGCGCCCGGGCACCAACGGGCAGCAGAACACCGGCCAGTTCCCGCGTCCCGGCGCCAACGGGTCCCAGAACACCGGCTCGTTCCCCCGCCAGGGCGGCAACGGACCTCAGGACACAGGGCAGTTCGCGCGTCCCGGGGCGAACGGATCGCAGGGCGGCGGGCAGTTCCCGCGGCCGGGTACGAGCGGACCGCAGGACACCGGCTCGTTCCCGCGGCCCGAGTTCGACACCCCGCATCCCGGTGCCAACTCCCCGCAGAACGGCGGCCAGTTCGTCCGCTCGGACGTCTTCGGCACCCCGCCGAGCGGCCCGTCGAGCCAGGCCAACAACCCGTCGAACCCGGCCAACACGGGACAGTTCGCCGTCCCGCAGGCGTACGACGCCAGCTCCACGGGCCAGTTCGCGACACCCGGCTTTGACAACGGCTCCACCGGTCAGCACAATCTGCCGAACCGTCAGAACCCCGCGAACACCGGGCAGTTCGAGCGGCCGCAGGTCAACGGGAACCGCAACGGCGCCGACCTCGGCGCCCAACGGCCGCCCGCCCCGCAGCGTCCCACCCGCCAGGAGCCCGAGGCGTTGCCGCCTGCCACGGGTCCCGGTGACGGCAGGACGCCGCTGTACGACACGCTGGAGACCAACTGGTTCCACGGCCAGCAGGCGGAGCAGCAGAGCCAGACCAACGGCTCCGCCCCCGCCCCGCAGCCGCAGGCACCGTCGGCTCCGGCGACACCCCCCCAACGTCCCACGGGCGGTACGTGGCGCAGCTCGCCGAACGACGACCTCGTCCGGCAGGCAGAGCGTGTACGGCAACCGGCCGCGGGCGGCGTCACCACCTCCGGCCTGCCGCGCCGGGTGCCCAGGGCGAACCTCGTCCCGGGTACGGCTCAGCAGCAACAGCACCAAACCGGTCCGCAGGTCTCCCGTGCGCCTGACGACGTACGCGGCCGGCTGACCAATCTCCGTCGGGGCATCGCACAGGGTCGACAGGCCGGTACGGGTACCGGCCAGACCGGCAGCTTCCCCAGCCCCACTCACCAGCAGGAGCGTTAGTTGAGCCAGATGAGCCAGGCGGCACAGAACCTCAACTGGTTGATAACCAACTTCGTGGACAACACCCCCGGGGTGTCCCACACCGTCGTCGTGTCTGCCGACGGACTCCTTCTGGCCATGTCGGAAGGGTTCCCGCGCGACCGCGCCGACCAGCTCGCGGCCGTGGCCTCCGGGCTCACCTCGCTGACGGCCGGGGCATCCCGGATCTTCGAAGGCGGCGACGTGGCACAGACGGTCGTGGAGATGGAACGGGGATTCCTCTTCCTCATGTCCGTCTCGGACGGCTCGTCCCTGGCAGTGCTCGCGCACCCCGAGTGCGACATCGGTCTCGTCGGCTACGAGATGGCACTGCTCGTCGATCGTGCGGGGGCGGTCCTCACACCGGACCTGCGCGCCGAACTCCAGGGCAGTCTGCTTCACTGACCGGCCCCGGCACCACCCGTCTCACCAAATCACCGTCCGGCCGCCACAATCCCCCCACCGGCCCTGTCAGACGGCTAGCCCGACCGACTTGCTGTCCCGCCCGGAGGATTCATGACCCCGCCCACCGCCTCTCACGACCCGTACGCCGAGCCGTACGGGGACGAGGGCGACCAGCCGCTGGTCCGTCCGTATGCGATGACCGGCGGCCGGACCAGGCCGCGCTACCAGCTCGCCATCGAGGCGCTGATCAGCACCACGGCCGACCCGGCAGCGCTGATGGGACTGCTCCCTGAGCACCAGCGCATCTGCCACCTGTGCCGCGAGGTCAAGTCGGTGGCCGAGGTGTCGGCACTCCTCGCCATGCCCCTCGGTGTGGCCAGGATCCTCGTCGCGGACCTCGCCGAGGCCGGACTGGTGGCCATCCACCAGCCGGGCGGCGACGAGAACAACGGCGGCGCACCGGACGTGACGCTGCTCGAAAGGGTGCTCAGTGGACTTCGCAAGCTCTGACGGAGGGCGGGCGACCACCTCCGCGAAGATCGTGGTGGCGGGTGGCTTCGGCGTCGGCAAGACCACGTTCGTGGGTGCCGTCTCGGAAATCAACCCGCTGCGCACGGAGGCCGTCATGACGTCCGCGTCCGCGGGCATCGACGACCTCACCCACACCGGGGACAAGACCACCACCACGGTGGCCATGGACTTCGGACGCATCACCCTGGACCAGGACCTGATCCTGTACCTCTTCGGTACGCCGGGTCAGGACCGCTTCTGGTTCATGTGGGACGACCTGGTGCGCGGCGCGATCGGCGCCGTCGTCCTGGTCGACACCCGCCGGCTGGCCGACTGCTTCCCCGCGGTCGACTACTTCGAGAACAGCGGGCTGCCCTTCGTCATCGCCCTCAACGGCTTCGACGGGCACCAGCCGTACAACCCGGAGGAGGTGCGCGAGGCCCTGCAGATCGGTCCGGACGCACCGATCATCACGACGGACGCCCGGCACCGCTCGGACGCGAAGAGTGCGCTGATCACGCTGGTCGAGCACGCACTCATGGCCCGGCTGCGGTAGCTTGCGACGGGGCTCTGTATGCAGTTCTCAAGTCGGCAGCGCCATACGGCAGTTGTCGTAGACACCCCGGAGCCGGCTGTGGCCTTTGACACGGTCGGCCCCGGTGTTCATAACGTTTCGGCAGAGGAATCCGGTGGTACCGCAACGCGTCGCGGTCATCCGGTGCCACTGCGCTAACAAAGCCCCGCCTTTTGGCGGGGCTCGCTCTTTATGACCGTTTTATCTGGGGCTTACATCACTCGGAATCCGCGGTTCCGACTGTTTGGAATCGCGCAGGCTGACGTGCTGGAATGCCTGAACTGCCCAATAGTCAACGACGTACTGATAGGCAGAGGTCGTTGACGGGCTTGAGACACTGCGGCACGACGATAGGTGCCGACCGCCGGAAGGTTGTTGGTCGAGTGAGGCGAAGCAAGAACGGTCCCGAGCCGTCGGCCCGGGGCAACTTCACCCCGCCGCCGCGCGGAGCGGCGCCCGCCCCTGTGCCAGGCTCGGAGCCCACGGCGCCACCCGCTCCCAGCGGCAGCCGTTTCTCCCCCCGCAACTGGCGGGTGCCGACCAGGCTGAACGCGATCCTGCTCATACCCGTGGTGGTCGGCCTCGTCATGGGCGGCTTCCAGGTGAAGAGCTCGATCGACACCTGGCAGAACGCCGAGGACGCGGAGAAGACCGCCCGCCTGGTGCAGGCGGCCCTGACCTACAGCAACGCGATCACCAACGAGCGTGACACGACCGCCGCGCCGCTGCTGCTGGGCAAGGGCGTGAAGGACCCCACGGTCGTCGCCGCCCGCAAGGCCACGGACGACGCCGCGGACACCTTCGACAAGGCCGCGCAGAACATGCCGGACCAGTCGGGCCTGGAACGCCGGCTCAGCCGCTTCCGCAAGGTCGAGCCGCAGCTGACGTCCATCCGGGCCGCCGCGTACACCACCAAGTTCACGGGTGTGCAGACCGAAGAGGCCTACGTGAACCTGGAGCACCCGCTCCTTGAGTTCTCGAACGAACTGGGCCTCGGCACCGGCAACATCACCAGCTACGGCCGCTCGGTCTACGCCATCGCACTCGCCAAGGGCGCGCTCTCGCTGGAGCGTTCCATCGGCATGCACCTGCTGGTGAAGCCGGGCCCCGGCCAGGGCAGCCTGGCCACCCAGCGCACGGCCATCACCTCGTACGCGTACCTGGAGGGCATCGCCCTCCAGGAGTACCAGGCCGGTGGTACCGACGCGGACATCGCGAAGCTGAACACGGCCATGGCGAAGGTCAAGACCGACGGCGCGACCATGGTCAAGCAGGCCGCCGCGCAGGCGAAGGCCGCCAACGAGACGTATGTGCCGCCGCCGGCCAACCCGATCGACATGATCACGGCGATGTCGCAGCTACAGACCACCGATCCCTCGGCGCGCGCGGCTCTCGCCGAGAAGGGCATCACCGCGCAGAACTGGTGGGCGGGCACGACCCTCAAGTACGAGGCGTACCGCAAGATCGAGGAGGACAAGGCCGACACCGCGGTGAGCGAGGCGTCGGACATCGCCGACAACGCCAAGCGGGACGCCATCATCACCGGTGCCGCCGTCGTCGTCGCCCTGCTCCTCGCCTTCATCCTGGCCGGTGCCGTCGCCCGCCAGATGAGCCGCGCGATGCGCCAGCTGCGCAACGCCGCCTTCGGCATCGCCGAGCAGCGCCTGCCGATGCTGGTCGACCAGCTCTCGCGCACCGACCCCGGACGCGTGGACACCCGGATCTCCCCGATCCCGATCACGACGACCGACGAGATCGGCGAAGTCGCCAGAGCCTTCGACCAGGTCCACCGCGAGGCCGTACGACTGGCCGCCGAGCAGGCGCTCCTGCGGGGCAACATCAACGCGATCTTCACCAACCTGTCGCGCCGCAACCAGTCGTTGATCGAGGGCCAGTTGACCCTGATCACCGATCTGGAGAACAACGAGGCCGACCCGGACCAGCTGGAAGCACTCTTCCGTCTGGACCACCTCGCGACCCGTATGCGCCGTAACGGCGAGAACCTCCTGGTCCTCGCCGGCGAGGAGCCCGGCCGCCGCTGGGACCAGCCGGTCCCGCTGGTCGACGTGCTGCGCGCCGCCTCCTCCGAGGTGGAGCAGTACGAGCGCATCGAGCTGTCGGGCGTCCCGGAGGCCGAGATCCACGGCCGCGCCGTGACCGACCTCGTGCACCTGCTCGCCGAGCTGCTGGAGAACGCGACGACGTTCTCCTCCCCGCAGACCAAGGTCCGCGTGACGGCCACCCGTCTCCCCGACGGCCGGGTCATGATCGAGATCCACGACAAGGGCATCGGCCTCACCGCCGAGGACTTCGCGGACATCAACCACAAGCTGGCCAACCCGCCGACCGTGGACGTCGCGATCTCGCAGCGCATGGGCCTGTTCGTGGTCGGCCGGCTGTCCGACCGGCACGGCATCCGCGTCCAGCTCCGCCCCTCGGGCGAGCAGGCCGGTACAACCTCGCTGGTCATGCTGCCGGACGCGATCACGCACGGTGGCGGTGGTGAGTCGCAGCTCCAGCGCGACGAGTTCACCGTCTCGCAGATCATGCCGGAGCAGCCGCAGCAGCAGTTCCAGGGCGAGGACTTCAACCGTGCCCCGATGCGCACGGCCGCCGAGCTGGGCTTCGACGACACCCGCTACTCCGAGGTGCCGGACGACATCCGCGAGCTGGACCCGGTGGGCCGCTCGCTGATGCGCGAGGAGCGCCGTGCGGCCCTGGAGTCCCAGAAGCCGGGCCAGGAGCTCGAAGCGGGCGAGTACGCCGAGTTCAACGAGTTCGACGCCCCGCAGCAGCAGCCGTACGGCAACGGCCAGCAGGGCTACCAGGACCAGCCGACCGGCTTCACCGGTCAGCCGGCGTACGAGGAGCAGCAGCAGACGTCGTACGACGAGCCGCGCCAACCCTCGTACGACGAGCAGTACTTCGCACCGAACGGCGCCGCGCCGCAGGCCGACGCCTTCCCCGACTCCTTCCCGTCGAACGGCGGCTACCCGGAGCCCGGGTACGCGGAGCCGGCGCAGGAGGAGCACGCGGCACAGCACCCCACGGGGTCGGAGACGTTCTCGGGCTTCGAAGAGCCGTCCTACCAGGACGACTGGCCGCAGCAGGACGGTTACCGCAACGGGTACCCGGACCAGTACGCTCCGGAAGCGGAGTCCACACAGGCCGCTGACGTGAGTGAGCGGGACCACGTAGGCTTCGAGCGTCCGGGACCGGCCCCCTCCGCCGTCCACGCGCTGACCGACGCCGGACTGCCGCGCCGCGGTTCGGCCGCGAACGGTACGCGCACGAACGGTTCGCAGCCCGCGCAGCCGGGGCCGTCGGCCTCAGCGGCGCCGGAGAGCAAGGTCGATGTCTTCGGCACCGCGAACGGCGGCACCGGAGCCGTGGACTGGCGCTCGGCGAACGACGAGCGCTGGCAGCAGGCGTCGGCGCTGAAGAAGCCGAAGGCGGGCGGGGTCACCTCCTCCGGCCTGCCGCGGCGGGTACCCAAGGCCAACCTGGTCGAGGGCACCGCCGAGAGCACCCCGCAGGGCGGCCCCCAGGTCTCCCGCGCTCCCGAGGACATCCGGGGCAGGCTCAGCAACCTGCGCCGCGGGGTCCAGCGGGGACGCAGCGAAGGCAGTGAAACGAACGGTCGGGGCTTCGGCTCCGACAGCACCTACAACCAGGAGCGTTAGTGTGAGCCCGATGAGCCAGGCGGCGCAGAACCTGAACTGGTTGATCACCAACTTCGTGGACAACACCCCCGGTGTGTCCCACACGGTGGTGGTCTCCGCCGACGGACTCCTTCTGGCGATGTCCGACGGCTTCCCGCGTGACCGTGCCGACCAGTTGGCGGCCGTCGCGTCGGGCCTGACCTCGCTGACCGCGGGCGCCTCCCGCATCTTCGAGGGCGGCGCCGTGAACCAGACGGTTGTGGAGATGGAGCGGGGATTCCTCTTCCTCATGTCCGTATCCGATGGTTCCTCGCTCGCGGTTCTCGCGCACCCCGAGGCGGACATCGGCCTCATTGGGTACGAGATGGCCCTTCTGGTGGACCGTGCCGGCACGGTCCTGACCCCGGACCTTCGAGCAGAGCTCCAGGGGAGCCTTCTCAACTAACAGACGGACGGTGCGTTTTGGCGTCCCGAGGCCATAAGGTTTCGGGACGCGGCTCCACATTGATGGGTGCCCGGCACAGTCGGAGGAGGAGAAAGTGGCAACACCCCCAGGCGGTTCGTCTTCGGGCAACTGGTCGTACGGCCCCGGCCAGGGGCAGGGCGACGGTTCCCAGAACCGGTACAACTTCCCCTCCTCGCCTTCCCCGCGCCGCCCGCAGTACCCGCAGGGCCCCGGCCCGTCGCCGTACGACCAGCCGCCGGCGCCGCGCATCCAGCCGGTGCAGCCCCATCGACGCTCCCCCGAGTCGGCGCCCGCCGGGTCGACGAGCAACCCCTTGGTGCGTCCGTACGCCATGACCGGCGGCCGGACGCGCCCCCGCTACCAGCTCGCCATCGAGGCGCTGGTGCACACCACCGCGCAGCCGCACCAGATGCAGGGCCAGTTGCCCGAGCATCAGCGGATCTGCAACCTCTGCCGGGAGATCAAGTCGGTGGCCGAGATCTCGGCCCTCCTGACGATCCCTCTCGGTGTGGCCAGGATCCTCGTCGCCGACTTGGCGGAGGCGGGCCTGGTCGCCATTCATCAACCCGGCGGCGACGAGAACGCCGGCGGCCAGCCAGATGTGACACTGCTCGAAAGGGTGCTCAGTGGACTTCGCAAGCTCTAGCGGAGGGCCTTCCCGCTCCACCACCTCGGCGAAGATCGTGGTGGCGGGTGGCTTCGGCGTGGGCAAGACCACGTTCGTCGGGGCCGTCTCGGAGATCAACCCGCTGCGTACCGAGGCTGTGATGACGTCCGCGAGCGCGGGCATCGACGACCTCACCCACACCGGAGACAAGACGACCACGACGGTCGCGATGGACTTCGGACGCATCACCCTGGACCAGGACCTGATCCTGTACCTCTTCGGTACACCGGGTCAGGACCGCTTCTGGTTCATGTGGGACGACCTGGTACGCGGCGCGATCGGCGCGATCGTGCTCGTGGACACCCGCCGTCTCGCCGACTGCTTCCCCGCGGTCGACTACTTCGAGAACTCGGGTCTCCCCTTCGTCGTCGCCCTCAACGGCTTCGACGGCTCGCAGCCGTACAACCCGGACGAGGTCCGCGAGGCCCTCCAGATCGGCCCGGACGCACCGATCATCACGACGGACGCCCGCCACCGCGCGGACGCCAAGTCGGCACTGATCACGCTGGTCGAGCACGCGCTGATGGCGCGGCTTCGGTAGCACGCGGCATCACGACATCAAGGGGCCAACTCCGGCTGGAGTAGGCCCCTTTGTCGTACCCCCTGCCACAATGAACGCTCTTCGGTTCGGCAAGGGGGACGGGATGAGCGCGGAGGCGGCTGCACTACGCCTGGGGACGACCGTGGTGAAGGCGGCGGCGCAGACGTGGCTGGGGGGCAAGCGGCGCGAGCAGGAGCGCCGGCTGCCGATGGACGAACTCGTCCGGCTACGGGTGTCCGGACTGCGCCAACAGCGCAGCGTCCAGCGCCAGTTCGAGGAGATGGCCGACACGGCGGCCGCGCGGATCGAGCCGTTCCTGGCCCAGGAGTTCCGCGGCCTGGACGAGAGCGGCCGGGAGGCGGCGCTCAACGGCGTGTGCGACACCTTCGCCCGTGCCGACCTCTCCGACGAGGCGGTCCTGGCGGCCGATGCGCAACCGGCCGAACTGATCCGCCGCATCACGGCATCGGTGAGCCCACCGGTCGGCCTGAGCGAACCTGAGACGCGCCTCTACGAACTCCTCTTCAGCGAGTGCTGCGAGTACTACGTCAGCATCGTGCGGACCCTCCCGGTCTTCGAGGAGCGGACCCTGGCCGAACTCCTGGCCCGCACCAGCTCGTTGAGCGACCGGGTCGCCCGCGTCCTCGAACGCCTCCCCGACCGCTCCCTGTTCGCCCCCGACGGCACCGATCAGGACCAGGAATTCCGCCGCTGGTACATGGAGCTGGTCAGCAACACCCTCGACGAGGTGGAACTGTTCCGCCGCACGTCCGACCGCGCCGCCGCGCAGGTACGGCTGTCCGTGGCCTACGTCAGCCTGCGCGCCACCGGGGACGACGGCACCCGCCGCCGCACGGCCCGCGCACTGCCGCTCAGGCCGGACCTGAGCGGCTGGGAGGAGTCCGGGACGGAGAGTTCCGGGATGCGGGTGGAATCGGCGCTCGGCGGGGCGTCCAGGGTGCTCCTGCGCGGCGAGGCGGGCTCCGGCAAGACCACGCTGCTCCGCTGGCTGGCGATCACGGCGGCACGAGGCGCCTTCACCGCCGAACTCGCCGACTGGAACGGCCTGACGCCCGTCTTCGTCAAGCTCCGCGAGTACAGCGGCCGTTCGCTCCCCAAGAAGCCCGAGGAGCTGCTGGACGGTGTCGCCGGGAACATCACCGGCATCATGCCCAGGGGCTGGGTGGAACGCCAACTACGGGACAACAAGGTCCTGTTGCTGGTCGACGGAGTGGACGAACTCCTCGGCTCTGAGCGGCGGTCGGTGCGTGACTGGCTCCGCAAGCTGCTCGGGGCCTACGGCGGCATACGGGTCGTCGTGACCTCCCGTCCGACCGCCGCCGGGGCGGACTGGCTGCGCCGGGAGGACTTCACCGCGCTCCACCTGGACCGGATGACGCCCCCGGACCTGGCCGCGTTCGTACGGCAGTGGCACGAGGCCGTCCGCGAACTGGGCGACGAACTCCCCTGCGGCGTCGACGAGTTGCCGCGCTACGAACAGTCCCTGCTCAACAGCCTCAAGGACCGCGCCCACCTCCAGTCCCTGGCGGGCACCCCGCTGCTGGCCGCGATGCTGTGCGCGATGCACCTGAACCGGGGCAGCCAACTCCCTCGCGACCGCATGGAGTTGTACCGCAACGCACTCCACACCCTGGTCCACGACCGCGACGCCGACCGGAACGTACCGAGCGCGCTGGACAGCAAACTCAGCCTCGGCGACAAGCTGGTCGTGCTGCGGGATCTGGCCTGGCGCCTCTCGGACAACAACCGCAGCGAGATCGCCCTGGACCAGGCCGCCATCCATGTCGCGTCCAAGCTCTCGGCGATGCGGCACCTGGAGGCACAGGACGGCCACGGGGTCCTGGAACAACTCCGGGACCGCTCCGGCATCCTCCGCTCCCCCGTCGAGGGCCGCCTCGACTTCGTCCACCGGACCTTCCAGGAGTACCTGGCCGCCGCGGAGGCCACGGAGGAGGACCGGATCGGCAACCTGGTCGGGCGGGCGCATCTGGACCTGTGGCGCGAGACGATCATCATGGCCGCGGGGCATGCCAACTCCCGTCAGCGGCAGGAGTTGTTGGACGGGATCCTGGATCGAGCGGAGGCGGAGCCCCGGTATGCGCGGGTGTTGCGGTTGCTCGCGGCTTCTTGTCAGGAGACGTTGCCGACGATTCCGGATGGGTTGGCGGGGCGGCTGGACGGGGCTATGTCGGCGCTGCTTCCGGCTCGTCGGCATACGGATCCGCCGGCTCTGGCGGCTGTGGGGACGAGCTTGCTGCGGCGACTACCGCGTTCTCTGGACGAGTTGACGGAGAAGGCCGCGATACAGACGGTGCGGACCGTGGCGATGATCGGGGGAGAGGCGGCGCTGGCGTTGATGGTGGGGTACGCCGAGGACCGGCGCCGCCCAGTCGTACAGGAAATCATCGAGGCTTGGGCGTACTTCGACGCGGATGCCTACGGCGAGCAGGTGCTGGCCGGGCTGCCGTTGGACGGATACACCGTGAGTCTCAGGCACTCCCAGCAGTGGCGCGCAGCGACTCGGTTGACGTCCATGACGATGCTGTCGATCCATTACCCGCTCCCCGAGCTCGCTGCCGTGGACCAACTCCCGCCCGTGAAGTACCTGTTGGTCAACAACCTCCGTGGCCCCGGAGACCTCTCAGTGCTGACGGCTCACCCACAACTGAGGTTGTTCTTGGTCTTGGGCCGAGGAAAGCTGCACGAGCTCGAATCCATGGAGAGATTGGGGAACCTCTTCTACCTCGGACTCAGCCACGGAGGTACAACCGACCTCGACAGGCTGTGCCTTGGGCCGACCGTGTCCCAGCTGCGCCTCTACCAGCTGAGCCGGACCAGCGAACTGACCGCTTTGAGTAATTTCCCCAATGTCAGAAGCCTCTCTCTGACGACCGCAAGCGCATGTACACCGCCTGGCCTGAGCAGCATCTCCGCCATGCCCAGGCTGGACGACCTCAGCCTCAACCGCATGCGCTTGCCGGAGTGGCTGACAGCATGTGAACCCCTTCCGGCCAAACTGAGGGCCCTCACTCTGCATAGCTGCGTCATGCCGAGAGACTCCCGCGCCTACCGCGACCTCAGTTCCCTCGACTCGCTCTCGATCTCGTCCTGCCGCACTCCCGACGGCACCCCCATCACCACCCTCGACCTCCCGGTCAAGAACCTCACCATCACCTGACCCACAAACACCAACGGCCCCACCCTCCCGCAGGAGAGTGGGGCCGTCGTAAGCGCGCTAAAGCGATGCTCAGTGCCAGCTATGCGGCGCCCGAAACCCACCCTCGCGCTCCAGCCGACGCCAGCCGGCCTTCGGCAGCGGACGGTGAGCCGGGGCTTCCGCGGGCGCGGCCGCAGCACGGGCCAGCAGGATCGCCGTGATGGCGGCGACTTCCTCGGGCTCGGCGTGGCCCTTCTCGACACGAATGTCAGGGGTGCTCATAGGTTCAGTCTCCGTGGCTGAGGTTTCCGCACGGGTAGCGCGGAGGGTCCGCTGGGTTACTGCGGGGGGTTGCCGTGCTTGCGCGAGGGCAGGTCGGCGTGCTTGGTGTGCAGCATCGCGAGCGACCTGATGAGTACTTCGCGGGTCTCGGCGGGGTCGATGACGTCGTCGACGAGTCCGCGCTCAGCCGCGTAGTACGGGTGCATCAGCTCGGACTTGTACTCCTTGACCATGCGCGTCCGCATCGCCTCGGGGTCCTCGGCGTCGGCGATCTGGCGGCGGAAGATGACGTTGGCGGCACCTTCGGCGCCCATCACGGCGATCTCGTTGGTGGGCCAGGCGTAGGTGAGGTCGGCGCCGATGGACTGGCTGTCCATGACGATGTAGGCACCTCCGTACGCCTTGCGCAGGATGAGCGAAATCCTCGGCACGGTGGCGTTGCAGTACGCGTAGAGCAGCTTCGCTCCGTGCCGGATGATTCCGCCGTGCTCCTGGTCGACGCCGGGAAGGAATCCCGGAACGTCCAGGAACGTAACGATCGGAATGTTAAAAGCGTCACACATCTGGACAAAGCGCGCAGCTTTTTCGCTGGCCTCGATGTCCAGGACGCCCGCGAGGGTCTGCGGCTGGTTGGCGACGATGCCGACGACCCGGCCGTCGAGGCGGGCCAGCGCGCAGATGATGTTGCGGGCCCAACGCTCGTGGATCTCCAGGTAGTCGCCGTCGTCGACGATCTCCTCGATCACCTTGGTCATGTCGTACGGCCGGTTGCCGTCGGCCGGGACCAGGTCGAGCAGGATCTCCGAGCGGCGCTCGGCCTCGTCGCTCGACTCCGCGCGGGGCGGGTTCTCGCGGTTGTTCTGCGGGAGCATCGACAGGAGGTAGCGCACCTCGGCGAGGCAGGTCTCCTCGTCGTCGTAGGCGAAGTGACAGACACCGGAGGTCTCGGCGTGCACGTCGGCGCCGCCGAGGCCGTTCTGCGAGATCTCCTCGCCGGTGACCGCCTTGACGACGTCCGGGCCGGTGATGAACATCTGCGAGGTCTCGCGGACCATGAAGACGAAGTCGGTGAGGGCGGGGCTGTAGGCCGCGCCGCCCGCGCACGGGCCGAGCATCACGCTGATCTGCGGGATGACCCCGGAGGCCTTGGTGTTGCGCTGGAAGATGCCGCCGTACCCGGCGAGCGCGCTGACGCCCTCCTGGATACGCGCACCCGCGCCGTCGTTCAGGGAGACCAAGGGTGCGCCGGCCGCGATGGCCATGTCCATGATCTTGTGGATCTTCGTGGCGTGGGCCTCGCCCAGCGCGCCGCCGAAGATCCGGAAGTCGTGCGCGTAGACGAAGACCGTGCGGCCCTCGACCGTGCCCCAGCCGGTGATCACACCGTCGGTGTACGGCTTCTTGGCCTCCAGGCCGAAGCCCACGGCGCGATGCCGGCGCAGCTGCTCGACCTCACGGAAGGACCCGGGGTCGAGGAGCAGGTCGATACGCTCCCGGCCGGTCAGCTTCCCCTTGGCGTGCTGCGCCTCGGTCGCCTTCTCGCTCGGGCCGGCCAGTGCCCGCGCACGGATCTCGTGCAGCTCGGCCACTCGCCCGCGCGCGTCAGTCGGCTCACCCGGCGCCTCATCCAAAACGGTCATGTACTGACCCTACGAAGGAGACCAAGGAAAGGGCGCCGTCGACTCTGCACAGTCTCCGGACCGTTTTCCTGGTACCCCTGAACAGAACCTCACCGGCATGCAGCCGTTCCGACTGCTCACGGGGCATGCCGGTTGTAGGGGTTACACAAACCCGACAGCTGAGAGCCACCTCACATTCACGTGCGGCGGATGCCATCCCCAGAGTGATTCTCGCGTTGCCGGGGCCGCCCGGAGGGCGTACTCGTAGTAGTTGGCACAACACCCTGCGGATGATGTTGAAAATTGAATGGAATAGGTCTACGGTCCTTCGTGTTGGCATCGTTGAACGTTCAACAGATTCCACCCCGCACCATCCCGCACCACCCCGCATCACCCCCGCACCACTCCCGTCCCCTTTAGGAGCACGTCATGGGCATCTTCGGCCGCAAGAGCGACGAGACCGACACCACCTCGGCACCCGCCGCCGTCAACCCCGACCTGGCCGCGCTGACCGGCGAGTACACCATCGACCCGGCGCACACCACGCTCGGCTTCACCGCCCGCCACGCGATGGTCACCAACGTCAAGGGCAAGTTCCTCGACTTCACCGGCACGCTGCACCTGGACGGCGGTGACGCGGCCAAGTCCACCGCGTCCCTCGACGTCAAGATGGACAGCATCGACACCGGCTCGCCGGACCGTGACGGTCACCTCAAGAGCGCGGACTTCTTCAAGACGGACGAGTTCCCCACGATGACCTTCCGCTCCACCTCGGCCGAGTCCCTCGGTGGCGACGACTACCGCATCACCGGTGACCTGGAGATCCTCGGCACCACCAAGCCGATCAGCATCGACCTGGAGTTCAACGGCGCGGCCAAGGACCCGTTCGGCAACGAGCGTGTCGGCTTCGAGGGCAAGGCCGAGATCCTGCGCTCCGAGTTCGGCCTCACCTGGAACGCGGCGCTGGAGACCGGTGGCGTCCTCGTCTCCGAGAAGATCAAGCTGAACTTCGACATCTCGGCGATCAAGAGCGCCTGAGCTTGAGCCAGACCGCCAGGTCCTCGATCTCGGCGTCCACGGCATCGGCGATGCTCCGGGTGAACTCCACGTCCTGATGGACGGCGTTCACCAGGAGCACGCCGGCCTTGCGGTCGGCGGTGGCGTCGAGCTTCCCGACGAGTTTGTCACCGTAGAGAATCGGCAGGGCGAAGTAACCCCAGCGGCGCTTCTCGGCCGGTTTGTACATCTCCAACTGGTAGTCGTAGCCGAAGAGTTCGGCGGTGCGCTTCCGGTCGTGAATCAGCCGGTCGAAGGGCGAGAGCAGTGCGGCCCGCCCGCTGAACGGCCGTTCCAGGTACGTCGGATCGACCCGCCACTCCCCCTTCACCCCTTCTACGACGGCCGGTTCGCCGGCCTCGCCGACGACGGCGGGTTCGACCGGGAGGACGGTGCCGGTGGCGCGGGCGATACCGAGGGCGCGCAGCCGCCGTTCGTTCCGGAGCCTGCGTGCTTCGTCTAGCGGCACGGCGGGTTCGTCCGGATAGACGCGTGCGGCCAGGTCCCAGAGGCGTTCACGTCCCGCCCGCCCCGCGATGGCCACCTCCCCCCTCAGCACCATCAGCTCCAGCAGCTGGCCGACGTTGCGGTTGTGCGTCCACCCCGACGACTTCCACGGCACTGCGCACGTGTCGGGCAACTCCCTTGAGGTGAGCGGCCCTTGACCGCCGAGCCGTTCCAGAATGTCCCGCCTGCACGCGTCGTTGGCGGCGACCCACTCGCGGTAGTGCTTCGATTCCCTTTCCCATACGGCCATGTCGGCGCGGTACAGCGCCAGATCCTCGCTCGGGCGGATCATCGCCCGGAGTTCGAGGAGGGTGCGGCCCTTGAGCGCGGTGGCCAGCTCGTCCGGTGCGTAGGACGAGCCGAGGCGGCTCCAGGCGACCAGGTCGGCGTTGGGGGCGATCGCGGCGATCGGATCGATCTGGAGCAGGGTCAACTGCCGTACGACGGCGTGGAGTTCCGTGGGGCGGGGGGCGTCGAGGAGTTGGGCCTGGACGGCGATGCGGCGGGCTTGGGGGCGGGTGAGTTGAAGCATGGGGCCTCGTTTCCCCGGGCTCGGCCGGTTCTCGCGCTACGGACACGTGCACCGGGTTCTCGCTGATGGTATCGGCGGGGGTTCCGGAACCTCGCGCCGCAGATGGGAACGGCGGGATGTGAGGATGCCCGATGGATTCCGGCCATGACGCCAAGCCCCGCTTCGTCAAGCGAACGACCAACCCTCGCATCCACGAGGACGACGGCGCGGGCATCATCGTCTCCGGGGGGCCGCCACGCTACGCGATCCGGACGAGCGGTCCCGTGCGCCATGTGGCTGTGGCCGACAACGGGAACGACCTGCTCGGCTACGTGTGGTTCAACGACGAGGACGAGGCGGCGAGTTGGGTCCCGCTCAGGAGGAGAGGCGACGACGGCGTCAACTTGGGTGCCGTGTGGGGCAGACGGCTTGATGCGGCCAAGACCCGCGGGCTCACGCCGTCCCAGGCGGTGACCGAGCTTGTCGAGCAGTGGCCTTCCGCCGGCTCGTCGCACATTGTCGAGGGTTCCCTCGCCGAGGCCACGAGCTTGCAGGCACTCAGGGAACTCGCCGGCCACCCCCTTGTGGAACGCGTCAGAAAGGCCGCCGCCGCCTCCCTCTTCGGTCTGGCCATCGGTGACGCCATGGGCTACCCCACCGAGTTCCTGAACATGGCGCAGATCACCGCGAGGTTCGGTCCGTGGCGCGAGATGGGCCTGCCGCTTTCCGAAGGTGACATCGTCCGGGTCAGCGACGACACGCAGATGGCGCTGGCCGTCGGCGAAGCACTGGTGGAAGCGAGCGCCGTTACCCCCGCCCCCGGTATCCCCGCCCCCGGAACCCGACGGATCCGAGGGACCCGAGACGCGGCCGCAGTCGCTACGGCCCTCACCCCGGCCACGGTCGAAGCCGCCCTGCGCAAGCACTTCGTGGCCTGGCTGCACGACCCGGACAACAACCGAGCCCCCGGCGGGACCTGCCTCACCGCCTGCACCAACCTGGAACGGGGCCTGCGCTGGCAGGACGCCACCGTCCTCGGCTCCAAGGGCTGCGGCGCCAACATGCGCGTCACGCCGATCGCCCTCATCCCCGGTCTGAGCGCCGAACAGCGGGCGGGAATCGCCCAGTTGCAGGCGGCCATGACCCACGGCCACCTCACCGCGCCGGCGGCGAGCGAACTCACCGCCCACGCCACGTGGCTCCTGGCCCACGACTGCCCCATCGCCGAACTCCTCCCCCGCCTCCGCGCCTACGCGCAGGGGTCCCGCCGCACGTACCGCGCCGACTGGCTGGGCGACCTGTCCGCCAAGGCGGGCGCCCCCGACCCGGCGGCGTTCATCGCCTTCGGCTGGGACGAGTGCCTGCGCGCCCTGGACACCGCGGCCACCGCCCTGCGCGCCAAGGACTCGGAGCGGGACCCGTCCGAGGTGGTCGGCGCCGGTTGGGTCGCCGAGGAGGCCCTCGCCACCGCCCTGTACTGCTTCCTGGTCGTCGGCGGCCACGCATGCGCATCGGTCATGCGCGCCTCCCACTCGTCCGGCGACTCCGACTCGATCGCGGCCCTGGCGGGAGCCTTCGCCGGAGCCAAGCACGGCCTCCTCTACTGGGTGCCGGAGTGGCGCGAGGCCCTGGAGTACAAGGACCGGATCACGGCGCTGGCCGCCGTATGGGACGACGCGGCCTGACGCGCGAAGGACAGACGACGGACGGACGACGGACAGAGGCAGACAGATGACGGTCACCGCCGCGGACCCCGCCCGGCGGGCGACGGCATGGCTCGACGAGCTCTACGGCGGGCTCGTCGAACTCGCCGTGCCGCACCCCGTGCACGAGACCAACTCGTCCTGGTTGATGGCCTGCCGCACCCTGAACCAGCCCGGCTTCCCTCGCACGCCGATGCTGGCGGCCTCCGTCGTGGTCCCCAAGATCGGCGGCTTCCCCTTCCACCCGGCATCGAGCGCGCCCTTCGCGGACGTGGAACCGACATCGCCGGAGGAGGCCGCCCGCCGGGTCACCGGCCAGAACCGCAGGATCAACGCCCGCGGCTGTGTCACCTCCGTCCACGCGATGATCGACGACAGCCGGTCGGTCGCCCTGCCCTGGCAGCCGGCTCACGAGGCACCCGGTTGGTGGAGCCGACTGCATCGCCGCCACTTCCCTCGCTTCGAGCCCGTACCCGTACCCGTCCACGACTGGACCGCCGTCGTCCGAGCCGTCCGCGACCCGGGTGCCGGCACCCGCGGTGTGGTCTGGGTACGGCGGGAGTTCGGCCCGGCTCGACACGGAGTGGGTGCGGGAACTCGTTCTCGTACGGCGACTGCCCTGACCCGCTCAGCCGAACCTCACCGCGAACTCGCACCACACCACCTTCCCCGGCGCCCGCTCCCCCACCCCCCACTTGTCCGCGAGCACGGAGACCAGCATCAGGCCGCGGCCGTCCTCCGCGTGGAGATCCCGGTACGGGGTCCTCACCTTGCGGAGTTCGCCGGTTCCGCTGTCGTGGATCTCGATGCGGAGGACTCCGTCGAGGTGGATGCGGAGACAGAGGGAGAGGCCCCGGCCCGGTGGAACGCCGTGCAGGATCGCGTTGGTCGTCAACTCGCTTACGCAGAGCAGGACATCGTCGGTGCGGTCGGTGATCTCCCAGTCGGCGAGGGTGTTCCGGGTGAACGTGCGGGCCAGTGCGACTGATCTGCGGTCGCGTCGGTAGAACGCCTCGCGGGTGTGGCCTTGTTGGAGTTGTTCGTTCATGGGGCCACTGTCACAGGCAGTCACTATCGTGGGTCAGTGAGTGAGGTCGTATTTGTTTTCTCTACGACCTCACTACGACGACTTCGGGTGTGCGCGGGGGAAAGGGACACGCATGCAATCGGCGAAGAGGCCCAAGAAGGTCGGTACTTGGCAGGCGGTCGGCGGGCTGGTCGCCCACTTCCGGAGGCAGGCCGGGCTCACACAGGAGCAGTTCGCCGAGATCGCGAACCTGCACATCGACACCATCAGGTCCATCGAGCAGGGGCGACTTGCACTGCAAGGACATCGAGCCAAGGAGTTCGACGAACTCTTGCACACGGGTGGGGTGTTGTTCGCTCTGGTCGACAAGCTGCCCGTGCGGGAGCGGATGCCGGCATTCGCACAAGGCCTCGCCGACATCGAGGAGACGGCCGTCAGCATCCTGTCCTATGAAACGCAGATGATTCCTGGTCTGCTACAGACAGAGGATTACTGCCGTGCGTCCTTCGCGAGCCGCTTCCCGCGTTTCGAGGACGAGACGGAGGAGCAATGGGTGTCCTCGCGCATGGAGCGGCAGAAGATCTGGCAGCGCAAGCAACCGCCGTTCGGTCACTTCATCTTGGAGGAGTCGATCCTTCGGACGGCCCTCGGCGGCCCGGAGGTCATGCGAGCGCAGATCCGTAAGTTGCGGGACGCCTGCGACCTCGTTCACATGGGAATCCAGATCATGCCCATGGGGCGTGTGCCGCACGCTGGTCTCGCTGGGCCCATGCTGCTGCTGGAGACCGCCGACCACGAACACGCGGTCTACCTGGAGGTACAGCGCGCGAGTTTCCTGGTGGACGATCCCCATGAGGTCAGCGTCTACCAACTGAAGTATGGAATGCTGCGGTCACAGGCCCTCTCGCCGGAAGAGAGTGCGTGCGTCCTGGAAAGACTGCTAGGAGAGTCATGAACACCGCAGCACGGCAGCACTTGGCGTGGTTCAAGTCCAGCTACAGCAGCAACGAGGGCGGCAACTGCATCGAAGTTGCCTACGACTGGCGGAAGTCCAGCTACAGCAGCAACGAGGGCGGGGACTGCGTCGAGTTCGCCGCTCACCCCGCCGCCATTCACGTCCGTGACTCCAAGGTCCCCGCCGGTGGCATCCTCACCGTCTCGCCCAGCACTTGGACCGAGTTCCTCAGCCAGGTCACGCGTCCCTCAGTCTGAACGCCGCTCCCCCGACCACCAACAACCCCACCGCGTACGCCGCCAGCACCCCCAACCCCGGCCACGGAGCGATCGCCAGCCTCTCCAGGTTCTTCGTCGCCTGGATGGAGAGGGCCGCCGGCATGGGGGTCCAGCGTTGCAAACGGTGTTGCCAGGTCGGGGAGTTGACCAGGCGGGACAGGATCGGGATCACGTAGAGGACGCCCAGGCCCAGCGTGATCGCGCCGCCCGTGTCGCGGAGCAGGGTCGCCAGGGACAGGCCCAACAGCGTTACCAGGACGAGGATGAGGACCGAGCCGCCCGCCGCTCGGAGCGTCGCGCCGTCCGTGGGGGCGGGGAGGATCAGCCGGGCCAGACCTAGGGCGGACAGCACCGCCAGCGCTCCCGCTGTCGCCGTCAGCAGGGACAGCGTGGCCGCCTTCGATGCCAGTACCCACCACCGCCCCGGCATCGCCGTGAGCGTCGTACGGATCGTGCCCGTGCTGTACTCCGCCCCCATCGACAGCACACCCAGCACCAGGCACACCGACTGGCTCAACTGGACGCCCGTGAGGCTCAGTTTGACCGTGTCCTCGTGGCAGGCCGCCGGTGTCGGGCACACCTGGGTCGTGAGCGACGAGGCCGCCGCCGCGCCGACCGCCGCCGTCAGGGCCACCGTTGCCGCCAGGAGCCACCAAGTGCTGGGCAGGGTACGGAGTTTGGTCCACTCGGCGTGAAGAGAGCTGATCCACCTCACGCGTCCCGCCTCCTTACCGTCCAGGACGCCAGCAGCAGGGCCGCTACCGTCCAGGCCGCCAGGACTGCCAGGCCGTGGTACGGGGTGAGGGGGTAACAGCCGCCCTCCGGAAGGCAGTTGTGGTGGACCTGCGGGTAGTACGTGACCCCCTGCTGGATCGCGAAGGCCGCCGCCGGTGTCACCCTCAGCAGCCACTGCGCCGCCGGAAGCGGCAAGGCCACGGAGAGGATCTGCGGGAGGAGCACCAGGACCACCACCGTCGCGATCGTGCCCGCGCTGCTGCGCAGCACCACGCCCACGGCGAGGGCCAGAACCGCGACCAGGGACAGCAGTACCGCGCTGCCTACGACCGCCCGCAGGGCCGGGTTCTCCAGGAGGGAGAGGTCGGGGAACGCGGGCGGCTTGAAGCCGTTCGAGCGCAGCGTCTTCTGCGCCAGGGTGAAGCCGATTGCCGTAGCCAGCAGGCCTGTTGCGAAGGTGACGGCCCCGATCACCGTCGTCTTCGCCGCCAGCACCTTCAGTCGGGACGGCGTCGCCGTGAACGTCGTACGGATGAGGCCTCGTTTGTATTCGCTCGTCACGAAGAGCGTGCCCAGGGTGGCCATGAAGAGGAGGCCTACGAACACTCCCTGGAAGCTCATCTGGACCATGTCTGGGTTGTTCTCGTCGGGGGCGATGTCTCCCTGGCCGGTGAGGGTGTAGACGCCGGCCGGGGTTACCGTCGACGCGCCCGCCCGTGTGCTCCCCGGCGGGGCGTCGGGGGCGGGGGCGCCGACGTCCGTGGCCGTCCAACTGCCCGTGTCCGACGTGCCGGTGAGGCCGAGGTGGTCGAAGGTGCCGGTGGCCTGGCCGCTGCCCGCCACCGAACTCGTACCGCCGAAGGACCGGTGCACGACCTCATGGTTGGGAGCCGCCAGAAACACGCCCACCTGAACCGTCCTCCCCAGCCCCCCGACCCTCACCTCCCCAAGCCGGGTCCATTTCTCACCGTCTACAGACGCATAGCCGGTTAGTTTTTCCCCCAGCCTTTTCAACCGGAGCCATTGCGGGGCCTTCGTCAGATCGCTGCCCGGCCCCGCCATGTCGTGGGTGAAGTTCCACTGCATACGGACGCCGTGCGCGGGCGTCGCCAGCACCGCCGCGTACGGCGCCCCCTGCTTCAGGCTCTCCTTGACGATGATCCCGGCCTTGGTCCAGGGCTCCAGCGACTGCCCGGAGGCGCTCTTCAACCCGGTGACCCGGGCCGTGACCGTACCGTCGCCGGTCAACGGCCGGTGGACGAACCGGAAGGCGTCGTTGACGACCTCGCCCCCCGGCCCGAGCACAACCGGCGGACCCCCACCGACAGTTGACCCACTGGCACCCAGCTGACAGACCACGACCACGACCACACCGGCGATCGCCAGCACCGCCACCCAGGCCCTGACCGTCCAGAACTTCGCCCACTCGGCCCGCAGCAGCCGCCCGAAGCCGGCCCGGGCGGGATGGAGGGCGGAACGGTACGGAGGAATCGTCCTGGTCATCGTCACCGGGTCACCTCGTCCGCTTCTTCGGCGGGCGTGGACGTGAACTCGACCGCATCCCGGGTGAGTTCCATGTACGCCTCCTCCAACGAGGCCCGATGCGCGCCTACTTCGGCGAAGGGGACCCTGGCCCCGGAGAGCAACTCCACGACCCGTTCGGCCGAAAGACCGGTGACGGTCAGGACGTCGCGGTCGACGACGGCGACCGTCCCGCCTTCCCTGGCAAGCAGTTCCATGGCTTCGGCCCGACTGTTCGTACGCAACCGCACCCGGTCGCCGGAGGCCGCCGCGAGGAGATCGGCCACGGCGGTGTCGGCGATCAGCCGGCCCCGCCCGATGACCACCAAGTGGTCGGCGGTGTCTTCGAGTTCGCTCATCAGATGGCTGGAGACGAGGATCGCCCGGCCCTCGGAGGCGAGATGCCGTAGGAGGGTCCGGATCCACTGAATCCCTTCGGGATCAAGGCCGTTGACCGGTTCGTCGAGGAGCAGCACCGGAGGGTCGCCGAGCAACGCGACGGCCATGCCGAGCCGTTGCCGCATCCCCAGGGAGTAGCCGCCCGCCCTCCTCCGCGCGGCCTCCCCCATCCCCACCTGCTCAAGCACCTCGTCCACCCGCCGCATGGACAGGCCGTGGGAGTGGGCCAGCCAACGGAGATGGTCACGCCCCCGCCGGCTGGGGTGCAGAGCGGCGGCGTCGAGGAGGGCACCGACCTCCAACAAGGGGGTGCGCAGGGCGTGGTAGGGCCGGCCCCCGATCAACGCCTGCCCCTCGTCAGGGGCGTCCAGCCCCAGCACAGCCCGCATGGTGGTGGACTTCCCCGCCCCGTTGGGCCCGACAAAGCCGGTCACCGACCCGGCCTCAACCCTGAAGGACAGCCCGTCGACCGCGACCGCCCGCCCGAACCGCTTCCGCAACTCCCGGACTTCGATGCTCACATCGGCTACCTGACTCATGCTGAGCGAGGCTAGGTGCGCCGACCACCGCCCGTCGTCACGCGATGGAGGTCCCTCACGAGGGGGACGCCGGGCGGGTCGGAGGTCGGCACAATGACCGGGTGGGCGTGAAGGGGGCGTCGGGTGTGGAGGGGCATGGGCCGGTGACGGCCGGGGGTGCGAGCCGGTATCGGCTGGTCGGCATGGCGCGGGCGGGCTTCGCCGCCGCCTCGCCGCGCGCCGGGCTCGTCGTTCCCGTCGCCCTGGCCGTTCTCTCGCTCACCGAAGTCCTGCTCCGCGGCGCCGACTTGGCCGGGGGCTTCGCCGCCCTGTTGCTGCTCGGCCTCGCTTCCACGCTTCCCCTCAGCCTCGTCCTCGGCAACGGACGGTTCGCCCGGACCTGCGCCGCCCTCGCGCTCAGTGCCGCCTGCGTACTCTCGCTCGTGCCCTTCGGAGGGCTCACCGTCGGCGGGGTCGTGGCCCAACTGGTGTGCGTGTACGTACTGGGACGCGCCGGAGCCACCCGCCTCGGCGGGGTCCTCGTCCTCCCCTACGTCGCGATCGCCCTCGCCAGCCACGAGGAACTGACCCGGATCGTCGCCGTCCTCGTCGCGACCCTCGCCTCCGCCGCCGCGGCCACCGGCATCGCCCACCACGTACGCAGCACGGCACAGGCCCACAGCGCGACCGAACAGGCCTTCGCGGACACCCTCCTCGAACATGCCGCCCGGGGTGAACGGGCCCGGATCGCAAGGGAGTTGCACGATGTCGTCGCGCATCACATTTCGATGATCGCGGTCCAGGCGGAGACCGCCCGCCTCACCACCCCGGGGCTGCCGCCCGAAGGCGCCACTCGCCTGCTCGCCATCGGCGACACCGCGCGCACCGCACTCACCGAGATGCGGCGGCTGTTGGGCGTCCTGCGGGAGGACGCCGAGACGGGAGTCCAGCGGCGCCCCCAGCCCGGACTCGGCCAACTCCTGGACCTCATCGACGAGTCACGCGACGCGGCCGGCTCCCGCACCCGGCTCATCGTGAGCGGCCCCATCGCCCCGCTGGACCCCGGCATCGAGGTCACCGCGTACCGGATCGTCCAGGAGGCCCTCACCAACGCCCGCCGGCACGCGCCGGGCGCGGCAGTGGACGTAGAACTCCGTTACGGGGACGGGGACTTGGCGCTGCGCGTGCGCGACAACGGGCCGGGGACCAGCGCCGACCTCCCAGCCCTCTCCGGCCACGGCCTGCTCGGCATGCGGGAGCGGGCCGCGACGGTCGGGGGTACCTTGCGCACCGGTCCCGCTCCGGGCGGCGGGTTCCTGGTCGAGGCGCGGCTGCCCGTCAAGTCGGAGGAGACGGAGACCGAGACGGGAAAGGAGGCGGGGGCGCTGCCATGAGCATCCGGATCGTCGTCGCCGACGACCACGAGATCGTCCGGTTCGGATACGCCGGAATCCTCGCCACCCAGGCCGACTTCACGGTCGTGGGCACGGCCCGCGACGGCGCCGAGGCGGTACGTGTCTGCCGGGAGGAGTCGCCGGACGTGGTGCTGATGGACGTACGGATGCCGGTCATGGACGGCATCGAGGCCACCGCGCGACTCCAGAACTGCCCTGCCGTACCAAGGGTGTTGGTGCTGACCACCTTCGACCTGGACGAGCATGTCTACGACGCGCTCGCCGCCGGTGCCAGCGGGTTCCTGCTGAAGGACGTGACCGCCGAACGGCTCTTCGAGGCCGTACGGGTCGTCGCGGCCGGTGAGGCGCTGCTCGCGCCCGGGATCACGCGGAGGCTGATCGCCGAGTTCGCGCGGATGCGGCCGAAGGCGCCCACGCAGGGGAGGTTGGACGTCCTCACCCCGCGCGAGACCGACGTCCTGCGGCTGCTCGCCGAGGGGTTGTCCAACCCCGAACTCGCCGAACGGCTGCACGTGGGCGAGGAGACCGTGAAGACCCACGTCAGCCGGATCCTGTCCAAGCTCGGGCTGCGGGATCGTACGCAGGCCGTGGTGACGGCCTACGAGACGGGACTTGTCGTGCCGAGGACCGGCTGACGGCGGCGGGCGCGCGGCACCGGCAGCAGCCACCACGCCGACGCCACCGACAACACCGCCCCGACCGCGATCCCTTCGAGCCGCGTGGGCAACAGGCTCAGGGCGTCCTGGCCGAAGTAGCCGAGGAGGAGGGAGAGCGCGCAGGTCATTCCGGCGGCCCAGTAGGCGTAGTTGAGGGGGCGCAGCCACAACGCGACCGCGAGGACGGCGAACATCAGCGCCACGGCCGTGTCGCCGGTGACACCGATCGCCGCGACTCCGGTGGCCAGGAGCGTGCCGACCGTGGCTCCGGCGAGGCGCTCAATTCCCTTGCGGAGTACGTCGGTTCGGCCGCGGTTGCCGCTCGCGGCGACATACGCGGTGAGGACGACCCACGGCCAGTGGTCGTCGAAGAGGATGTGCCCGACGGTGAACGCGGCGGCGATTCCGGCCGCCATCTGGAGGGCCATGCGGGTGCTGGGGCGGGGGTGGAGGCGGGAGCGGCGCGGGGGTTGTTCGGGGCCGGGTTCCGCACGCCAGGCCGGGGGCCCGAGCCGGTCGCCCAGCCCCTGCACCAGCCAGACCCCGGCACACGCGAGCGCCCCGATCAACGCGGCCCACTCCCAAGTGACCAGCCCGCTCTGCGCCTTGGCCGGTAGCGCGGGGCCGGGGACGACGAGGAGCGTCACGAGCGGGAGGGCGAGCAGGGTGCCGGCCTTCGTGGCGGCGGGGCCGTAGCGGCGGATCCAGATCGCCAGCGCCATGCCCGCCGTGAAGACGGCGGCGCCGAGCGCGTAGTGGGAGCCGATCAGCCGCCCGACGAAGATCGAGGCACCTGCCGTGACGGGCAGCAGGACGAGTGCGGTGAGGCGGCGGCGGGTGTCGGCGGTGCGCTGGGTGTTGGCGAGGGTGAGCGTCAGCGCGACCGCGAGGACGAGCACGTCGGTGTGCAGCCCTGCGGCACCCTCCAGCCAGAGGGCGACACCCCAGCAGAGCAGCACGGCGGTCATCGTCAGGGCCGCTTCGTACGCGTTGCGTATGAGTTTTGGGGTCACTGTCCCGAGACTAGCGGGGGTTGTGGACTCTGAATAGTAAGCATCAGCGTACGATATCCGGCATGGATCATCTCTCCGAGGCCGTCCGGATCCGTCGTGGCGTCGTACGGCTCAACCGGCGGCTACGGCAGGAGCGCGGCAACGAGGCCGGGCTCACCCCGAACCAGCTGATCGTGCTCGGCCACCTGCACCGGCATCACTCCGCGACCCCGGGCGAGATCGCGGCGGCCGAGCGGCAGCGGCCGCAGTCTCTGACCCGGGTCTTCGGCGAGTTGGAGGCGGAGGGGTTGATCTCGCGTGCGGCGGACCCGGTCGACCGGCGTCAGTCCGTTCTCACGCTGACGGCCAAGGGGCACCGGGCGCTGGACCGGGACATGGGCGAGCGGGATGTGTGGCTGGCGGAGGCGTTGGCTTCGCTGAGTGCTACGGAGCGGGGGGTGTTGGAGTTGGCGGGGGTGTTGATGGAACGGCTCGCAGGTAGTTGATCGACTGCGGGCCGGTGGGGGCTGGTCGCGCAGTTCCCCGCGCCCCTAAGGGAGTTGCCCCGACCGGAGCTGGCAGGCCCCGCCGCGGTAACGCCCCTTAGGGAGTCGTCCTGGCCGGGGCCGGCACGCCCGCCACGGCAACGCCCCTGTGGGAGTCGGCCTGGCTCGGAGTTGCCACGTCCGCCACGGCAAGGCTCCTGAGGGAGTTGCCGCGGCCGGGGCTGGCGCGCATCGCCGTAGCCGGTCCCTGGGGTTTCTCTTTTTTAGAAGCCTCCGCCGAAGTCTCCGCCGCCGCCCCCGAAGTCCCCTCCGCCTCCCCCGCCGTCGCCGAAGCCGCCGCCGAAGTCGCCCGGGTCGAAATTCGCGCCGGAGACGTCGCCGCCGTCGTAGCCGCCGGTGCCGAAGTCGCCGTAGCCCGTGCCGTAGTCGGAGGCGTAGGACGGGGTGGACATCATGCTGCCGAGGAGCGTGCCGACGAGGAGGCCGGGGAGGAGGCCGCCGCCGAAGTAGCCGCCTGCCCAGGGGCCGTAGGCCGGGCCGGCGTCCCAGTACGGGCGGCGGCCGTAGTCCGTGTCGACCTCGCGGATCATCGGGTCCCGGCCGTCGGCGAGGCGGGCCTGGTCGGCCGCGCAGACCGGGACCTCGCGGGGTGCGCCGCCGGGCGGGGTCCAGGTGGCGTCGGCGACCGAGGGGCCGTGGCGCGGGTCGAAGAAGCAGGGGGCGCGGCGTTCGGGCAGCGGGCGGCCCTCGCGGCGGGCGGCGAGCTGGGCGAGGGAGAAGCGGCCGTCCTCCAGGGCCTGGGTGACCGACCGGACGTCCTCGGGTTTCGTGGCCGCCGCCATGTACGACTTCGCCTGTTCGTAGGCGTCGAGGGCACGTTCGTAGTCCGCGCGCATCGCGTCGTCGGCGCCGGGCTCGGCCGGGTGGAATTCGAGGCGGTCCAGTTCCTCGCCGAACGCCGTGATGTCCTCGTCCACGACCACCCGCAGCCTGTCCAGCGCCGCGCGCTGTTCCTCCTCGCGGCGGCGACGGCCGCGC
The DNA here is from genome assembly GCF_035982055.1 of Streptomyces sp. NBC_01288. Classification (NCBI taxonomy): domain Bacteria; kingdom Bacillati; phylum Actinomycetota; class Actinomycetes; order Kitasatosporales; family Streptomycetaceae; genus Streptomyces; species Streptomyces sp. NBC_01288. The sequence continues at coordinate 3,125,974 of NZ_CP108427.1, forward strand.
CTCACCAGCGTGTACGCCCCCGCGCCACCGGCCACCAGCACCCCGCCCGCGACGATCAGCGCCGTACCGGAGACTCCCCCGCCACCGTCCGAGGAACCGCCCCAGGACGCGGGCGCCGAGCCGCCCATGCTGGCGAGCGCACGGTTCGTGAAGTCGGTGAGCTGGGTCTTCGCGTCCTCGCCCTGGACGCTGCTGACCAGGTTCTGCACGGCGGTGTTCGACAGGACGGAGGAGTCGGCTCGGGCAGCGAATTGGTTCCCGACGCGGACCGCGTAGAGGCCGGTGATGCCGGTCGCGGTGCGGAGGTTCGAGAAGCTCGTCGCCGGATAGCCGGCGGGGAGCACCACGAGGAAGACCGGCTTGTCGGCCTTCTCGACGCGTTGGGCGAGCGCGTCGGCGTCGGCCGACGACAACGCGGAGGCGGCCGGGTCGACGTAGACCGGGCTCTTGCGCAACGCCTGCGCGATCGTCGAGACGCCGGTGTCCGCGGCGGCCGGGGACGCCATGGTCAGCGCGGCGAGCAGCAGGGCCAGCAGGAGCGCCAGCGGTAGCCCCGGGAGGCTTCGGGTCCGGATCACGGCCTTCATGACTCGACGCTACCCGACACCGGCCCCTCAGGCCGGACCGGTTACGTGATGGGAAAGTCGAAATAGGTGTCCGGATGCGGTTCGGATTTCAGTGCGTAATGCCACCACTCGTTGTCATATGCGCTGAAACCGCAGGAATCCATGAGGGAGCGCAGGCGGTGACGGTTTTCCGTCTCCGCATACGTGATCCCTTTCGCTCCGTGGTGCGAGATGGAATCCATCAGGTCATGACTGCCACCCATGGGAGCCAGTTCATCGGTATCCCGGCGATACAGCGTCAAGTCGACCGTGCCGCCCCGGCTGTGGCCCGACCTGGCGGCCACATATCCCCTCTCGAACATTCCGGCCCTGTCGATGTTCGGATAATGCCGGGGCTTGGTCCGGCCGTCCTCGGGCTGTCGTGACCAGCGCAGAAAGCAGTCCACGGCACGTTGGGGGCGGTACCCGTCCCAGAGGAGCAGACCGAAGCCCAGGGTCCCGGCCTTCTGCTGCGCCTCTTCCAGAGCCGCACACAGCGCCTTTGTGCCCACGATGCGATTGGCCAGGTATCCGTCCACCGGTTTGCCGGTGAAGTTGTCCCAGGTGGCGTATTTGGCGTCCCAGCGCATTCCGGGTACGTGCTCGTCCACATAGACGAAGTCGTCGTTCATCGGCTTTCCCCAGCAGCGGCCAGCGCCGATGACACCAGTCGGTCGATCACCTCGGCCAGCGGAATTCCAGCGGCTTCCATCATTCTCGGATAACGGCTGTACGAGGTCATTCCGGGCAGGGTGTTGACCTCGTTGAGGACCACTTCCCCATCCTCGGTGAGGAACATGTCCACCCGTGCGAGTCCCCTGCATCCCAAGGCGCGGTACACCGCCTTCGCCGTCTCCTGGACGCGTGTGCGCGACTCCGCCGGGATGTCGGCGGGGACGACAGCCGTCGCGTTCTCGGAACCGGTCTCGGGCTTGTCCTCCTGATGGATCCTGAAGAACCCGTGGGAGAGCGCGATGTGATCCAACTCGCCTACGACCAGGTCAAGTTCATTGCCCAGGACGGCGCATCCGATCTCGCTGCCGATGACCGCCTCTTCGATCAGCACCTTCGTGTCGTACTGCCGGGCCGTGTCCACCGCGCCCGGCAGTTCCTCTTTCCGGGACACCTTGCCGACCCCGAACGACGATCCCGAACGGGCCGGCTTCACGAAGACGGGGTAGGTGAGCCGGTCGGGGTCGATGTCGTCCTCCTCGCCCGTGACGGTCCAGAAATTCGGGGTGGCTGTTCCCGCGCTTCCGGCGACGACGTAGGCGAGAGACTTGTCCATGCAGAGGGCGGAACTCGGGACGTCGCAGCCGACGTAGGGAATGCCGGAGAGTTCCAACAAGCCCTGTATGGCGCCGTCTTCACCGAGCGTGCCATGCAGGACCGGCAGCACGACGTCCAGGCCGATCGTCTCGTATCGCCCCTGCTCCAGTACCAGTAGGCCTCGCACACTCCGGTCCGGTGACAGCGCGGCCGTGCGGCACCTGCCGTTCTCCCAGTCCTCGCCCGGTCCGTCGCAGAGCTTCCACGCACCGCTCTTCGTGATGCCGACATAGAACGGCTCGTACTTCTCCGTGTCGAGGTTCCGCGCGATCTCCTGCGCGGACTTGACGGAGACGGGGTGTTCCTCGGAACAGCCACCGAACAGAACCGCGATCTTCGACCTAGCCATGCTGATCCCCGCTTTCGAATGCCAGACAATTGGTGAGGGAGTTCTCGACCGTGTCCCTCAGGGCGTGGTCCGTGTAATAGGCGGTGTGCGGACTGATGAGCACATTCGGCAGCTCGTGCAGCCGCAACAGCGTCTTGTTGTCGATGGGTTGGTTTCTGCGGTCGGCGTAGAAGATCCCTTCCTCTCCCTCGACGACGTCCAGCGCCGCACCGCCCAACCGGCCGCTCTCCAGGGCCGTGACGAGGGCCTCGGTGTCGAGCAGCGGACCGCGTCCGGTGTTGATGACGAACGCCCCGTTCCTCATCCGCTCGATACGCCGACGGTCGAGGAGATGGTGTGTGTCCGGGGTGAGCGGTGCGTGGAGCGTCACGATGTCGCTCAGCCGCAGCAACTCGTCCAGATCGAGGGTGAGACGACTGTCGTGCGCCAGTACTCGGCAGCCGAAACCCCGTAGCCGGTCCACAACCGCCGTGCCGATACGGCCCGTTCCCACGACGCCGACGGTCAGGTCGCGCAGTTCCTTTCCGCGCACCCCGTGCAACCTGTAGTCGTGTACGTCGGCGCGGCGGACCGTGGACCGGGCGTTCCGGATCGCCATCAGCATCAACATCACCGTGTAGTCGGCCACGCTGTCGGGCGAGTAGGCGGTGTTCCCGACGGACAGGCCCACACGGTTCGCGTAGTCCACGTCGATGTGGTCGCGGCCGATGCTCCTCGTGGAGATGTACGCCACGTCGGCTCGACTGAGCGCGAGCAGAACGGAGTTCGTGATCGGCGTTCGGTGGCTGACGCTGACACACCTGTTTCCGGAGGCCAGTTGAGTGTTCGCTTCGGACACCGGGGCCTGGGTGATGGTCGGGACGACACCGAAGCGGGGTGCCAACTCCCGGAACAGAGCGGCCTCGTCCGGCCCGCAGCCGTAGATCGTGATGCCCGTGTTCATCGGCCCCGCCGGCTCATGTAGAGGTCGAACGCCCGGTAGAGCAGCGGTCGCAACGGCAGGTCCCACTCCCCCGCGTACCGCACCGCCTGACCCCCGGTACCGACCTTGAACCGGATCAGCCCGACATGCGGGTCATCCGCGTCGAGGGTGCGGGTGATGCCGCGCAGGTCGTAGACATCGCAGCCGGCGGCCAGCGCGTCGCGGATCATCGCCCACTGGCAGGCGTTGGAGCCGCGCACCTCGCGCTTCTCGGTGGAGGAGGCGCCGTAGGAGTACCAGGCGTGGGCGCCGACCCGGACCAGGATCGTGGCGGCGACCAAGTCGCCCTGGTGGTGGGCGAGACAGAGCTTGATCCGGTCGGGATCCTCGGCGCGCAGTGCCGCGAACATGGTCTCGAAGTAGCGCAGCGGGCGGGGCGTGAAGCGGTCGCGCCGCGCGGTGTGGACGTAGAGGTCGTGGAACGCCTTCAGGTCCGGACCGAACGAGTCCGCGGCCCCGGCCGTGCTCCCGACTCTGACCTCGACCCCCGCCTTGGTCGCCTTCTTGATGTTGCGGCGCCAGAGCTGGTTCATGCCCTTGAGGAGGTCGTCCTCCGTTCGGCCGGCCAGCGGGATCTCGTACTTGAACTGCGGATGCCCGACGCCGAAGCCGTCCTCCGGGTTCTGCGGCAGCCAGCCGGCGGCCCGGAGTCGGTCGGTCACGCGGGTGCCGACCGGATCGGCCCACGCGGCGGACAGGTCGGTGAGCCGCCGGATGCCCGGGTCGGCGAGGCCCTCCTTCACCTGGGCCGCGCTCCAGATGTCCGTGCACACCGGTGGCCCGAGCCGGATCGCGAACGCGCCGTGTGCCTTGAGATACGCCGCCAACGGGTCGAGCCACAGGCCGATGTCTCCGGTCCAGTCGATGACCGGGCCCTCGGGCAGATACGCCAGCGTGCAGCGGTCCAGCTTCGGCACCGGACGGTGCAACACGAGCCCGGCGCCGACCAGTTGACGGCCGTCGTACCAACCGAGGGACTCGCTGCGCCACTCGGTCTTGACGCGGCCCCACGCCGGGGTCTGGAGGAAACTCACCGACCGCTGGGCGCGTACGAACGCCAAGTGCTCGGCGGAGCTGATCGGTTCGACGGACAGGCGACGCACGCCCGCGGCAACGGCCCCTGAGGGGTGGTGGGTTCGGCTCACCAGCTGACCCGGGCCGCCACCGGCAGGTGATCGCCACCGGTCTCGGGCAGCACCCACGAACTCCGCGCCCGCACCCCCCGTACCAGGATCTGGTCGATCCGCGCGATCGGGAAGGACGCGGGCCAGGTGAGGCCGAAGCCCTTCCCGGCCGTCTCCTGGGCCGAGTTCAGCCGCGAGGTGAGGGCGTGGAACGCGCGGTCGTCCGTGGTGCCGTTCAGGTCGCCGAGCAGCACCACCCGCTGGTTCGGCTCGGCGGCGACGGCCTTGGCGAGCGCGTCCGCGCCGAAGTCGCGCGAGACCGTCCAGAATCCGTCCCTGGACGTCACCCGCACGGACCCGAGGTGCGCCACGTACACCGCCAGCGGCCCGCGAGCCGTGGCCACCGTCGTACGCAGCGCCCGGACCTCCGCCGCCGCCTCCGCCTTCGATTCGGCCGGCTTGGTCCTCGCCAACGGCCCGACATCGCCCCGTACGACGTTCACCGGCCGCGTGTCCGACAGCGGCAGCCTGCTCCACAGCCCGACCGTGCCCCGCACCACGTGGTACGGGTACGCCTTCGCCAGCCCCTTCTCGTACGTGCCCCGGGCCTGATCGGTCAGCTCCTCCAGTGCGAGCAAGTCCGCGCCGGAGGCGGCCAGTTGACGGGCAGTGCCGGTCGGGTCGAGGTTGCCTGCGTCGACGTTGTGGCTGACCACGGTGAGGTCGCCGCCCGGGTGGGACCTGTCGGTGAGCAGCCCGCCGAAGAGGCTCAGCCACACCGTGACCGGCAGCACCAGCGCGACCACGGCGGAGGCGGACCGGCGCCACAGCGCTCCGGCCAGCAGCACCGGCACGAACACGCCGAACCACGGCAGGAGGTTCTCCACCAGGCTGCCGATGCCCCCGATGCTCGGGAGCCGGGCGTGCAGCGCCATGAGCAGCCCGAGCAGCAGGGCGAGCGTCGCGAGCACCGGGCCGCGTTTCCAGGGTTCGCGAGGAATCCGGAGGCTCGTTGTCCGGAGGCTCGTCGTTCGCCCCGGTGGCGGGGTTCGCGTCGGTGCCGGTGATGAAGTCGGTGTCGGTACCGGTGAGAGAGTCGGTGTCGGTGCTGGTGCAGGAGTTCGCGTCACGCCGTCAGTCAAGGCAGCCCGGTGTTGCCGGCGCGTATGGGGTTTTCGATACGCGGACGATATGTGCCGACTCCTACCATCGGACCCATGCGTGTGCTGATCGTCGAGGACGAGCCCTATCTGGCGGAGGCCATCCGCGACGGCCTGCGCCTGGCGGCGATCGCGGCCGACATCGCGGGTGACGGGAACACCGCGCTGGAGCTGCTGAGCGTCAACAACTACGACATCGCCGTCCTCGACCGCGACATCCCCGGCCCCTCCGGCGACGAGGTCGCCCGCCGTATCGTCGCCTCCGGCAGCGGTATGCCGATCCTCATGCTGACCGCCGCCGACCGTCTCGACGACAAGACCACCGGGTTCGAACTCGGCGCCGACGACTACCTCACGAAACCCTTCGAACTCCAGGAACTCGCGCTCCGGCTGCGGGCGTTGGACCGCCGACGCGCCCACAGCCGGCCGCCCGTACGGGAGATCGCGGGCCTGCGCGTCGACCCGTTCCGCAGAGAGGTCTACCGGGACGGCCGCTATGTCGCGCTGACCAGGAAGCAGTTCGCCGTGCTCGACGTCCTCGTCGCCGCCGAGGGCGGAGTCGTCAGCGCCGAGGAACTCCTGGAGCGGGCCTGGGACGAGAACGCCGACCCGTTCACCAACGCCGTACGCATCACCGTCTCGGCCCTGCGCAAGCGGCTCGGCGAACCCTGGATCATCGCCACGGTGCCGGGCGTCGGATACCGCATCGACACGCGACCCGAGGCCGGAGACGACGGAGACGACCGTGGATAGGGCGCCCGGGTTGAGCGTCCGGCTCAAACTCACCCTCAGCTACGTCGGGTTCCTCATGCTCGCCGGTGTCCTGCTGCTCGCCGCCGCGTGGTTGTTCCTGACGCGGGTGCCCCACATCGGGCTCATCATCCAGCCCGACTACACCTTGTCCGTGCTGCGCGCCTTCGCTCCGATCGCCGCCGTCGCCATGGGGTTCCTGCTGGTGTTCGGCCTGATCGGCGGGTGGATCCTCGCCGGGCGCATGCTCGCCCCGCTGACCCGCATCACGGAGGCCACCCGGCTGGCCACGGACGGCTCGCTCTCCCACCGCATCCGACTGCCGGGCCCCGAGGACGAGTTCCGCGAACTCGCCGACGCCTTCGACACGATGCTCGCCCGGCTCGAAGCCCACGTGGCCGAACAGCGGCGCTTCGCGGCCAACGCCTCCCACGAGCTGCGCACCCCGCTGGCGATCTCGAAGACCCTGCTCGACCTGGCCCGTGCCGACCCGGACCAGGACACCGGCCGGATCATCGACCGCCTCCACACGGTCAACACCCGGGCGATCGACGCCACCGAGGCACTGCTCCTGCTCAGCCGCGCCAACCAGCGGTCCTTCACCCGGGAACACGTCGACCTGTCCCTCCTGGCGGAAGAGGCCACCGAGACCCTCCTCCCCCTCGCGGAGAAGCACGGCGTCACCATCGAGACCGGCGGCGACATCACCCCCACCCGCGGCTCCCAGGCACTCCTGCTCCAACTGACCACGAACCTCGTGCAGAACGCGATCGTCCACAACCTCCCCGAGCGGGGCACCGTCTGGGTGACCACCGCCGTCGGCCCCAAGTCCGCGGTCCTCACGGTCGAGAACACCGGCGAACCGCTCACCCCGCACCAGGTCTCGACCCTCACCGAGCCGTTCCAGCGCGGCACCGAGCGCGTCCACACCGACCACGCGGGAGTAGGCCTCGGCCTGGCGATCGTCAAGACCATCACCGGCGCCCACGACGGCACCCTCACCCTGACCCCACGCCCGGCCGGCGGCCTCCGCGTCACGGTGGAACTACCCGCCAACCAGCCGCACCCCCCGTGCCGTTGAGGCCACAGGGGGTGCGGGGAGACCACGGGGCGGTTGCTACGCCGCCTTGTACGCCTCCTCCAACTTCTTCACAGCCGCCGCGTACTTACCCGTGAGCAGCAGATGGTCCGTGTCGGCGAACGGCTTCGACACCGCCGCCGTCACGTTCTGCCCCACCTTCGCCTGCACGAGCAGCCGCGCCTTGGTGACCAGCGCCTTGCCCGCCGACGCCGACCTGGCGTGCGCCGCCGCGTTCTCCAGCGTCTTCAAGGTGGCCGTGCCACCCGTCGGCGCCTTCGTCCGCGTCGTCAGTCCCCAGCCGTACGGGAACTGCGGATCGTACGACGTGTCACCCACGTTGATCGGGAGCTGGGCCTCCGACTTCGGCCAGGTGACCGGGAGTTGACCGGTGAAGGACCGCTTGCCGTAGAGCACGTCGGCCACACCGTCGCCCTCCGTGCCCGGCAGCCAGGAGGCCACCAGGGCATCGATCTTGGGGAGCCGGTCGCCGATCAGCTGCGGCCGCCCGGAGACGATCAGCACCGCGCACTTCATCGCCGCGCACACCTTGTCGACAGCTGCCTGGTCAGCCGGGGTGAGGGTGAGGTCGTTGCCGTTGCCGACATCCCCGATCCCCTCGGCGTACGGAGTCTCACCCACGACGACCACGCCCACGTCATAGCCACTCGTGGAGGCCGAGGCGTCCTTGGAGTACGTGACGTTCCCGCCGGCGTTCTTCATCCCCTGAAGGATCGTCGTGCCGGTGGTGTTCGTGCCGGACGAGCCCTGCCAGGTGATGGTCCAGCCGCCGGTCTGGTTGCCGAGGTCGTCGGCGTTGGAACCGGCGACGTAGACCTTCTGCGACTTCTTGAGCGGGAGCACGCTGCCCGCGTTCTTCAGCAGCACCTGCGACTCCGCCGCCGCCTGCCGGGCCACGGCCCGGTGTGAAGTCGAGCCGATCTTCGAGGCGTTGCTCGTGTCGGCGTACGGCTTCTCGAAGAGGCCGAGCTTGAACTTCTGGGTGAGGATGCGCGATACGGCGTCGTCGATCCGCTTCTCGGTGACGTGGCCCGCCTTCACCTCGGCGATGAGCGTCGAGCTGAAGTCCTTGTAGCTGTACGGGACCATCATCATGTCGACGCCCGCGTTCACCGAGGTGCTGACGTGGGACGCGTAGTCGCCGGGGAGTTGGTCGATGGCGTTCCAGTCGCTGATGACGAAGCCGTCGAAGCCCATCCGGTTCTTGAGGACGCCGTTGATCATGTCGGCGCGGGCGTGCATCTTCACCGGGCCCAGTCCGTCGCCGACGATGTCGAGCGAGGAGTAGGACGGCATGACCGTGCCGATGCCCCGGTCGACCGCCGTCTGGTACGGGGCCAGGTGGATGGCTTCCAGTTGCTGGCGGGTGACCGTGGTGACGCCCTGGTCGATCGTGTACGTGCCCGTCGTGGAGGAGCCGTACGCGGTGCCGCCGTCGCCGACGAAGTGCTTGGCGGTGGCCAGGACCTTGTCGTCGTCCTTCAACTGCTTGCCGTTCGCGGCGCCTTGGAGACCCTGGATCACCGTCTCCATGGACTGCACGAGCGCCGGGTCCTCACCGAACGACTCGTACGAGCGCCCCCAGCGTTCGTCACGGGTGACGCAGAGGCAGGGTGCGAAGTCCCACGGGACGCCGGTCGAGCGGACCTCACTGGCCGTCACCGCGCCTGCCTTCTCGGCGAGTTGGGGGTCGCGGGTCGCGCCGATGCCGATGTTGTGCGGCATGATCGTGGCGCCGGCCAGGTTGTTGTGGCCGTGCACCGCGTCGACGCCGTAGATCAGCGGGATCTGGAACCGGGTTGCCTGCGTGCGGAGTTGGAACGAGTCGATCATCTTCGCCCAGGCCGCGGCCGTGTTGGGCGTCGGTGTCGAGCCGCCGCCGGAGAGCAGGGAGCCGAGGTCGTAGGAGGCGATGTCGCCCGGTGTGCTCATCGCGCCGCGCTCGGCCTGGGTCATCTGCCCGGCCTTCTCCTCCAGCGACATGCGCTTGACGAGGTCGGCGACGCGCTTCTTGATGGGCAACTTGCTGTCCAGGTACGGCAGTCCGTGGGCGTCGATGACGACCTGCGGGTTCTCGGTCGGGGCCTTGGCGCCGGTGACCGTGAGCTTCAGCGGGATCGTCTCGGCGTTCTCGGCCGACTTGTCCTTGAGCGTGCGGACCTTGACGGTCTGGGTGGCGCCGGACGCGGTGCCCGCCGGGAAGGTGAGGGTGCCGGTGACCGGGGTGTAGTCCTTGCCGGTGGTGGCGGTGCCGCCGTCGGACGCGTAGGCGACGGTCACCGGGTCGTCGAGCGGGACGGCGCCGGTGGTGGAGACGGTGACCTTGACCGCGGCCGTACCGCCCTCCTTGACCGGGTAGACGGCCGAGTCGGTGGTGACGGAGGCGCGCAGGGACTGGTCGGCCTTGCCGTACAACTCGACGTCGTCCATGGCGAATTGGCTCTTGATGCCGACGGGGAGCGTGACCGCGTAGCCCCACATCTGGGTCAGGCCGAGGACGTGGTCGATGCCGCCGACGGGCTGGTAGTCCGTGCGGTAGACGAAGTTCGTGAACGGGATCTCGATCTGCTTCCAGCCCGTGAAGTCGTCCGTGAAGGACGTCGTCCACAGCTCGGAGGCCTCGCCGTTCGCGCCGCCGTCCTTGATCTCGAAGTTGTTGGCCTTGCCGGTGTTCTGGCCGTCCCACCAGAAGCGGATGCCCTGATGGGCGGACCAGTCATGGCCGGGTTCGGTCGCGGCGTAGTCGTGGGTGAAGCCGCCGTAGCCGCTGATGTCGTACGTCCCGGTGAGAACCTTCGCGCCCTCGGGGGCGTCGGGTCTCGCGGTCAGGGCGAGCTGGGGCGGGTCGTCGGTGTCACCGCCCCAGGTGAAGATGCCTTCGGCGGGCTGGCTCGCGAAGGGCACCTCGCCCTCGAAGCGGTCGACGGGGGTGGGGGCCGGATCGGCGGCGGCGGCCGCCTGGGAGACGGCGGCCGGTGACAGCAGCGCGGCGCACAGGGCGGTGGAAACGAGCAGGGCGGTTCTTGGCATGGACCTTCCCTCGGCTCTGGAGCTCTGGTTCACTCTGGGTTCGCACAGTTCACTCATGACTTAGATCACGCCGTGAGTTAACTAACGGCCCGCAGACCCGTCAAGACATCTCGTCAGGAAGGGCTAACGCATCCATGTCCAGGAGAACCCCCCGCACGGCCCGGCTGCTGCTCGCCGGACTGCTCTCCGTGGCCGGCTTCACCGCGGCCGTACCCCCCGCACACGCTGCCGGTGAACAGGTCACGGCCTGGCTCACCACCACCGACGACGCCGCCGGACGCCATGTCACCCGCGGCCTCCAGGCCCAGACTCCGTTCGCCTTCTCGTCCGGGACGGGCGGCAGCGGCGAGAACATCACCGTCGACGAGAACACCCGCTACCAGACGTTCACCGGGGGCGGCGCGTCCTTCACGGACACGGCGGCCTGGCTGATGAACAGCAGCGGCGCGCTGTCGACGGCGACGCGGAACGCGACCATGACCAAGCTGTTCTCACCGACGGACGGGATCGGGCTGTCGTTCCTGCGCAACCCGATGGGCGCCTCCGACCTGGCCCGCTACGGCTACTCGTACGACGACGTGGCGGCCGGCCAGACCGACCCGAACCTCAACTCCTTCTCGATCGCGCACGACCTGGCCGATGTCGTGCCGCTCACCAAGCAGGCGCTCGGACTGAACCCCTCTCTGACTGTCATGGCCTCGCCATGGACGGCGCCGGCGTGGATGAAGGACAGCGGTTCGCTCAACGGGGGCTGGCTGAAGTCCGAGGACTACGGCGCCTACGCCAACTACTTCGTCAAGTACCTCCAGGCGTACAAGGACCAGGGCGTTCCGGTCTCGTACGTCACCGTCCAGAACGAGCCGACCTGCTGTTCCGGCTACCCGTCGATGAGCTGGAACGCGTCCGGGCTCGCCTACTTCACCAAGAGCGAGCTGCTGCCGAAGCTCAACGCGTCGGGCCTGACGACGAAGGTGCTGGCGCACGACTGGAACTGGGACGTGTACGACTCGTACGCGGCCTCGACGGTGGACGACGCGGCCGTCCGCTCTAACCCCAACTTCGGCGGGATCGCCTGGCACGGCTACGGCGGTGACGTCACCAAGCAGACCACCGTCCACAACCAGTACCCCACCCTCGACGCCTTCGGCACCGAGCACTCCGGCGGCACCTGGATCGCCAACCAGCAGCGCGAGGACATGAGCAACATCATCGACTACACCCGCAACTGGGCGAAGTCGGTGACCAAGTGGTCCCTCGCCGTGGACCAGAACATGGGCCCGCACAACGGCGGTTGCGGCACCTGCACCGGCCTGATCACCGTCCACAACGGCGACGGCGCGAGCGGGACCGTCGACTACACCGTCGAGTACTACACGATGGGCCAGCTGACGAAGTTCGTCCGCCCCGGCGCCCAGCGGATCGCGTCGACGGCGTCCACGAACGTCCCCAACGTGGCATGGCGCAACCCGGACGGCTCGAAGGCGCTGATCGCCTACAACGACGCGTCCACGGCGAAGACGGTGACCATCAACTGGGGTGGCCAGCACGCGACTTACTCCCTCCCCGGCAAGACGTCCGCCACGTTCACCTGGACCGGCACACAGGCCGGCGGCGGCAGCCAGACCGGCGCGTTCGTCGGCCTCGGGAGCAAGTGCCTCGACGTGGCCGGAGGTTCGACCACCAACGGCACGGCCGTCCAGCTCTACGACTGCAACTCCTCGACCGCCCAGCAGTGGACCGTGGGCACCGACGGCACGGTCCGCTCCCTCGGCAAGTGCCTCGACGTGACGTCGGCTTCGACCGCCGACGGGGCGAAGCTCCAGTTGTACGACTGCAATGGAACCGCCGCGCAACAGTGGTCGTACAACGCGACCACCGGTGATGTGGTGAACACGGCGGCCAACAAGTGCCTTGACGTGACGGGCAATACGTCTGCGAACGGGACCCGGGCGCAGATCTGGACGTGCACGGGGGCTGCCAATCAGAAGTGGCATCTGCAGTAGGTTTTCGCCCCCGCCGCCCCTACCCGTCCCATCCTTCTGGGGCTCCGCCCCAGACCCCGCTCCTCAAACGCCGGAGGGGCTGAAAACACCGCCGGAGGAGCTGAAAACAGGGCCGGAGGGGCTGATTTTCAGCCCCTCCGGCGTTTGGCTCTCTTACTCCGCCGGCTCGACTCCCGCGCGCAGCAGCCCGTACGTGTACGCGTCCTCCAGTGCCTGCCAGGACGCGGCGATGACGTTCTCCGCCACGCCTACCGTCGACCACTCGGCCGAACCGTCGGACGTGGCGATCAGGACGCGGGTCGTGGAGGACGTGCCGTGCTTGCCCTCCAGGATGCGGACCTTGTAGTCGACGAGCTCCAGCTTGGCGAGCTGGGGGTAGATCTTTTCGAGGGCTACGCGGAGGGCGCGGTCGAGGGCGTGGACCGGGCCGTTGCCCTCGGCGGTGGCGACGATGCGCTCGCTCTTGGCGAAGAGTTTGACCGTGGCCTCGTTGGCGTGGGTGCCGTCGGGGCGGTCCTCCACGATCGCGCGCCAGGACTCGACCTCGAAGTAGGAGCGGGCCTTGCCCTCCGCCTCGGCGCGGAGGAGCAACTCGAAGCTCGCGTCCGCCGCCTCGTATGTGTAGCCCTTGAGCTCGCGCTCCTTGACCCGGTCGACCACCCGGCCCACCAGCTCGCGGTCGCCGCTGATGTCGACGCCGAGTTCCTTGCCCTTGAGCTCGATCGACGCGCGGCCCGCCATGTCGGAGACCAGCATCCGCATGGTGTTGCCGACCTGCTCGGGGTCGATGTGCTGGTACAGGTCCGGGTCGACCTTGATCGCGGAGGCGTGCAGCCCCGCCTTGTGGGCGAAGGCCGAGACGCCTACGTAGGGCTGGTGCGTGGACGGGGTGAGGTTCACGACCTCGGCGATCGCGTGCGAGATGCGGGTCATCTCGCGGAGCTTGCCGTCGGGGAGGACCTTCTTGCCGTACTTCAGCTCCAGGGCGGCGACCACCGGGAAGAGGTTGGCGTTGCCCACGCGCTCGCCGTAGCCGTTCGCCGTGCACTGGACGTGGGTCGCGCCCGCGTCGACGGCGGCGAGGGTGTTGGCGACCGCGCAGCCCGTGTCGTCCTGGGTGTGGATGCCGAGCCGGGCGCCGGTGTCGGCGAGGACCGTGGAGACGACGGCCTGGATCTGCGCCGGGAGCATGCCGCCGTTGGTGTCGCAGAGGATCACTACGGACGCGCCGGCCTCGGCGGCGGACCGTACGACCGCCTTCGCGTACTCGGGGTTCGCGCGGTACCCGTCGAAGAAGTGCTCGCAGTCGACGAAGACGCGGCGGCCCTGGGCGACCAGGTGGGAGACGGTGTCGCGGACCATCGCCAGGTTCTCGTCGAGGGTGGTGCGCAGGGCCAGTTCGACATGGCGGTCGTGGGACTTCGCGACGAGGCAGACGACCTCGGTGCCGGCGTCCAGGAGCGCCTTGACCTGCGGGTCCTCGCTCGCCTTCGCGCCCGCTCGCCGGGTGGCGCCGAAGGCGACCAGCTGGGCGTGCTTGAAGTCGATCTCCTGCCGGGCGCGGGCGAAGAACTCGGTGTCCCGCGGGTTGGCCCCGGGCCAGCCGCCCTCGATGAAGCCGACGCCGAAGTCGTCCAGGTGCCGTGCGATGGCCAGCTTGTCCGCGACGGTGAGGTTGATGCCCTCCCGCTGCGCGCCGTCACGCAGGGTCGTGTCGAAGACGTGGAACGAATCGTCGAGTTCGCTGGTTTCCGTCATGGTCTCTGGCTCCTGAGGATCTGAATCTCGGTCTGTACCGGAATGACCGGCTCCACCGTCCCTCAATGATCCCTCGCACTGTTTTCCCGGCTGAAGGTGGGCCAGAAAAGCGAAAAACCCCTCGCGGGTGCGAGAGGTCTGCGCGCGGGTCGAGTGACGACGGTGGCCGCCCGTACCTGGTCGTACGAGGCGGTCACTGCGGACCGGCGCGCCTGCTGCCAATAATCGTGGCGAACGAGAACACGGACGCAGTCTGGCACACCCACGCCCGTGCTCACCGTCCGTCTCATGATGCGAACAGCCGGTTGATCAACTCGCCTGGCGTACGAACACGTCCGAGACCCCGTTGGTGTCCCCCGGCACCAGGTCGGGCGACGCCGACTCGAACGCGACGACCGTGCCGTCGTCGTTGACGGACGGGTGCAGGGCCGGGAGTTCGCTACGGCCGCCCCAGCGGTCGGCGCTCATCAACTGCCGCTCGCCGGTGGCGAGTTCGAGCAGGTACACCGAACCCCCCGAGGTGTAGGCGACCCGCGTCCCGTCCCCGGAGAGCGAGGGCTCCGCGGCCTTGGCGACCCGGGTCGTGGTCCCGGCGTCGAGGTCACGAACGTAGACGTCCCGGCCGTGCTGGAAGGCGACCTTGCGCCCGTCATCGCTGATGGAAGGCGCCGATGCCTTGTCGCCCGCCTTCTCCAGGGTGCCGGTGTCCAGGTCGCGGACATGGACGGCGCCGCCCTGCTCGAAGGCGATGTACCGGCCGTCGTAGCCGATGGACGGGTTGGTCGCCGCCTTGCCGGTGGGGGCGCTGACCACGTCGGTGGCGCCGCCGTTGAACGTGAAGCGGTAGATCCGGGGCTGCGGCGCGGGGTCGGCGGTGGTGGCGGGCAGGGTCGCGGCGTAGGTGATCCACCGGCAGCCGGGTTCCATCGCGGGCTGTCCCATCCAGGTGAAGCGGACGCCCTGGTAGGAGGCGAGGCCGGTCAGCTTGCCGACCGAGCGGTTGCGGATGAAGACCTCCGGGGCGCCGTCGGTCGCGTGCGGGGCGACGTAACCGACCATGCGTCCGCTGGTGCAGGGCGTGCCCTCGGACGCGGGCTTCTGGGTGGCGTCGTTGACCTGGGAGATGCCGCCGGGCGCGTTGACGAAGACGCTGCCGTCCGACGTGAAGGAGAGGTCGTGGTCGTCCGCGATCACCGGGTCGTGGGACGCGGTGGTGCGCTGCTGACCGTCCCGCGTGAGGCTGATCCGTTCGGTGACGTACGGCATCGGGGCCGGGTGGGTGCTGAGTCCGCGCGAGTAGACGAACACGTCCGACTCCCCGTTGGTGTCGTCCGGCACCAGGTACGACGCCGCCGAACCGAACGTCACGGTACGGCCGTTGGCGGTCAGCGCGTCCGGACCGGTCTGGCTGTTCCGCGGGAGGGCGGCGCCCTTCCGCCCGGTCCGCAGGTCGCGCACCCGGGTGCCGTCCTCGCCCGAGACGACGGCGTACCGGCCGTCCGCCGTGACCGACTCCGGACGCCCCTCGGCCACCCGCCGCGATGTCCCGGTGCGCAGGTCGTGGACGTACAGGCCGCCCTGGGCGTCGAGGAGGACGCGGCGGCCGTCCGCCGTGACGCGGACCAGGTAGGCGGCGCCGAGGCCCGTGTCGACCTGGGTCCGCTCGCCCGTCGCCCGGTTCTTGACGTAGACATCGGCCGGGTCGTCCTCGGAAGCGGTGCGGATGCCGTACGCGATCCGCTCGCCGTCGCCGCTCACCGAGGCGCCGTTCTTGTCGCCCTCCTCAGCGGGTGAGACGAGTTCGTCGGTGCCGGTGGCCGTGTCGCGGACGTAGAGGAGCCGGGTGGCGTCCGGGCCGTTGCGGTTGCCGAGGGTGTACGCGACGTGCGTGCCGTCCGGGCTGAGCGACTCCACGCGGCCCAACTCGTTTGTTCCGGGCGGGTCTTCGGGCCACAGCTTCGTCGAGCCGCCGGTGGTGCGGTCGTACAGGTAAGGGGCAGTGAAGCGGGTGCCGGCGGAGTACGCGACCCTGCTCCCGTCCACGCTCAACACCGGTGCGCTGTACGTGAATCCGGGCCCGAGGTCGATCGCGGTCACCCCGCCGGTGGCCAGGTTCTTCACCCGCAGACATGAGAAGAAGCGTGCACAGCCGAGGCTCGGCGCGGTCGACGTGAACGCGACGGACCTGCCGTCGGCACTGATCGCGGCCTCGGCGGACGATCCGTCGGCCTGAGTGCCGTCGGCGGCGGTGCTGACCCGCTGCGCACCGGGCAGCCGGTGCGGTGCCGCGTCGGCCGGAACGGCGGCGGCACCCAGCGCGAGGAGCAGCGCGGCTCCCAAGGACATGGTGGAGGTACGTCTGGACATCAACACGGCTTCCCCCGAAACCTCGTCGTCCCCCGGTCCCTCACCGGGGACTCACAGGGATGCAAGCGCACCGGGTTCCGCAGGGTCAATCAGTCGCGTTGCGTACAACCGGGACGGAAGGTCACGCGTCCGCGAGGAGCCCCTCGTCGATGAACTCCCGTACATGGCCGAGAACTTGCGCCCGGTCCGTGCCCCGCAGCCCGATCGCCACATGGATGGAGAAACCGTCGAGGAGAGCGCGCAGCCGGGCCGCGAACCGGTCCGGGTCGACGGCCCGGAACTCACCCCGGGAGACACCCTCCGCGATCAGCGCGACCAGGTCGCGGTGCCAGACACCCTCGATGGCGGCCTGCCGGTCGCGGGCGTCGTCGTCGGCGTTCTGCGAGCGGTTCCAGACCTCCAGCCACAGGGTCCAGTGCGGATCGCGGTGGCCGTCCGGGACGTACAGGTCGACGTACGCGTCGACGCGCTCGCGGGCCGTGGCCGTGCTGCGGGTCAGCAGGCGGCCGCGCTCGGCGCCCAGTCTGCCCTCGCTCCACTCCAGGGCCTGGAGCAGGAGTTCGTCCTTGGAGTGGAAGTAGTAGAGGAGATGGCCGCTGCTCATGCCGACCTCGCGGCCGAGCGCCGCCATGGTGAGCTGCTCCAGACCGCGTTCGGCGATCATGTCCATGGCTGCGGCGAGGACGTCCTCGCGCGGCGGCGCGTTCTTCCGCGCACCGGCCATTCCCGTCTCCTCCGGCCCTAGATCTTCGGCTGCTGCTGGGTGATGCAGTGGATGCCTCCACCGCCCGCGAAGATCGTACGGGCGTCCACCAGTGTGACCGTCCGCTCGGGGAAGAGGCGGCGGAAGATCCCGGCCGCGATCTCGTCGCCCGGGTCGTCGAAGGCGCAGAGCACGACCCCGCCGTTGCAGAGGTAGTGGTTGATGTAGGAGTAGTCGACCCAGTCGCCGTCCTCGTCCTTGAGGACGGTCGGGGCCGGGACCTCGACGACCTCCAGGGGGCGGCCCTTCGCGTCGGTCGCGGCGCGGAGGAGGGCAAGGTACTCCTGCGAGCGGGCGTGGTCCGGGTGGGCCGGGTCGCGCTGACTGTGGACCAGGACGGTGCCGGGCGCGGCGAAGGCCGCGACGATGTCGACGTGGCCCTGGGTGCCGTAAACGCCGTAGTCGCCGGTGAGGCCGTGCGGGAGCCAGATCGCCTTTGTGGTGCCGAGCCTGGCGTGGATCTCCGCCTCGACCCGCTCGCGCGTCCAGCCGGGGTTGCGGCCGGCGCCGAGCTGGACCGTCTCGGTGAGCAGCACCGTGCCCTCGCCGTCGACGTGGATCGCGCCGCCCTCGTTGACGAGCGGGCTGCTGAATGCCGGGACTCCGGCCAGGTCGGCGACATGGCGGGCGATCTTGGAGTCGTGCTCCCAGCGGGCCCAGCTCTGCGCGCCCCAGCCGTTGAACGTCCAGTCCACGGCGGCCAGTTCACCCTTGTCGTCGATGACGAACGTGGGGCCGATGTCCCGCATCCACGCGTCGTCCAGCTCACGCTCGACCAACTCGACGTCCGGGCCGAGGAGTTCGCGCGCCGACTCGCCCTGACCGGGCCCGTGCACCATCGTCACCGGTTCGAAGCGGCGCACGGCACGGGCCACGGACGCCCAGGCGGCACGGGCCTCGGCCAGCTCCTCGGCGTTGGTGAAGGTCGGGTTGGGCCCGGGCCAGGCCATCCAGGTGCGCTCGTGCGGGGTCCACTCGGGGGGCATACGGAAGCTCATCAGAAGTCCCAAGTCTCTTGGCGCTAAAGGAAGTAGAGGCGGTTGAGGGAGACCGAGTCGGCGGGTTCGGAGCGGAGCGGTTCGCCGTCCAGGGTGACCAGGCCGGTCCGCTGGTCCACATCGACCGCTCCGGTACGGGAGTTGAGCCGCAGGTCGGCGGGCCCGATGCCCCGCGTACCGCGAACTGCCACGCGTCGGCGGCGAGTCGGCATCGAGTCGTTGCCCTGGTCCAGGGCAGCCTGGGCGACGAAGGCCACGGAGATGTCGGCGGGTGTCGAGCCGTGGGCGCCGAACTGCGGGCCCAGGACGAGGGGTTCGCAGGTGTCGGTCGCCGCGTTGGGGTCGCCGACCACGCCGTAGGCCGGGAACCCCGACTTCAGCACCAGCTGCGGTTTGGCGCCGAAGTACTGCGGCTGCCACAGCACGATGTCCGCGAGCTTGCCGACCTCGATGGAGCCGACCTCGTGCGAAAGTCCGTGCGCGATCGCGGGGTTGATGGTCAGCTTGGCGATGTAGCGCAGGACGCGTTCGTTGTCGTGGTCCGCCTCCGGAGCACCCCCGAGCGCGCCGAACTCGGCCTTCATCTTCCCGGCCATCGCGAACGTACGGCGCACGGTCTCACCGGCCCGGCCCATGCCCTGCGCGTCGGACGAGGTGATGCCGATCGCGCCCAGGTCGTGCAGCACGTCCTCGGCGCCCATCGTCCCGGCGCGGATGCGGTCGCGGGCCATCGCGGCGTCGCCGGGCAGGTCGGTCTTCAGGTCGTGGACGGAGACGATCATGCCGTAGTGCTCGGCTACCGCGTCCCGGCCGAAGGGGAGGGTGGGGTTGGTGGAGGAGCCGATGACATTGGCAACTCCCGCCATTTTCAGGACGTTCGGCACGTGTCCGCCGCCGCAGCCCTCGATGTGGAAGGCGTGGATCGTCCGGCCCTCAAGGACCCGCAGGGTGTCCTCGACGGACAGGCACTCGTTCAACCCGTCGCTGTGCAGGGCGACTTGGACGTCGTACTCCTCGGCGACCCGCAACGCGGTGTCCAGCGCGCGAGTGTGGGCGCCCATGTCCTCGTGCACCTTGAAGCCGGACGCGCCGCCCTCCGCCAACGCCTCGATCAACGGCGCGTCCGAGGACGACGAACCCCGGCCCAGGAAGCCGATGTTGACCGGCCAGGCGTCGAAGGCGTTGAACGCGTGGCGCAGCGCCCAGGGCGAGTTGACGCCGACGCCCCACACCGGGCCGAACTCCTGCCCGATGATCGTCGTCACCCCGGACGCCAGCGAGGCCTCCATGATGCGCGGCGAGAGGAGGTGCACGTGGGTGTCGACCGCCCCGGCGGTGGCGATGAGCCCCTCGCCGGACACGATGGAGGTACCGGTGCCGACGACGACGTCCACCCCGTCCAGGGTGTCGGGGTTACCGGCCCGCCCGATGGAGCAGATCCGCCCTTCCCTGATCCCGATGGACACCTTCCGGATTCCCTGCACGGCGTCGATCACGACCACATTGCTGATCACGACATCGCAGGTCTCGCGCACGGAGGCAGCTTTCAGGTGCAGTCCGTCGCGGGCCGTCTTGCCGAACCCGGCGAGGAACTCGTCGCCGTAGCGCTGCGAGTCGGACTCGACCCGGATCGTCAGTCCCGAGTCGCCGAGGCGGACGCGGTCGCCCGCTCGGGGGCCGTGGGTGGCGGCGTACTCGTACGGGTTCACTGCTCAACTCCCAGGTAGCCGCAGGCGGTTGCCCGGCGCAGCGCCTCCGCCTTCGCGCCCGGCGCGTCCAGCGGGCCGTCGACGAGGCCCGCGAAACCGATCGCGATGCGCTCGCCGCCGATGGGCAGCAGGCCGACCTCGGCACTCTCGCCCGGGCCGAAGCGGACCGAGGATCCGGCGGGGACGGCGAGCCGCATGCCGTAGGCCTCGGCGCGGGGGAAGTCGAGGCGCGGGTTGGCCTCGAAGAAGTGGAAGTGGGAGGTCACGGAGACGGGGACGGTCGCGGTGTTGGTGACGGTGAGCCGGACGACCGCCTCGGGTTCGGCGTGCGCGGGGCCGGGGAGGAGCGCGCCCGGGGCATCGGCCGCGAGTCCCCCGCCGATCGGGTCCGATACCACCGCGAGCCGCGAGCCGTCGTCGAAGACGGCCTCGACATGCACCTCGGTGACGACGTCGGCGACACCCGGGAGAACGTCGTCGGGGCCGAGGACGGACCGGGCGCGGTCGATCGCGAACGCGAGTCGAGCACCGTCACGAGCCGCCTCGCACACCGTGTCCGCGATGAGCGCGGTGGCCTCCGGCACGTTGAGTCGCAGGCCGCGCGCCTTGCGGGCGCGGGCCAGTTCGGCGGCCGAGAACAGCAGCAGGCGGTCGCGTTCCGTTGGGGTGAGCCTCATTCCGTATCCCTCCTTTAGAGCATCACTCTAACCGGTAAAACCCATCCCTGGAATGCTTGACGCGCCACCCTCGCCCGGTTCACATTGAACGTCACTCTAAGAATGAGGTGGCCCACCATGCCGATAGAACAGCGCGGAGTCGACACCGTCCCGGACGCGGAACGCACCAGCGGTCCGCGTGACCTCATGTCGATCCTGCTCGGCTCCAACCTCTGCCTCGGCGTGATCATCTTCGGCTGGCTGCCGCCGTCGTTCGGGCTCGGCTGGTGGGCCTCGGTCTCCTCGATCGTCGCGGGGACGGCGGTCGGCACGCTGTTCACGGCCCCGCTGGCGCTGGTCTCCCTGCGCACCGCGACCAACCTGTCGACGTCGTCCGGCGCCCAGTTCGGGGTGCGGGGGCGGCTGGTCGGCTCGGTCGTCGGGCTGCTCCTCGCCCTCGGCTACACCGCGCTGACCGTGTGGATCGGCGGCGATGTGATGGTGGGCGTGCTGGGGCGGCTGTTCGGGCTGCCGGCGGACGGGGCGTCGTACGCCGTCGTGTACGCGCTGCTCGCGGCGGCGACCGTCGCGGGCGCGGTGTACGGCTACCGGGTGCTGCTCGCGATGTCCCGCGTCCTGTCCGTCGGCATGACGGCGCTGTTGGTCCTCGGCGTGATCGCGTACGCCCCGCACTTCACGACCGGCGCGCTGCCGGAGGCGGGCGGCTATCTGCTGGGCGGGTTCTGGCCGACGTGGTGTCTGGCGACGGTGGCGGCGGGACTGTCCGGGCCGATCGCGTTCATCACCCTCCTCGGGGACTACACGCGCTACATCTCACCGGTCCGCCACACCTCCCGTACGGTCCTGCACGCGACCTGGCTCGGGCTGATCGCCGGGCTCCTGGTGCCCCAACTCTTCGGTACGTTCACGGCGTTCGGGGCGCGGGCGGCTCTCGACTACGCCGGCCCTCTCGTCCAGGCCTCCCCCGGCTGGTACCTGGTCCCGCTGCTGATCGCCGCGTCGGCGGGGTCGGTCGGCAACGCGGGCCTGATGCTCTACTCGATGGGCCTCGACCTGGACGCGATCCTGCCCCGCGCGTCCCGGGCGCGGGCCACGTGCGCGGTCGCGGTCGTCGCCATGGCCTGTGTCTTCGTCGGGCACTACGCCTGGAACGCGCAGTCGGCGATGACATCCTTCGTGCTGCTCCTGACGGCGATCGGGACGCCGTGGGCGGTCATCACGCTCATCGGTTTCGTGCGGTGCCGGGGGATGTACGACGCCGACGCCCTCCAGGTCTTCAACCGCCGTTCCCGGGGCGGGATCTACTGGTACCGCGCGGGCTGGAACGTCCAGGCGGTGATCTCCTGGGCGGTGGGCGCGGGGGTCGGTCTGCTCGCGGTGTCGCTGCCGTCGTACGAGGGGCCGTTGCTGTCGCTGACGGGTGGGGTGGACTGCAGTTTCCTGCTGTCGGGGGCGGTCGGCGGGCTGGCGTACGTGCTGCTGACGGCGTTGACGACGGAGGCCGCCACGGACACCGAGTCCGCGACGGCCCCCGAAATGACCAGTCGGGTCTGACCGTGCCTAGCCGAGCTTGTGCATCCAGCCGTGCTTGTCGACGCTGTCGCCGCGCTGGATGTCGAGAAGTGCCGCGCGGAGCTTCAGCGTGACCTCGCCGGGCTCACCGGCGGACTGGTGCCACTCGGCGCCGGTGCGCTTGACCGTGCCGACCGGGGTGATGACCGCGGCCGTACCGCAGGCGAAGACCTCCGTCAGCGTGCCGTTCTCGGAGTCGCGCTGCCACTGGTCGATGGAGATCCGGCCCTCCTCCGGCTCGTAGCCGAGGTCGCGGGCGAGGGTGAGGAGGGAGTCGCGGGTGACGCCCTCCAGGATCGAGCCGGTGAGGGTGGGGGTGACGATCCGGTCGCCGTAGACGAAGTACAGGTTCATGCCGCCGAGTTCCTCGACCCACTTGCGCTCGACCGCGTCGAGGTAGCAGACCTGGGCGCAGCCCTGCTCGGCGGCCTCGGCCTGGGCGAGGAGGGAGGCGGCGTAGTTGCCGCCGGTCTTGGCGTCGCCCATGCCGCCGGGGACGGCGCGGACGTGGTCCTCGGAGACCCAGATGGAGACGGGCTTCACGCCACCGGGGAAGTAGGCGCCGGCCGGGGAGGCGATGACCAGGAAGAGGTACTCGTTGGCGGGCTTCACGCCCAGGCCGACCTCGGTCGCGATCATGAACGGGCGCAGGTACAGGGACTCCTCGCCGCCGTGCGCCGGGACCCAGTCGCGGTCCTGCTGGACCAGCACGTCACAGGCCTCGATGAACGTCTCGACCGGCAGCTCGGGCATGCCGAGGCGGCGGGCGGAGGTCTGGAAGCGGCGGGCGTTCTTCTCGGGGCGGAAGGTGGCGACGGAGCCGTCGGCCTGGCGGTAGGCCTTGAGGCCCTCGAAGATCTCCTGCGCGTAGTGCAGGGTCATGTTCGCGGGGTCGAGGGAGAGCGGGCCGTACGGCACGAGCTGGCCGTCGTGCCAGCCGCGGCCCTCGGTCCACTTGATCGTCACCATGTGGTCGGTGAAGTGGCGGCCGAAGCCGGGGTTCGTCAGAATCGCGTCGCGCTCGGCGGCGGAAAGTGGCGAGGCCGAGGGCTTGAGCTCGATCGTGGGCGTCGTCATGAGTGGTTGTCCTTCACCGGTTGTGTGTGACGGGCCGCGCTCACGCCCCGACTGCCAGTGGCCAGTGTTAGGACGTCCGAGCATTCCCTCATTCCGCGGCTCCGCGTTCGATTATCGCGCGTGGTGGACCGTGGACGAAAACGGCGTGAATGCGACCCAGGGATGATGGTGGCACCCGGCGGGGACGTAAGAAAAGCCGCCGGGTGCGGTTGCGACCCGGCGGCTTCGAAATACTGCGTGAGTTTTTCGAGTGACGGCGGGGTCAGCCGGCTACTCGTACGGCGAGCGCGTCGCCGATCTCGGTGGTGGAGCGGGCGGGCTTGCCGGTGCGCTCCGCGAGGTCGGCGGAGACGGCGTCCTCGATGCGGACGGCCTCGGACTCGTAGCCGAGGTGACGCAGCAGGAGGGCGACGGACAGGACCGTGGCGGTGGGGTCGGCCTTGCCCTGGCCCGCGATGTCGGGCGCGGAGCCGTGCACGGGCTCGAACATCGAGGGGAACTCGCCGGACGGGTTGATGTTCCCGCTCGCGGCGACGCCGATGCCGCCGGAGACGGCCGCGGCGAGGTCGGTGATGATGTCGCCGAAGAGGTTGTCGGTGACGATCACGTCGAAGCGGGCCGGGTCGGTGACGAGGTAGATCGTCGCCGCGTCCACGTGGATGTAGTCGGTGGTGACCTCGGGGAACTCGGCCGCGACCTTGTTGAACACGTTCGTCCACAGGTGGCCCGCGAAGGTCAGCACGTTGTTCTTGTGGACCAGCGTGAGCTTCTTGCGGGGGCGGGCCTGGGCGCGGGCGAAGGCGTCGCGGACGACGCGCTCGACACCGAAGGCCGTGTTCACGGAGACCTCGGTGGCGACCTCGTGCTCGGTGCCCTTGCGGATCGTGCCGCCGTTGCCCGTGTACGGGCCCTCGGTGCCCTCGCGGACCACGACGAAGTCGATCTCCGGCTCACCGGCGAGGGGGGTCGCGACGCCCGGGAGCAGCTTGCTCGGCCGCAGGTTGACGTGGTGGTCGAAGGCGAAGCGGAGCTTCAGCAGGAAGCCGCGCTCCAGCACCCCGGACGGAACACTCGGGTCACCGATCGCGCCCAGCAGGATCGCGTCGTGCGGCTTCAGCGCGGCCAGGTCGGCGTCGGTGAGGGTCTCACCGGTGGCGTGGTAGCGCCGGGCGCCGAAGTCGAACTCCTTGGTCTCCAGCTTCACATCCTGCGGAAGGACGGCGGAGAGGACTTTCAGACCTTCGGCCACGACTTCCTGACCGATGCCGTCACCGGGGATCACTGCGAGATCGATGCTGCGAGACATGCCCGACACCGTACTCCGCGTCCCATGGGATGACATCGGGTGTCCATGATGCGGACGGGGCACGGACTGCTCCCGGGCGCCGGTGTCGGCCGTTCGACGTACGTTCACCCTTACGCATGGCCCCCGTTGGAGTTCTAGGGGAACTTCATCGACATGGAGACACCCGACGTCGGCATCCCGGAACACCTCGCGGTCCGGATGAGCATGGCCGAGCAGTACGAGTACCTGCGCACGAAGCTCACCCGGCGCCGCACGCTGGTGACGGCCGGCGCGGTGGCGGGCGGCCTGCTGACGGGGTGCGCCGGCAAGAGCGGCACCGCCGACGGCAAGGCGGCGCTCCCCTCCCCCGCCACGTCGAAGGTGCCGGGCGCGGTCGTCACCCCGTTCGGCCGCCATCTCGCCTTCGGCGCCGATCCGAAGACGGAGATGCGGATCTCCTGGCAGGTCCCGTTCGCGGTCAGGAAGCCGTACGTACGGGTGGGGTCGAAGCCGGACGACCTGAGCCGCCGGATCACCGCCGAGGTACGCGACCTGCACACCCCCGGGCTGACCGGTGTCCGCCCCGCGGTGGAGCAGTACTACGTGCACGCGGCCCTGGACGACCTCCACCCCGGCACGACGTACTACTACGGCGTCGGCCACGAGGGCTACGACCCGGCGGCACCGGCACACCGCTCGACGATCGGCTCGTTCCGTACGGCACCGGGGAACCCCGAGAGGTTCGTGTTCACGGCCTTCGGCGACCAGGGCGTGAGCAACGCCGCCGCCGCCAACGACCATGTGATCCTGCGCGAGGACCCCGCCTTCCACCTCCACGCCGGCGACATCTGCTACGCCGACACCAACGGCCTGGGCAAGACGACGGACGGCTACGACCCGACGTACTGGAACCTGTTCCTCAAGCAGAACGAGCCCGTCTCCCGGTCCGTCCCGTGGATGGTGACCACCGGCAACCACGACATGGAGGCCTGGTACTCCCCCGACGGCTACGGCGGCCAGCTCGCCCGCTGGTCCCTCCCGGAGAACGGCTTCGACCCGACGCACGCACCGGGCGTGTACTCCTTCGTCTACGGCAACGTCGGCGTCGTGGCGCTGGACGCGAACGACGTGTCGTACGAGATCACCGCCAACCTCGGTTACACGGACGGGAAGCAGACGAAATGGCTGGACGGCCGGCTGCGTGAGCTGCGGGCGACGAAAGAGGTCGACTTCGTCGTCGTCTTCTTCCACCACTGCGCCTACTCGACCTCCTCGCACGCCTCCGACGGCGGGGTGCGGGCCGCGTGGCTGCCGCTGTTCGCGAAGCACGAGGTGGACCTGGTGATCAACGGGCACAACCACGTCTACGAGCGGACCGACGCGATCAAGCACGGCAAGGTGGGCAGGTCCGTACCGATCGGCGCGTCCACCGATCCGACGAAGGACGGGATCGTCTACGTCACGGCGGGCGGCGGCGGCCGTGATCTGTACGGCTTCCCGGCGGGCGTCAAGGAGAGCTACGAGGGGCACGTCACGCGGCACGGGACGGTCGACACCGTGGAGTGGGCGAAGGGCCAGCACACGAAGGCGGAGACGGTGGAGTGGTCGCGGGTGCGCTACCGGGGCTTCTCCCTCCTCTCGGTGGAGGCGGAGAGCGGCAGTACACCCCGGCTCAAGGTGTCGGCCCTGGACGGAGACGGCACGCGCATCGACCACTTCGAGGTGCGGCGCGGTCGGTGAGACCGCGCCGCACCCCGTGCGGGCGCGGCTCCCGGCTGGTGGGCGTGCTTCATAGACGGGCGTGCTTTTTAAGGCGTTACTGCGGCCTTCAAGGCGCTACTGCGGCTCAGTGGCCGGTCTCGCCGCCGTTGTCCCGGCGGTCGAGGGCGCGCTGGAGGGCAGCGGCGGCGTTCTTGCGCTCGGACTCGCTCGTGCGGGACACGTGGCGGACGCGGGGGCGGACGGTCGTCTCGGCCATGGGGAACCGACTCCTTCGATAATTCCTGGAGTACTGAAGGGGGGTACGAGACGCCGGAAGAGACGGGGAGCGACGGACCGCAGGGGTTGCCTGCACGGTGTCCGGCTCACGACCGCCATTCGCTTGGTCTAGCGAGACGTTCGGCTCCTACAAAGCTAGGACAGGACCGCGCATCTGTCTCCACAATTACTCGGACTTCCTACTATCTGAGACGGTGAAACGAGTCACACGTGCCTGACCTGGCCTTTTGTGATCCGGCCCGTCAGAGCACATCCCCGTCACGCCAGTCGAAGAGAAGATCGCTGCCGAGGTCGAGGGGCCCGGCGAGCGCGGGCCGCACGTAGGTGCTGTCCTCCTCCTCGGGCAGGTGGACGATGCCGTCCGGCCCGAGGGCGGAGATCTTGCCGCCCCACAGCCGCCACCCGCGCACGGTGTAGAGCCGGGCCCCGTCGTCACTGGCCCCGAGCAGCCCGACGTCGTAGCCGCGGTCGACGATCCGCTCCAGCTCGGCCATGACGAGCCCTCCGTACCCCCGCCGCCGGGCATCGGGCCGTACGCCCACCCCCTCGACGTACCCGACCCGCAACCACCGCCCCCGGTACCGCACCCGGCGCATGACCACCGACCCGTGCGCGACGAGGCCGGTGTCGTCGGCGAGCAGCGCGTGCATCCCGCCGAGGCCGTGCTCCCAGTCCTGGTCGGTGAGATCGCCGCCGAAGGCCGCGTCCAGCAGCTCGCGGGCGGCACGGAGGTCGGCCGGGGTGAGGTCGGCCGTGTGGACGGTGCGCATACGGATGGTCACGGGGTCAGTATCGGAGACGAGGGCTCACCGCGCTGCCGTCATCGCCATCATCACCGCATCGCGAAATCCGTCCGGATCCTCGACCCACGGCAGATGCCCGGCGTTCGCCAACGTCACCCGCCGCACCTGCGGCAACGCCCGCACGAGCGAGTCGACGGCCGAGCGGGGCCGAATGTCCCGCTCCCCGTCCACGACGACCACAGGCAACTCCAGTGCCTGGCAGGCGGAGTGCAGGGCGGGGGTACTGGCGGTCTGCCTCGCTTCGGCGTTCAGGGCTTTGTTGCAGGGGGAGTTGACGGGGAACCAGGGGTCGGCCATGTGCTCGGCGTGCTCGATCGCCCGTTCCCGGTCCACGAACTCGGTCGACCACTGGAGCACCGCCCGCTCGCGGCTCGCCTCCGGCAACTCCCGCCAGCGGGCGAGCCGTTGGGGGGCCTCGCCGAGACGCGCGAGGAGGTTCGCCTCGTAGGCGCCGTGCCAGTCGGCGTCCGGCCCGATGCCCGTGCCGCTGACGTAGATGAGCGCGGCGACCCGTTCCGGGTGGGCGAGGGCGTAGTTCAGGGCGAGCGACGCGCCCCAGGAGTGGCCGAGCAGCGCGATCCGCTCCAGCGCGAAGTGCCGTCGTACGGCGTCGAGATCGGCCACGAAACGCCCGCTGGTCCACGGGCCCGCGCACGGCTCGGAGCGCCCGCAGCCGCGCTGGTCCCAACGGACCACGGTGGCACGGTCGTTGAGCATCCCGGCCATGTCGTCGAACATGTCCCACAGGCCGGGCCCGCCATGGCACAGCACCAGGGGTGTGGTGCCGGGTGTGCCACGGCCGGACCGGGACGCCCACAGCCGTGCTCCGTCGTCCGCCGTAACCGCCGTGTCCTGCCTACGGGTTGGGGTCATGACGGGGAGTCTGCCCGCTGCGGGCGCCCGGGGTGGCTGTCAGCCCATGTGCGGGTACGGGTAGTCCGTCGGCGCGACCAGGGTCTCCTTGATGGCGCGGGTCAGGGTCCAGCGCATCAGGTTCTGCGGGGCGCCGGCCTTGTCGTTGGTGCCGGAGGAGCGGCCGCCGCCGAAGGGCTGTTGGCCGACGACCGCGCCCGTGGACTTGTCGTTGATGTAAAAGTTGCCGGCCGCGTAGCGCAGCTTCTCCATCGTGTGGGCCGCCGCCGCGCGGTCGTTGGCGATGACCGCGCCGGTGAGAGCGTAGTCGGACACCGACTCCATCTGGGCCAGCATCTCGTCGTAGTTGTCGTCCTCGTAGACGTGCACGGCGAGGAACGGGCCGAAGTACTCAGTGGTGAATACCTCGTTGGCCGGGTCGCCGCACTCGACGACCGTCGGGCGGACGAAGTAGCCGACCGAGTCGTCGTACGAACCGCCCGCGACGATCGTGCAGTTGGGGTCCGCCTTCGCGCGGTCGATGGCCGCCTTGTTCTTGGCGAAGGAGCGCTCGTCGATGACCGCGCCGATGAAGTTCGACAGGTCGGTGACGTCACCCATCGTCAAGTGGTCGACCTCGGCGGCGAATTCCTCCTTGAAACCGGAGTTCCAGATCGACGCCGGGATGTACGCCCGGGAGCTGGCGGAGCACTTCTGGCCCTGGTACTCGAAGGAGCCTCGGGTCAGCGCCGTCTTCAGCACCGCGCGGTCCGCGCTCGGGTGGGCGACGACGAAGTCCTTGCCGCCGGTCTCGCCGACCAGACGCGGGTAGGAGCGGTACTTCTCGATGTTGTTGCCGACCGTCTTCCACAGGTACTGGAAGGTCTTGGTCGACCCGGTGAAGTGGATGGCGGCCAGGTCGCGGTGCTCCAGGGCGACCTTCGACACCTCGATGCCGTCACCGGTGACGAGGTTGATGACGCCCTTGGGGAGACCCGCCTCCTCCAGCAACTGCATCAGCAGCACGGCGGAATGGGTCTGCGTCGGCGACGGCTTCCACACGACGACGTTGCCCATGAGCGCCGGGGCCGTCGGCAGGTTGCCCGCGATCGCGGTGAAGTTGAAGGGCGTGATCGCGTAGACGAAGCCTTCGAGCGGGCGGTGGTCGAGGCGGTTCCAGACGCCCGCGGAGTTCGCCGGGGGCTGCTCGGCGAGCAGGTCGCGGGCGTACTTGACGTTGAAGCGCCAGAAGTCGACGAGCTCGCAGGGACAGTCGATCTCGGCCTGCTGGGCGGTCTTGGACTGACCGAGCATGGTGGACGCGGCGAGGGTCTCGCGCCACGGGCCGGAGAGCAGCTCGGCCGCGCGCAGGATGATCGCGGCACGGTCGTCGAAGGACATCGCACGCCAGGCGGGCGCGGCGGCGAGGGCCGCGTCGATCGCGTCCTGGGCGTCGTCCTGCGTGGCGTTGGCGTACGTGCCGATCCGCGCCTTGTGGTTGTGCGGCTGTACGACGTCCACGCGCTCGCCGCCGCCCAGCCGCTTCTCGCCGCCGATGGTCATCGGCAGGTCGATCGGGCTCTCGGCCAGCTCCTTGAGCTTGACCTCAAGACGGGCGCGCTCGGGAGAGCCGGGCGCGTAGCCGTGCACCGGCTCGTTGACGGGGGTGGGGACCTGGGTCACAGCGTCCATGAGATCCGTAACTCCTTGTACGTGAGCGGGTGTTGGGGTCAATCCCTGGTCGGCCTCGGTCGGCCTTGGTCAGCCCTTGGTGAGGGTCGAGCGTGCGAAGAAGAGGAGGTTGGCCGGCTTCTCCGCGAGGCGGCGCATGAAGTATCCGTACCAGTCGGTGCCGTAGGCGGTGTAGACGCGCATGCGGTGCCCTTCGGCGGCGAGCCGCAGGTGCTCGTCACTCCTGATCCCGTAGAGCATCTGGAACTCGTACTCGTCGAGCTTGCGTCCGGCCCGCCGGGCGAGTTCCTGGCCGATGGAGATGAGGCGCGGGTCGTGGGAGCCGATCATCGGGTACCCCTCGCCCTCCATCAGGATGCGCAGGATCCGGACGTACGCCTTGTCGATCTCGTGCTTCTGCTGGTAGGCGACCTCGGCGGGCTCCTTGTACGCGCCCTTCACGAGCCGGACCCGGCTACCGGCCTCGGCGAGGCGGCGGGCGTCGGACTCGGTGCGGAAGAGGTAGGCCTGGATGACGCAGCCGGTCTGCGGGAAGTCCTTCCGCAGTTCCTCGTGGATCGCGAACATCGAGTCGAGGGTGGTGTGGTCCTCGGCGTCGAGCGTGACGGTCGTACCGATGGCGGCGGCGGCCTCGACGACGGGCCGGACGTTCGCGAGGGCGAGTTCGTGACCGCCGTCCAGTGCCTGCCCGAACATCGACAGCTTGATGGACATCTCGGCCCGGGTGCCCAGCTCCAACTCCTTGAGCCGGTCGACGAGTTGGAGATACGCGTCGCGGGCGGCGGCGGCCTGCTCGGGGGTGGTGATGTCCTCGCCGACGACGTCCATCGTCAGCTCAAGACCCTTGGCGGTGAGGTCCTGGACGATCGGCACGATCTCGTCCACGGTCTCGCCGGGGATGAAGCGGTCGACGACCTGCTTGGTCACCGGCGCCGCCGAGATCAGCCGACGCATCTGATCGCTGCGCGAGGCGGCGAGAATCACGGGACCCAGCACGGGGGTACCTCCAAGCAGTCGGACATACGGGAACCACCGTGAAACCTAGGGTCGTCTCCGATCGTCGACCATCGACAGCTGTCACGCATCCGTGCCGCAGATCTCAGACAGATGTATGAAGGCGGCGCGGAAATGCGCGAGAATGCCCGGGTGACATCCGATTCCACCGGCGACTACCAAGAGCTCGTAGACGAGATCTCGGAACTCCTCGGCGCCCCCGCGACCCTGGAGAACCGCGACTTCGAGCTGATCGCCTTCGGTGCCTACGACGGTGAGGGCGACCTGGACCCGTCCGCGCTGGACCCGGTCCGCACCCGCTCGATCCTGACCCGGCGCTCCACGGCGGCGATCCGCACGTGGTTCGAGGGCTTCGGCATCACGCGCGCCACCGGCCCGGTCCGCATCCCGCCGACCCCCGAGGCGGGCGTCTACCGCGGCCGCATCTGCCTCCCCGTACGCCATCGGGGTGTCGTCCTCGGCTACGTCTGGCTCCTGGACGACGACGATCCCGGCCCCGACGAGACCCGGCTCGCGGCAGCCATGGGAGTGGCCGCCCGGATCGGCGATCTCCTCGCGGACGAGGCCCAGGCGGGCGCCGACCTCACGCGCGAACTCCGCGCGGTCCTCACCGCCGAACGCGGCTGGCAGCGCGACATGGCGGTGGCCGCCCTCCGCACGGCCCTCGGCCCACGCGCCGACGGCCCGCACGCGGTGGTCTGCGTCGCCCCCTGGCCGTCCGCCGACCCGGACGACGCCCCGTCGGCCCGCACGGTCCCGCACGCGACGGCGCTGTGCACGGTGCCGTGGGGCGCGGCGGAGGAGCAGTGCCTGGCGGTGCTGGTACGGCTGCGGTCGCCCGATGTACGAGGTCCGGCGGCGAGTGCGGCGGCGCGGGTGTTGGGGGATGTGCGGGGGGCCGGGGCGAGTGCGGCGGCGCAGACGCCGGGGAATTCGCGGGGGGCCGGAGCGGGTGCGGCGGCGCGGGGGGCGGGGAATGCGCGGGGGGCCGGGGCGAGTACGGCGGCGCAGACGCCGGGCAATACGCGAGGACCCGGAGCGAGTACGGCGGCGCAGACGGCGGGAAATACGCGGGGCCCCGGGGCGAGTGCGGCTTCACGGCCCCCCGCGATCGGCCGGATCGCGGGGGCCGGCGGCCCTTCGCAACCGTCTTCCGCCGGAGGCACTCCCACCGCGAACACCGCCTCACGACCACCGACGGACGGCCGGACTCCCCCGGCGAGCAGCGCCTCACGACCGCCGCGCGAGACCACCCCCGTCGCCGGAATCGGCACCCCCCGCATCGGCCTCACCGACCTGGGCACCGCCTGGCAGGAAGCCACGGCGGCGTGCCGCGCGGCCCTCGCGGAACCCCGCTTCGCCCCGGTCGCCGACTGGTCCGGCATCGGCCCGTACCGCCTCCTGACCGCCCTCTCCCCCGAGTCCCCCCACGACCCCGCGGTGACCCCCCTCCTCTCCCCCGCCCACCACGAACTCGCCCGCACGGCCGAGGTGTACCTCGATTGCGCGGGCCAAGCGGGGCGCGCGGCGGCCGAGTTGGGGATCCACCGGCAGACGCTGTACTACCGGCTGTCGCGCGTGGAGCAGTTGACGGGCCTGGACCTGGACGACGGCGAGGACCGGCTGCTGCTCCACATGGCGCTGAAGAGGGCACGGCTGTAGACATCACCGGCCGGTGATCTACTGCTCGGCATGCCCCTGCTGATGCTCGATCTGGACAACACCCTGGTCGACCGCGATGCCGCGTTCCGGGAGGCGGTCGCCGACTTCCTGACCGCGCACGGCCTGCCGCCGGACGACCTCGCCTGGCTGATGTCGGTCGACGCGAGCGGCTACACGCCGAGGCGGACGGTCGCCGAGGCCATGACCGAGCGCTACGGCGGGACGGTCACCGGCGACGCCGTCCGGACGTTCCTCGACCGGGGCGCCGCCGACCGCATCACCCTGATCGAGCCCACGCGCGACGCCCTTACCGAGGCTGTCGCGGCTGGCTGGACGTGCGTGATCGTCACCAACGGCCGTGTCGCACAACAGGAGTTGAAGATCCGGCACACCGGGCTCGACGCGATCGTCCACGGCTGGGTGATCTCCGAGTCCGCCGGCCACAAGAAGCCCGCACCGGAGATCTTCCACGCGGCGGCGGCCGAGGCCGGGGCCTCCCTCCGCTCGTCCTGGGTCGTCGGCGACTCGGCGCACGCCGACATCCGCGGCGCGACGGGCATCGACGCGCGCAGCGTGTGGGTGTCGAACGGCCACCCGTGGACCGAGCCGACGTTCCGCCCCACCCACATCGCCGTCGACGCCGCGTCCGCGATCCATCACGTGATCGGTTCCCCGGAAACAGGGCGCTGATCAAGCGACTTCAGACGTCAGCGCTTCAGCGCATCAGCACTGCCGCAGACCGGGCGCCGGGTCCTGGCCGGTCGAGACGTCGACGGCGGGGACGTTGCCCCAGGCGCCGCTGTCGAGCTGGGTCCAGTACCAGATGTCGTTGCCACCCGGGTGCGGGTCGCCGTGGCCCCAACACTGGAACCAGCTGAAGGTCCCGTTCAACTGACCCCGGGTCGCGGAACGGTAGGACCGGTCCGCGTACCCCTTCGCCCCGGCCCTGTTCCCGCAGTACAGCCGGGCATCGGAACGCACACCGCACTCGGCCCTCACGGACGTCACCGGCTTGCCGACCGAGCTGGCACTCGCCGGCGACTGCGCCGAGGCCATCCCCAACGCCAGCGCGCCCGCCATGGCCAACATGCTGATCCTCTTCCGTACGTTCACTGCCTGCTCCTCGCTCCGTGCGGTGCCTGCTTGCACGGCGATCATGGAGGAGGCGCGGAACGCCCCGCAGGGGCCGTACGGGTGAACGGCGTCGATGCCGCTCGTGTGGGTGACGGGGCGCGCCCCGGGCGTGGGGCGGGGGCGTGCGCGCCGTAGAAGGGCGCTCTCCTACGTCCTACGCCGCCGTCCCGGAGTTGCCCTCGGCCACGGGGAACAGGGCGCTGAGGCGGGGCAGACGACGCTTCGCCCGCTCGTCGTCGTTCGCGTCCCAACGCTCACCGGCCGGGTCCAACGGCTCGGAGTCCTCGCCCCGTTGGGCATCGACGGCATCGTAGAAGTCGACCTCGCTCCTACCCGTCACCTGCGTGAAGGCCCGCAACGCCGCGTAGTCCAACTCCTCCCACGCGAGCCACTCCTCCTCGTCCCAGGCCTCCCGCTCCCGCCCCACCAGCCGTACCACCTCCGGCAGTTCGGCCAGCGCGTCCGGATCACGGGTCACCCGCTCGAACGCGTCCCGCCCCAACCCGACCAGCCAGAGCCGGAAGTAGAAGAAGCTGTCGTCGGAGCACCAACCCATGATCCGGTCCGCCGCGGCCCACAACTCCCAGGTGTACGTGGGGCTCAGCACCCGACCCAGGCATATCTGAAACCGCACGATCTCCGGCTCGGCACCACGCGCCAACCGCCCGGCCAGCCACACCACTCGCTCGTCCGGGTCAGGCGTCCGCCGTCGGCAGCCCTCGATCAGGTTCCAGAAGGTCTCGTCGTCCACGGCCGCACTATGGCAGGCGGCACTGACATCGCCGCGCTTCATGACGCTCTGCCCCGCCTTCCGGTCCGAAGGCGGGGCAGAGCGTGGGAAGTTGAGAAGCGAGCCGGTCAGACGGCGGCGTCGAACCGTCCGGTCCGCACGCCCGTCACGAAGGTGGCGAAAGCGCCGAAGGGGAGGCCAAGAACCGGACCGCCAGGGTTCTTCGAGTCGCGGACGGGGACCACGCCGTGCGAGGCAACGAGGTTGGTGGCTACCTCGATGCAGGCGCCGCCGTTGTTGCTTCCGCGGCGAGTGGTGCGGCGCGTGGTCCCTAAGCAGGATCACCGGCGGGACGGAGTGGACGGTGTCCCCCGAGGACGTACGACCACCCACCCCCGAGCAGCGCCTGCGCGCCGAGACCGCCCGTGCGAACGCCAGAAGCCGAGGCGAAATCCTGTGACCGTACCTGTCCGCCGCACGTTCCGTTTCGTCAACCGGACGCTACGGCCCGACCACGACACCGAGTACGCGGCGACGTCACCCCCGAGCAACGACCCGGCAGAACCCCAGAGTTGGGCCTTCACCCACCTCCGCGAACATCCCGGGCACACGAGTTACGCCGAGGTGATCGAGCGGCCGTGGGTGATGTGGGAGGAGGGTCCAACATGACTGGTGGAAAAGCCAGTTGTGAAGCAGCAGGGAGCCCTGATGAAACTTCTCCTCACCGACTCCGGCGTCAGGAACGCGAGCATTCTGGCGGCACTGGTCGACCTCCTCGGCAAACCGATCGCCGAGGCCGGCGCGCTCTGCATCCCCACCGCGGGGTACGGGGGACCGTACGGCGATCCTGGCGGGCCGTGGCGATTCATCAGCGGTCAATCCCCCAGCCCCATGACCGAGTTGGGCTGGAAGTCGGTGGGCGTACTGGAACTCACCGCACTGCCCGGCATCGACAAGGAACGCTGGGTCTCCTGGGTCCGGGAGGCAGAGGCCCTCCTGGTGAACGGCGGCGACGCGCTGTACCTGTGCCACTGGATGCGCGAGTCCGGCCTGGCCGACCTCTTCCCGTCCTTGCGCGACACGGTCTACGTCGGCCTCAGCGCCGGAAGCATGGTGCTGACTCCCCGCATCGGAGAGGCCTTCGCCGACTGGAAGCCGCCCACGGGTGACGACAGCGCGCTGGGAGTCGTCGATTTCTCCCTCTTCCCGCACCTCGACAGCCCGGGCCGTCCGGAGAACACCATGGCGGAGGCGGAACGTTGGGCCGCCGCGACAGAGGGGCCTGCGTACGCCATCGACGCGCAGACCGCGATCAAGGTGACCGACGGGGGTGGTGTCGAGGTCGTGTCCGAGGGGCGCTGGAGGCTGTTCGACTGAGCGACCGGTCCAGTGGCCCGGAATTGGAGCTGCCCGACGCCCCGGCCGGACCCTACTGTCGACGTCATGACGAACGGCCCGCCTCCCGACTGCCCCACCCCGAAAGCCTCCGACTCCTCCAACTCCCCTACCCCTGCGGCTACTTCAGGCACACGCCCGCCGCTCCTCACCCGCCCCCTCCTCCTCCGCTTCGTCAGCATGGTCGGGGCCAGCCTCAGTTTCTTTCTCCTGCTGTCGGTCGTGCCGGCGTATGCCGCCGAGCGGGGCGGTGGAGGTGCGGCGGGGCTCGCGACCGGTTCGTTGATGCTCGCGACGGTACTCGGGGAGCTGGTGACACCCCGGCTGGTCGGGCGCTTCGGGTATCGACTGACCCTGATCGTGGGGCTGTTCCTGCTCGGAGCACCGGCGCTGGTGCTGACCGTCTCCGGGCAGGCGGCGTGGATCGTCGCGGTGTGCTTCGTGCGCGGACTCGGTTTCGCGCTGACGATCGTCGCGGGCGGCGCCCTCACCGCGTCACTGATCCCGGACCAACGCCGGGGCGAGGGGCTCGCGTTGGTGGGTGTGGTGTCCGGGGTGCCGTCACTGGTCGCGCTGCCGTTGGGGCTGTGGCTGGCCGACCGCGTGGGCTACGGCCCGGTCGCCGTCACCGGCGGCCTCGCCGCGCTGGCCGCGATCGCCTTCGTCCTCGGACTGCCGGACCGGGCGGAGCGGGCGGAGCAACCACTCGGTGTCGTACGGGGTTTGCGCACGGGCGCGCTGCTCCGGCCGGTACTCGTCTTCGCGGCCACCGCCACCGCCGCCGGCATCGTGGTGACCTTCCTGCCACTGGCCGTCCCGTCGGCGTCGGCCGGAGTCATCGCGGCGGCCCTGTTCGTGCAGACCGCCGCCTCGACCCTGACCCGCTGGCTGGCAGGCCGCCACGGCGACCGCCACGGCAGCGACCGCCTGATCCTCCCCGGCCTGCTCCTGTCGGCCGCGGGCGTCCTCGTCATCGCCCCAACCCCCAACCCGGTAGCGGTCGTTGCGGGCACCGCCATCTTCGGCGCGGGCTTCGGCATCACCCAGAACGCCACGCTGGCCCTGATGTACACCCGCGTCTCCGCCGCCTCGTACGGCACGGTCAGCGCCCTGTGGAACCTGGCCTACGACGGCGGAATGGGCGTAGGCGCGGCCGGCTTCGGCATCACGGCGGGCCTGACGGGTTACCCGTGGGCCTTCACGCTGACCGCGCTGTTGATGCTGGGCGCGGTGGCACCGGCGCTGCGGGACCGGCGAACACCCGCCGGATCACTGTGACTTCCGCACACCCTCCAACACCTGCCGCAGCCCCTCGGTGAGTTGACCGGCGTCCGGTGCGGTCTTCGGGTCGAAGGTCCACTGCATGATGAGACCGGACATCACGACCATGTAGAACGCGCCGAGCGTGTCGGCGGTCTCGTCCGACACCTCCTCCTCCGGTACACCCATGAGCAGCGAGACCAGCCCTCGGCCGCCCTCACGCTGCGCACGCGACAACTGGTCGCGCGCCTCCGGGAGTTGGTCGCCCATCGTCATGATCTCCGCGCTGAGCCGCCACATCGAGCCCGGTTCGCGCAGGGAGGCGACGACGTTCGACCACAGCTCCCTGAACCGCTCCAGGGAACCCGGCGCCCCGCCCAACTGGTCACCCCACTCGAAGGACATGTCGTCCACCAACGCGACATAC
The DNA here is from genome assembly GCF_035982055.1 of Streptomyces sp. NBC_01288. Lineage (NCBI taxonomy): Bacteria > Bacillati > Actinomycetota > Actinomycetes > Kitasatosporales > Streptomycetaceae > Streptomyces > Streptomyces sp. NBC_01288. The sequence goes on from NZ_CP108427.1 coordinate 3,163,578, forward strand.
GCCTGCGCGAGCAACGCGTCCTTCGAACCGTAGTGATAGCCGATCGACGCGAGGTTGGTCCCCGACTCCTTGACGATGTCGCGCGCGGTGGTCCGCGCGAACCCCTTCTCCAGCAGGCAGCGCTTCGCGCCTTCGAGCAGATCCTCACGGTGTCCCATGCCCACCACCCTACCGCCGATCCATACAACCGTCCCAGACAGGCGATTTACACACCCGTCCTAGACAAGCGTTTAAGACGCGCGTACATTCACTGCCATGACGAACTCGACGCACTCACCGAACCCCCCGAGCACCCCCAACTCCCGTGCCGGGCGCCGTGAATGGACCGCTCTGGGCGTCCTGATGCTCCCGCTGCTCCTGGTCTCGATGGACGTCTCCGTCCTCTACTTCGCCATCCCGGCGATCAGCGCGGACCTGGAGCCCAGCGGCACCCAGCAGCTGTGGATCTTCGACATCTACGCCTTCGTCCTGGCCGGCCTGCTGATGACGATGGGCTCGGTCGGCGACCGCGTCGGCTACCGCCGGCTCCTCCTGATCGGCGCCGCGGCCTTCGGTACCGCCTCCGTCATCGCGGCCTACGCGAACAGCGCCGAGACCCTCATCGCCGCCCGCGCGGTCCTCGGCATCGGCGGCGCGACCCTGATGCCCTCGACGATGGCGCTGCTGCGCACGATGTTCACCGACCCCGGCCAGCGCGCGAAGGCGATCGGTCTGTGGTCCGGCGTGATGACGGCCGGTGTCGCCCTCGGCTCGGTGCTCAGCGGTGTCCTCGTCCAGTACTTCTGGTGGGGCTCGGTCTTCCTGGTCAACCTCCCCGCGATGGCCCTGCTCCTGCTCATCGGCCCGTTCCTGCTCCCCGAGTCCAAGAACCCCGCCCCCGGCCGCTTCGACTGGCCGAGCGTCCCGCTGTCGATGGCCGGCGTCCTGCCCGTGATCTACGGCCTCAAGGAGATCCCCTCCGAGGGCTGGCACGTCCAGTACGTCGTCTCGATCACCGTGGGCCTGCTCTTCGCCGCGCTCTTCGTCCACCGGCAGCGCACCACCGCCTCGCCCATGATCGACCCCACCCTCTTCCGGGCCCGTGGCTTCGGCCCCGCCGTGGTCCTCAACCTCCTCTCCGCCTTCGGCATGCTGGGCTCGGCCTTCTTCACCACGCAGTACCTCCAGTCCGTACTCGGCAAGAGCGCGATGGAGGCAGCCCTGTGGGCCCTGCTCCCCTCGGTACCGATCGGCATGGCGGCCCCGCTCGCAACCACCCTCGTCCAGAAGGGAGTCGACCGCGCCTACGTGGTCGCGTCCGGCTTCGCGATCGCCGCCTGCGGCTACGGCATGCTCGCCCTCACCGGCACCGACTCCCTCTGGCTGGTCCTGGCCGCCGCCGGCGTCCTCGCCTCCGGGATCGTCATGGTGATGTCCCAGATCATGGACCTCGCGATGGGCAGCGCCCCGGTGGAGAAGGCGGGCGTCGCGTCCTCCCTGATGGAAACGGGCGCGGAGTTCGGCGGCGCCCTCGGCATGGCCGTCCTCGGCTCCATCGGTACGGCGATCTACCGCCACGGCATCCCGACCTCGGCCCCCGCCCCGGCCCACGAGACCCTCGGCGGCGCCCTGGCCGTCGCCCACGAGCTGCCGGGGCGCACGGGAGACGCCCTGATCGCAACAGCCCGCGAGGCCTTCACCGACGGCATGCACGGCGCGGCGATCGCCGGTGCGGTGCTGCTGCTGGGCGCGGCGATCGCGGCGGCGCGGACCCTGCGGGGCATTCGGGTGCAGGCGCCCGAGCCGGTCGCGGCGGAACCGCAGCAGGCGGCGGCGTGAGCCCCAACTACACAGAAACGCCGGGTGGGTTGAGGATCATCTCCTCAGCCCACCCGGCGTTCTTGCGCAATCTCAGACCAGGTTCACGGAACGAGCCGACGTCGCGCCGATCTCCTCGGCCACCTCCGCCAACACATTCGCGGCAACCGTGTCGTCGACCGTCAGCACGGCCAGCGCCTCGCCGCCCGCGACCGACCGCGACACCTGCATCCCGGCGATGTTGATCCCGGCCTCGCCGAAGACACGGCCGACCGTGCCGACGACACCCGGGCGGTCCTCGTAGCGCAGCACCACCATGTGGTCGGCGAGCGCGAGGTCGACGTCGTAGTCGCCGACCGCGACGATCTTCTGGAGGTTCTTGGGGCCGGCGAGCGTGCCGGAGACCGAGACCTCCTCGCCGCTGCCGAGCGTGCCGCGCACGGTGACGACGTTGCGGTGGTCGGCGGACTCCGAGCTGGTGGTCAGCCGTACCTCGACACCCCGCTCCTGCGCGAACAGCGGAGCGTTGACGTACGACACCGTCTCGGCGACGACGTCCTCGAACACGCCCTTGAGCGCGGAGAGTTCGAGCACCTTGACGTCGTGCTGGGTGATCTCGCCGTAGACCTCGACGTCGAGGCGGACCGCGACCTCGCCCGCGAGCGCGGTGAAGATGCGGCCGAGCTTCTCGGCGAGGGGCAGGCCCGGCTTGACGTCCTCGGCGATGACGCCGCCCTGGACGTTCACCGCGTCGGGGACGAGTTCACCGGCGAGGGCGAGGCGTACCGACTTGGCGACCGAGACACCGGCCTTCTCCTGCGCCTCGTCCGTGGAGGCGCCGAGGTGCGGGGTGGAGACGACCTGGTCGAACTCGAACAGCGGGGAGTCCGTGCAGGGCTCCTTCGCGTACACGTCGAGTCCGGCGCCGGCGACGCGGCCCTCCTTGAGCGCGGAGTACAGCGCCGCCTCGTCGACGATCCCGCCACGCGCGGCGTTGACGATGCGCACGGTCGGCTTGACCTTGCGCAGCGCCTCGTCGCCGATCAGACCGACCGTCTCCGGGGTCTTGGGCAGGTGCACGGTGATGAAGTCGGAGACTTCGAGCAGCTCGTCGAGCGAAAGGATCTTGACGCCCATCTGGGCGGCCCGCGCGGGCTGGATGTAGGGGTCGTAGGCGACGACCTTCATCCCGAACGCGGACATGCGCTGCGCCACGAGGGCACCGATGCGTCCCAGACCCACGACGCCGAGGGTCTTCTCGGCCAGCTCGACGCCCGTGTACTTGCTGCGCTTCCACTCGCCGTTCTTCAGCGCGGCGTTGGCCTGCGGGATGTGGCGTGCGGTCGCCAGCAGCAGACCGCAGGCCAGCTCGGCGGCGGTGACGATGTTCGAGGTGGGGGCGTTGACGACCATCACGCCGGCCTTGGTGGCGGCGGAGACGTCGACGTTGTCCAGGCCGACGCCGGCTCGTGCGACGACCTTCAACTTCCGTGCGGCGGCGACCGCTTCGGCGTCGACCTTGGTGGCCGAGCGGATCAGGATCGCGTCCACGTCGGCGATCGCGGGGAGCAGCTCGCCCCGGTCGGCGCCGTTGCAGTGCCGGATCTCGAAGTCCGGGCCGAGGGCGTCCACCGTCGCGGGCGACAGCTCTTCAGCGATGAGTACGACAGGTTTCGAGCTCACGTGAGTCCTCACAAGTCCATTGCGTGCGGACGGCCGTCCCGACGGCCGCAGGCGGTGGAGGTACGGGCCGCGTGGAGACGCACGACGCTGTGGGCCTGACGCGTATTAGTACGGCAGTGTAGTGGCGCTCCGACAGTCGTCCTGCGCCTCTGTGGAAGGATCACCCGTCCGAGGCTGGACGGGTTGGACAAAGGGGCCGGAGCGCTCGCTCCAGCCCCTGTGCCTCAGGCCTTACGCCTCTTCGTCGACCCAGCTCATCAGCTTGCGGAGCTGCTTGCCGGTCGTCTCCAGCAGGGACTCGGCGTCCTTCTGCTTGTACTCGTTGTACTTCTTCAGGCCACCGTGGTACTCGGCCATCCACTCACGGGCGAAGGTGCCGTCCTGGATCTCGGCGAGGACCTGCTTCATCGTGGCCTTGGTCTCGTCCGTGATGATCCGCGGGCCGGTGACGTAGTCGCCCCACTCCGCGGTCTCGGAGATCGACCAGCGCATCTTCTCCAGGCCGCCCTCGTACATGAGGTCGACGATGAGCTTCAGCTCGTGCAGGCACTCGAAGTACGCGATCTCGGGCTGGTAACCGGCCTCGGTCAGCGTCTCGAAACCGGCCTTGACCAGCGCGGCCGTACCACCACAGAGGACAGCCTGCTCACCGAACAGGTCGGTCTCGGTCTCCTCGGTGAAGGTCGTCTTGATGACGCCGGCGCGGGTGCCGCCGATGCCCTTCGCGTACGACAGCGCGAGCGCGAAGCCGTTGCCGGTCGCGTCCTGCTCGACGGCCGCGATACACGGAACGCCGCGACCCTCCTCGTACTGGCGGCGGACGAGGTGGCCCGGGCCCTTGGGGGCGACCATGCAGACGTCGACGCCGGCCGGGGGCTTGATGAAGTCGAAGCGGATGTTCAGGCCGTGGCCGAAGAACAGCGCGTCGCCGTCGTTGAGGTTGTCCTTGATGGACTCCTCGTAGACCTGGGCCTGGATCGGGTCCGGCACGAGGATCATGATGACGTCGGCCTCGGCGGCGGCCTCGGACGGGGTCACCACGCGCAGGCCCTGCTCCTCGGCCTTCGCCTTGGACTTGGAGCCCTCGTGCAGACCGACGCGCACGTCGACGCCGGAGTCACGGAGCGACAGCGCGTGGGCGTGGCCCTGGCTGCCGTAGCCGATGACCGCGACCTTGCGGCCCTGGATGATGGACAGGTCGGCGTCGGCGTCGTAGAACAGCTCGGCCACTTTGGGTTCTCTCCTTGGAGTGCAGGTGTTGCGTCCCACCGTATGACGGCGGGGGGAAGGGAAGTTTCCGGGTCTCGGAATGCGGGCGGCCGACGGCTGCCGGCCGCCCGCGTCCAGGGGTTACGCGGACCGGTCGAGCGCGCGCAGCGAGCGGTCGGTGATGGAGCGGGCGCCGCGGCCGATGGCGATCGTGCCGGACTGGACCAGTTCCTTGATGCCGTACGGCTCCAGCATCTTGAGCATGGCGGACAGCTTGTCGCTGGAGCCGGTGGCCTCGACGGTGACGGCCTCCGGGGAGACGTCGACCGTCTTGGCGCGGAAGAGCTGGACGATCTCGACGATCTGGGAGCGCGTCTCGTTGTCGGCGCGCACCTTCACCAGAACGAGTTCGCGCTGAACGGCCGATCCGGCCTCCAGTTCGACGATCTTCAGCACGTTGACGAGCTTGTTGAGCTGCTTGGTGACCTGTTCGAGCGGGAGCGCCTCGATCACGTTCACCACGATCGTGATGCGGGAGATGTCGGGGTGCTCGGTGACGCCGACCGCGAGGGAGTCGATGTTGAAGCCGCGCCGGGAGAACAGGGCGGTGATCCGGGCGAGGACACCTGGCTTGTTCTCCACCAGGACGGAGAGCGTGTGCTTGGACATTTCTCGTTCGTCTCTCTCGCTCAGTCGTCTTCGTTGTCGCCGAAGTCGGGGCGGACGTCCCGGGCGAACATGACCTCGTCGTTCGAGGTGCCGGCGGCGACCATCGGCCACACCATGGCGTCCTCGTGGACGATGAAGTCGATCACGACGGGGCGGTCGTTGATCGAGTTCGCCTCCTCGATGACCTTGTCCAGGTCGTCGGGGGACTCGCAGCGGATCGCGTAACAGCCCATCGCCTCCGACAACTTGACGAAGTCGGGGATGCGCGTGCCGGCGCTCGGCTGCTTGCCGTCGGCCTCCGGGCCGCTGTGCAGCACGGTGTTGGAGTAGCGCTGGTTGTAGAACAGCGTCTGCCACTGGCGGACCATGCCGAGGGCGCCGTTGTTGATGATGGCGACCTTGATCGGGATGTTGTTCAGGGAGCAGGTGGTGAGTTCCTGGTTGGTCATCTGGAAGCAGCCGTCGCCGTCGATCGCCCAGACCGTCTGGTCCGGGGCTCCGGCCTTGGCGCCCATCGCGGCCGGGACCGCGTAGCCCATCGTCCCGGCGCCGCCGGAGTTGAGCCAGGTCGCGGGCTTCTCGTACTGGATGTAGTGCGCGGCCCACATCTGGTGCTGGCCGACGCCCGCCGCGAAGATCGTTCCCTCCGGGGCGAGTTGGCCGACGCGCTCGATGACCTGCTGCGGGGAGAGCGAGCCGTTGTCGGGCTGCTCGTAGCCGAGCGGGTAGGTCTCGCGCCAGCGGTTGAGGTCCTTCCACCAGGCGCTGTAGTCGCCGGTGTGACCGTCGCTGTGCTCCTTCTGCACGGCCTGCACGAGGTCCGCGATGACCTCGCGGGCGTCACCGACGATCGGCACGTCGGCGGCGCGGTTCTTGCCGATCTCGGCCGGGTCGATGTCGGCGTGGACGATCTTCGCGAAGGGCGCGAAGCTGTCCAGCTTGCCGGTGACGCGGTCGTCGAAGCGGGCTCCGAGGGCGACGATCAGGTCGGCCTTCTGCAGCGCGGTGACGGCGGTGACCGCACCGTGCATGCCCGGCATTCCCACGTGCAGTTCGTGACTGTCGGGGAATGCGCCGAGCGCCATCAGGGTGGTGGTGACGGGCGCTCCGGTGAGTTCTGCGAGGACCTTCAGCTCGGTGGTGGCGTGTGCCTTGAGGACACCGCCGCCGACGTAGAGGACGGGCCGCTTCGCGGCGATGATCAGCTTGGCGGCCTCGCGGATCTGCTTGGCGTGCGGCTTGGTCACCGGACGGTAGCCGGGCAGGTCCATGACCGGCGGCCAGGAGAAGGTGGTCTTCGCCTGGAGGGCGTCCTTCGCGATGTCGACCAGCACCGGTCCTGGACGGCCGGTGGAGGCGATGTGGAAGGCCTGCGCGATGACGCGCGGGATGTCCTCGGCCTTGGTGACCAGGAAGTTGTGCTTGGTGACCGGCATCGTGATGCCGACGATGTCCGCCTCCTGGAAGGCGTCCGTACCGATCGCCTTCGACGCGACCTGCCCGGTGATCGCCACGAGCGGCACCGAGTCCATGTGCGCGTCGGCGATCGGGGTCACCAGGTTGGTGGCGCCGGGGCCCGAGGTCGCCATGCAGACACCGACCTTGCCGGTGGCCTGCGCGTAGCCGGTGGCCGCGTGGCCCGCGCCCTGCTCGTGCCGGACCAGGACGTGACGCACCCGCGTCGAGTCCATCAGCGGGTCGTACGCCGGAAGGATCGCACCGCCGGGGATGCCGAATACCGTGTCGGCGCCGACTTCCTCAAGAGAGCGGATGAGGGACTGCGCGCCCGTGACGTGCTCGGGGGCGGACTGCTGTCCTCCGGATCGGGGCCGCGGCTGCGGATGGGCCCCGGTGGCCTGCTCGGTCATCGTCATTCTCTTCTCGATGCTGAGGGTTTTTGCGAGGTTTGTGCGGGGTTCTGCTGCTGCACGACTGGATCCTGTGCAACAAAAAACCCCTCGTGCCGTGAGGCAAGCGAGGGGAGCGCGCCGGGTGCGGTCGCTGGGAGTTCCGGGTCCGTCCGGACGTCACCAGCTTCAGCCGACGCGCTTTCCAAGTACGAGAATTCGGGTGCGCATGGCATTGACCCTCCCTCCGGCACGCACCGACTGTCAAGTGGGTGGGACAGGAGTCTCATTATGTGAGCGCAGCGCCGTTCGGCCCCCGAAAACCGCGGGCACACCACTGGTGTACACCCCCAGGCCCCTTTTCATTGCTCGTTCACCTCCGGGGCGCCACAGTCGGTGTCGAGGGCACGACCGTGCTCAGCCCTTCGGGCCTCCGCGCGCTCGCACCCTCGACACCGACGCGCCCCTGCAGTTCCCTCGCGCCCCCCGCGAACGCGGGCTCGGCCGGGCCGTGCGGCACCGGATAGTGGCCGCGCGACAGGGCCCGGCGCAGCCGGTACTCGTCCAGCGGCGCGGAGAAGGCCATGCCCTGCCCGTGCGTGCAGCCCATCGCGCGCAGGGCGACCACCTGTTCGGGCAGATCTACGCCGTCGGCCACGGACTGGAGCCCGAGATCGCAGGCGATCCGCAGCAACCCGCTGGTGATCTTGTGCAGCCGCGCGGACTCGACGACGCCCTCGACCAGGCTGCGGTCCAGTTTCAGTACGTCGACGGGGAGCCGCCGGAGCGCCGTGATGGCCGCGTAGCCGCTGCCGAAGCCGTCGAGGGCGATCCGGACGCCGAGCCGCCGCAGGGCGGTCAGACGGCGCTCCAGCTCATCCAGGGAGATCCTCGGGTCGGTGTCGGACAGTTCGATCACCAGCGACCCCGACGGCAGCCCGTGCCGGGTCAGCAACGCCTCGATCGACCCGAGCGGCATCGACTTGTCCAGCAGCCGCCGTGCACTTATCCGCACGGCCACGGACACGGCGAGCCCGGTCGCGGTCCGCTCTGCGGCCTGCTCTACGGCCTCCTCCAGCATCCAGCGCCCCAGCTCGGCGGTCTTGTCGCTGTCCTCGGCCACCCGCAGGAACTCGGCCGGCGTGAACAGCACGCCCTGCGAGGACCGCCAGCGCGCCTGCGTGGAGACCGACGCGATCCGGCCGTCCACCAGCGACACCACGGGCTGGTGCAGCAGCGCGAACTCGCCGTCGTGCAGCGCCGCCCGCAGCCGCGTGGCCAGCTCCGCCTTCCGTACGACGTCCTGCTGCATCTGCGGTGCGTACAGCTCGACGCGGCCCTTGCCGGCGCCCTTGGCGCGGTACATCGCGAGGTCGGCGTTGCGCAGCAACTCCCCCGCGCCCAGGCCCGGTTCGGCGAAGGCGACGCCGATGGAGGCGGCGACGCGGACATCGTTGCCGTCGATGAGGTACGGCTGGGACAGGGTGACGCGCAGGCGGTCGGCCAGCTCCATGATGTGCCGCTCGCGGGCGGTGCGGTCCCGGGTGCCGTCGCCGACGATCAGGGCCGCGAACTCGTCGCCGCCGAGCCGGGACGCGGTGTCGCCGTGCCGGACCGCGCCGTCGAGCCGGCGGGCGGCCTGGATGAGGAGTTCGTCGCCGGCCTGGTGGCCGATGGTGTCGTTGACGGCCTTGAAACCGTCGAGGTCGATGAAGAGGACGGCCGTGCCGCGGTCGGTGGAGCGGCGGCCGGACAGGGCCTGCTGGACACGTTTGGTGAACAGCGCGCGGTTGGGCAGGTCGGTGAGCGGGTCGTGCTCGGCGTTGTGCTGCAACTGCGCCTGGAGGCGCACCCGTTCGGTGACGTCACGGCTGTTGAAGATGAGGCCGCCGTGGTGGCGGTTGACCGTCGACTCGACGTTCAGCCAGCCGTCGTCGCCGGAGCGGAAGCGGCACTCGATGCGGGTGGTGGACTCCTCGAAGGGGCTGGCGGTGAGGAAGCGGCGCACCTCGTGCACCACGCAGCCCAGGTCCTCGGGGTGGATCAGCGAGGCCAGTTCGGTCCCGACCAGTTCCTCCGCGGCCTTGCCGTAGACACCGGCGGCGGCCGGGGAGACGTAGCGGAGGATGCCGCTCGGGGCGGCGATCATGATGACGTCGCTGGAACCCTGTACCAGGGAGCGGAAGTGGTTCTCCTTCTGCGCCAGTTCCTGGGTGAGGGTGATGTTGTCGATGAGCATGATGCCCTGGCGCACGACGAGGGCGAGGACCACACAGCCCGCGGTGATGAGCACCACGCGGTCGGGGCTGCGGCCGTTGAGGACGTTGTAGAGAATCCCCAACGTGCAGACGGCGGCGGCGAGATACGGGGTGAGCGCGGCCAGCGAACCCGCGATGGGCCGGGTGGCCGGATACCGCCCGTGGTCGGCGCCGGGCGCGACGGCCTGCGGCGGGACTCCGGTGCGCCGCCCGGGCCGGTGCTCGTGCACCACGCGCGTGTGCCCGTCGTCCTCGGGGGTGTGCCGGGGCGTGGCCCAGGGGGCGTAGGCGAGGAGCAGCGAGCCGGCGAACCAGCCCGCGTCGAGCAACTGGCCCGAGTGGTAGTTGTTGTGGAGCAGCGGCGAGGTGAACAGGGCGTCGCACATCACGGTCAGGGCGAGTGCGCCGATCGCGGTGTTCACCGCGGTGCGGTTGACCGAGGAGCGCCGGAAGTGCAGCGCGAGCACCATGCTGACGAGCGCGATGTCGAGCAGCGGGTACGCCAGCGACAGCGCCGTGTGGGCCACGCTCGGCCCGTCGAACTTGGCGGCCTGGGCCAGCGCGAGGCTCCAGGACAGCGTGAGCAGCGAGCCCCCGATCAGCCAGGCGTCGAGCGCCAGGCAGACCCAACCGGCCTTGGTGACAGGCCTTTTGGCGAGGACGAGGAGCCCGACGATGGCGGGCGGCGCGAAGCACAGGAAGAACAGGTCGGCGAAACTGGGGCTGGGCACGGGCCGCTCCAGCACGACCTCGTACCACCCCCAGACTCCGTTGCCCAGTGCCGCCATCGCCGAGGAGAGCGAGAACAGCAGCCAGGCGGGTCGAAAGCGGATACGGCGGCTTCGCGCGTAGAGGAAGCAGGAGACGGCAGCGGTACCGGCTGCCGCGCTGAGCCCGAAGTCGCCCATGACCAGGGCGAGTTGGGCGGACCCCCAGTCGAGCGCGGAACCGACGGCGTATCCCGCGCACACCAGGGCCAGGACGAGTTGCTGGACCAGGCTCCACCTGCCGCCGGTCGCCGGCGGGCGTGGCTGCCGCGCCCCGGGTGAAGTCCGGTCCCGGAGCGCCCCGTTGAGGGTGGTCGTCGGAGACGGTGGCGAACTCACCGGGCCCTCCCGGTCCGCGTCGCTCCCGGGTCCCGCGGGCCCCGGTGCGCTGGATGAGCGTGCCTGCGGCGGCTGTTGGGCCTGCGGTGGTGATGGCTGTGGTTGCTGTGATGTCCGCCGCGGCCGCCATGACCGGCGTGACCGCAGTGGTCGGCGTGGTGGCCGCGGCTGCGCGCGGCGGTGCGCCAGGGTCGCCGTCGGCGGCCCCGCCGCGTCGGATCGCTCGTCCATAGGCCGTGCATCGCCCGTCGCCCCCCTCACAGTCTGAAATGTCCATCCCCGGCGCCGAACGGTGCGCGGCGCAGCCCCTGCCGGGACGATACACCAGTCTCGTCACTCAGGGACATAGTTCCTCTACGCTCCGTAACGACCAGCGGAGATACGCGCACGCCCCGCTTCCGAAAGGTTGCGGAGGGTGCCGAAAGCGGATTACCGCCCTGTTGTGGTTAGTTCCCCGTTTCGCCTGTCGTAAGGATCACGTTCCGCAAGGGCTCCCGGTTCACGAACCGTCCCAACTGGTCGACGACCAGACGCTTCGCGCGCGGCAGGAACGCCGAGGTGGGCCCGCCGACATGGGGACTGATCAGCACGCCGGGCGCGTGCCACAACGGGTGCCCCTGGGGCAGCGGTTCGGGGTCGGTGACGTCCAACGCCGCGGTGATACGGCCGCTTTCGAGCTCCGCGAGCAGCGCCTTGGTGTCGACGACAGGACCGCGGGCCACGTTGACCAGCAGCGCACCGTCCTTCATCCGGGCCAGGAACTCGGCGTCTACGAGGTGACGGGTGGTCTCGTTCAGGGGCGTGGACAGGATGACGACGTCCGCTTCCGGGAGCAGGGCGGGCAGTTCGGCGAGTGGATGCACCGGCCCGCGCGCGGTGGCACGCGCGGAGCGCGCCACCCGCGCCACCCGCGCGAGCTCGAAGGGAGTGAGCCGGTCCTCGATCGCGGAACCGATGGCCCCGTAGCCGACGATGAGGACGGACCGGTCGGCGAGCGCCGGGTGGAAGTCCCCCTGCCAGTACTCCTGTTGCTGCGCCCGCACGAACCCCGGGATCCCGCGCAAGGAGGCGAGCGTCAGGGCCAGCGCGAGCTCGGCGGTGCTCGCCTCGTGCACTCCGCGCGCGTTGCAGAGCCGCACCCCCGGGACGATGGACGAGAGGCTCGCGGTCATGTCGTCGATGCCGGCGGTGAGCGTCTGGATGACCTGGAGATTCCGCATCTGCTCCAGGGGCCGCGTCTTCACGGGCTGACGCTTCATGTACGGCACTACGTAGAGGACGCAGTCCGCGGGGTCACCGGGGAACGCCTGATCGCCGTTCTCACCCCCGTCCCAGAACAGGTAGTCGGGGCCCTCGGGGAGCCCTTCGATCTCCTCCGGCGGGATGGGCAGCCATACGTCAACAGTCATGGTCAGGAGGCTATGTCAGGGCCACGCGCGCGTAGCGGCTAGGTTGGTGTGCCGGGAGAGAGAGGGTCACGAGCAGGTGGAGCGCAGGACGATCGGCGCGGGGGCGCTCGCGATGGGGGCCGTCGGACTCGGCTGCATGCCGATGCACTGGGCCTACAGCGGGTCGCGGCGGCGGGGCGACGAGTCGGTCAGGGCCGTGCACCGGGCGCTCGATCTGGGGGTGACGCTGCTGGACACCGCCGACATGTACGGCCCGTTCACCAACGAGCTGTTGTTGGGGCGGGTGTTGAAGGAGCGGCGCGCGGACGCGTTCGTGTCGACCAAGGTCGGCCTGCTCGTCGGCGAACAGCACATCGTGGCCAACGGCCGCCCCGGGTACGTCAGACGAGCGTGCGACGCCTCACTCCGCCGCCTCCAGACGGACGTGATCGACCTCTACCAACTCCACCGCGCCGATCCCGAGGTCCCCGTCGAGGAGACCTGGGGCGCGATGGCGGACCTCGTACAGGCCGGAAAAGTACGGGCGTTGGGCATGTGCGCGGTCGGCGCCCGCTCCGCCCGCCGCCCCGGGGCACGCCTCCATGACGGAACGATCCGCCAACTCCAGCGCGTACAACAGGTGTTCCCGGTCACGGCGGTACAGGCGGAGTTGTCGGTGTGGTCCCCGGAGGCCCTGGACGCGCTGCTGCCGTGGTGCACGGCACGCGGCGTCGGCTTCCTGGCCGCGATGCCCCTGGGCAACGGCTTCCTCACCGGCACCCTCACCCCGGGCGAGGGCTTCGAACCGGACGACGTACGCGCCCGCCACCCCCGCTTCACCGCCGAGATGACCGCCGCGAACCAGCCGATCGTGGCCGGCCTGCGCCGGGTGGCCCGCCGCCACGGTCCGGAGGTGACCCCGGCCCAGGTGGCCCTGGCGTGGGTGCTCGCGCAGGGGGCGCATGTGGTGGCGGTACCGGGCACGAAGCGGGAGCGGTGGGTGGCGGAGAACGCGGGGGCGGCGGGGTTGCGGTTGACGGCGGAGGATCTTGCGGAGGTGGCGGAGTTGCCGGGGGCGTTGGGGTCCTGGGATTGAGCGGGCGGGGGCTTCTCCGGCTTCGGGGCTGACCGCCGTACCGGTTCCGGAGCCTGGGACCGACCGGCGCCCCCGCTCTCCGCTCTCCGCTCTCCGAACCCGACGGCTCGATCGTGCGTCGGTGCGCGGTGATCGGGAACCCGGGCGGCGCGAGCGGTGTATGAAAAGTAGAACCAGCCGCAGGGCCCTGCCGTGAGCCCGCCGCGGGAACCCGCCGTACCCACTGGTGGGAACCCGCCCGTCGAAAGGACCTGATCGTGCAACGTCGAGTCGTGTCGGCCGCCCTGGCCGTGTCCGCACTCCTGCTGACGGCCGGCTGTTCCTCCGACGGGGGTGGATCTCCGGGCGACGGCAGGAGTACGTCGTCCGACAGCGGCGGTACGGCCACGGGGGCCTCGCCCTCCGCGCAGGCCGCCGAGCAGACCCCGCCGGCCAAGGGCACCGTGAAGGTGCTGCGCACCGTCACCGAGGGGCTGAAGACGCCCTGGGGCCTCGCGCCGCTGCCCGACGGGAACCTGCTCGTCTCGTCGCGCGACGACGGCACGATCACCCGGATCGACGAGAAGACCGGCAAGAAGACCGAGCTGGGCAAGGTGTCCGGGGTCTCCCCGGCCGGCGAGGGCGGCCTCCTCGGCATCGCGCTCTCCCCGGACTACGCCTCGGACCACATGATCTACGCGTACTTCACCTCGGCCTCGGACAACCGCATCGTCCGCGTCCTGTACGACGAGAAGAAGCCGGCCGGTGAGCGGCTGGGCGCGCCCGACACCATCTTCAAGGGCATCCCCAAGGGCTATATCCACAACGGCGGGCGCATCGCCTTCGGCCCGGACGGCATGCTGTACGCGGGCACGGGCGAGAGCGGTCAACGGGGCCTGGCCCAGGACAAGAAGTCCCTCGGCGGCAAGATCCTGCGGCTGACCCCGGAGGGCGACCCGGCGCCGGGCAACCCGTTCCCGAACTCGCCGGTTTACACGTACGGCCACCGCAATGTGCAGGGCCTCGCCTGGGACTCCGAACAGCGGCTGTTCGCCTCGGAGTTCGGCCAGGACACCTGGGACGAGCTGAACGCGATCACACCGGGCGACGACTACGGCTGGCCGAACGCGGAAGGCAAGGGCGACAACCCGAAGTACCACAACCCGATCACCCAGTGGCACACCGACGACGCCTCCCCCAGCGGCATCGCCTATGCCCAGGGCTCCATATGGATGGCCGGGCTCAAGGGCCAGCGCCTGTGGCGCATCCCCCTGAACGGCACGAAGACGTCCGCCGCCCCGCAAGCCTTCCTCACCGGCGAGTACGGCCGCCTGCGCACGGTGGTCTCGGCCGGCGACGACAAGCTGTGGCTCGTCACCAGCAACACGGACGGCCGGGGCACGCCTAAGCCGGGCGACGACCGGATTCTGGAGATCCAGGTGACGTAGGTCCGGGTGGGGCGGAAGCGGGCGAGGTGGGTCCTGGTGACGGGGCGGAACCGGGCGACGGAGCGGACCTGGGCGATGCAGGGCCAGGCGACGGAGCGGACCTGTGCGACGCAGGGCCAGGCGACGGCACGGACCCGAGCGACGCAGGGTCCGGTGGCTCAGGCCCAGGTGATGGAGCGGATCTGGGCGACGCGGGCGCCAGCGCTACATACCCCGGGCGACGGCGCGGTCTCGGGGGCGGGAGCGGCCTAGGACTCTGACTCCGGAGCCGGCTCGGACACCGGGCCAGGATCGGGAGCGGCCTCGGGCTCCGGAGCGGCCTCGGGCTCCGGAGCGGCCTCGGGCTCCGGAGCGGCCTCGGGCTCCGGAGCGGACCTGGAAGCTGACTCGGGATCGTGACGGGGCTCTGGGGCGGCGCCAGGACCGGACTCGGCACCAGCATCAGGGCCAGGATCGGTGCCGGCACCAGGGTCAGATTCGGCACCGGAACCGGACGCGCTCCCCGACTCGGCTTCCGCCCCCGGTTCCCGCAGCCGCACCACAACCCTGCCGGACTCCAGGTCTATCGGTCCGCGCCCGGGGTCTCCGTCCGCGACGTCGACCCTGGTCAGCTCAAGCCGGTTGGCCTCGTCCTGGGTGTGTTTGCGGCCCGGTGAGAACAACTCCTCGAACATGTTGAACACGGCGCCTCCCCTGTGCCGGTCCCCTACAGCGTACGACTCATCGCGCGGAGCGCGCGGTGAGCGGGTGGGGAGGGTGGAGAGGGAACAGCTCCAGCCGGTGGGCGACGGCCGCCGCCTCTCCCCGGCCCGAGACGCCGAGCTTGCCGAGGATGTTCGAGACGTGGACGCTCGCGGTCTTCGGGGAGATGAAGAGTTCCTCAGCGATCTGCCGGTTGGTGCGGCCGGCGGAGACCAGCCGCAGGACGTCCCGCTCGCGGCTGGTGAGGCCGAGCGCCTCGACCGGGTCGGCGGGATCGGCAGAGACCCCTCGCCGCTCCGGGGCCTTCGTGAGGGTCAGCCGGGCCCGCTGGGCGAGCAGCGCGACGGAGTCGGTGAGGGGGCGGGCGCCGAGGTGGTCGGCTACGGCTGCTGACAGGCGAAGGAGTTCCGTCGCGCGGTCCCGCTCGTCGTCACCCCCGTCGGGGGCGGACAGCAGCGCTTCGGCGAGGCGGTGCCGGACGCGGGCGAGGTCGTAGGGGCGGTCGAGGCATTCGAACGCGGAGACCGCCTCGGACCAGTCGTCCGGGGTGGAGTGGCCCTCGGCGTGCAGGAGTTCGGCGCGGAGCCAGCGTTCGTGGGCCTGCCAGACGGGGACGTGGGTGGGGACAGGCTTGGCGGCCTTCCGGATGCGTTCGAGGATCTCGGGGCGGCCGGGGTCGGCGACGGGCAGGCCAACGGCCTGGGTCTCGGCGACGGCCGCGGTGACCAGCAAGGGCCAGACCTCGAAGTACGTGCCGGGGAGGAAATCGGAGTCCAGGACGAGTTCGAGGGTGGCTCGGGCGTCGAGGAGGCGGCCTTCGGCGGTGGCGATCTGGAGTTCGATCCGCTCCAGGGGCAGATGGTGCTGAGGGGCGACGTCATGGGTGCCGAAGTGCTGGCGGGCGGCGGCCAGTTGACGGCGAGCCTCGGACAGGTCGCCGCGGGCGAGCGCGAGTTCGGCGCGGAGGCGGGCGTGGAAGCCGCGCGGTTTGGCGCTCTGGTCCACGCGCTCCGACTTGGTCGCGGCCTCGGCGGCCTCGTCCCAACGGCCCAGGGAGAACAGGGATTCGGCGAGGTTTCCCCAGATCCAGGCCTCTTTGTCGAACTGCCCGAACTTCCTGGCGAAGGCGAGCCCCGTCTCCAGGATGGGCACGGCCTCGCGGGAGCGGCCGACGGTCTGGAGGGAGGAGGGAAGGTTCACATAGCTGCGGCCGGCGACGACGGAGATGCCTTCGGCGACCGTGCGTTCGTTCACCTCGACCAGTTCGGCGAGGCCTCCCTCGACGTCGCCGGAGGCGACCATGAGGCCGGCCAGGGTGAGGCGGGCGTCCATCTCGATCTCGCGGGCGCCGACCATGCGCGCGTACTCGACCGCGCGCTCGGCGGCCACATAGGCGTCGGGTCCCGGGACATGGACCATGGACCAGCCGGCGACCTTGGCGAGGACCTCCGCGTGTACCTCGGAGGGCGGCAGTCCGCGGACCAGCTCCTGCGCGGCGGCGAGTTCCGGCCAGCCGTCGCCGCGGGCCTGGGACCGGACGAGGACGGAGCGCTGCACCCAGAACCAGGCGGCCCGCAGCGGGTCGCCCTCGTCCTCCAGGAGGTGCAGGGCCCGCTTGGTGATCTTCAGGGCACGCTCGCGCTCCCCGCTGAGCCGGCCGGCGACGGCGGCCTCCGCCATCAGGTCGAGGTAGCGCAGGGGCGTGGTCTCCGGGTCGCAGCCGCAGGGCGGGTACACCTCGGTGTAGTCCACGGGGCGCAGGCCCGCGCGTACGGCGTCGGGGACGGTGTCCCAAAGCTCCATCGCCCGCTCCAGGAGCCGAAGTTGCTCGGAGTGGGCGTGTCGGCCGCGGGCGGCCACGGAGGCGTCCAGGACGGCGGGGAGGGCCTTGGCGGCGTCGTGGGCGTGGTACCAGTAGCTCGCGAGGCGCATGACGCGCTGGTCGGCCGGGACGAGCGTCGGGTCGGCCTCCAGGACCTCGGCGTAGCGGCGGTTGATGCGGGAGCGCTCGCCGGGCAGCAGGTCGTCGCCGACGGCCTCGCGGACCAGGGAGTGGCGGAAGCGGTAGCCGTCGTCACCGGGCGCCGCCTGGAGGATGTTGGCGCCGACGGCGGCCCGCAGCGCCTCGATGAGGTCGTCCTCGGCGAGCCGGGCGACGGCGGCGAGCAGCCGGTACTCGACGGTGGAGCCGCCCTCGGCGACGATCCGGGCGACCCGCTGGGCGCTCTCGGGCAGCGACTCGACGCGGACGAGGAGCAGGTCGCGCAGCGAGTCGGTGAGGTCACTGCGGCAGCCGTCGTGGGCGGCGACGGCGAGTTCCTCGACGAAGAAGGCGTTGCCGTCGGAGCGTTCGAAGATCTCGTCGACCTGGGCAGGGTCGGGTTCGGCCGCGTGGATGCCGGCGATCTGGCGGCCCACCTCCTGCCGGTTGAAGCGGCCCAGTTCGATCCGGCGGACCGTGCGGAGCCGGTCGAGTTCGGCGAGCAGGGGGCGCAGCGGGTGGCGGCGGTGGATGTCGTCGGCGCGGTAGGTGGCGAGGACGACGAGGCGGCCGGTGCGCAGGGTGCGGAAGAGGTAGGCGAGGAGGTGGCGGGTGGAGGCGTCGGCCCAGTGCAGGTCCTCGAGGGCGACGACGACCGTGCGGTCGGCGGCGACGCGCTCCAGGAGGCGCGCGGTGAGTTCGAAGAGGCGGGCCATGCCCTCCTCGTCGTGTCGGCCGGCCCGCTGGAAGGTGGCCGCTTCCGCCAACTCCGGGAGCAGCCGGGCGAGTTCCTCCTCCTGGCCGGCGGCCGCGGCGGACAGCTCGTCGGGCAGTTCGCGGCGCAGCGCGCGCAGGGCGGTGGAGAACGGGGCGAAGGGCAGGCCGTCCGCGCCGATCTCGACACAGCCGCCGAGCGCGACGACGGCACCCCGGCGGCAGGCGGCGGTGGCGAACTCCTCGACCAGCCGGGTCTTGCCGACGCCGGCCTCGCCGCCCAGCAGCAACGCCTGCGGCTCGCCCGCGGCGGCGCGGGCGAGCGCATCGTTCAGCGTGTCCAGTTCGTCGGCGCGGCCGACGAAGACCGGACTGACGGACCTGGTCTCCACGCTTGCGAGCATGTCACGCGGGTCTGACAACGCGGCACCGGTTTTCGGGAGGGCGGCCGCGGGGAGCAGCGCCCCGCGAGCCTGCCGGGCGGGCGCCGTACGGCCGTCCTCCCGGGCCCGGACGGTCACGACGCACGGGCGAACAGGTGCCTGCGGGGGCGCTGGCTATGCACCTCCCCCTCGGCGGCCTGGCGGGCCTGCTCGCGGCGGGCGGCACGGGCGCCCCGCACGGCCTCGCGGGCCAGTCGCTCGTTGGCGGCCTGCCGGCGCAGTTCGGCGGAACGGATCTGGTGGAGTTCGAACTCGTACATCTCAAGTCCCTTGATGGAGGCGGTTCTTCGGCTTCGCTTGTTGCGATGCCTCAACCTTCGTCTCCAAGGGGGGTCCGCCACATCGGGAGAGTTCCGCATCTTCCGAGGCCGGGTGGGCCTTAGACATGCGTAAGGGGTCTTAGGGCCTCCGTAAGGTGCTTACGGAGGCCCTAAGACCCCTGATTACGTGCGGTGGCGTGAGCCGGCCGTCAGGTGGCCGACGGCAGGCTGAGCAGCAGGTCGGTGTACTTCAGGACGGCCAGGAGCAGTCCTACGACACCGAGCGCGACGCCCGCCCAGGCGACCGACTTGATCCAGGTGGCCTGCGGCTTGCCCGGAGTGCCGAACGCGGGCCGGACCAGGGCCGCGACGCCCACGAGGGCGCCGACCAGGGCGAAGATGCCGGCCCACAGCGCGGTGGTGTGCCAGGCGTCGCCGTAGACCTCCTTGATCTGGGTGGACACGCTCGCGGTGGAGGCGGTGTGGAGCTGGCCCACGAGGGTCTCGCGGGCGGCGGCGACGGAGCCGACCCAGCCGCCGGAGAGCGAGATGAAGCCGAGCGCGGCGGAGACCACGGCGGCTGCGCCCTGGCCGACGCCGGAGGGGCCCTCCTCGGGGTGCTCCAGCCGGAGCTTCGCGAGTT
Organism: Streptomyces sp. NBC_01288; assembly: GCF_035982055.1. Lineage (NCBI taxonomy): Bacteria > Bacillati > Actinomycetota > Actinomycetes > Kitasatosporales > Streptomycetaceae > Streptomyces > Streptomyces sp. NBC_01288. The sequence continues at coordinate 3,182,801 of NZ_CP108427.1, forward strand.
CGGCCGCGTACTCCTCCTCGGAGAGGTCGTCCTCGTCCTCGGCGGCTTCGGCCTCGGTGTTCGCCGTGTCCGGCTCGGTCACTTCCTCGTCGGTCTTGGTGACATCGACGGTCTCCGCGTCGCTCTTCACCTCGGTGGCCTCGTTCGCGGCCTCGTCAACAGTCTTGGTACCCATGATGCGCACGGTAGGGGTGAAGTATGAGAAGTTCCTTAAAGATCGCTGTGTTGCGCACGCGCGCGTGCCTCGCGCCACTCGGGTGCGAGCACGGACCACACCTCTATGTCGTGTCTTACGCCCCCGTAGGGGTGGGACTCGCGCAGGACCGCGTCCCTGGTCATGCCCATGCGGCGGGCAACATTCAGGCTCTTCTCATTGCCCGCTGCGGCGTGCCATTCGACGCGGTGGATGCCGCGCCGGTCGATCGCGAAGTCGATGAGAATCCGTATCGCCCGGGTGATCAGTCCGCGGCCGGCGGCGGCGGGTTCCAGCCAGCAGCCGACCTCGCAGTTGCCCTGGTCGGCGTGGAAGTTCAGGAAGAGGACCCCGCCGACGAGCTTGCCGTCCAGCCAGATGCCGTGCAGGGACGCGCTGTCGGCGGCGCGGAGGTCGGCGTAGCGCTGGAGCATCGCCCGCGCGGAGTCGACGTCCGTCTCCTTGGACCCGAAGGCGATGTACTGGCCGATGAACTCCCGGCCGCGGTCCAGGTGGGCGAGGAACTCCTCGGCGTGCCACGGTTCCAGGGGACGCAGTTCGGCTCCGTCGTCACCCAGGGATATCGCGTACATCCTGCTCCTGCTCCTTCGCCAGGACGTCCGCCACCTCTGCGTCCGTCGCGGCGGCCAGCCTCTCATGGGCTGCTCGGCACTCGGGGGGCTCGATGCTGATGCGGGGCAGGACGCGGTCGAGGCCCTGGGGCAGCCACCAGTTGGCGCCGCCCAGGAGATGCATGAGGGCGGGCACCAGGAGGGTGCGCAGGACGAACGCGTCCAGGGCGACGGCGGAGGCGAGCGCGATGCCGAACATGGCGATCACGCGGTCGCCGCTGAGCACGAAGGCGAGGAAGACCGAGATCATGATGACGGCGGCCGAGTTGATCACCCGGCTGGTCTCGGCGAGGCCGACGCGGACGGCGCGGCGGTTGTCGCCGGTTTCCAGCCATTCCTCGTACATCCGGCTCACCAGGAAGACCTGGTAGTCCATGGAGAGCCCGAAGAGGACCGACACCATGATCACGGGGAGGAAGGGCTCTATCGGTCCGGCGCGTCCCAGGCCGAGGAACTCGCTCCCCCAGCCCCACTGGAAGATCGCGACGACGACCCCGAAGGCGGCGGCCACGGCGGCGACGTTCATCGCGGCGGCCTTGAGCGGGATGCCGATCGACCGGAAGGCGAGCAGGAGCAGCACACAGCCGAGCGAGATGACCACCCCGACGAACAGCGGAAGCTTGCCGACGATCACGTCGGCGAAGTCGTCGTAGCTCGCCGTCACACCGCCGACGTGGATGTCGAGCGAGGTGCCCGTCTCGGCCCGGGGCAGCACCTCGGTGCGCAGCCGGTCGACGAGTGCGCTGGTCCTCTGCGACTGCGGTGCCGAGTCCGGTACGACGCCGAAGTACCCGGTGGAGCCGTCGGCGTCGTAGGTCACCGGGGTCACGGAGGCGATGCCCTCGGTGGTGCGGAGGGTGGCGTCGAGGTTGTCGAGGGTGAGCTTGTCCTCGGCGCCGTCGATCTTTGTGACGAGGGTCAACGGACCGTTGACGCCGGGCCCGAATCCGGTCGCGAGGAGGTCGTAGGCCTGGCGGGTGGTCGACGACCTGGGGTCGTTGCCCTGGTCGGAGGTGCCCAGGTGGAGGGCGAGGGTGGGCAGCGCGAGGACGGCCATGACGATCAGGGCGAGGGTGCCGAGCAGTTTGGGCCGGCGCTCGACGAACGCGGACCAGCGGGCGGCGAGGCCGGTGGGGAGCTCCGGCTGGGGCCCGTGCTCGGCCAGTCGGCGCCGTTCGCGGCGGCTGAGGGCGCGGGGGCCGATGAAGGACAGCAGGGCCGGGAGAAGCGTCACGGAGGCCGCGACGGTGAGCACCACGGTCAACGAGGCGGCGATCGCGACCCCGTTGAGGAAGCCGAGGCGCAGGATCAGCATCCCCAGGAGGGCGATGCACACCGTGGCGCCGGCGAAGACGACCGCGCGTCCGGTGGTGACGACCGCGTTGGTGACCGCCTCGGTGACGGACAGGCCGCGTTTCAGCCCGCGTCGGTGCCGGGTCACGATGAACAGGGCGTAGTCGATGCCGACGCCGAGCCCGATCAGCATGCCGAGCATGGGCGCGAAGTCGGCGACGGTCATGGCGTGCCCGAGCAGCACGATCGCCCCGTACGCGGTGCCGACGCTCACCAGGGCGGTGCCGATGGGCAGCAGCGAGGCGGCGAGCGACCCGAACGCGAGGAACAGCACGAGGGCGGCGACGGCGACCCCGACGATCTCGGCGGTGTGCCCGCTCGACGCCTCGGTGAGCGCGATGGCGCTGCCGCCCAACTCGACCTGGAGCCCGTCGGTCCGGGCTGCCTTGGCGGCGCGGACGACCGCCTGCGCCTCGGACCTGTCGATGTCCTCGGCCTGGTGCGCGAAGGTGACGGTGGCGTACGCGGTGCGTCCGTCGGCGCTGATCCGGCCCGTGCCCTGTCCGTCGTACGGACTGACGACGGAGGCGACTCCGGACAGGTCGGCGATCCTGTCCAGGGCGCCGGTCATGGTCTGTTCGACGGCGGCGGCGCGGACGGAGCCGGGTGAGGTGCGCCAGACGACGGTGTCGCTGTCGCCGCCGAGGCCCGGAAACCCCTCCTTGAGCAGTTGGGTCGCACGACCCGACTCGGTGCCGTGGGCCTCGTAGTCGTTCGAGTACGCCGAGCCGGTGACGGCGGCGGCCGCGGTGACCCCGCCGAACGCGACGAGCCACAGCAGGACGGCGACAAGGCGGTGCCGAACACACCAGTGGGCAAGGGCTGCCACGAACGCGCTCCCGGGGATGGCGAATTGTGGATCTTTGACCGGGAAAATTCGTTCAAGGGATGAACAGCCCGCAAAGAACGCATGAGCAATACGGGGCCCACTCTTGCAGCAGAAAATGATCGTTCATGACGTTCGTGCGCTGAATCACGGGAGTGGGAGCCAGATCACAGGACAGTAACGGCAACTCTGTAGCCCGGGCTGCCGCGTTGACCGTCGCCTCAGTCGAACTGGTCCCCCAGGGCCATCACCATCGCCCCGACGACCAACAGCCAGAGCGCCCGCCTGGTACGGCCCCTGGACCCGAGCACGGACGCGAGCGCGCACACCGCGGCGCCCACCGCATAGGCGGCCGGAACGAGCACCGGCCCGGCCCCGCTCGCCCGCAACACCGCCGCGGCCACTCCGGCGATGGCCAGCACGGCACCGGTCAGCCCAGCCGTCCACCGGGCCCGCCGCGCGTCCAGCGCCGGATCCCCGAAGTCCGGCACTTCGGATATCTCGGAATCTCCGCGTCCGTCCATGGCGGGCGAGCGTAGCGCCTCCGCCTGAGAAACCTGGTGCGCGGCCAACCGACGTCCTCCACAATCTCGTTGCTTCCTCACAGCAACCTACGCAGAACCGGAGGACACCGTTCACCGATGCCGGACACCGACCTGACCGCCCGTCTGACCCACCCCCGCTACCCGCGCAGCAACACCTACGACGCCCGCTGGACCATCGAGAACCAGATGGGCCCGCACGCCCTGTGGCTGCTGGAATGGCTGGCCCCGGCGCTCGGCCTGGACACCTTGCGCCCCGGCGCGCGCGTGCTCGACCTGGGCTGCGGACGCGCCATGACCTCCGTCTTCCTCGCCAAGGAGTACGGCGTCCAGGTCACGGCCGCCGACCTGTGGGTAAAGCCCGAGGAGAACGCCGTACGGATCGCCGAGGCGGGTGTCGCGGACCGAGTTCTCCCCCTACAGGTGGAGGCGCACGACATCCCCTTCGGGGACGGCACGTTCGACGCGATCGTGTCGATCGACGCCTACCAGTACTTCGGCACCGCCGACCTCTATCTGCCCACCCTGACCCGGCTGTTGAAGCCGGGCGGCCGGATCGGCGTCGTGATGCCCGCGCTGCGGGAGGAACTGGCGGGCGACGAGGCGCCGGAGCATCTGAAGCGGTACTGGGAAGGGGACCCGGGCTTCTGGGCGTTCCACTCCCCCGCCTGGTGGCACAGGCACTGGACTCGCGGCAGGGCCGTGGAGGTCGAGACGGCCGACTGGCTGGCCGATGGATGGCGCGACTGGCTGCTGTGGAGCGAGGTGTGTGCCGAGGAGAGCCCGAGCGAGTTCATGGCGGGCATGGCGCGCACGTCGGCGGAGTTGGTGCACGCCGACGTGGACCATCTGATCGGCTTCACACGCGTCGTGGGGCGCCGCCTGTGAAGTGACACACCTGGGGGATGCATCGCAACCGATGCATCCCCCAGGGCTGTTGATGTCCTACGGCCGTATCAGCCTTCGCTGACGCCCAGTTGCTCCAGGATGAGCTCCTTGACGCGGGCCGCGTCGGCCTGGCCACGGGTGGCCTTCATGACCGCTCCGACCAGCGCGCCGGCCGCCGCCACCTTGCCGCCGCGGATCTTGTCGGCGATGCCCGGGTTACCGGTGATGGCCTCCTGGACGGCGGTGGTGAGGGCGCCGTCGTCGGAGACGACCTTCAGGCCGCGCTTCTCGACGACCTCGTCCGGGGTGCCCTCGCCGGCGAGGACGCCTTCGATGACCTGGCGGGCCAGCTTGTCGTTCAGCTCGCCGGCGGTGACCAGGGCGGTGACCCGGGCGACCTGCTCCGGCGTGATGGGCAACTCGTCGAGCGCCTTGCCGGACTCGTTGGCGCTGCGGGCGAGTTCGCCCATCCACCATTTGCGCGCGGAGGCCGAGTCCGCACCGGCGTCGATCGTGGCGACGATCGGGTCGATGGCACCGGCGTTGAGGATCGACTGCATGTCGAACGCGGTGATCCCCCACTCCTCGCTCAGCCGGTTGCGGCGGGCCAGCGGCTGCTCGGGCAGCTCGGCGCGGATCTCCTCGACCCACGCGCGCGAGGGGGCCACCGGCACCAGGTCCGGCTCCGGGAAGTACCGGTAGTCCTCCGCCTCCTCCTTCACGCGGCCCGAGGTCGTCGACCCGGTGTCCTCGTGGAAGTGGCGGGTCTCCTGGATGATCGTGCCGCCGGAGTTCAGCACCGCGGCGTGGCGCTGGATCTCGTAACGGGCGGCACGCTCCACGGAACGCAGCGAGTTGACGTTCTTCGTCTCGCTCCGGGTGCCGAACTTCTCGCGGCCGTACGGGCGCAGCGACAGGTTCACGTCGCAGCGCATCTGCCCCTGCTCCATGCGGGCTTCCGACACACCGAGCGCCCGGATCAGCTCGCGCAGCTCCGCGACGTAGGCCTTCGCGACCTCGGGAGCACGCTCGCCCGCACCCTCGATCGGCTTGGTGACGATCTCGATGAGCGGGATGCCGGCGCGGTTGTAGTCGAGCAGCGAGTGCGAGGCGCCGTGGATACGGCCCGTCGCGCCGCCGACGTGCAGCGACTTGCCGGTGTCCTCCTCCATGTGGGCGCGCTCGATCTGCACCCGGAAGGTCTCGCCGTCCTCCAGCTGTACGTCGAGGTAGCCGTTGAAGGCGATCGGCTCGTCGTACTGGGAGGTCTGGAAGTTCTTCGGCATGTCCGGATAGAAGTAGTTCTTCCGGGCGAAGCGGCACCACTCGGCGATCTCGCAGTTCAGCGCGAGGCCGATCCTGATCGCGGACTCGACGCCGATCGCGTTGACGACCGGGAGCGCGCCGGGCATGCCGAGGCAGGTCGGGCAGGTCTGCGAGTTCGGTTCGGCGCCCAGTTCGGTCGAACAGCCGCAGAACATCTTGGTCTTGGTGCCGAGTTCGACATGGACCTCAAGGCCCATGACGGGGTCGTACGACGCCAGCGCGTCCTCGTACGACTCCAGGTCGGTCGTGGTGGTCACGGTGAACTTTCCCTCTCAGCCCAGCAGGACGTCGTCGTCGCCCAGCCGCTTCAGCTCGCGGTACAGGATGGCGAGGCCGGTGACGATCGCGACGGCGGACACCGTGGCGTCGATCAGACGGAGCGTGTCGTGCTCGGTGCGCGCCTTCTTGATCTGCTTGGCGACACCCAGCGCGCCGAACGCGGTGGTGGCGATGGACACATACGTGCCGGACTTCGACTTCTTGAAGCCCTTGGCCTTCGACAGTGCGTTGCTCACAGCGACGGTGCCTCCTCAAGCAGCGGGTGGCCCCACTTTTCCACGAAGGCGGCCTCGACGGCGGCGCCGACCTTGTAAAGGCGGTCGTCCTTCAGCGCCGGGGCGATGATCTGGAGCCCGACCGGGAGACCGTCCTCCGGCGCGAGACCGCAGGGCAGCGACATGGCCGAGTTGCCCGCCAGGTTGGTCGGGATGGTGCACAGGTCCGCGAGGTACATCGCCATCGGGTCGTCGGCACGCTCACCGATCGGGAAGGCGGTGGTCGGCGTCGTCGGCGAGACGATCACGTCGACGCTCTCGAACGACTTCTCGAAGTCGCGGGTGATGAGCGTACGGACCTTCTGGGCGCTGCCGTAGTACGCGTCGTAGTAGCCACTCGACAGGGCGTACGTCCCGAGCATGATGCGGCGCTTCACCTCGGGGCCGAAGCCCGCCTCACGGGTGATCGAGGTGACCTCTTCGGCCGAGTGGGTGCCGTCGTCGCCGGTACGGAGGCCGTAGCGCAGGCCGTCGAAGCGGGCCAGGTTCGACGAACACTCGGAGGGCGCGATCAGGTAGTACGCCGACAGGGCGAGGTCGAAGGACGGGCAGTCCAGCTCGACGATCTCCGCGCCCAGTTCCTTCAGGACCTCTACGGCCTCGTCGAAGCGCTGGATGACGCCGGCCTGGTAGCCCTCGCCGCGGAACTGCTTGACGACGCCGACGCGCATGCCCTGCACGCTGCCGTTGCGGGCGGCCTCGACGACCGGCGGGACCGGGGCGTCGATGGAGGTGGAGTCGAGCGGGTCGTGTCCGGCGATGGCCTCGTGCAGGAGCGCCGCGTCCAGGACCGTACGGGCACAGGGCCCGCCCTGGTCGAGGGAGGACGAGAAGGCGACCATGCCGTAGCGGGAGACCGCGCCGTACGTCGGCTTGACGCCGACCGTGCCGGTGACGGCGGCCGGCTGGCGGATGGAACCGCCGGTGTCCGTGCCGATCGCCAGCGGCGACTGGAAGGAGGCGAGCGCGGCGGAGGAACCGCCGCCGGAGCCGCCGGGGATCTTGGTGAGGTCCCAGGGGTTGCCCGTCGGCCCGTAGGCGCTGTTCTCGGTGCTCGACCCCATGGCGAACTCGTCCATGTTGGTCTTGCCGAGGATGACCACGTCGGCGGCCTTCAGCCGCTTGGTGACGGTCGCGTCGTACGGCGGGATCCAGCCTTCGAGGATCTTGGAGCCGACCGTGGTCGGGATGCCCTCGGTGGTGAAGATGTCCTTGAGCGCGAGCGGGACGCCGGCCAGCGGGCCGAGCTGCTCGCCCCGGGCCCGCTTCTCGTCGACGGCGCGGGCCTGCGTGAGGGCGCCCTCGCGGTCGACGTGCAGGAAGGCGTGCACCTTCGCGTCGACCTCGTCGATCCGGGCGAGGTGGGCCTCGGTGACCTCGACGGCCGTGAGCACGCCGGACGCGATGTTCGCGGCGATCTCGGCGGCGGTGAGCCGGATGATGCTGCTGTGGTCCGTCATGGTGGTTAGTCCTCCCCCAGGATCTGCGGCACCTTGAAACGCTGCTGCTCCTGGGCCGGGGCGCCGGAGAGCGCCTGCTCGGGGGTGAGCGAGGGACGGACCTCGTCCGCGCGCATGACGTTCGTCAGCGGCAGCGGGTGGGAGGTCGGCGGTACGTCTTGGTCGGCGACCTCGCTGACGCGGGCGACCGCGCCGATGATGTCGTCGAGCTGTCCCGCGAAGTGCTCAAGCTCTTCGGGCTTCAGCTCCAGACGCGCCAGCCGGGCGAGGTGGGCGACCTCCTCGCGCGTGATGCCAGGCATGCAGCGTTCCTCTGGGGTGAGTGTGTGTGGTTTGGCGGCAATCCTATGGGGCGGGTGCCCTCAGCCGTTAAACGGTTTCTCCGGAGCCCCGGGCCTCAGCCTCTCGCATCCCACGCCGCGCTCCTCATGAAGTGGTTGTCGTACAGCTCCTGCACCTCCAGGAGGCTCTCCGGGCCGACCTCTCCGAGGGCGATGCGCTGTAGGTGACGGAAGTACTCGAAGCGTTCCACGCCGGGCGTGATGACGATGAGGAGGTCGGCGTCGGCGCCGGGTGCGGCGGCGAAGGCGTGGGGCAGACCCGGCGGGACGACGACCAGGTCGCCGGGTCCGGCGGTGACGACCTGGTCGCCGGAGAGGATCTCGGCGGCGCCGTCGAGCAGGAAGAACATCTCGGCGGAGTTGTCGTGCCAGTGCGGTTTCGCGCCGTCCGCTCCCCCGCTGAGGGTGACGCGCTGGGTGGACAGCGCACCGCCGGTCGCGCTGCTGTCCGCCAGCAGCTTCACGGTGGTCGGCGCCCGGCCCACCACCTCGGCCTCGGCATCGCGGACGATCACGGACTCGTCGAACTTCGGTACGAGCAACGACATTTCGGGACCCCGTTCGGATGAGAGTTCGGATGAGAAGGAGGAGTACGGCTCGGACAGCTCGGACGACTCAGACAAGGAAGAGCAGCACGGCACTGATCAGTACAACGATCGCCGTGGCGAAGTGGATCCCGAAGGCCACGGCTTTCGTTCCGCCGTGGCGCAGCACTATCAGGGTGTCGCCGAACGGGACGACGGCGACGCAGAGCATGAACCAGGCCTCGGCATACGCCCCGGCGAAGGCCAGCACCGCAAGGCCCACCAGACCCAGCGTGCCGTCCCTGAGGCCCTTGATCGTGAGGTAGGCACCGGCGTCGCCGGCGGGATCGGCCGGCACTCCGTAACCGGTGGCGGCGGGGCCGGGCTGGAACAGGAACCGGTAGCCCAGGAACAGGCAGAACAGGTCCAGCACGATCGCCAGGGCGTACGCGGTGATGGTCATGCCACTTCTCCTCGTCTCGTTTTCTAGCAACGCTAGCGACAAGAGCGAAGCTAACAGAGCACCGCAAGAAATGCTAGCGATGCTAGAATCCCAGGCATGACGATTCAGACGCGCCGGGAGCGCGAGCGGGCGGAACGGGAGCGACTGATCATCTCGGCCGCACGTGAACTGGCCGAGACGGAGGGCTGGGACGCGGTGACGACCCGGCGCCTGGCAGCCGAGATCGAGTACAGCCAGCCCGTCCTCTACAGCCACTTCAAGGACAAGGGGGCGATCATGGCGGCGGTGGCGGTCCAGGGCTGCGAGGAGATCGCGGCCGAGATGCGCACGGCCCGCACGGCGGCGAAGGGGGCCCGCGCGGCACTGGCCGCGGTGGGCGAGTCGTACACGGCCTTCGCGCGCCGCCGCCCCGCGCTCTACGACGTGATGTTCACGCACACGGTGGACCTGCCGTTCGCCACTCCCGAGGCCCCGGCGGCCCTCCAAGCGGCCTTCGGCGAACTGTTCAAGGCAGTCCAACCGATCGCGGCCAAGGGCGACGACGTAGGCCTACTGACGGAGACCTACTGGGCAGGCCTCCACGGCCTGGTAACCCTGATGCGCAGCGGCCGCCTACCGGAGGAGGAACACGACCAGCGCCTGGCGCTGTTGATCAGTCACTTTGCAACGAGCGTGAGTTGAACCCCTCAGGGGGGCGGGGAACTGCGCGCCCAGCCACAACGGGCCGCCAGTCGCGAACAAACAGAAGCCCCCACCCCAAGAGGCGCAGCGACCTCAGCCGATCCGCCCCGGATCATCCGCCGCAGCCGCAGGCAGCGCAGCCCGCGGCCGCTGCCAACCCCGCGAACCCCTCGCCCGAAGCCACGCGGTCATGTCCTCCGGAGGCATGGCCGCAGCGACAAGCCACCCCTGAACCGCATCACACCCAAGATCCCGCAACCGCTCCCACGTCTCGTCGTCCTCAACCCCCTCAGCCACGACGAGCAACCCGAGGGAATGCGCGAGATCAACAGTGCACCGCACGATCTCCGCGTCCTCCGTGTCCACCGCGAGCCGAGCCACGAACGACCGGTCGATCTTCAACTCGCTGACGGGCAGCCGCCGTAGATGCACCAGGGACGAGTACCCCGTACCGAAGTCGTCGAGGGACATCTTCACGCCGTGCCCGGTCAGCCCGTTGAGGGTGTCGGCGGCGCGCTGGGGGTCCTCCAGGAGGACGTGTTCCGTGATCTCCAGCTGGAGCGAGCCCGGCGGGACCCCGTGCCGGGCGAGGCGCGCGGCGACGGAGCCCGCGAAGCCGGGGGTGTGCACATCGCGCGGGGAGACGTTCACCGCGACCGGCACGAACAGGCCCTGGGCGCGCCATCGGGCGACCTGGGCGAGGGCCGTGTCGAGCACGTACTCGGTGAGATGGGGCATCAGCCCGGACGACTCCGCGATCGCTATGAACTCGTCCGGCGGCACCTTCCCGCGCTCCGGGTGCACCCACCGCACCAGCGCCTCAAGTCCGGCGACCTGACCGTCGAAACGGACCTTGGGCTGGTAGTGCAGCTGCACCTCGTGCGCGTCGAGGGCCCGCCGCAGATCGCCCAACAGGCCGAGCCGGTCAGGGGTGTTGGAGTCCCGCTTGGACTCGTAGACCTCTACGCCCGTACGGTCCCGCTTCGCCTGGTACATCGCGACGTCGGCCCGGCGCAGCAGCCCCTCGGCGTCGAGGGCGTGGTCGGGGAAGACGGCGACGCCCGCGCTGGCCTCCAGGACGAGGGTGAGCCCGTCGAGGTCGAGCGGGGAGCTGAGCGCGGTGACGAGGTTGCGGGCGACCCGGGTCGCGGACGTCGTGGAGTCGGCGACGGGCAGCAGGACGGCGAACTCGTCACCGCCGAGCCGCGCGGCCTCCGCCCCGCGCGGCAGCGCCACCCGCAGCCGGTCGGCTATCTGCAACAGCAGCCGGTCACCGGCGAGATGGCCCAGGGTGTCGTTGACCGACCGGAACCGGTCGAGGTCGATCAGCATGAGCGCGGCCTTGGCGCCGATGCGCTCGGCGTCGTCCAGGGCGGTCCAGATACGTTCCAGGAGCCACTGCCGGTTGGGCAGCCCGGTCAGCGGGTCGCGCAGCTGCTCCTCGGCTCTGGCCCGGGCCATCCACAGGGTGGAGTCGAGGGCGATGAGCGGGATCGAGAACAGGGGCAGAAGGACCGGCTGGGCTACGGCGACCACGCAGATGAGGGGTGCGATGCCGAGCAGGGCTACGGCGACCAGCCCCTGTCTGAGCAGGGCGGTGCGGGCGACGGTGGGCAGTCCGCCGTGCCGCGGGGCGTGCAGATACCAGAGCAGGGTGCGGGTCACGGCGAGATAGGCGACGGCGACCAGCACCACCTCGGGGGCGGTGTAGACCGTCCAGGTGTCGGGGTTCCAGGGCTTCTCCACGGACGGCACTCGTCCGAACGCGCCCAGCACGAGTGCTCCGGCGGCTATGCCGAGGATGTCCACCGCGCCGTGCAGCACGCCCTGGCGCCAGCGGTTGCGCCGGGCTATGCCGACCAGGACGACGACGGTGAGGCTGACCATGCCGGCGGCGACCCAGCCGTAGAGCAGCAGGACACCGAGGGTGAGGGCGGCGCCCGAGCCGGTGCCGCCCCACCAGCGGGCGCGGCCGAGGGCGACGAGGTGGCCGACGATGATGCCGGTCAGCACGGCGAGCGACCAGCCGACCGTGCCGGACGGGAAGAGCGCGTGGTCGCCGGTGAACGCCCGGAAGAAGCCGGCGCCGAGGACAAAGCCGGCCGCGACGACGACCGCCGTGGGCAGCGCGGGCCAGGTCAGATGGCGCTCGCCGTCGCCGGGCAGCCCTGCGCCCGGGTCGGCCGAGAGTGGTCCGGAGTGGCGGGCGTCGGGTGTGGAGTACTGTCCGGTGGCGCGCGGCTGGGCGCCCGGACGCTCCACGGGTCGCGCTCCCCAACGACTCTCCCGCCAGGCGCCGGTGACCCGGCGCAGCAGTGAGTCCGGGGGGGCGCTCTCGGTCGGTTCCATTCCCGTCCCTCTCACAGCCGGCGGTGCCCACGCCACGCGGTCCGATGCCCGACTTCCGTCAACGGCACCGCGTTTGGAAAACCCCTCCCCCTGCTCACCAAGAGCAGGGGGTTGCCCCAACCGCAGCTGGGCACGGCAGGTGCACACCTCAACAGTAGGCCGCAGAAGGCTTCCACGGGCAGCGGTCGTAGACGGTTGCCCGAATGCGACCCGGCCACCCGTATGCATCTGGTATGCGCCGATCGGGTGGCCTTCAACCGCTGCTCCTCGCTACTCCTCGACCGGAAGCGCGACTTCGGCGGCCGCCTCTGGTCCCTGTTCCAGGAGGACGGTGAAGCCGTCCTCGTTCAGAACAGGCACCTTGACCTGCATTGCCTTGTCGTACTTCGAACCAGGATTGTCACCTACGACAACGAAAGACGTCTTCTTCGAAACAGAACCGGTCACTTTCGCTCCCCGGCTTTGCAGGGCGTCCTTCGCCCCGTCCCGTGTGAAGTGCTCAAGTGTGCCGGTGACGACCACGGTGAGACCTTCGAGCGGACGCGGGCCCTCGTCCTCGGCGGAACCCTCCTCCTCCATCCGGACCCCGGCGGCCCGCCACTTGCGGAGGATCTCCTGGTGCCAGTCCTCGGCGAACCACTCCTTGAGCGAGGCGGCGATGATCGCGCCGACGCCGTCGGTGTTCGCCAGCTCCTCCTCGGTGGCCTGCTCGATCCGCTCGATCGAACGGAACTCGCGGGCCAGCGCCTCGGCCGCGACCGGGCCGACATGACGGATCGACAGGCCGGTGAGGATACGGGCGAGCGGCCGGTCCTTGGCCGCCGCGATGGTCTCCAGCATCGCGAGGGCGTTCTTCTTGGGCTCGCCCTGCTGGTTGGCGAAGACCGTGGCGATCTTCTCCTCGCCGGTCTTCGGGTCGCGCTTGGGCAGCCCGCTGTCCTGGTCGAGGACGTACGCCTTGATGGGCAGCAACCGCTCGATGGTGAGCCCGAACAGGTCGCCCTCGTCGGCCAGCGGCGGGTCCGCGGGCTCCAGCGGCTTGGTGAGGGCGGCCGCCGACACATAGCCGAAGTGGTCGATGTCGAGCGCCTTGCGGCCCGCGAGGTAGAAGAGGCGCTCCCTCAACTGGGCAGGGCAGGTGCGGGCGTTCGGGCAGCGGAGGTCGATGTCGCCCTCCTTCATCGGCCGCAGCGGCGTACCGCACTCGGGGCACTCGGCCGGCATCACGAACTCCCGCTCGCTGCCGTCACGCAGGTCGGCGACCGGGCCGAGGATCTCCGGGATGACGTCACCGGCCTTGCGGAGCACCACCGTGTCGCCGATGAGAACGCCCTTGGCCTTGACGACCTCCTGGTTGTGCAGCGTCGCGAACTCGACCTCCGAGCCGGCCACCGTCACCGGCTCGACCTGGGCGTACGGCGTGACCCGGCCCGTACGGCCCACGCCCACGCGGATGTTGACGAGCTTGGTGTTGACCTCCTCGGGCGCGTACTTCCACGCGATCGCCCAGCGCGGGGCGCGGGAGGTGGAGCCGAGCCGCCCCTGGAGGGGGATCTCGTCGAGCTTGACGACGACGCCGTCGATCTCGTGCGCCACGGAGTGGCGGTTCTCGCCGTAGTACCGGATGAACTCCCGTACGCCGTCGAGGTCGTCGACCACCTTGTTGTGCGAGGAGGTGGGCAGGCCCCAGGTCTTCAGCAGGTCGTAGGCCTCGGAGAGGCGGGTGAGGGCGTCGAAGCCCTCCAGGGCGCCGATGCCGTGCACGACCATGTGCAGGGGGCGGGTGGCGGTGACGCGGGGGTCCTTCTGGCGCAGTGAACCGGCCGCCGCGTTACGGGGGTTGGCGAAGGGCTTGTCGCCGGCCTCGACCAGGCGGGCGTTGAGCTCCTCGAACTTCTCCATCGGGAAGTAGACCTCGCCGCGGATCTCCACGAGATCGGGCACGCGGTCGCCGGTCAGGCGGTCCGGGATCTCCGCGATCGTACGGACGTTGGGCGTGATGTCCTCGCCCGTACGGCCGTCGCCGCGGGTCGCCGCGCGCGTGAGGCGACCGTGCTCATACGTCAGGTTGACGGCGAGGCCGTCGACCTTCAGCTCGCACAGGAAGTGGTAGTCGGTGGTACCGACGTCCTTCTGGACGCGCTCGGCCCAGGCCGCCAGCTCCAGGTCGTCGAACGCGTTGTCCAGGGAGAGCATGCGGGAGCGGTGGACGACGGAGGTGAACTCCGTCTCGTACGCCCCCGCGACCTTCTGGGTCGGCGAGTCCGGCGTCCGCAGCTCCGGGTACTCCTCCTCCAGCGCCTCCAGGGAACGCAGGAGCTTGTCGAAGTCCGCGTCGCTGACGACCGGGGCGTCGTTCACGTAGTACCGGAAGCGGTGCTCCTCGATCTGCTCAGCGAGCTGCGCGTGCTTCTCCCGTGCCTCTGCGGGCACCGCCGTCTCCGCTTGCCTGTCGCCGGCCACCGTATTGTCCTTCCGTCACTCAGGGTTGTCCGCGAGGGATCTCGCCGCCCGGACGCAGTGGGCGAGGGCATGGCGCGCGTACTCGGGAGAAGCCCCCGCGAGTCCGCACGACGGGGTGATCGTGACCGCCTCCGCGAGAAGTCCCGGTCGCAGCCCCAGCCTGCGCCACAGCGTCCTGACACCCATGACGCTACCGGCAGGGTCTGACAACGCGGTGTCCGTGCCCGGCACGACACCGGCGAAGATCCGGGTGCCGGCCTCGACCGCCTCGCCGATCACGTCGTCGTCACGCTCGGTGAGAAGCGAGAAGTCGAAGGAGACCCCCGCCGCGCCCGCCCGGCGCAGCAGGGCGAACGGCACGTCCGGTGCGCAGGAGTGGACGACGACCGGGCCGTTCCCGTGCACCCCGACGACCTCGCGGAGCGTGTCCTCGACGAGTTGACGGTCGACGGCGCGGTGAGTGCGGTAGCCGCTGGCGGACCTGACGTGTCCGCGCAGGACGGCCATGAGGGACGGTTCGTCGAGCTGGAGCACGATCTGGGCGCCGGGGACGCGGCGTTGGACGTCGGCGAGGTGATTGCGCAGCCCCTCGGCGAGCGAGCCCGCGAGGTCCCGGCCGGCGCCGAGGTCGGAGAGCACGGACTCACCGTTCCTCAACTCCAGACTCGCGGCGAGGGTCCAGGGTCCAACGGCCTGCACCTTGAGCGGCCCCTCGTACCCCTGGGTGAACTCCTCGAACGCGTCGAGGTCCTCCCCCAGCCACGCCCACGCCCGCTTCGTGTCCCGCCCCGGACGGTCCCCGATCCGCCAACCGCTGGGCTCCACACGCGCGTACACCTCGACGAGCAGCCCCGCGGTCCGGCCGATCATGTCCGCGCCGGGTCCCCGCGCGGGCAGTTCGGGCAGGAACGGGAAGTCCTCGAAGGCACCGGTCGCGGTCTTCGCGGCCTCACGGGCGTCGATGCCGGGGAGTGAACCGACACCGGTGGCGGGACCGAAGCTGAACTGGCTGCTGTTGCTCACCCCGGAAGACTACGGAACCTTCCGGGGGTGTGGCAGCGTGCCTGGGAGCTGCGCCCCCAGACCCCGCTTCGGCCTCAACGGCCTCGTCCTCAAACGCCGGACGGGCTGGATTGTGGCGGCCTGGGCTGAGAAGTGCCCGCCTCCGCCGACCCGTTCACCACCCGGCTCGGTTGCTTGGGGGTTCACCTTTTGACCGACAGTAAGCGGGTGGTGGGTGGACAAAGGGCTGGGGGTCCAGGGGGCGAAGCCCCTTGGCGGGGTCTGGGGCGGAGCCCCAGTGGGCAACCTCAGCGTCCCGGCCGCACCGTCAGGTCGTTGACCTCCGCGTCCCCCGGCAGGTCGATCGCCATCAGGATCGTCGTCGCGACCGACTCGGGGTCGATCCACTGGGCGGGGTCGTACTGCTTGCCCTCCTGTTGGTGGACCTTGGCCTGCATGGGGCTGGCGGTGCGGCCGGGGTAGACCGAGGTGACGCGGACGCCGTTGGGGTGCTCCTCGTGGCGCAGGGAGTCCGCCAGGGCCTTCAGGCCGTGCTTGGAGGCGGCGTACGCGGACCAGTCGGCGCTCGCCCGCAGGCCCGCGCCGGAGTTCACGAAGAGGACGTGGCCGCCGGACAGGCGGAGTTGGGGCAGGAAGTGGCGGGTCAGTTCGGCGGGGGCGATCAGGTTGACGTTGAGCTGGTGGCGCCAGGTCTTCGGGGTCAGCTCGCCCACCGGGCCGAGGTCGACCACCCCGGCGATGTGCAGGAGCGTGTCCACGCGGTCGGGCAGGGTCTGGTGCGAGAACGCCCAGCTGAGTTTGTCCGGGTCCGCCAGGTCGCCCACCAGGGTGCTCGCCCCGGGGTACTCCGCCGCCAGTTCCTTCGCGCGGCCCGCGTCGCGCGCGTGGAGCACGAGGTCGTCCCCGCGCGCGTGCAGCCGGCGGGCGACGGCCGCGCCGATGCCTGAACCGGCCCCGGTGATCACATGTGTTGCCATGTCCGCCATGCTCGCATCACTCGATGCCCTGGCTCTCCTCCAGGTAGGCCAGTGCCCCCACCGGCTCCTCCGCGAAGAACACCAGGTCGGCGAGCGGGACGGGCAGGAACCCCTCGTCCTCCATGCGCCGGAACTGGGTCTTCAGGCCGTCGTAGAAGCCGGCGGTGTTCAGGAGCACCACCGGCCTGTCGGTGTGGCCGTGCTTCTTCAGTTCCAGGATCTCCGTGGCCTCGTCCAGCGTCCCGGTGCCGCCCACCATGATCACCACGGCGTCGGACTTCTCCAGGAGCAGCCTCTTGCGTTCGGCGAGGTCGGACGCGATCACCATCTCGTCGGCGCCCTCCCGTGCCGACGCCGCCAGGAAGGTCACCGAGACGCCCACCAGGCGTCCGCCGGACGCCTGAACGCCGTCGGCGACCACCTTCATCAGCCCGGACTCGGAACCGCCCCACACGAGCGTGTGCCCGCCCTTGCCGAGGAGTTCCGCGAACTCGCGCGCGGGGCGCGTGTAGCGCTCGTCCAGATCGGCGGCGGAGAGAAAGACACAGATCTTCATGTCGTCACCGTACGCGGGAAGAACCAGGGGCCCGGGAGTGCTTTTCCGGTATGGCCCAAGGACACACGATCACGATCGAGCAGGGCGACCGGCACGTCCGCGTCGTCCACGGCGACCAGGTGCTGGCGGAGAGCGACCGCCCCCTCGTCCTGAAGGAGACCGGTTCCCCGGTGCGGTACTACCTCCCTCCGGAGGATGTACGCCTCGACCTCCTGACCCCCTCCGAGACCCACACCCACTGCCCCTTCAAGGGCGACGCCTCCTACTGGTCCCTGCCGGACTCCCCCGACCTGGTGTGGGCGTATCCCGACCCCAAGCCCGACGTAGCCCAGATCAAGGACCACCTCTGCTTCTACGAAGTAGAGGTGTCGTAGTCGATTCAGAAGTGTCGTGACCGATTAGTCGGCGTTCCTTCGGCAGTCTTCATCGACATGGACAAGAAGACTGTTTCGCGCGACGGCACCGCCATCGCGTACGAACGCATCGGTGGGGGTCCGCCCGTCGTCCTGGTCGGTGGCGCGATGACCACGGGCGACGGGCTCCTGCCGCTCGCCGCGCAGCTCGCGCACCGGTTCGGGGCCGTCCCGTACGACCGCCGGGGCCGGGGCGCGAGCGGCGACACGGCGCCGTTCGCCGTGGCCCGGGAGGTCGAGGACCTCGCGGCGCTGATCGACGCCGTGGGCGGCAGCGCGGCGCTCTACGGCCACTCGTCCGGCGCCGCCCTCGCCCTGCACGCGGCGGCGAGCGGCCTCCCCGTCACCCAAGTCGCCCTGTACGAGCCGCCGTTCGCCCTCGACGCGACCGGCGCCAAGGAGCGCGCCGAGTACACCGAGCGCCTCACGGAACTCCTCGCCGAGGGCCGCCACGGCGACGCCGTCGCACTCTTCATGGCGCTCACCGGCGCACCCCCGGAGATGATCGACGGCGCCCGCCACTCCCCCATGTGGCCCGGCATGGAGGCCATCGCCCCGACCCTCGCCTACGACGACGCGTCCATGGGGGATGGATCGGTGCCGGCGGAGCGGCTGGCGTCCCTGTCCGTCCCGGTGCTCACCATCGCGGGCGGCGCGAGCCCCGAGTGGATGCGGGAGGCCGCGCAGGCTGTGGCGGACGCGGCGCCGGACGGGTCGTACCGCACGCTGGACGGTCAGACCCACATGGTGGACCCGGCCGTGCTTGCGCCTGTGCTCACCGAGTTCTTCGCGGACTCGAACTGACCCCGCCGACTGACGACTTGGCACCAGTCTCAGGCCCTGATCTCAGGCGCCCCGATCTGGCGCCCTGATCTCAGTCCCAGGTCTCAGGCCATCGCCGTCGCCGCGCGCGTGGTCGTCGCGATCGTCGCCGACCCCACCACGCGCGTGTCGTCGTACAGCACGATCGCCTGCCCGGGGGCCACGCCCCGTACCGGCTCGGTGAACGACACCTCCAGGGTGCCGTCGACGAGTTCGGCGGTGACCTCGGTCTCGCCGCCGTGGGCGCGGAGCTGGGCGGTGTAGGTGCCGGGGCCGGTCGGGGCCGTGCCGCACCAGCGGGGCTTGACGGCGGTGAGGCCGCTGACGTCGAGGGAGGCGGCCGGGCCGACCGTCACCGTGTTGTCGACCGGGGAGATGTCCAGGACGTAGCGCGGCTTGCCGTCGGCCGCCGGGGTGCCGATGCGCAGGCCCTTGCGCTGGCCGATGGTGAAGCCGTACGCGCCCTCGTGCGAGCCGATGACGGAGCCGGACTCGTCGACGATGTCGCCCTCGGCCTTGCCGAGGCGGCCCGCGAGGAAGCCCTGGGTGTCGCCGTCGGCGATGAAGCAGATGTCGTGCGAGTCGGGCTTCTTGGCGACCGCGAGGCCCCGGCGCTCGGCCTCCGCGCGGATCTCGTCCTTCGTCGTGACCGTGTCGCCGAGCGGGAACAGCGCGTGTGCGAGCTGCCGCTCGTCCAGGACACCGAGGACGTACGACTGGTCCTTGGCCATGTCGGAGGCGCGGTGCAGTTCGCGGGTGCCGTCCTCGTTCACGATCACCTGCGCGTAGTGGCCGGTGCAGACCGCGTCGAAGCCGAGGGCGAGCGCCTTGTCGAGCAGGGCGGCGAACTTGATCTTCTCGTTGCAGCGCAGGCACGGGTTCGGGGTGCGGCCGGCCTCGTACTCGGCGACGAAGTCCTCGACGACGTCCTCGCGGAAGCGGTCGGCGAGGTCCCAGACGTAGAACGGGATGCCGATGACGTCGGCGGCGCGGCGGGCGTCCCGTGAGTCCTCGATCGTGCAACAGCCACGCGCGCCCGTGCGGAACGATTGCGGGTTCGCGGAGAGCGCGAGGTGGACGCCGGTCACGTCGTGGCCGGCTTCCGCGGCGCGGGCGGCGGCGACGGCGGAATCGACGCCGCCCGACATGGCGGCGAGTACGCGAAGGGGGCGGGGGCGCTGCGAGGTCTCAGTCATAACCCTTCCAGGGTACGGGTCGTCGGGAACCGGAGCCCGCGAGTATCCGTTGACGATCACATGGGGGAGACACAGAGCGAGCAGAACCGTCAAAGTCAGCAGGACAGTCAGGGCGATCGGGGCGATCCGGCGGGGAAGCCGCCGGGCGCCGCGGACACGTCACCCGGTTCCGTGGCCCGGCGGCCCGGGCGGCGGGCGCTGCTCATCGGCGGGGCCGTGGCCGCCGTAGGGACCGCTGTGGTGGCTCGGGACGAGTTGGCTCGGTTGTGGTGGCGGACGCCGGGGGTGGAGAAACCGCGGACTCCGGGGGCCGTCGATTTTCCAGGGGCCACGTGGGTGGCGGCTTCCTCGGCGAACTACCGGCGGGCCGACCGGCCGGACGACTACGCGATAGACCGGGTGGTCATCCATGTCACGCAGGGCAGTTACGAGAGTGCGGTGAAGGCCTTCCAGGACCCGGGGCACCAGGCGGCCGCGCACTACATCGTCCGGCAGCGCGGGGACATCACACAGATGATCCGTGAGCTGGACGTGGCCTTCCACGCGGGCAACCGGTCGTACAACGAACGCAGTGTCGGCATCGAACACGAGGGCTTCGTCGACCGGAAGTCGTCGTTCACGGACGTGATGTACACGAACTCCGCACGGCTGACGGCGGAGATATGCGGGCGCTACGGAATCCCTGTGGACCGGAAGCATGTCATCGGGCATGTGGAGGTGCCGGGGACCGATCACACGGACCCGGGGCGGTACTGGGACTGGGACCGGTACATGACACTCGTAAGGCGGGCACACCGGACACAAGCGTGACTCGGGTCACACTACGGTTTGGCTATGAGTCGTTTCAGTCACGGCGGTGTCCGATGCGTCCCCCGCTCCGGATGTGACCTGGGGCACGCCAACTCCGCATTGGTTCAAGGGGAGTTGGGGAGCGATCGTGCACGCATATCTTTCATAGACTGCTCTGCTGACTACTAACTGCCCCTCAGTCTTTACACAGTCCTTAGGTCAAATCTCTGGCCTCATGACACACACCAGCGAGCCCGCGTCCGGAGAGAACAGAGACGCGAAGGGCAACCACCGCAAATCCATGGCCGAGAAGCGCGAGCACGGCAAGGACATCGCGCTCCGAGGCAAGGGTCTGCACCGGCGCAAGTTCCTCGGCGGCATGGCCGGGACCGGTATCGCGGCGGTCGCCGCGGCCGGAGGGGCCTTCTCCCTGCTGAACGGCGCGGCGAAGAACAAGGCGTCCGCGGCGGACAGCACCCTGGTCATCCCGGACCTCCTGGAGGGCACGACCAGCGGCACCACCACGACCTTCACCCTGGAGGCCAAGACCGGCACCGCCGAGGTGCTGAGCGGGGTCACCAGCGACACCATGGGCTACAACCAGTCGTTCCTCGGCCCCACCATGAAGTGGACCAACGGCGACACGGTCCTGCTGAACATCACCAACAGCCTGGGCGCGGACACCACCGTCCACTTCCACGGCGCCCACGTCCCGGCCAAGATGGACGGCGGCCCGCAGGTCGCGTTCTCCGACGGGACCACCTGGTCGCCGACGTTCACGGTCGACGACGACGCGAAGACCCTCTGGTACCACCCGCACGCGCTGGGCACCACGGCCAAGCAGGCGGTGCACGGGCTGGCCGGGATGATCATCGTCGAGGACGACTCGACCGCCTCGTCGGACCTGCCGAGCGACTACGGCGTCGACGACATCCCGCTGATCTTCCAGTGCCTGGCCACGGACAGCGCCGGTGACATCAAGTACGACCTGACGGGCTATCTCAGCAGCGGTCTCAGCTACCCGCTGCTGCTGAACGGCACGAACGTCGACTCCACCACGCTCGGCTTCACGGCCACCAAGACCCGCACCCGCTTCCGCGTGCTGAACGCCTCGCCCTCGGACATCATCACCGTCCAGCGCAGCGACGGCGGCACGCTCAGCCAGATCGCGACCGACCAGGGCTATCTGACCGAGGCGACCGACGTCACGTCGATCCGGCTGGTGGCCGGCGCCCGCGCCGAGTTCGTGATGGACCTGAGCGCGGACGCGACGCTCCAGGCCGTCATCACCACCGGCTGGGTCCGCGGCGGCAGCGGCACCTACGACGTCCTCGCCATCACCGCGAGCGGCACGGACACCCCGGACGACCTCCCCAGCACCCTCAACACCATCGACCGCTACGACACCAGCGACTTCACGGCCCGCACCATCACGCTCGGCCAGAGCGGCACGACCATGCTGATCAACGGCTCGGCCGGCACCAGCATGTCCTCCATGGCGATGATCAGCACCACGCTGGGGTCCAAGGAGATCTGGACGATCAAGAACAGCACCCAGCTGGAACACTCGTTCCATCTGCACGACGTGCCGTACCAGCTCATATCGATCAACGGCGAGACACCGACAGGCGTCGAACTGGGGTGGTACGACACCTACGAAGTGGTCGGTGGCGGCTCGATCGAGGTCGCCATGGAGTTCACCGACTACGCCGACGACACCTATATGTACATGCTCCACTGCCATCTCCTCCAGCACGAGGACGAGGGCATGATGGCCGCCCTGATGGTGACGGAGAGCTAGCCGGCGAGCCGGCGAACGGCACTCAGGTCAGCCCGGCGGCGCGAGCACGGTCCACCGCCGGGCCGATCGCCTTCGCGACCGCCTCCACGTCGGCCTCCGTGGAGGTGTGGCCGAGAGAGAAGCGCAGGGTGCCGCGGGCCAGGTCCGGGTCGGTGCCGGTGGCGAGGAGGACGTGGCTGGGCTGGGCGACGCCCGCCGTGCAGGCCGAGCCGGTGGAACACTCGATGCCCTGGGCGTCCAGCAGGAGCAGCAGGGAGTCGCCTTCACAACCCGGGAACGTGAAGTGGGCGTTGGCCGGGAGGCGGTCCACCGGGTCGCCGCCGAGGATCGCGTCCGGGACGGCCGTACGGACGGCGGAGATCAACTCGTCGCGCAGGGCGCCGATCTCGCGGGCGAACCACTCGCGTTGCTCGGCGGCCAGCCGGCCGGCGACCGCGAAGGAGGCGATCGCGGGGACGTCGAGGGTGCCGGAGCGGACATGGCGTTCCTGGCCGCCGCCGTGCAGGACGGGGACGGGGGTGTACTCACGGCCCAGCAGCAGGGCGCCGATGCCGTACGGGCCGCCGATCTTGTGGCCGGAGACGGTTGCCGCGGCGAGCCCGGAGGCGGCGAAGTCGACCGGGATCTGACCGAAGGCCTGCACCGCGTCGGCGTGCAGCGGGATGCCGAACTCCCCCGCCACATCGGCGAGTTCACGCACCGGCATGACCGTGCCGATCTCGTTGTTGGCCCACATCACGGTCGCCAGGGCGACGTCGTCGGGGTTGCGGGCGATCGCCTCGCGCAGCACCTCGGGGCGGACCCGGCCGTAGGAGTCGACCGGGAGGTACTCGACGGTGGCACCCTCGTGCTCGCCCAGCCAGTGGACGGCGTCCAGGACGGCGTGGTGCTCGACGGGGCTGGCCAGGATCCGGGTGCGGGCCGGGTCGGCGTCGCGGCGGGACCAGTACAGGCCCTTCACCGCGAGGTTGTCGGCCTCGGTGCCGCCGGAGGTGAACACGACCTCGCTGGGGCGGGCGCCGAGCGCTTCGGCGAGGGTCTCCCGGGCCTCTTCGACCGTACGGCGGGCCTTGCGGCCGGAAGCGTGGAGGGAGGAGGCGTTGCCCGTGATGCTCAGGTGGGCCGTCATCGCCTCGACTGCCTCGGGAAGCATCGGGGTGGTCGCGGCGTGGTCGAGGTATGCCATGGTGACGCCGATTCTACGGGCCCCGGTGCGCACCCCGGAGGGGCGGGCACGCCTGGCGCGATCCCGCCGGTCTCCTAGAAGCTCCAGGAGACCGTGCTGTCCAGCTGCATGAAGGCGACGAGGACCAGCAGATCGGCGATGCCGAGTCCCAGGCCGAGGAACGCACGGCCGCGACGGGCGGTGCCGCGCCACAGCGCCGCGCCGGCCAGGGCGATGGCGATCGGGCCGAGGAACACGTTGAGCACGAGCAGTCCGACGAGGCCGAGGATGAAGGACGCGACGGCCATGCCGTCGGCGTCGCGACGGCCGGTGGGCTTCACGTCGGCGTTGTTGTCGGTGGTGGTGCTGCTGGTTGCCGGTGCGGTGAGTTGCATGTGGTTTCAGCTCCCGAGGATCGGGCGGGTGGTGGGTCGGGCGGTCGACTGGCAGCCGCGGACGGTCAGTTGGCGGTCGTACGGCTGCGGCGGCCGTGCCGCTCGCGGAGCGCGAAGATGCCCAGCCAGACGGCGATGACGGTGGCGGCGACGGCGGTGAAGGCGAGCGGCGCGTGGGCCACGGTGCCCATCACGACGCCGAACAGCAGGAGCGCTACGACGAGGAACAGCATGGGATGAATCCCCCTCCGAGCCGACCGGGACGTCCGGGACGGCTCTCGTTACGTTTCGGTGAACGGTTGTAGTAACACTTGTTCACTGAACTTGAGTCTAGCGCGTCCGGCGACTTTCCAATTACGGAGAACAGTTGTTAACTGGATGACATGAGTCACACCCTCGGCATCCGGCAGGTACAGAAGCAGAAGACCCGACAGGCGTTGCTGGACGCCGCGTTGGGGCTGCTGGAGGAGCAGAGCCTGAGCAGTCTCGGCCTGCGCGAGGTCACCCGGGCCGTGGGCGTCGCCCCGACCGCCTTCTACCGGCACTTCCGCTCCACGGCCGACCTCGGGGTCGCACTCGTCGAGGAGGCGCTGGGCAGTCTGCATCCGATGATCCGGCAGACGGTGGCCCCGGCGGACAGCGGCCAACGCATCACGCGGGCCGTCGAGTTGATCGCCCATCACGTGAGCACGCACCCGGCGCACGTCCGCTTCATCGCGCGCGAGCGGCACGGCGGGGTGCAGCCGGTACGGGAGGCCATCCGGGAGCAACTCGCCCGGTTCGCCGAGGAGGTGAAGGCCGAACTCGCCAAGGACCCCGAGTCACGCGGCTGGCGCGACGACGACCTGCTGATGCTGGCCCACCTCTACGTCGACCAGATGCTCATCACGGCCTCGCTCTTCCTGGAGGCACTGGAGGCGTCGGACGAGGAGCGCGAGCGGGTGGCCCAACTCGCCCAGCAGCAGATGCGGTTGATCAGCGTGGGGCGACGGCACTGGCTCGGCTGAGGTACGGCACCGCCGGGCGACTTTCCATCGCCGGGCAACTCCATCGCCGGCCGCCGGCTCCGCACCGGCGGCAACTCCGCACCGGCGGCTGAGAGTTCGGTGCCGGTCGCAACTCAACATCGACGGCCGGGAGTTCAGCACCGGTGACCACTCCGCACCGGCGCCCGCGAGTTCGATACCGGTCGCAGCTCCACACCGGTGGCCGGGAATTCCGTGCCGGTCGCAGCTCCACACCGGTGGCCGGAAGTTCCGTGCGGACGGCGGGCATACGGAAGGGGCGGCACGCCCGGTGTACGAGTGTGCCGCCCCTGTCGTGCGGGAGCGCGGTCAGCCCTGCTGCGGGGCCCCGCTCATCTGGCCGCCGCCCGGGCCGCCGCCGCACCCGCCGCCGGGGCCGCCCTGTCCGCCGCCCCCGCCGGGGCCGCCCGTCGGCATGCCGGAGGCGTTGCCGGTCGGCTTGCCCGTCGGCGCGCCCGAGGCCGCCGCGCCCGTGGGCGCACCGGACGGGGCGCCGCTGGGCCGTGCCGTGGCGTTGCCGGTGGGCCTGCCGGAGGCCGAACAGGACTGGGTGGAACCGGAGTTGCCGCTGCCGGAGGACGACGACGAGTCGCTCGACCCGCAGGCCGCCAGGGCCAGGGGCGAGAGCGCCAGCAGGGCCACTGCGGGGAGGAGACGCGCACGCTTCATGAGAAACAACTCCAAAAACGATGAGGATGTCTTGTGACGGGAACTCAATCAACGCCGCTTAGGGCTTCGTTGTCGGAGCCCTGTCCTCACCCTGTGCACGGAGTAAAGGGCAGCCCAAGAGACCGCCCTGACCTGCTACTTCGCTACTGACCCGCGCCTACCCGCTGGTACAGCTCCGTGACAGAAGCGGCCGCCGCGGCCACCTCCGCGCGTACCTCCGGCGGTGATACGACCTCCAACGCGTCGGCGAACTGGAGCAGTTGGCGCGCCTCGCGGACGACGCCGTAGGTCAGCCGGACGGTCACCCAGTCGCCCTCGCCGTCAACCACCCCTTCCGTCTTGGGGAGTTCGGCGAGCGAGGAGGCGTTGAGGCGCAGGAACATGTCGAGGCGGGAGCGGCGGACCCGGACGGTGACGTCGAGTCCGCCGGGGCGTTCCTCCACCTGGCGGCGCAACTCCTCCCAGGCGTCGGCGAGTTCGACACCAGGGCGGCGCTTCACGGGGTCCGGGAGGAGGGTGGCCGAGTGGACGCGGTCGGCGCGGAAGAGGCGGGGGCGCGCACGGCGGTCGGCGACGAGATACCAGACGCCGGCCTTGGAGACGAGGCCGTAGGGATCGACGGTGTAGGTGCTCGGCTCCTTGGCCCCGCTGTGTCGATAGCGCAGCCGCAACCGCCGATCAGCGAAGACCGCATCCTGCAACACGTCCAGATCCACGGCGGGTTGGGGCCCGCCCTTCCAGCGGGTGGCGTCGACGAGGATGCGCCGGGAGGTCACCTCGGCGGCCGGCCGGTACGGCGCCGGCAGCGCGGCCATCACCTTGCGCAGCGCGGAACCGAGCGCGGCGTCGAGACCGAGTGCGGCGTGGGCGCCCTGCGCGGCCAGGATGAACAGGGCGCGCGACTCGTCGGCGGTCAGTCCCGTCACGTCCGTACGGAACCCGGCGAGCAACTCGATCCCGCCGTGCCGCCCGCGCTCGGCGTACACCGGCACCCCGGACGCCGACAACGCCTCGACGTCCCGGTAGATGGTCCGCACCGACACCTCAAGCCGGTCGGCGAGTTCATGCGCGGGGACGCGGCCCCGGGTCTGCAGGAGCAACAGGATCGAGAGCAGTCGGTCGGCCTTCACACCCCCAGGATCCACGGCCGGAAACCCTCAGGCAAATGTTGACGGAAACTGTCAGGTTATGGATCCACCATCACTGCCATGAACCCCAACGCGAACGACCCCCGCCCCCTGTACACCCGAGCCACCGAGCAGGCCGCGGCCCTGATCAGGACGGTACGCCCGGAGCAGCTCTCGTCCCCCACCCCCTGCACGGAGTTCGACGTGCGCACCCTCCTGAGCCACCTCGTCGGCGGCACCCACCGCATCGCGACGATCGGCGAGGGCGGCGACGGCATGGCCGTACACCCCTTCGTCGACGGCATCGACGACCAGGGCTGGCCGACGGCCTACGACGAGGCCCGCACCCGGGTCAGGAACGCCTGGTCGGACGACTCCCGCCTGGACGCCCTGGTCCAGGTCCCCTGGGGCAAGACCCCGGGCCGCATCGCCC
Source organism: Streptomyces sp. NBC_01288 (assembly GCF_035982055.1). Lineage (NCBI taxonomy): Bacteria > Bacillati > Actinomycetota > Actinomycetes > Kitasatosporales > Streptomycetaceae > Streptomyces > Streptomyces sp. NBC_01288. Next base: position 3,209,787 of record NZ_CP108427.1, read on the forward strand.
TCTCCGGCTACATCATGGAGAACGTCACCCACGCCTGGGACCTCTCGGAGTCCCTGGGCCACCCCGTCCAACTCGACCCGGAACTGGCCGAGTTCGCCCTGACGATCGCCCGCAGGGTCCTGCCGGACCCCGAACGGGACGCGGACACCCCCTTCGACACGGCACAGCCGACGCCCGAAGGAGCCGACCCCTACAGGCAGTTGGCCGCCTGGCTCGGGCGCAAGCCGCTCGACTGAGTGCGGCGCGGGCCGGGCATCCGGCCACGTCGCACCATCGGCCAGGGGGGCGGTGGCCTCGGATCGAATTACGGCGCCACGGAGAGCGCGGCCCACGCTGAGAACCCCCAAGGAGCCGACACACCTGAGGACAGTTGGGCCCGGGCCAAGCGGTCGGCCGCGGCCCGCAGCCGGCGGCCCAGTGGTGGCCGCGAATCGCAAACGGCGCCAAAAGGATCGCGGGCCGCGCCTGCGAACCCGCCGAATCCTCGTCACCTCGACCCAACCGACGCCCGAAGAAGCCGCACTCTAGCGGCAGTTGGCATCCCGGACCGGAGAAGCCCCGCCGGTCGAGCCCCGCGCAGGCCGAGCAGTCGGCCGGGGTGCACCGCCGACCGCGCGGCGGAGACCCGAGGCGAATGCGCACCACGAAGAGCGCGGCTCACGTCCGGGACCCGGAGGAGCACCCTCACCCCGACACGACCAGGCATCCAGCCTCGTTCACCGTGCCCACTCACCGGCGGCGGCAGCCCGACCACGGACCTGGATCCGACCGAGTCCGCGTCCGCCGCCCCCGAAGCAGCCCTCCCCCGACCGGAGTTGGCGACCTCGCCGAACCGAACGCCCCTCAGCCCAGCCTCGCCCGCGCCAACTGCCGCGACTGGGCCACCAGTCGGTCCTCGCTGTCCCAGATCTCCGCGTCCTCCTCCAGGAAGCCGCCGGCCAGGTTGCGGGTGGTGATGGAGACGCGGAGGGCGCCGGGGGCCGGGCGGGCTCGGACGTGGACGGTGAGTTCGACCGTGGGGACCCAGCCCTTGAGGCCGATCTCGAAGGCAGTTGGGGGGAGGGCGTCCACCGCGAGGAGGAGGGACAACGGGTCCGCGTCGCGGCCGTCCGCCAGGCCGAACCAGGAGCGCATCTCGCCCTTGCCGGAGGGGGCGCCCAGGGCCCAGCCGAGGGTGGACGGGTCGAGCTTGAGCATCAGGCGGTCGGCGATCGCCGAGCTGCCGGAGACGGGGGTGGGGCCGTCCTCCGGGCCGAAGCACTGGTCCATCGGCGGGAATGCCGGCGGGCGAGCCGTCGTACGGACGTCGTCCGGGAGGGAGTCCAGGTTGCCGTAGGAGGCCAGGACACGGATGCGTTCGACCTCCGTGCCCTCCTCGTCGTACTGGAAGAGGGACGCCTGGCCGGTGGAGAGGGTGCGGCCGGTGCGGACCGTGTCCGTGCGGATGACGGCCGGGCCGGGCTGGGATGCCGTCAGGTAGTGCGCGGAGATCGTGAACGGGTCGCTGTGCGGAAGCGCGTCCGCGAGGGCTCGGCCCAGGACGGCGAGGAGGTAGCCGCCGTTGACGGCGCTGATGATCGTCCAGCCGGCCGAGAGGTCGATGTCGTAGACGCCCGGGGCGCGACGGGTGACCGCCGTGTCGCGGTCGAACTCGCTGTCGCCGATCGTGGCCCGGGTAGCCGTCGCGGCTGCCTGCGCAGGTGCTGCTTCTCGCATGGATGAACCGTACAACAGGTGATTACTAAGCGGTAGCTTTGTTGTTGCGGGCATATGAAAACACCGGCGGAATGTAGGCCGGTCGGGTGAGGAACCGGCAATTTCTTGGTAAGTGTCCGGACTCGTCCGTGACCCGCGGCCGGTGATGCCCCTCTTTGGGGACATGAGCCTCACCGGGACCTCGTTCCTCTACACCGCCGTCGTGCTGACGATCGTCGCCCTCATACTGCCGCTCGTGCTGTGGTCGCGGATGCGCGGCCCCAAGGCCGTTCGCGTGGCGGCACGGGCCCTGATGCTGCTGTTCGCCCAGGCGACGGCCGTCACCCTGGTCTTCGTCATGGTCAACAACCAGAACAACCTCTACGACAGCTGGGCCGACCTCCTCGGCACCGGCAACCACGTCCAGCAGGCCGCCAACCTGGGCAAGAACGGCACCGGCAACATCTCGCTGAAACGGTTGCCCAAGGTCAAGCAGCGCTTCTCCCCGGCCGAGGGCGCCGGCATGCGCGCGGCCGGCGGGGTCGAGGTCACCCAGCTCAAGGGCCAGGTGTCGGGCGTCAACGCCGAGGTCTATGTGTGGCTGCCGCCGCAGTACAAGGAGCCCGCCTACCGGCACCACAAGTTCCCGGTCGTCGAGCTGCTGCCGGGCTATCCCGGTTCGGCGAAGGCCTGGTTCGGGTCGCTGCACGCGAACGAGCAGCTGATGCCGCTGATGAAGAGCGGGCGGGTCGCGCCCTTCATCCTGGTCGCACCGCGCACCAACCTGCTGGCCGGCGTCGACACCGGCTGCGCCAACATCACCGGCACCGTCAACGCCGACACCTGGCTGAGCGTCGATGTACCGAAGATGGTCATGGACAACTTCCGTGCCGAGCCCGCCCCTTCGGGCTGGGCGGTGGCCGGCTACTCGGCCGGCGCGCACTGTGCGGTCAAGCTCGCCGTCGCCCACCCGGACCGCTACCGCGCGGCCGTGGGCATGTCCGGCTACAACGACCCGATCGGCGAACGGAATTCACTCGCCGCCGCGAGCCCGGCCCTGCGCGCCGCGAACAACCCGTACCTGCTGCTGAAGGCGAAGAAGACCCCGCCGCCGATCGCGCTGTACATCTCCGGCGAGTCCGGCGACGGCTACGAGGCGGGCACGGCCCTGGCCTCCGTCGCCGAGGCGCCGACGACCGTGCACGTGGTGTTCCTGCCGCGCAGCGACGGCGGTCACACGATGGCGCTGTGGCGGCCGCAGGTGAAGACGGTGTTCCGCTGGCTGACGCTGGAGATGGGCAAGAACCGTCCGCACGCGAAGACCGGGACCACCACTACTCCTCACGGACGGTCGACCTCCGGTTCCACGCACGCGGAGCTCGCCAGTGGAACCGCATCGCGAGCAGGCGCAACACGAAAGCGGTGACGACCGCGAGCCCGCTGGTGAACGGGCCCAGCACGTCGTAGCGGATGCACACGGCGACCATGGTGGCGCCGACGATCGCGGGGACCGCGTACAGGTCGCGGTCCCAACGGAGCAGGGACGGAGTCTCGTTGGCCAGAACGTCCCGCAGCACACCGCCGCCGACGGCGGACCCGAGACCGAGGGCCACCGAGGCGGTCAGGCCGAGCCCGTAGTCGTACGCCTTCACGGTGCCGGTGACACAGAACAGGCCGAGGCCGGCCGCGTCGAAGACGTTGACGCCGACCTGGATGCGCTCCACGTGAGGATGGAGGAAGAAGACGAGGAGCGCGGCGAAGAGCGGGGTGCTGAAGTAGCCCAGGTCCGTGAAGGCGGCCGGGGGCACCGCCCCGATGATGAGGTCGCGGAACACCCCTCCGCCCAGCGCGGTGACCTCGGCGAGCACGGCGATGCCGAACACGTCGAAGTTCTTGCGGACGGCCAGCAGCGCGCCGGAGATCGCGAACACGAAGATGCCGACGAGGTCGAGCGTGTGCTGGACGGAGGGGTTGAACAGTTGCTGAAGCACCCCACATTCTTACCTACAGAAGGGGTGCCTCCCTTTCAAAGCAAGGGTTACAGGGTCGGTTTCCCTGGCGTGAACAGCCAGGTCTGGAACAGGTCGTCGAGCTGTTGCCCGCTGATCTTCTCGGCGAGCTTGATGAACCCGGCCGTGTCGCCGTTGCCGTAGCGGTGGAGTTTCGTCCAGGCGGGCAGCAGCTTGAAGAACGCGGTGTCGCCGATGCGTTCGCGGAGCATCTGGAGGGTCATCGCGCCGCGCTGGTAGACGGCGGACGCGAACATGGTGTCGCGCTGCGGGTCCGCCACGACGGTCTGCCAGAAGGCGTTGTCGGCGGGGCGGGAGTTGTAGCCGGCCAGGAACGAGTCGTGCGCGGTGCGGGTGCCCTGGTGCTCGGCCCACAGCCACTGGGCGTAGGTCGCGAAGCCCTCGTTGAGCCAGATGTCCTTCCAGTGCGCGACCGACACGGAGTCGCCGAACCACTGGTGGGCCAGCTCGTGCACGATCGTCGTCTCGTTGCGCACGGCCGAGTAGGCGGGCTTGCTCTGCACCTCCAGCGAGAACCCGGCCTCCGGCATGTCGTCGACGATCGCGCCGGTCTCCTCGAAGGGGTACGGCCCGAACAGCTGCGACCAGTAGTCGGTGGCGGCGGCGGTCACGGCGTACACGTCGACGCTGTTGCTGTTGGCGAGGACGGGGTCGATGGCGACGTAGATGGGGATGCCGCCGGGCGTCTTCCCCGTCCTGACGTCGAACTTCCCGATGGTGGCGGTGGCGAGATAGGTCGCCATGGGCTTGCTCTCGCGCCAGTGGGTGTACGTCGAGTCGCCCTTGCTGTACGTCGAGACGAGCCGGCCGTTGGAGACTCCGGTCAGGCCCTTGGGGGCCTTGATGCGGATGTCGTAGGTGGCCTTGTCGGAGGGGTGGTCGCTGGACGGGAACCAGGTGGAGGCGGCGTTGGGTTCGCAGGCGACGAAGACTCCGTCGGGGGTCTTCATCCAGCCGTAGTCGGAGCCGAACACGATGGGGCCGTTGAGGGGTTCGGGGACACCGCCGTAGGTGACGGTGACCGTGAAGTCCCTGCCCTTGCGGAGCGAGTCCCTCGGGGTGATGCGCAGTTCGTCGCCGGTGCGGGTGAACTGGGCCCGTCTTCCGTTCACTTGGACCTTGGTGACCTCCAGCTTCTGGAGGTCCAGGTCGAAGGAGGAGAGGTTCTGGGTGGCGCGGGCGGTGAGCGTCGTACGCCCGTCGAGGCGGTCGGTGTCGGGGTTGTAGGCGACGTCGAGGGCGTAGTGCCGGGCGTCGAAGCCGCCGTTGCCGAGTTGGGGGAAGTAGGGGTCACCGATGCCGTCGGCGCCGGGGGTGGGGGCGGAGGAGGCGGCGATGACAAGAAAGGAGGCCGCCGCTGTCGCGAGGGCCCCCAGACGTGCCGAACGGGAGAGTGCCATGAGTCGTCCCTTTCGGGTGCGTTTCCGATCAGACGGACGCGCTCGACTCTGCACTCTCCCGTTTCGACATGGACATGACTTTACCAACTCGTCATGTGCTACTTGGCAGTTGACTCCTGATCGCCGGATTCCGCTTCGGGGGAAGCGGGGGCCGGGGTTTCGGGGGTCTCCTCGGAGGTGGCCGGGGCTTCGGCGGTCGCGGGCTTCTCAGCCGCGCTCTCCGCCGACTCCGCGGTGACAGCCGCAGCCGGCTCCGAAGGCTCCTCGGTCACGGCGGGCACAGCCGCGTCCGCCGCCTCGGGCTCCGCTGACTCCGCATCGGCGGCCTCGGGCGCCTCCGAAACGGCTTCCTCGGTGTCCGCCGCGGATTCGGCCGCAGCAGGCTCCGCGGTGACAGCCGTCGTCGGCTCCGCCGGCTTCTCCGTCACGGCGGGCGTGGCCGCGACCTCCGCCGCCGCTGCCCCTGCTTCCGCCTCGGGCCGCGTCTCCGCCGGCTTCTCCAGGACCGCCGCGCCCACCAGTTCCACCGCTTCCTTCGCGGCGCTCAGCAGGACGGTGTCCTGCGGGGCCTGGTCCGCGAAGTTCTCCGGGTGGTGACAGGCGACCCGCTGGCCGGGCCGCAGCTCGATCAGCTGGGGCTCCTTCGTCCGGCAGATCTCCGTGGCCTTCCAGCAGCGCGTGTGGAAACGGCAGCCGCTGGGCGGGGAGATCGGCGAGGGGACGTCGCCCTTGAGCAGGATGCGGTCGCTCTTGGCGCCCCGGCGCTTGGGGTCCGGCACCGGCACGGCCGACATCAGGGCCTTGGTGTACGGGTGCATCGGCGACTCGTACAGCTTGGTGCTGTCGGCGAGTTCGACGATCTTGCCGAGGTACATCACCGCGACGCGGTCCGAGACATGGCGGACGACGGAGAGGTCGTGCGCGATGATCACGTACGTCAGGCCGAGCTCCGTCTGGAGGTCGTCCATGAGGTTGACGACCTGCGCCTGGATCGACACGTCGAGCGCCGAGACCGGCTCGTCCGCCACCACGAGCTTGGGCTTGAGGGCGAGCGCACGGGCGATGCCGATGCGCTGGCGCTGGCCGCCGGAGAACTCGTGCGGGTAGCGGTTGAAGTGCTCGGGGCTCAGACCGACCAGCTCCAGCAGGCGCTGGACCTCCTTGCGCACCCCGCCCTCGGGCTCCACGCGCTGGAGCCGGAACGGCGCCGAGACGATCGAGCCGATGGTGTGCCGGGGGTTCAGGGAGCCGTACGGGTCCTGGAAGATCATCTGGATGTCCCGCCGCAGCGGACGCATCCCGGCCGCGTTCAGGGTCGTGATGTCCTGGCCCTCGAAGTGGATCGAGCCGCCCGTCGGGTCCTGGAGCCGGGTGATGACCCGGCCCATGGTCGACTTGCCGCAGCCCGACTCCCCGACGACGCCCAGGGTCTCGCCCTTGCGCACCTCGAAGTCGATGCCGTCGACGGCCTTCACCGCGGCGACCTGACGTTGCAGGATCCCCTTCTTGATGGGGAAGTGCTTCTTCAGGCCCTCGACCTTGAGCAGCACCTCACGGTCCTCCGAGGAGGCCGCCTGCTCCGGTACGACCGCGGTGGCGGTCTGTTTGTTCGTATCGCTCACAGCTTCGGCGCAATCTCTTCGGTCCAGATCCGCGTACGGTCCTCAGCCGGGAGGTGACAGGCGGACCAGTGCCCGCCGGGAACCAGCTCCAGCTCGGGGCGCACGGTTCGCGTGACGTCGCCCTTGGGGATGTCCGCGTACGGGCAGCGCGGGTGGAAGGCGCAGCCCGAGGGGACGTTGATGAGGCTCGGCGGCTGGCCCTTGACCGGGATGAGCCGCTCCGAGGTCTCCCGGTCGATGCGCGGCATCGAACCCAACAGGCCCCAGGTGTACGGGTGTTGCGGCTTCTCGAAGATCTCGTCGACAGGACCGCGCTCCACGCACCGGCCGCCGTACATGACCAGGACGTCGTCGGCGATCTCGGCGACGACACCGAGGTCGTGGGTGATCAGGACGACCGCGGAGCCGAACTCCTTCTGCAAGTCCCGGATGAGGTCGAGGATCTGCGCCTGGACGGTCACGTCCAGGGCGGTCGTCGGCTCGTCCGCGATGAGCAGTTCGGGGTTGTTGACCAGGGCCATCGCGATCATCGCGCGCTGACGCATACCGCCGGAGAACTCGTGCGGGTAGCCGTCGACGCGCTTGGCCGGCTCGGGGATGCCGACCCGGTCGAGCATCTCGATCGCGCGCTTGCGGGCGACCTTCTTGCTGACGTCGTGGTGGACCCGGTACGCCTCGACGATCTGGTCGCCGATCTTGTAGTACGGGTGCATCGCGGACAGCGGGTCCTGGAAGATCATGGACATCTGCTGGCCGCGGAGCTTGCGCACCTCGTCCGGCTGGGCACCCACGAGTTCCTGGCCGTCGAGCCAGATCTCACCGGTCATCCGCACGTTCTTGCCGCGCGGGCCGAGCCGGTGCAGGCCCATGATCGCCAGCGAGGTGACGGACTTCCCGGAGCCCGACTCGCCCACGATGGAGAGGGTCTTGCCCTTCTCCAGCGAGAAGCTGAGCCCGTCGACGGACTTGACCACGCCGTCGTCGGTCGGGAAGTGCACCTTGAGGTCGCGGACTTCGAGGAACGCGTTCGGGGCGGCCTTGGCCGTGTCGACGGGCTCGCCGACCGCGGCGCCTGTTTTGGAAAGGTCGGTCACGAGAGCCTCACCCGCGGGTCGGCGGCGGCGTACAACAGGTCCACCAGAAGGTTTGCGATCACTACGAAGAACGCTGCGAGCAGGGTCACGCCGAGGATCGGGGGCAGGTCGTTGCTCTCGATCGACTGCACCGCGTACTGGCCGATGCCGTGCAGGGAGAACACCGACTCGGTGATCAGCGCACCGCCGAGGAGCAGACCGAGGTCCATGCCGAAGACGGTGATGATCGGCGTCAGGGCGGCCCGCAGACCGTGCTTGACGACGACGTTGCGTTCCCGCAGGCCCTTGGCGCGGGCCGTGCGGATGAAGTCCTCGTTCATCGTCTCCAGCATGCCCGAGCGGGTGAGCCGCGCGTAGATGGCGGAGTAGAGGAGCGCGAGCGAACACCACGCCGGGAACAGCGTGTTGGCCCACTGCGCGGGGTTCTCGGTGAACGGGACGTAGGTGCGGCCGAAGATCGGCCACTGGTACGTGAAGAGCAGGATGGCGAGGTTGCCCGTGAAGAACATGGGCAGCGAGACACCCGCGAGCGCCACGCCCATGAAGGCGCGGTCGAAGAACGACCGCGGCTTGAGCGCGGAGATCACACCGACCGTGACACCGGACAGCAGCCAGAGCACGGCGGCGCCGGAGGCCAGCGAGATGGTGACCGGAAGGCGGGAGGTGAGCTGCGGCCAGACCTCGACGTGGTCCTTGAAGGAGTAGCCGAAGCAGGGCGCGTCGCAGTGCACCGTGGTGGGGCCGAGGTTGTAGGTGGCGCCCGCCACGATCCCCTTGATGAAGTGCCAGTACTGCAGGTAAAGGGGCTGGTCCAGACCGAGGTTGTGCTTGACCGCGGCGATGTCCGCCGCGGACGGGCTCTTCCCGATGTACTGCTGGGCCAACTGGTCCGCGGTCTGGCCGGCGAGCCGTGGCAGCAGGAAGAAGATGCCGAAGGTGACCGCGGAGACGACCAGCAGCAGGATCACCGCTGCGACCGTCCGACGGAGAATGTACGAGATCACGGGGATCGGCGCTGGTGCCCGCGGGCCGCAAAGCCCGCGGGCACCAATGCCTTCACCTGCCTTCCGGGGCTACGACTACTTCGCGGTGCCGATGTTGAGGTAGTCGTACTGGCCGCTGAAGGCCGCCGTCGACACCAGGTTGCTGTAGTTCGCCGGACGGGCCAGCAGGACCTTGAAGTAGGTCAGCGGAACGAGGGCCGCGTCGCTCATGGTCTGCTTGTCGATCTGGGCGTACATGCTGTTGCGGGTGGCAACGTCCTCGGTGCCGATGGCCTTGGCGAGGAGGGCGTTGACCGACTTGTTGTCGTACTGCGACAGGTTGGTGTTACCCGAGGCACCGATCGCCTCACCGTTCAGGATCTGCTGCTCGAAGCCGTAGCCGGAGGGCCAGTCGGCACCCCACTGCATCATGATCAGGCCGATGTTCTGCTGCTCGGTGAACTTCGGGACACCCGCGTAGTCGGTGAAGTACTTGCCCGACGGGTACTGCTTCAGGCTGGCGTTGATGCCGACGGCCTTCAGCGAGTTGATGATCGCGGTGGCCGCGGAGATCTCCTGCGGACGGTCGCTGCGGGCCGACAGGTTCGTCGAGATCGACGTCTTGCCGCAGGCCTTCAGCTGCTCCTTGGCCTTGGCGACGTCACCCTTGTTGCCGGTGGTGGCGTACTGGTCGGCCTTCTCGTAGCCGGTGATGTCCGGCGGCAGGACGGTGCTGGCGATCTCACCGCGGATCGGGCCGCCCTCGGCGGTCTGCACGGAGACCTTGTCGATGGCGTACTCGACGGCCTTGCGGCAGGCCACGTTGTCGAACGGCTTCACCTTGGTGTTGATCGCCATGTAGACGAGACGGCCACCGAAGGTGTTGTCCGTGCCGGCCTTCTTGTCGGCGGAGGTCAGCAGCTGCGCCTGGGTCGCGGCCTGGACACCCGTACCGCCCATGTCGATCGCGTCGCCCGCGAGGACGTCCTTGTCGATCGTGTCGGCGTTGACCTTCAGGTTCACGACGATCTTGTCCGGGTACTGCTTGCGCAGCGGGTCCGTCGCCGCGTTCCAGTTCTTGTTGCGCACGAGGGTGGCGGACTTGCCGTCCTCGTAGCTGGAGAACTGGTACGAGCCGGAGGACACGATGTTCTTGACGTAGTCGACGCCCTTGTCCTTCGCCTGCGGCACCGGAGCCGTCTGCGGCGCCGCGACCAGGTAGTCGAACTCCTGGAAGGCCGTGTTCAGGTGGAAGACGATGGTGGTGTCGTCCGGCGTCGCGATGGACTTGAGGCCCTCGGCGCTCTTGTCCTTGTACGGGCCCTTGTAGTCCTTGCCGCCGACCAGGAACTGCTGGAAGTAGTTCGGGCCGAGGGAGAGCACGTCACGCGCGAAGTTCGAACGCTCCACGGCGTACTTGACGTCCTTGGACGTGATCGCCGTGCCGTCCTGGTACTTCAGGCCCGAACGCAGCTTGTACGTCCAGGTCTTGCCGCCGTCGCTGGAGACACCCTTGCTCGCGGCGAGGTCCGGGACCAGGGTGTTCCCCTTGGAACCGGGGCCGGGCTCGAACGTCATCAGCGGACGGGCGTACAGCCGGCTGAAGTTGTACATGTACGCGTAGTACGTGTTGCCCGGGTCGAACGAGTCCGGAACGTCGGACAGTTCGTAGGTGACCGTCCCGCCCTTGTGCGTAGAGGCGTTGACGACGTCCTTGGTCGCTGCGTTGGCCCCAGCCGCCTTCGTCCCACCGTTGTCACTCTTACTGTCATCGGCCTTGCTGCAACCTGCCATGAGCAGTGTCGCGGAGCCGATGGCCGCAACTGCGGCCAGCGCTGACCTTCGCATGATGGTCTGCTTCCTCCATTGTCGGAAACTTGATGGACTCTCGGGTGCGGGCCCTAGCGGCTGCGGGGGTCGAGAGCGTCGCGGAGACCGTCGCCCAGCAGGTTGAACGCCAGGACGGTCACAAAGATGGCGAGGCCGGGAACGATCATGTACGCGGGGTCGACCTCGTAATAGGTGACCGCGTCCCGCAACATGCCGCCCCAGGAAGCCTGCGGGGGCTGGATACCGACCCCGAGGAAGCTCAGGGACGCCTCGAAGAGGATGTTCGTCGGGATGAGCAGCGTCGAGTAGACGATGATCGGGCCGACCAGGTTGGGCAGCAGCTCCCGGAACAGGATGTACGGCCCCCTGGCGCCCATCCCCCGGGAGGCGTCCACGAACTCCCGCTCGCGCAGGGCGAGGGTCTGGCCGCGGACGATCCGGCCCAGGTAGGGCCAGTTGAAGAAGCCGATGACGAAGATCAGCACGCTCAGGTGGAGCGGCAGGCCGCTGAGGCCGAAGGCGCCGCCCTGGAGGGTCGCCGAGATCGCGATGGCGAAGAGCAGCAGGGGGAAGGCGAGGAAGGTGTCCATCAGGCGGCTGATGATCGAGTCGACCCGGCCGCCGTAGTAACCCGCGACGACGCCGAGGATCGTGCCGATCACGTTCGACAGGATCGTGGCGCCGAAGGCGACCACCAGGGACACCCAGGAGCCTTCGAGGATGCGTGTGGCGACGTCCCGGCCGAACTGCGGGTCCACGCCGAGCGGGTGGTCCCAGCTCATGCCGCCCCAACCGCCCTTGGGCAGCGAGGTGTTGGCGTCGATCAGGTTCTGGTGGAAGGCGTCGGGATCCAGCCCGAACATCGACTGGATCGGACGGGAGAGTGCCGCGACCAGGATCAGCAGGACGACGATGACGCCGCCGGCGACGGCGACTCTGTCCTTCTTGAACCGGGTCCAGGCGATCTGTCCAAGGGAACGGCCCTCGATCTGCCCCTTCTCGGCGCCGACGAGCACAGCCTCCGGCTGCGCCCCGGCTTCCGCCCCCGTGGTCTCGATCGGTGCGGTCACTGTGACCCGACCCCTCTCGCCGGTGGTTACCGGCTTACGCCTGCCGCGGATTAGCGGCTTTGTCGACTTGCAGTGGACATGGGTCCCTGGACCCTGTGTCTGAGTCGCGAGTCTTCAGCGTGGCTGCGATCACCCGCCAGGTCTGGCGGCGAAAGTATGCGCAACCGTGATGCTTAACTAGGGATTCCGTTATCCGAACAGTGGGTAACGCACCCCGGACGCCGGGCACTTGGGACAGAACGGAGATTCGGCGTCTTTCGGGGCACCACACCGCCGTCTACGCGCGAAGAAAAGTGTCGTAGACGTAAATCCTGCGGAGAAGCTGAGAAGAGGACTCGCGGGTTCAGTATCCACCACGGACGGGTGGGTATCCGTACCCGCCCGCCTGGGCGGGCGCCGCGTGGGCCTCACGGTCGTAGAACGGGCGGGCGTTCGCCCGCAGCCAGAGCGCGACCGGGTCGTACTCGTCGGACATCGCCACGGTCGAGACCGGCAGCCCGTCGGGGACCGCGCCGATCGACTGCTGCATCATGCCGCGCACCGAGTCCACGGCGGGCGGGCTGGTGTCGTAGACGTCCAGACCGATCGCGAGATAGGGCGCTCCGAGCGCGGGCTGCACCCAGGCGCGGCGCAGGGCGCGGACCGCCGGGGTGCGGTGGGCGTTGTGCGTGAGCAGGGCGTAGAACTGCGGGATCTCGATGCCCGGTTCCGACAGGCGCAGGGGCCCGGCCGGCTGGCGCTCCAGGCCGGTGGCGATCCGGCGGAGGTCCAGCCAGGGGATGCCGACGCCGCCGCCGGGGGCGTGCGGGTTGAGCCAGAGGCCGAAGTGGTCGGGGTAGAGGGTGCGGGCCACGTCCAGGCCGTCGACCACCTCGTAGGAGCGGTTCCAGCCGCTCGCCGACAGTTCCTGGGCGGAGGTGACGCAGGGGGCGTAGCCGTACTTGTCGACCTGCATGTTTCCGTACTGGGCGTCCGGGGAGCCGGACTGGCCGTGCCACAGGAGCATCCAGATCTGACCGGAGTGGGGGGTCGCGAGGGCGCGCAGGAGCGCCTCGTAGGCGTCGTAGCGCCCGGGCGTCACCTGGCGCAGCATGTGCTCGACCTGGCCGGTCGCGGTGCCGCTGGCGCTCACGTGTACCGCCCCTTCTGGTAGTTGGCCTGCGTTGGGAAACAGCTTAAGCGCCCGAGGGGTGGGGGCCCGTGGTGCGTTCGCGAGTGCCGGTTCGTCGTGGCTTGTCGCGCCCACGCGGCGGAGCCGCAAATCGCTACAGCCCCGCGCCCCTAAAGCCTCAGTGACCCTGTGTATAGAAAGGACGTACCGTCTGGCGCATCCAGTCCGCCACCGGGTCTTGGGTTACGTCCAACAAGACCAGGTTGACCTGCCACTGGACCGTTACCTGGCCCAGCGCGCGGGCAAGCGCTTCCATCGGGGCCGCTCTCAAGTCGCCGTCCCAGTTGGTGAGTTCCACGCCTACGAACATGACCGGGGCGGCCGTCTCGATCGAGGCCAGGCAGCGGCGGGCCGAGCCGACCACGCCGATCGCGGCGAACTCGGCGGAGGCCGCGGCGAGGAAGTCGACCGGGTCGTCCTGCCAGTCGGGTTCGAAGAGGCGGACGCGGCCGCCGCTGGTGGGGCCGTCGAGGGCGGAGCGGCCGATGCGGCACAGCTCGGCCACCGCGAGGGGCGGGAGCGGGACGCCGACCATGCCGCCCGGGTTCACCGCGATGCCGACCTGCGGGGGCAGCCCGCGGGCGAACTCCACCGCCGGCGCGATCGTGAACGACAGATGCGAGCCGACGACCTGGCGGAACTGCTCCTCGGAGCTGAAGACCGGGACGAACGCCTGCCCCTCGATGTCCAGTGTCGGCAGGTCCAGGGGGCCGCTCTGCGGGCCGCCGCCGCTGGGGAGCGGGACCCAGACGAAGCTGCGGCCGAGCACCTCGACGATCCGGCCGCCGGCCGAGGGCATGCCGAGGGACGCCGAGAGCACCTCCTCCAGCTCGTTGCCCGGCCATCCGCCGTGCGGATGCGGGTGGGGGTACGCCTGACCGGGGAAGTCCGCCGGGAAGTCCATCTACCTACCGCCTGCTGGTGAAACCGCCTGCTGTAACCCTGCTGTGGCTGAAAAGGCTAGCGGCTCAGTCCGCGAAGTCGATCCGGCGCAGCACGTCCGCCGCGTCCCGGTCCAGGAGGATCGCCGAGTCGACGCCCCGGGGCAGATCACCGCGCTCCACCTCGCGCAGCAGGCGGGCGGCGGCCCTGCGGTGGCGCAGGAACGCGTAGCGCGAGACCCCGCGGCCCCGCTCGCGCTGGCCGTCGAGCGCGGTGTCCGGGGTGACGTCGAGGAACACCAGGTGCAGTGTGCCGCCCCGGCGCCCGGCGGCGCGGGCCAGCCAGCCGCGCACCCAGGTCTGCGTACCGCAGTCGTGCACGACGGCTCCGGACGCGGAACGCAGCGCGCGGTGCAGCCCGGCGTAGTGGGCGAGGCGGACCAGGGGGCGGTAGACCGCGTAGGGCAGGGCTCCGGCTGTGCGGGCTTCCCAGCGGTCCCGGGTGTCCTGGCTGTCGACGCGGACGCCGGCGCCGCCCGCCACCGCGCGCCGCATCAGCGTGGACTTGCCGCTGCCGGGCAGGCCGGTGACCACGACCAGGTCGCGGGGGCCGAAGCGGAGTCCGTGCGGGCTGTGGCCGGCGCGCTCGCGGAGGTCGCGGACGACCGGTACCGGGCGGGCCGGGCATGCCTCCCTGGCCGGGGCCGAGGGCTGCTTGGGCAGCGCTACGGCCGAGGTCGTGGCGTACACCGTGGTCCTTGTCACCGTGATCGTCCTCCCTGCGGGGTCAGGAAAGGTTCTCCCCACTGAACGTAAAGAGAAGGTAATGCACGGTGTCTCGCGGTTCCGTTCGCGTCCGGCCACAGGCCTGTTACAAAGCCTGTGCGATGATGTGCCCGCCTAACTGCATACCGGCCGCTTGAATCCGCGCGGGAGAGTCCCCAGTCGTACGTCGTCAGTCGTACGTCGCTTGGGGCGCCGAAGGAGCAAGTCCCTCCCTTGAATCTCTCAGGCCCCGTTACCGCGCGGGCGAGGCACATCTGAAAAGCGGGCCGCCGGCGACGGTGGTCCCACCCAAGGTGCAACCCATGTCCCGCGTGCGGTCATGGCGAACCTCTCAGGTCCCGATGACAGATGGGGAGGAACGACCTCGCCGTCATGCCTTGGGAGACCGACCGATGAGCAGTACCGCCACCCCTGAGAAGCGCCGCACCGCGCTCGACGCGCTGCACCGCTCGCTCGGTGCGACGATGACCGACTTCGCCGGCTGGGACATGCCGCTGCGCTACGGCTCGGAGCGCGACGAACACCTCGCCGTCCGCACGAGGGCCGGCCTCTTCGACCTCTCCCACATGGGCGAGATCACGGTCACCGGACCGCAGGCCGCCCAGCTCCTCAACTACGCCCTCGTCGGCAACATCGCCTCCGTGGGCCTCGGCCGCGCCCGCTACACCATGATCTGCCGGGCCGACGGCGGCATCCTGGACGACCTGATCGTCTACCGGCTCGCAGAGACCGACTACATGGTCGTCGCCAACGCCTCCAACGCGCAGGTGGTGTTGGACGCGCTGGTGGAGCGTTCCGAGGGCTTCGACGCCGTCGTCCGTGACGACCGTGACGCGTACGCCCTGCTCGCCGTGCAGGGTCCCGAGTCCCCCGGCATCCTCAAGTCGCTCACCGACGCGGACCTCGACGGCCTGAAGTACTACGCCGGTCTGCCCGGTACGGTCGCGGGCGTCCCCGCGCTGATCGCGCGCACCGGGTACACCGGCGAGGACGGCTTCGAGCTGTTCGTGTCCCCCGGTGACGCGGAGAAGCTGTGGCTGGCGCTGACCGAGGCCGGGGCGTCGGTCGGGCTGATCCCGTGCGGGCTGTCCTGCCGGGACACGCTGCGCCTGGAGGCCGGGATGCCGCTGTACGGGCATGAGTTGTCGACCTCCCTCACCCCGTTCGACGCCGGGCTCGGCCGGGTCGTGAAGTTCGAGAAGGACGGCGACTTCGTCGGGCGGGGCGCCCTGGAGGCCGCCGCCGCGCGCGCCGCCTCGCAGCCGCCGCGCGTCCTGGTCGGGCTCGTCGCCGAGGGCCGCCGGGTCCCGCGCGCCGGGTACCCCGTCGTCGCCGACGGCCAGGTGATCGGCGAGGTCACCTCCGGCGCCCCCTCCCCCACCCTGGGCAAGCCCATCGCCATGGCCTACGTCGACGCCGCGCACGCGGCGCCGGGCACGACCGGTGTCGGCGTGGACATCCGGGGCAGTCACGAGCCGTACGAAGTCGTGGCGCTGCCGTTCTACAAGCGCGAGAAGTGACAGTCGTCGTAGCGTCACGTCTGTGACCCGGGGCGGATCGCCCCTGTCCGCCGATGTCCTCCGTAGTACCCCATTCATCAGCACTCCCCCGCGTACAGGAGAATTCAGGCCATGAGCAACCCCCAGCAGCTGCGCTACAGCAAGGAGCACGAGTGGCTGTCGGTCGCCGAGGACGGCGTCTCGACGGTCGGCATCACCGAGTTCGCGGCCAACGCGCTCGGCGATGTCGTCTACGCCCAGCTCCCCGACGTCGGCTCCACGGTGACCGCGGGCGAGTCCTGCGGTGAGCTGGAGTCGACGAAGTCGGTGTCCGACCTGTACTCGCCCGTCGGCGGCGAGGTCACCGAGATCAACGAGGACGTGGTGAATGACCCGTCACTGGTGAACTCGGCGCCCTTCGAGGGGGGTTGGCTGTTCAAGGTGCGTGTCGCGGAGGAGCCGGGCGACCTGCTCTCCGCCGACGAGTACACCGCGTTTTCCGCCGGCTGAGGAGTCGTACACCCACATGTCTGTACTGAACACGCCCCTGCACGAGCTCGACCCGGACATCGCCGCGGCCGTCGACGCCGAGCTGCGCCGGCAGCAGTCCACGCTGGAGATGATCGCCTCGGAGAACTTCGCTCCGGTCGCGGTCATGGAGGCGCAGGGCTCGGTCCTCACCAACAAGTACGCCGAGGGGTACCCGGGCCGTCGTTACTACGGCGGCTGCGAGTACGTCGACGTGGCCGAGCAGATCGCGATCGACCGGGTCAAGGAGCTGTTCGGCGCCGAGTACGCCAATGTGCAGCCGCACTCGGGCGCCTCCGCGAACCAGGCCGCGCTGTTCGCGCTGGCCCAGCCCGGCGACACCATCCTCGGGCTGGACCTGGCGCACGGCGGCCACCTGACCCACGGGATGCGGCTGAACTTCTCCGGCAAGCAGTTCAACGTGGTCGCGTACCACGTGGACGCCACGACCGGTCTGGTCGACATGGCCGAGCTGGAGAAGCTCGCCAGGGAGCACCGCCCGAAGGTGATCATCGCGGGCTGGTCGGCGTACCCGCGCCAGCTGGACTTCGCGGAGTTCCGCCGGATCGCGGACGAGGTCGAGGCCTTCCTGTGGGTCGACATGGCGCACTTCGCGGGCCTGGTGGCCGCCGGCCTCCACCCGAACCCGGTGCCGTACGCGGATGTCGTCACGTCCACGACCCACAAGACGCTGGGCGGCCCGCGCGGCGGCATCATCCTCGCGAAGCAGTCCTTCGCGAAGAAGCTCAACTCGTCCGTCTTCCCCGGCTTCCAGGGCGGTCCGCTGGAGCATGTGATCGCCGCGAAGGCCGTCTCCTTCAAGGTCGCGGCGGGCGAGGAGTTCAAGGAGCGGCAGCGGCGTACCGTGGAGGGTGCGCGGCTGCTGGCCGAGCGCCTGGTGCGGGACGACGTGAAGGCCGTAGGGGTCGACGTCCTGTCCGGTGGTACGGACGTGCACCTGGTCCTGGTCGACCTGCGCACCTCCGAGTTGGACGGCCAGCAGGCCGAGGACCGGCTCCACGAGGTCGGCATCACGGTCAACCGGAACGCCGTCCCGAACGACCCGCGCCCCCCGATGGTGACGTCCGGCCTGCGCATCGGTACGCCGGCGCTGGCGACCCGCGGCTTCACGGCCGAGGACTTCGCCGAGGTCGCGGACGTCATCGCCGAGACGCTGAAGCCGTCGTACGACGTGGCCGCCCTCAAGGCGCGGGTGACCGCGCTGGCGGAGAAGTACCCGCTGTATCCCGGGCTGTAGCCCCTCGGGGACACCGGCGCACACTGGGAGGTGCGCGCCGGTGTCCCAACCCTTGCACCACCCCGCACGTCTTGCGTTCTGAGGAGTCACCGTGGCCATCTCGGTCTTCGACCTGTTCTCGATCGGCATCGGCCCGTCCAGCTCCCACACGGTCGGCCCGATGCGGGCGGCCCGCATGTTCGCGCGCCGGCTGCGCAACGAGAACCTGCTGGACTCCGTCGCCTCCGTCCGCACCGAGCTGTACGGCTCCCTCGGCGCGACCGGCCACGGGCACGGCACCCCGAAGGCGGTGCTGCTCGGCCTGGAGGGCGAGTCGCCGCGCACGGTGGACGTGGAGAAGGCCGACGAACGGGTCGAGCGGATCAAGGAGTCGGGCCGCATCCGCCTCCTCGACGAGCACGAGATCCCCTTCTCCTACGACTCCGACCTGAAGCTGCACCGCCGAAAAACCCTCCCGTACCACGCGAACGGCATGACGCTGTGGGCGTACGACGCGGTGGGCGAGGAACTCTTGTCGAAGACGTACTACTCGGTGGGCGGCGGTTTCGTCGTCGACGAGGAGGCGGTCGGCGCCGATCGCATCAAGCTGGACGACACGGTCCTCAAGTACCCGTTCCGCACGGGCGACGAGCTGCTGCGCCTCACCCAGGAGACCGGCCTGTCGATCTCCGCGCTGATGCTGGAGAACGAGCGCGCCTGGCGCACGGAGGAGGAGATCCGGGCCGGGCTGCTGGAGATCTGGCGCGTGATGCAGGCCTGCGTCTCGCGGGGCATGTCGCGGGAGGGCATCCTGCCGGGCGGCCTCCGGGTCCGCCGCAGGGCCGCCATGTCGGCACGCCAACTCCGGGCGGAGGGCGACCCGTTGGCGCACGCGATGGAGTGGATCACGCTCTACGCGATGGCCGTGAACGAGGAGAACGCGGCGGGCGGCCGCGTGGTCACCGCCCCCACGAACGGCGCCGCCGGCATCATCCCGGCGGTCCTGCACTACTACATCAACTTCGTGCCGGGCGCCGACGAGGAGGGCGTGGTCCGCTTCATGCTCTCCGCCGGCGCCATCGGCATGCTCTTCAAGGAGAACGCCTCCATCTCCGGCGCCGAGGTCGGCTGCCAGGGCGAGGTGGGCTCCGCCTGCTCGATGGCGGCGGGCGCGCTGGCCGAGGTCCTCGGCGGCTCCCCCGAACAGGTCGAGAACGCGGCCGAGATCGGCATGGAACACAACCTCGGCCTCACCTGCGACCCCGTCGGCGGCCTCGTCCAGATCCCCTGCATCGAACGCAACGGCATGGCCGCGGTGAAGGCGGTCACCGCGGCACGGATGGCCATGCGGGGGGACGGGTCGCACAAGGTGTCCCTCGACAAGGTCATCAAGACGATGAAGGAGACGGGGGCGGACATGAGCGTGAAGTACAAGGAGACCGCTCGGGGTGGGCTGGCTGTGAACATCATCGAGTGCTGAAGAGCGTCTTCAGGGGCAGCTGTTCAAGGCCGGTACACCATCCCCGGCCGAGGCTTGGCAGGTGCGAGGAGTTCGGACACCGTGACGATGGTGTAGCCGCGCTGCCGGAGGGCCTTGATGATGCCCGGGACCGCGGGGACCGTGCCCTTGTGGAGGTCGTGGAGCAGGATGATGCCGTCGCGGTGGGTCTGGTCGAGGACGCGTCGGGTGATCAGGGCCGAGTCGGTTGTCTCGTAGTCCTTGGCCGTCACGCTCCACAACACCTGCGCAAGGCCCAACTCCCGGCAGATCTTTGCCACTTGGCGATTGGTGCGGCCCTCAGGCGGCCGCATCAGGACGGGCTTGGTGCCGGTGATCCGTTCGATGGCGTTCTGCGTGCGGGTCAGCTCCCGGCGGGCGTCGGTCGCGTCGATCCGGGTCAACACCCTGTGGTTCCAGGTGTGGTTGCCGATCTCGTGGCCCTCGTTCGCGATGCGGCGGATTATCTGCGGGTACTTCGCGATGTGGCCCTTGCCCTGGAGGAAGAACGTCGCGTGGAGATGGTCCCGCTCAAGGATGTCCAGGAGACGGGGAGTTGTGGGGCTCGGGCCGCCGTCGAAGGTGAGGGCCACGCACTTCACCTTGCGGCAGTCGACCGCCCCGGACGCCACCGGTCCCGACGCCTTGTTCCGGGCGGCGCGGGGTGAGGTGTGGTCGTACGTCGTGACCGTCAACGCCAGTGTCAGTGTGATGGCGAGGACGGTGGTCGTGGCTGCCGCGAGGGCGATGAGCAGGCGGGACCGGAATCGGGATCGGCGTATTCGCGCGGAAAGGGGCGCGGAAAAGGGCATGGGGTACCTCAACTTCGAACGCGGGAAAGGGTGTTGGGTGTGTGGGTGACCGGTCAGGCGGACCTGTGGCGGATCCACCGGACGCACAGCCCCGCGAGCCCCGCCGCCAGCAACACGCACAGGCCCGTCTCCGCCCACTGCAACGGCCACAGGTGGGACGACGGATGGAACTCCGCCCAGCGGCCCGTCCGGCCGTGCTGGGCAAGGCAGTTGGTGTAGTCGTCGCTCGCGTAGCAGCTCGGCAGGTCCGGTACGTGACGCCCGGTCGCGTCGGTCGCGCCCTCGGAGAGGACCCACGCGTTCGAGGGGGCCGCCGTGCCGGTCGGGTGCCGGACCGTGGCCAGGGTGGTGGGCAGGAGATGGCCCCGGACCGACTCCAGCAGATACATCGCCGCCGCGCTCACGGCCACCGTCGCGCCCATCGCCAGGACCGTG